>NZ_JARPUS010000020.1 GCF_029537485.1 Pseudomonas sp. GOM6
AGCCGCGTGCCAGCCACAGGCCTTCGCCGGCCACGGTGAACAGTACGGCGAACACCAGCAGGTTGAGACCGAAGAAGCCGAACACCCAGTCGACGAACTGCCGGCGCGGCACCCGCGAGTTGAGCCAGGCGAACAGCGGCACGGCCAGCAGCATGGCAATGAAGGTCGCGCTGAACAGCCATTGCAAGTGTTCCACGCCGGCCTGAATGCCCATTGCCTCGCGAATGGGCCGCAGCATGAAGTAGCCGCAGAACAGGCAGAAGAACAGGGCGAAGCCCGCCAGTGCGGCGTTCAGCTCATCGTCCGCAGCGTTGATTGCCCTGGCCAGACGTTGACGCATGCTCAGGCGAACAGCTCGATGATGCGCTGGCGTTGGGTCGCGTTGGGCAGCTGGCCCTGGCCGGCCTTGAGGTTGTCGGCCATGTAGCGCGGGTTGGACGTGGCGGGGATCACCGCCGTGACGGCCTGGTTGGCGAGGATGAATTTGAGCATCAGCTGGGCCCAGGAGCTGGCGCCGAGCTCAATCATCGCCCAATCGGGCAGGTCCTTGCCGCGCACCTTGTCGAACAGTGCGGCGCGCTGGAAGGGGCGGTTGATCAGCACGGCAATGCCTTTGTCGGCACAGAAGGGCAGCAGCTCGCGCTCGGCATTGCGCTCGCCCACCGAGTAGTTGAACTGTACGAAGTCCACCGGCTCTCGGCGCAGTACCTGCAGCAGACGCTCGTGGGCGCTGTCCAGGTAATGGGTAACGCCGATGTAGCGCACCTTGCCCTGTTCCTTCAATTCACGCAGCAGACCCAGCTGGGTCTCGGTGTCCTGCAGGTTGTGCACCTGCAGCAGGTCGATGCGCTCTGTGCGCAGAGCGGCGAAGCTCGCTGCGATCTGCCGTTGCCCGGCCTCGCGTCCACTGGACGAGACCTTGCTGGCCAGGAACAGACGCTTGCGCATGTCGTCCTTGGCGGCCAGTGCCCCGCACACGGCTTCGGCACGGCCATAGCTGGGTGCGGTGTCGATCAGGCTGGCGCCGCCGTTGACCAGTGTGCGCAGCACCTCGCGTAGCGGCGCCAACTGCTCTTCGTTGAGCGCCACATCATGAGTCCGTGAGGTGCCCAGCCCGATCACCGGCAGTCGCTCTCCGCTGCTGGGAATAGGGCGTTGCATCAGGTTGCTGAGGGCCATGGCTGGCTGGAAAGGCAGCCAGGGCGCCAGCGTCGCCAGGGCGGCGAGGCTGGCGCTGTGCTGAAGAAAACGGCGGCGGCTGGGCATGGCGGGTTCCTCACGAGCGGTCGATGGGTTTATCCCTTGGTTATAGGCCAGACCACGAGCTTGCCCGGTTGTTACAGCGTTTTGTGCGATGTGTTGATTCCCAGCCTACGCTTGCAGGGAAAGAGTACGGAGGTGGCAGGATGGCCAAGCAGGAGTCTGCAGCAAAGTTGAAGCGCAAGGACTATGAAGAGCAGTTGAAGAAGCTGCATGTGCAGCTGGTTCACTTGCAGCAGTGGGTGGTGGCCAGCGGGGCCAAGGTGGTGATCGTGTTCGAAGGGCGCGATGGGGCCGGCAAGGGCGGCACCATCAAGGCCATTACCGAGCGGGTCAGTCCACGCATCTTCCGTGTGGTGGCGTTGGCGGCTCCCACCGAACGGGAGAAGAGCCAGATGTACGTGCAGCGCTACCTGACCCACATGCCAGGGGCCGGGGAGGTCGTGATCTTCGATCGCAGCTGGTACAACCGCGCCGGCGTCGAGCGGGTGATGGGCTTTTGCACGGACGATCAGGTGGATAAATTCCTCAGCCAGGCGCCGGCCTTCGAACGCAACATGGTCGAGTCCGGGATCATCCTGATCAAGTACTGGCTGGAAGTCAGCCCCGAGGAACAGGCGCGCCGGTTGCACGCGCGCATCGACGATGGGCGCAAGACCTGGAAGCTGTCCCCGATGGACATCAAGTCGTTCACCCGCTGGGACGACTACACCCGGGCCCGCGATGAAATGTTCGCCGCCACCGATACGCCCTGGGCGCCCTGGTATGTGGCGCGTTCGGAAGACAAGAAGCGGGTGCGGCTGAACGTGATCAGCCATCTGCTGCAGCAGATTCCCTACGAGAGGGTGGAGCAGCCCAAGGTCAAGCTGCCCAAGCGCAAGGTCGGCAAGTACAAGGCGGCCAACTATCCGTTCAAGTACATTGCCGAGCCGTTCTGAGAGGGCATGTCATCCCTCTCCCGTGATGGGAGAGGGATGTGGTGGAGTCCTCAGAGGTCAGGATCGAGCGGCGGGTGCTTGTGCCAGGCGCTGCCGCCCGGCAGCAGCAGGTTCAGGCCCAACGCCACCAGCGCCGCCAGCGAGATGCCGGAGAGGCTGAATTCGTTGCCACCGATGGCCATGCCGCCGATGCCGAACACCAGCGGCACGGAGACGATGATCAGGTTGCGCGCCTCGGACAGATCGACCTGATGGCGGATCAGCGTATTCAGGCCGACCACGGCGATGGAGCCGAACAGCAGGCAGAGAATGCCGCCCATCACCGGCACTGGAATGGCCTGCAGCGCGGCACCGAACTTGCCGATGAAGGCCAGGCCGATGGCGAACACGGCGGCCCAGGTCATGATCTTCGGGTTGTAGTTCTTGGTCAGCATCACCGCGCCGGTCACTTCGGCGTAGGTGGTGTTGGGTGGGCCACCGAACAGGCCGGCGGCCGAGGTGGCCAGGCCGTCGCCAAGCAGGGTGCGGTGCAGGCCGGGTTTCTTGATGAAGTTGTTGCCGGTGACGCTGCCGATCGCCACCACGCCGCCGATATGCTCGATGGCCGGTGCCAGGGCGACCGGCACGATGAACAGGATGGCGCCCCAGTGCAGTTCGGGAGTGACGAAGGCCGGTACGGCCAGCCAGGGCGCGGCAACCACGGCGTCAGTATTGATCACGCCGAAGAAGGCCGACAGCACGCAGCCCACGGCAATGCCGGCGAGGATCGGCACCAGGCGCAGCAGCCCCTTGCCGAGCACGGCGACCACCACGGTAGTGACCAGCGCCGCCATCGAGATGATCAGCGCGGTGTGGTAGGGCACCAGTTCCATGGCGCCATCACCGGTCTTGCCCATGGCCATGTGCACGGCCACCGGCGACAGTGCCAGGCCGATGGAGATGATCACCGGAGCGATCACCACCGGCGGCAGCAGGCGGTCGATGAAGCCGGCGCCGCGAACCCGCACCAGGGCGCTGAGCAGCACATAGACCAGGCCGGCGGCAACGATGCCGCCGAGCACGGCCGGCAGGCCGAACTGGCCCTTGGCAGCCAGGATCGGCGCAATAAAGGCAAAGGAAGAGGCCAGGAACACCGGTACCTGGCGGCCGGTGACCAGTTGGAACAGCAGCGTGCCGATGCCGGCGGTGAACAGGGCGACGTTGGGGTCCATGCCGGTAATCAGTGGCATCAGCACCAGGGCGCCGAAGGCCACGAAGAGCATCTGCGCGCCGGAGATCACCTGGCGCCAGAGTGGATCATTGAACTGCTGGCTCATGCTCAGGCGTCCTTCTGCTTGGTGCCGAAGATCTTGTCGCCGGCATCACCGAGGCCGGGAATGATGTAGCCGTGCTCGTTGAGTTTCTGATCGATCGAGGCCGTGTAGATCATCACATCGGGGTGAGCGTCTTCCACGACCTTGATGCCCTCTGGTGCGGCGACCAGCACCATGGCGCGAATTTCCTTGCAGCCGGCTTTCTTCAGCAGGTCGATGGTGGCGACGAGGGAGCCGCCGGTGGCCAGCATCGGGTCGATGATCAGTGCCAGGCGCTCGTCGATCTCGGGTGCCAGCTTCTCCAGATAAGTGTGCGCCTGCAGCGTTTCTTCGTTGCGCGCCACGCCCACGGCGCTGACCTTGGCGCCCGGAATCAGGCTGAGTACGCCGTCGAGCATGCCGATGCCGGCGCGCAGGATGGGCACCACGGTGATCTTCTTGCCCGCGATCTTCTCTACCTGTACCGGGCCAGCCCAGCCTTCGATCTCGTAGTGTTCCAGAGGCAGGTCGTTGGTGGCCTCGTAGGTCAGCAGGGCGCCGACTTCCTGAGCCAGTTCACGGAAGTTCTTGGTGCTGATGTCGGCGCGGCGCATCAAGCCGATTTTGTGACGGATCAGCGGGTGGCGGATCTCGCGGATGGGCATGCAAAGTCTCCTGGCGGCAAATTCTGGCTAGAGTAAAGCACTGCTCATGCCAGATTGAAGGCGCGCAGTTTACTGCCTGGCTTGAGCAAATGGTCAGAAAAAGCGCCATCGGACTTGCTCCGAAACGCATCACTGAGTACATTCGCCGCCCATTTTTTAGCCAGCAGCACTCATTGCTAACCGGAGCCCGCCATGTCCGCCGATCTCGCCCAAATCCGTCAAGTCATGGCCGAAGCCGATTGCCTGTTCACCGAGGCTCAGGTCGAGGCGGCCATTGACCAGGTTGGTGCCGCCATCAGCGCCGAGCTGGCCGAGCGCAACCCGGTGGTGTTCTGCGTGATGAACGGCGGTCTGATCTTTGCCGGCAAGCTGCTGACCAAGCTCAACTTCCCGCTGGAGCTGTCCTACCTGCACGCCACCCGCTACCGCAGCGAGACCACCGGCGGCGAGCTGTTCTGGAAGGCCAAGCCGGAAATCTCCTTCATCGACCGCGAAGTGCTGATCATCGACGACATCCTCGATGAAGGGCACACCCTGTCTGCCATCATCGAGTTCTGCAAGCACGCTGGCGCCCGTGCCGTGCACACCGCGGTGCTGATCGACAAGGATCACGACCGCAAGGCACGTCCGGATCTGAAGGCCGATTACGTCGGCCTGTCTTGCGAAGACCGCTTCATCTTCGGCTACGGCATGGACTACAAGGGCTACTGGCGCAACGCCGCGGGTATCTACGCCGTCAAAGGCCTGTAAGTGCGGGCACCTGCTTTTCTTGATCGCCGCCTGTTCGCCGAACTGGCGGCCAAAGCCGGGGAGAGTCCGCGCCAGCGCGCCCACCACAACCTGCACGAGATGAGCGAGCCCTGCCACCGCCTGGCGGTGGGGCTGCAGCCAGAGACCTACATTCCACCGCACCGCCATCTGTCCGCCGACAAGGCCGAGACCCTGCTGGTGCTGCAGGGGCGCATCGGCCTGCTGCTGTTCGGCGAAGACGGCAGCCTCCGATCGACCCGCCTGCTCGAAGCAGGTGGTGATTGCGTTGGCGTCGACCTCGCACCGGGCCAGTTCCACGCCCTGGTCGTGCTGGCGGCCGACAGCATCCTGTTCGAATGCAAGGCCGGCCCCTACCGGCCGCTGGTCGAGGCCGAGCAGGCAAGCTGGGCACCGCGCGAGGGGGAACCCGAGGCGGCGGCCTACCTGGCCTGGATGAAGGCACAGTTTTAACGGTACTGGCCGATTTCTTCCCGTCTTACCACTGGCAGGCAGTGCAACTGAGTCGCTGTGCCGCGCCAACAGTGCTTTAGTCGCGTTGAGTGGCGCTCGGGGCAAGGGTAAACTGCCGGCCCCGTGATACCCGCTAGCTGGAGTGCGTGATGCGTAAAGACAAGAAACAGGTGATTGGCGAAGAAATCGGCGACGACGCCATCAAGCTGTTCCTCGCCGTCGAGCCGGCGGATGCCACACCGCCCTCCCTGCACAAACTGGTCAAGGCCTATCGCGGCCTGCGCATTGATGACTTCGAACGTTTTCTCGGTTTCTTCAAGGAAGCCGGCTATGACCTGGATGCCAAGGACGCCCAGGGCAATGACTTTATTGCCCTGATCCAGGATCAGCGCCAGGCCGAGCCCTATGTCGAAGCGATGAAAGCGGCCAAAGCCTGATCATTCGTATGCAAAATGACCATTTGCCGGAGTTTGTGCATTTTTTGCGCCTGCGCTAGCGGCAAAGTGGTATCTTGCGCGCCGGAAAATACCGGCCCGCAGAGGGTTGTTCGGGGCTATGCCTGTACTGCATCCCCCGTACGCTCAGGCACAGAGCCTGCATGCGCCGGTGGAAGGTTAAAGAATTGAACGCACGTCTGCCCACAGGCAGTGCGTGCCTGACGAGGTTGCTCGGGATCGAACCAGGCCAAGTCATCGGCTGTCGATACCGGTGCCTCCGAAGCTCCAGACACTCGTCTGGCTGTCAGTGATTAGACGTCGGTGTGCGGCTCAAAAGGCTGATTTCAACGACTTGGTACTGCAGATCTTGGAGAAGCGTTAATGACGCAAGTCAATCACGAAGCTGTTGATGTGCTGCTGGTGGGTGCCGGCATCATGAGCGCCACCCTGGCGGTGCTGCTCAAGGAGCTGGACCCGAGTCTCAAGCTGGAGATCGCCGAGCTCCGTTCTTCTGGCGCCATCGAAAGCTCCAACCCGTGGAACAACGCGGGTACGGGGCACGCCGGCCTGTGTGAGCTGAACTACACGCCCCAGGCGGCGGACGGCTCGATCGACATCAAGAAAGCCGTTCACATCAATACCCAGTTCGAAGTCTCCAAACAGTTCTGGGCTTACCTGTGTGGCAAGAGCGCTTTCGGTTCGCCCAAGGATTTCATCAACCCGGTTCCGCACCTGAGCTTCGTGCGTGGCGACAAGGACATCGCGTTTCTGAAGAAACGCCACGAGCTGATCAGCCAGCACCATGCCTTCGAGGACATGCAGTACAGCGAAGACAAGGCGCAGATGGCCGAGTGGATGCCGCTGATGATGCAGGGTCGCCAGGCCGATGAGCGCATTGCCGCGACCCGTTCCGCCAACGGCACCGACGTTAACTTCGGCGCCCTGACCCACCAGCTGCTGCAGTACCTGCAGAGCCAGGGCGGCGTCACCATGAGCTACCACCAGAAGGTGGTCGGCCTGAGCCGCAATGCCCAGGGCTGGGCCGCCGAGATCAAGAACACCGAAACCGGCGAGCGCCGCGACGTGCAGGCCAAGTTCGTGTTCCTCGGTGCCGGTGGCGGCGCGCTGCCGCTGCTGCAGATGTCCGGCATTCCGGAAGGCAAGGGTTTTGGCGGCTTCCCGGTCAGTGGCCAGTGGCTGCGTTGCGACAACCCGGACGTGGTCAAGCAGCACCAGGCCAAGGTATACAGCCAGGCCGAAGTGGGCGCACCGCCCATGTCCGTGCCGCACCTGGACACCCGCGTGGTGGACGGCAAGACTTCGCTGCTGTTCGGCCCCTACGCCGGCTTCACCACCAAGTTCCTCAAGTACGGCTCGTTCCTCGACCTGCCGCTGTCGGTGCGTCCGGGCAATATCGGTCCGATGCTCGCGGTGGCGCGCGACAACTTCGACCTGACCCGTTACCTGATCAAGGAAGTGATGCAGTCGCAGGACCAGCGCCTGGAGGCTCTGCGCAAGTTCTACCCGACCCTGAACCCGGCCGACTGGCGCCTGGAAGTGGCCGGTCAGCGCGTGCAGATCATCAAGAAGGACGCCAAGAAGGGCGGCATCCTGCAGTTCGGCACCGAGCTGGTGGCGGCCGAGGATGGCTCCATTGCCGCGTTGCTGGGCGCGTCACCCGGTGCTTCGGTGACGGTATCGATCATGCTCAACCTGATCGAGCGCTGCTTCGCCGAGCAGGCTGGCAGCGAAGCCTGGACCCGCAAGCTGAAGGAAATCTTCCCGGCCCGCGAGAAGGCTCTGGAAGAAGATGCCGCGCTCTATCGCGAGGTGGTGACGCAGAGCACCAAGGCCCTGCAGCTGGTCTGAGTCAGACCGCAACAAAAAAGCCGCCCGCGGGCGGCTTTTTCATGTCTGTGATTCAGGCGGCCAGTGCATGAGCAGGGCGAACGGCGACCCTCACGCGGGCCGAATGGGGCAGCGGCTGGCCGAGCCACTGGTTACTCAGTTCGCGTACTTCGATCCAGCCTGGTTCGGCAGGCGGCTGGTGCGATTCACGCAGGGCGCGACAGGTGCCCTTGGCATCCAGCAGGGCATAGCAGCGCATCCGTGCGCGCGGGCTGAACAGGGACCAGAGACTCATCATGCTTTGCACTCCTCGGATGGGCCTGGCTTTTATCTCATGCCTCGGTGACAAGGCCGTGACAGGAACCGCCGCAGCCATGCCGGGTCAGAATCTCAGCTGTCGGCGCCCCTGGCCGCTGGTTATACTGCCGGCCATTTTTCGCCATCACCTTCTCGGAGATCGCCCATGAAGAAGCACCTGTTGTTCGGTCTGCTTGCCGCTTTCGGCCTTACCCTCGTTGGCTGTGCCCACAGCCCGCAGAACCTGCAGCCGCAGCCCAAGCTGATGGCACCGCTACAGGCAGTTGGCCAGGGGCAGCCGGTGGTAGTCCGCGTGGTCGATGGGCGCCAGTCGCCGGTACTGGGTACCCGTGGCGGCCTGTATCCGGAAACCAGCGCCATCAGCGTACAGGGCAAGGACATCCTGCCGCGTCTGCAGGCCGAAGCCGAAGCTGCCGTGCGCCTGCTGGGCTTCACCCCCAGCCCGAATGCCTACAATGCCCCGCAGCTGACCCTGACGCTGGCCGAGCTGAAGTATCAGTCGCCGAAAGAGGGTATGTACGTGACCGAGGCTGACATCAGCGCTACTTTCCGTGCCGACGTGCAGAACAGCAGCCGTCGCTACAGTGGCCGTTACGGTGCTTCGCTGAACCAGCGTTTCGGCATGGCGCCGAATCAGGAAACCAACACCAAGCTGGTCAGCGATGTGCTCAGCGATGCGCTGACCCGCACCTTCAAGGATCCGACCATCGGCCAGCTGCTCAGCCAGCAGTGATGGGGCGCTCATGAAAAAGCCCGGCCAGTTGGCCGGGCTTTTTGCTGTCTGGGGTCAGGCTGCTTCGGCGTACAGCTCGGGCAGGCTCAGGCCGGTGTGTTCGTCGATGTCGGGCAGGTCGTAGTGTTCATGCCCGCCAAGGGCGCAGTACACCAGCCAATGATGATCGTGCACATTGAAGGAAAGCTCTTCTACCACGGCTTCCACGTCGTCCAGCGAGTCGATCAGGTAGTCGGTATCAACAGGTTGTGGGTTGAGCATGGCGGTTCCTCCGCTATTAAAGTTGCCATCGGTCATATAAAACGACTGATGGGTCACCATAGAGGTACCAAACACTAGGCCAGTGTTATGACGGTTTTCAGACGATTTGGTGATGAAGGCTAACGCTCGTCGGAAACGAAGCTTCTAAACAGTCACTTTCCAGTAGACTGCCGCCCGCCGAGCCCCCTCGGACTGTGAGTCCCGCGCCTTCTCCTGGTGCGCAATATCGGCGCTTTGACCCGGCTAGCAGGCTGTTTGCGCCGCTCTTGCCTGCTTCTGGTGCCGGTTTTTCCTGTTTATGGTGCACTTGAGGTGATTTTCGTGTCCCTGCAGTACCTCTGGACCCTGTTCTCGACCTATCCCGCACAAACCATCAATGCCCTGGCCCTGTTCTTCGCGGTGGCTGGCAGCTGGCTGCTGATGGCCACTCGCCTGCGTGAGCAGCGCGCGATGGCGCGTCTGACTGCTGAGATGGATGAACTTGACGAACAGGCTTCGCTGCTGGACGAGCCAGCCCTGCGTATCAATCGTTTCTTCTACCGTTTCTCGGCTGCAGCGCTAGGGGCAGCGCTGCTGCTGTCCTGGTACAGCACCGGCCTCTGACGGAAGCGGAAAAGAAAAACGGCAGCCCATGGGCTGCCGTTTTCGTCTCCGCTGCAGCCGGCTACAGGGGGCGGCCGGTCTTGACCCGGTACTGGTTGCGCACCGGCATGGCGTACTGGCCGATCAGCCAGGGGCGCTGTTCGGCAGGGCAGGCCGCCAGGCGGCGCTGCCACTCGGTGCGTGCCTTTTCCAGTTCGGCGGCAGGAAACAGCTGCTCGGCCGTGGGCACGTCGAGTTCGGCATCGCGGCTATCCCACTGGGCGTAGGCCAGGTAATGCACGGGGAACAGGCGGTAGCCGCTGAGAATATGCTGGTCCATCAGCGTGGCCAGTTGCTTGGCATCCTCGAAGCCTTCGCGTACCGGCGTGCCGAAGTGCACATGCACACGGCCTTTGTAGCCGGTGATACCGAGGGCGATGCTGGTATCGTCCTCGCCCTGTGCCTTCTCGTAGCTGCCACTGGTGGCGCGGATCTGCAGTTCACGGGCCTTGGCCTGGTCACAGGGGTCGTATTCGTAGCTGATCGATACCGGTACCAGGTTGAGCGCGGCCAGGGCTTCGGCGAACGGCTCGTCCTTGCGACTCATGTGGAACATCTTGAGGATCGCCGAGTCGGTGCGGTCGTCACCGTCCTTGGCCCGGCCTTCGGCCTGGGCGATCCAGATCGACTGGCCTTCTTCGCGGATCGAGTGGTTGATGTAGCCGGACAGCAACTGGAAGGCCGCCAGCTTTTCACGGCGTCCGCTGATGTTGCGGTGCACGATGAAGCTCTTGTTCAGCCGCATCAGGTCGCTGACGAAGGGGCGCTGCAGCAGGTTGTCACCAATGGCGATGCGTGGCGTCGGCAGGCCGGCGTGGAACACCGCATAGTTGACGAAGGCCGGGTCCATCACGATATCGCGGTGATTGGCCAGGAACAGATAGGGCGTGCCGGCCTTGAGTTGCTCCAGTCCGGAATAGGTCACGCCGTCGGTGGCCTGCTCGATGCTGTGGTCGACATAGGGCTCGATGCGCGCCTGCAGGGCATCCACTGAAGCGATATCGGCCAGCTGCGAACGCAGGCGATGGGCTATAAGAGGTTTGAGCAGCCAGCCAAAAGGGCCGGCCAGGCGCGGAAAACGGAAGTGGGTGAGGGTGCCGAGAAAGGTGTCATCGCTCAACAGGCGCGCCAGTACGGCGGGGACTTCGTGGTCGGCATAGGGTCGGATGGAATCGAATTCGCCCATCATGTTCTCGTCGGTCGGCTGCTCGGAATGCCCGGTTGCATAAAGCGGGGCTTGCAATAGACCGGCGATTATACCGGCAAGTCACACGGAGGCCGTGATGCTGGAAACACAGATGTATCAGTGTCCTTATTGTGGGGAAGCGGTGGAGGCTGTGCTCGATCTGTCTGGCGGTGATCAATGCTATGTCGAGGACTGTGCGGTGTGTTGCCGGCCGATTGTGTTCGATCTGCATACCGATGGTGTTGACTGGTCCCTGGATGTGCGGCGGGAGGACGATTGAATGCAGCGAATATATGAGCCGCAGGATCTGCTGGAAGCCGAGCTGCTGCTGGGCATGCTGGCCAGCGAGGGGGTGGATGCGCACCTCACCGGGCGGCATCTGCTGGGCGCCGTGGGGGAGTTGCCGGCGCTGGGCTTGCTCGGCCTGTGCGTGGAGGATCAGCAAGCCGAACGGGCGCGGGTGCTTATCGCCGCGTACAATGCCGCCGCGCCGCTGCCCGGCGAGGAGCCTGAGAGCTGCCCGGGCGTGCTGCTCTGTTGATTTACTTCACTGGAACCCCTTTGCCGCATGAGTGGACGCTACGCCCTGTTTCGCTGGCCGCAGGCCATTTCCGGCTTGCCGGGTTTTCCCGCCAATCTGGCGCAGCGCTGGAATCTGTCGCCCGGCGCCCAGGTGCTGTTCCTGCATCAGGCTGATGGTGAGTTGCAGGCGGCCGCTGGTCGCTGGGGGCTGACCCCGGCCTGGCTGGACGATTTCGCCAAGGCGCCGGCTCATGCCCGCGCCGAAACCCTGGCCGAACAACCGATGTTTCGTGAGGCCTTTCGCCTGCGTCGCTGCGTGCTGCCGGCCAACGGTTTTTACGAGTGGCGCGGCCAGGCCAACCGCAAGCGCCCGTACTGGATGAGTAGCGAGGGCCTGCTGTATTGCGCGGGGGTCTGGGAGCTGTATCCGACCGCCGGACAGACCTACCTCAGCGTGGCGATGGTGACGCGCGAGGCCAGTTACCTGCGTCGCCCTTTACTGCTCGATCAGGCTGCGACCCGTATCTGGCTCGATCCGCAGGCCACGCCGGAACAGTTGCAGGTGGTGATGCAGGGCGCGCAGCCGCCGCTGCGTGAGCGGGCGTTGGCCAACCTGGTCAACGATCCGGCTTTCGAAGGGCCGGATTGTCTGACGCCGGCGTAGGTGGTGGGCGGTCTGCGTCGGGCTTCGCTACGTTCAACCCGAGCAGCGATGCGGTAGCCGCCAAGGCTCAGTCGCTGAGGTGTTGGTATTCCGGGCGCTGGGCCAGGCCTTCTTTCAGTAGATCGACCAGCAGGCGCACCTTGGGTGACAGGTGGCGTTGCTGCGGGTAAAGCGCCCACACCGCCGTGTGTGGCGGGCGCTGCTGGGGCAGTAGGTCGACCAGCGCGCCACTGCGCAGGTGTGGTTGCACGTAGTAATCCGGCAGCTGGCACAGGCCGAAGCCGCGCAGCGCGGCATCGAGCACCGCTTCGCCGCTGTTGCAGCGCCAGTTGCCCTGTACCCGCTGGCTCAGTTCGCGTCCCTCCTGCTGAAAGGTCCAGTGATCGCTGCTGCCGATCAGGCAGTTGTGCCGGTTCAGTTCGGACAAGGAGTGCGGGCGACCGTAGCGCTCTAGATACTCGGGCGCTGCACACAGGTGCATGGCCCGCGGTGCCAGGCGGGTGGCGATCAGGCGCGAGTCCTGCAGGCGACCGAGGCGGATGGCCAGGTCCATGCCGCTGTGCAACAGGTCGAGCGTCTGGTTGCTCAGTTCGATCTCCACCCGCAGCTGGGGGTGGCGGGCCATGAACGCGTTGACCAGCGGCACGATGAAACGCTCGCCGTAGGCCACCGCGCAGGTCATGCGCAGCAGGCCCTTGGGTTCGTCGTTGAGGTCGCCGACGGCGCGCAGGGCTTCCTCGCGGGCGTCCTGCAGACGCTGGCAGTGCTGCAGAAAGGTCTGCCCGGCCTCGGTCAGCGTGACCTTGCGCGTGCTGCGGTAGAACAGGCGCGTCTGCAGGCGCTCTTCCAGGCGTGCCACCTGGCGGCTGACCTGCGAGGTAGACAGGCCCAGCCGTTTGGCAGCAGCGGCAAACTGGCCCAGTTCGGCCACGGCGACGAATTCATCAAGGCCTTCCCAACGGCTCATGGATTATCCCTGTTTGGCAATAATGTTTTGCAAGTATGCCGATTATCCCTGGAAAGGCGCTGTTCTACACTCTCGCCACTTTGCCAAACCGCTGGAGAGAGAACTCATGATCAAGTCCCGCGCCGCCGTGGCCTTCGGCCCGAACGAACCTCTGAAAATCGTCGAAGTGGATGTGGCGCCGCCCAAGGCCGGCGAGGTGCTGGTGCGCATCGTCGCCACCGGCGTGTGCCACACCGACGCTTACACCCTGTCCGGTCAGGACAGCGAAGGCGTGTTCCCCTGCATCCTTGGCCACGAAGGCGGTGGCATCGTCGAGGCGGTGGGCGAGGGTGTCACCTCGGTCAAGGTCGGTGACCACGTGATCCCGCTGTATACGGCCGAGTGCCGCCAGTGCAAGTTCTGCACCTCGGGCAAGACCAACCTGTGCAGCTCGGTACGTGCCACCCAGGGCAAGGGCCTGATGCCGGACGGTACCAGCCGTTTCAGCTACAACGGTGAGCCGGTGTACCACTACATGGGCTGCTCGACCTTCTCCGAGTACACCGTGCTGCCGGAAGTCTCGGTGGCAGTGATCCCCAAGGAAGCGCCGCTGGAGAAGGTCTGCCTGCTCGGCTGTGGCGTGACCACCGGCATTGGTGCCGTGCTGAATACCGCGAAGGTGACCGAAGGCTCCACCGTGGCCATCTTCGGCCTCGGCGGCATCGGCCTGGCGGCGATCATCGGCGCCAAGATGGCCAAGGCCAGTCGCATCATTGCCATCGACATCAATCCGGCCAAGTTCGACGTGGCCCGAGAGCTGGGCGCGACCGATTTCGTCAATCCGAAGGATCACGCCAAGCCGATCCAGGACGTGATCGTCGAGATGACCGACGGCGGCGTTGACTACAGCTTCGAGTGTGTCGGCAACGTGCAGCTGATGCGCGCGGCGCTGGAGTGCTGTCACAAGGGCTGGGGCGAGTCGACCATTATCGGCGTGGCGCCGGCCGGCACCGAGATCAGCACCCGTCCGTTCCAGCTGGTCACCGGTCGCGTCTGGCGCGGTAGCGCCTTCGGCGGCGTGAAAGGCCGTACCGAGCTGCCCAACTATGTCGAGAAGGCGCAGAGCGGCGAGATCCCGCTGGACACCTTCATCACCCACACCATGGGCCTGGAGCAGATCAACGATGCCTTCGACCTGATGCACGAAGGCAAGAGCATCCGTACCGTCATCCATTTCTGAGTTGCAGGCCGGGAGTATGGCTCCCGGCCTCGTCGAGGTTTGTCATGACCCTTGAAATCGTTTCCAGCAACAAGAGCTTTGGCGGCTGGCACAAGCGCTATCGACATCGCTCCACCGCGCTCAACTGCGACATGGTGTTCGCCGTGTACCTGCCGCCGCAGGCCGAGCAGGGCGGCAAGTTCCCAGTGCTGTACTGGCTGAGCGGGCTGACCTGCACCGACGAAAACTTCATGCAGAAGGCCGGTGCGCAGAAACTCGCCGCCGAGCTGGGCCTGATCATCGTTGCGCCGGACACCAGCCCGCGTGGCGAAGGCGTGCCGGATGATGCCAACAAGGCCTGGGACTTCGGTCTCGGCGCGGGCTTCTATATCAATGCCACTCAGGAGCCCTGGGCACGGCACTACCGTATGTACGACTACGTGGTGCAGGAGTTGCCGGCGCTGATCGAGGCCAACTTCCCGGCCAGCGACAAGCGCGGCATTGCCGGTCACTCCATGGGCGGTCACGGCGCGTTGATTTGCGCGTTGAAGAATCCGGGGCGTTATCAGTCGCTGTCGGCCTTTGCGCCGATCAGCAACCCTCTGGATTGCCCTTGGGGCGAGAAGGCGTTCTCCCATTACCTGGGGAGCGATCGTGCCCAGTGGCGAGAGTGGGATGCCTGTGCGCTATTGGCCGAGGCGAAGGAGAAGCTGCCGATCCTGGTCGACCAGGGCGATCGTGACGATTTTCTGGAGAACCAGTTAAAGCCCCAGGCTCTGCAGGCGGCCGCCGATGCGGCCGGTCACCCGTTGACGCTGCGTTTGCAGCCAGGCTATGACCATAGCTACTACTTCATCGCCAGCTTTATCGATGACCACCTGCGGCATCACGCGCAGGCTTTGAGTCGCTGAGGCAGAAAAGGGCACCGCCGGGTGCCCTTTTCTTTTCTCGGCTTATTCGCCCAGGCTGGAGCGCAGCATCCAGGCATTTTCCTCATGCACGCCGATGCGTGCGACCAGCATGTCGTGGGTGAACAGGTCGCCGGCTTCTTCCGCCAGTTCGGCGAACTCGCTCATGCGCCGGGCCACCGCCTCGTTGTCCTTGACCAGTTGCTGGATCATCTGCGCTGTGGCTTTGTGCGGCGCCTCGTTGTCGATCACCGTCAGCGCGCGAAAGGTCTCGGCCCCGGTGGGGACGAACTTGCCCAGGGCACGAATGCGCTCGGCAATTGCATCGGCCGCCTGATGCAGTTCGTTGTACTGCTCGTCAGTCAGTTTGTGCAGGCCATAGAAGTTCTGGCCTTGCACGTTCCAGTGCACGCCCAGCGTCTTCACATAGAGGGTGTAACTGTCGGCCACGGCTTTGCTCAGCGCTTCGGCGACCTGTTCGCGGGCGCTGCTATCGACACTGGTGTTGATCGCCAGGCCATCACCCTTGGGTTTCTTGGCAACGGTCTTGGCCTTGGTTTTTGCGACTACCGGTTTTTTGGCTAGGGCCATGATGGTCTCCACTCTTTGCTAGAAAGACGGTTCTATCGACTCGCCACCGGGCTGAAACATTCAACTTTTTTAAACAGGCTCCGGTGAGCAAGCGCCTGCCGCTGCTGTTCGTGGCTACCATGTTGGCCTCGAGGCAAGGCGCTGAGCGGCTCGGTGCCGGCGGCCTGCAGCGCATTTCGTCTTCGCCATTTGCGAATCGGTCGCACCACCTGTCCTTTCGGGTAGAATCCCGGCCCTGTTCAAAAGGGTAACGATCATGCGTATTGGCCATGGCTATGACGTGCACCGGTTCGGCGAGGGTGACTTCATTACCCTCGGCGGCGTGCGTATTCCCCACAAGTTCGGTCTGATTGCCCATTCCGACGGCGACGTGCTGTTGCATGCGCTGAGTGATGCGTTGCTCGGCGCCTGTGCGTTGGGGGATATCGGTAAGCACTTTCCCGACACCGACCCCACCTTCAAGGGGGCCGACAGCCGTGCCCTGCTGCGTCATGTGCTGGGGCTGATCCAGGCCAAGGGGTATGTGGTCGGCAATATCGACGCCACCATCATCGCTCAGGCGCCGAAGATGGCGCCGCATATCCAGACCATGCGTGAGCGAATCGCCGAAGATCTGCAGGTCGAGCTGGAGGCGGTCAACGTCAAGGCCACTACGACCGAGAAGCTCGGTTTTACCGGGCGTGAGGAGGGCATCGCGGTTCACGCCGTGGCGCTGCTGTTCAAGGTATGACCGAGCTGCAACTACTGGGCCCGCGCGCCCATGGTGAGCCCTGTGGCACGGCGGTGCTCAAGGCGGTGGCCGAAGACTTCCAGGTCGATGAAGTGCTGGAGATTCCGCTGTCAGGGCAGGGTGAGCACCTCTGGCTGTGGGTGGAAAAGCGCGGTTTGAACACCGAGGAGGCTGCTCGTCGCCTGGCCCGTGCCGCGGGTGTGTCACAGCGCAATATCAGCTACGCCGGGCTCAAGGATCGCCAGGCGCTGACCCGGCAGTGGTTCAGCCTGCACCTGCCAGGCAAGAGCGATCCTGATCTGAGCGCGGCCGCAAGCGACAGCCTGAGTATCCTCAAAACCGTGCGTCATTCGCGCAAACTGCAGCGCGGCGCCCACTCGGCCAATGGCTTCACCCTGCGCCTGACCAATCTGCATGGCGACCGCGAAGCGCTGGAGCAGCGCCTGCAGAGCATTCGTGAGCAGGGCGTGCCCAACTACTACGGGTTGCAGCGCTTTGGTTGGCAGGGCGGCAATGTGGTCGATGCGCGTGCCTTCGCCGAGCGCAAGGAGCTGCCAGAGCAGCGCAACACCCGTTCGCGTCTGTTGTCGGCGGCGCGCAGCTATCTGTTCAATCGCCTGTTGGCCCGTCGGGTGGCGGCCAGCACGTGGAATGCCGCTCTGGTCGGCGATCTGCTGGCCTTCACCACCAGCCGCAGCTTCTTCATGGCCGGTGAGGCGGAAACCAGCGACCCGCGCCTGGCGATCCTCGACCTGCACCCCACCGGGCCGCTGTGGGGAGAAGGCCCCTCGCCGGCGGCTTCTGCCCCGCATGAGCAGGAACAGGCGGTGGCGGAGGAGGAGCCTGCCCTGGCTGACTGGCTGGTCTCAGCGGGCATGGCGCACGAACGGCGTATCCTGCGCCTCCCCATCACCGGTTTGACGTGGCATTATCCGGAACCCGAGATACTGCAACTGCAATTCGTCCTGCCGGCCGGATGCTTCGCCACCGCGGTGGTGCGTGAACTGGTTGATCTACTGCCGGCAGGGCAGACGGAAACTCCATGCGAATTCTGATCTCCAACGACGACGGGGTGCTGGCGCCCGGTATCGCCGCGCTGCACGGCGCGCTGCAGGACTACGCCGAGTGCGTGATTATCGCCCCGAGCGAGGACAAGAGCGGCGCCAGCAGTGCGCTGACGCTCGACCGGCCGCTGCATCCGTCGACGCTGCCCAATGGCTATATCAGCCTTAATGGTACGCCGACCGACTGTGTCCACCTTGGCCTGAATGCATTGCTCGACCCGGTGCCGGATATGGTGGTGTCGGGTATCAACCTGGGGGCCAACCTGGGTGACGACGTGCTCTATTCCGGCACCGTGGCGGCCGCTCTTGAGGGGCGCTTTCTGGGGCGTCCCGCCTTCGCCTTCTCGCTGTTGTCACGCCAGCCCGATAACCTGCCGACGGCGGCCTATTTCGCGCGCAAGCTGGTCGAAGCCCATGATCGGCTCGACCTGCCGCCGCGTACCGTGCTCAACGTCAACGTGCCCAACCTGCCGCTGGAGCATATCCGCGGTGTGCAGCTGACTCGTCTGGGGCACCGTGCACGCGCGGCAGCGCCGGTCAAACAGCTCAATCCACGCGGCAAGGAAGGCTACTGGATATCCGTCTCCGGTGATGCCGAGGACGGGGGGCCGGGCACCGACTTCCATGCGGTGATGCAGGGCTATGTGTCGATCACCCCGCTGCAGCTCGATCGCACCTTCAACGAGGCCTTCGGCAGCATTGAAGGTTGGTTGGAGGGGCTGCTGTGATGCCAGACATGCAACAGCGCCATGGTATTGGCATGACCTCGCAGCGTACCCGCGAGCGTCTGATCGAGCGCCTGTATGAAGAGGGCCTTTCCAATCCGCATGTGCTGGAAGTCATCCGTCGCACGCCGCGCCATCTGTTCGTGGACGAGGCCTTGGCTCATCGTGCCTATGAGGACACCGCGCTGCCTATCGGTCATAACCAGACCATTTCCCAGCCCTATATCGTCGGACGCATGACCGAGCTGTTGTTGGCCGGCGGCCCGCTGGACAAAGTGTTGGAGATCGGTACTGGCTCCGGCTACCAGACCGCCGTGCTGACCCAATTGGTCGAACGGGTATTTTCGGTGGAGCGTATCCAGTCCCTGCAGGAGCGCGCCAAAGAACGCCTGGCCTCGCTGAATATCCGCAACGTGGTGTTTCGCTGGGGCGATGGCTGGGAAGGCTGGAATGCGCTGGGCCCGTACAACGGCATCATCGTTACGGCCGCTGCGGCGGAGGTGCCGCAGTCGCTGCTGGACCAGCTCGCCATCGGCGGACGCCTGGTGATTCCGGTGGGCTCCGGAGAAACCCAGGAATTGTTGCTGATCGTGCGTGAAGAGGACGGCTATAGCCGGCATGTGCTTGATCTGGTGCGTTTCGTTCCCTTGCTCAATGGGCCTTTGGCCTGATCCGCTCCTGCTACGGAAAGCGCGATGAAAAATTATTTCCTGTTGTTCGCCAAAGGCATGGCGATGGGGGCAGCTGACGTGGTGCCAGGCGTTTCTGGTGGCACAGTTGCCTTCATCACGGGCATCTACGATGAATTGCTGCGTTCCATCGCTAGCGTGCCCGAAGCGCTGGTGCAGTTACTGCGTGGTCGGGTGGCCAAGGCCTGGCAGATCGCCAATGTCAATTTCCTGCTGGTGCTGTTCGCCGGGATTCTCACCAGTGTGTTCAGCCTGGCGCGTTTGATCACCTGGCTGCTGGACACGCATCCGATTCCACTGTGGTCGTTCTTCTTCGGCCTGATTCTGGTTTCCAGTCATCTGGTGGCTCGGGAGATTGGGCGCTGGAACTGGACGCGCGTGTTCAGTTTTGTGGTGGGTATCGCCTTCGCCTGGTGGATTACCGTAGCTTCGCCCATGCAGTGGGGCAGTGATCCGCTAAGCCTGTTCCTGGCGGGCGCCATCGCCATCTGCGCCATGATCCTGCCGGGTATTTCGGGCAGTTTCCTGCTGCTGTTGATGGGGCTTTATGCCGTGGTGTTGGGGGCGGTCAAGAGTCTGGATCTGACTGTGCTGGCCGTATTCGCGGCGGGCTGCTTGGTCGGTATTCTCAGTTTTTCACGCCTGCTCAGTTGGCTACTGTCGCGCTATCGTGATCTGACCCTGGCCTTCCTCACCGGTCTGATGCTCGGTTCGCTAAACAAGGTCTGGCCCTGGAAGCAGACGCTGACCTGGCGTGCCGACAGCCATGGTCAGCAAGTTCCGTTGCAGCAGGAAAACCTCTGGCCGACGCAGTTCACCAGCCTGGTCGGGCAGGATTCGCAGTGGATGCTGGCTATTATGCTGGCGGTGGCCGGCGTAGTGCTTGTGCTCGGACTCGAGTGGCTGGCTGGGCGGCAACAGCAAAGCGCTGGTTCTGCCGAATAATTCCGGCACAATACGCGCACTTATAAGCAGAGCGCCAAGGGAGCACGGATTGAGCCTCACACAGCAGCGAAAGCACCACGCCTTGGGTGCAGTGTTTTTCGCAGCCTTGCTGGCAGGCTGCGCAAGCAAGCCGTCGGGACCGGTCCAGGTGGTTGACCGCACGCAGAGCGGTACCCAGGCTCAGCGTCAGTACCAACAACAAGTCACCAGTGGTCAGTATCGGGTTCAGCGTGGCGATACGCTCTATTCGATTGCCTTTCGTTTTGGCTGGGACTGGAAAGCCCTGGCTGCGCGAAACAACATCTCGGCGCCCTATGTGATTCGCCCTGGCCAGGCTATCCATTTTGGTATGCCGCCATCTTCTGCATCTGCAGCGGTGCAGCCGACTAGACCGGCCACGCCAGTCACCGCGCCAGTGGTCAGCAGTCGTCCGCCCGTCCAGAGCGTGCCTGCAACCAAGCCCGCAACGGTCAGTAAAGCCCCTGTTGTGAGCAGTACTCCGCCTGCCCCAGGCAAGGTAGAAAGCGTTACTCGTTCGTCAAAGGGCTGGGCCTGGCCTTCTTCTGGAGTACTGATCGGCAAATTCTCGTCAAACGGAAGTTTGAATAAAGGAATTGATATCGCCGGGAATTTGGGTCAGCCTGTTTTAGCTGCGTCTGATGGGACCGTTGTGTACGCCGGAAGTGGATTACGGGGCTACGGCGAACTGGTCATCATCAAGCATAGCGATACCTACGTAAGCGCCTACGGTCATAACCGCAGGTTGCTGGTTCGGGAGGGACAGCAGGTCAAAGTCGGACAGCATATTGCCGAGATGGGTTCCACAGGAACCGACCGGGTGAAGCTCCATTTCGAGATTCGCCGTCAGGGTAAACCTGTCGATCCTTTGCAGTATCTGCCCCGTCGTTGATCTTGCCGCCAACTTGTTCCACGCGTAGGACGAGCGGGCTTTAGTGTTGCCAAGGAGTCTCCAGCAATTCATCAGGCGTGCAATCTGTCGGCAGCAGGATAGTCCTGGACTATCTTGGGGGGCCGGTTCTCCTGATGGGTAACTGGAGTGGGCGTCGCTAGGGCTTGTTGTCGAACTCAGCAAGGGACAACAACAATGGCACTCAGCAAAGAAGCGCCGGAGTTTGACGTCGACGATGAAGTGCTCTTGATGGAGCCGGACATCGTTCTGGAAGAGCGGGCAGAAGAAAACGAGCTGCCGGCTTCCAGCGCCAAATCCAAAAACTCGACCAGCACCCTCAAGCAACACAAATACATCGATTACACCCGGGCGCTAGACGCCACTCAGCTGTACCTCAACGAAATCGGCTTTTCTCCACTACTGACTCCGCAGGAAGAAGTGCATTTTGCGCGTCTGGCGCAGAAGGGCGACCCTGCTGGGCGCAAGCGCATGATCGAAAGTAACTTGCGTCTGGTGGTGAAAATTGCACGACGCTACGTCAATCGTGGACTGTCGCTATTGGATCTAATTGAAGAGGGCAACCTGGGGTTGATCCGGGCGGTGGAGAAGTTCGACCCGGAACGTGGCTTCCGTTTCTCTACTTACGCGACCTGGTGGATTCGCCAGACCATCGAACGGGCCATCATGAACCAGACCCGTACGATTCGACTGCCGATCCATGTGGTAAAGGAACTCAATGTCTATCTGCGAGCAGCCCGTGAGCTGACCCAGAAGCTCGACCATGAGCCGTCTGCCGAGGAGATCGCCAATCTGTTGGAGAAGCCGGTTGGCGAGGTCAAGCGCATGCTCGGTCTCAATGAGCGGGTCACATCTGTGGATGTATCCCTCGGGCCGGACTCGGATAAAACGTTGCTCGACACCCTTACCGATGATCGTCCTACCGATCCTTGCGAGTTGCTGCAGGATGATGATCTGTCAGAGAGCATCGATCAGTGGCTGTCGGAACTGACCGACAAGCAGCGCGAAGTGGTGGTACGTCGCTTTGGCTTGCGTGGTCATGAGAGCTGCACGCTCGAGGAGGTCGGCCAGGAGATCGGTCTGACCCGTGAGCGAGTGCGGCAAATTCAGGTCGAAGCACTCAAGCGTCTGCGGGAGATCCTTGAGAAGAATGGTCTGTCGAGCGACGCCTTGTTCCAGTAAGGCTGCTTAGCTGCTCAAAACCCGGCTTAAGCCGGGTTTTTTATGCGCTGCTTGTAAGTGATTGCTTACGCAGGTTGTAAGCGATCTCGGTTTATAGGTGTTGGCTGGTAACTATTTTCGTTTGCTTATTTTTTGTAAGTATCTGATATATATGGTTTTTATAGTTCTATGTGGAGGGTGTATGGCGTTGGCTGGGGTTTCTGGCGGGCTTGTTCTGCTCAAGTGGGGCGCTAATATGAAGCCGTGCCAAGGGAAACGGCACGGTTGTCAGGATGGCGACTCAGGATCAGCCGCTGGATGCGGTTCATCAGGATGATGAAAGGATTCTCAGGGAGCAGGGAAGAAAGAGCGGGCGGGTAACACCGCCCCTTTTTTTGCCTGCAGAAAAGTAAAAGGCCCGCATAAGCGGGCCTTTTTGCATGCGCTATCAGCGCTCCAGATGCTGCAGCTTGTCTTTCACGCCGTCCCATTCCTCGGCGTCAGCAAGGGCATCTTTCTTCTCGGTGATGTTTGGCCAGACTTCGGCCAGGTCGGCGTTCAGTTCGATGAACTCTTGCATATCTTCGGGTACCTCATCTTCAGAGAAGATGGCTTGGGCGGGGCACTCGGGCTCGCACAGTGCACAGTCGATACACTCGTCCGGATGGATGACCAGGAAGTTAGGACCTTCATAGAAGCAGTCTACCGGGCAGACTTCCACGCAGTCGGTGTATTTGCACTTGATGCAGTTGTCGGTAACGACGAAGGTCATCTCAGATTCTCTCCTCGGGCGGCGGCCTGAACCCGTCTATGCGGGTTTGCAGGCGCTCAGTATTGGCCGCGGCTCAGGCTGTAAACCGGGCAGTCGTAAAATTGCGCGCGATTCTATCAGCTTGGGCCGCTTGGCGTTAGACCTGCGTCTTCCATGTATATAACAGCTCAAGAGCTTGGCGTGGTGTCAGATCATCCGGATTGATCTTGCCCAATGCCTCCAGCAGCGGGTGCGGCAGAGCGGCAAACATGTCGCTCTGCAACGGTGCGCCTACCTGTCCTGACTCGCTGCGTGTTGCTTCATGAGGAAGGCTGGTGGTCTCCAGCCGTGCCAAGTGCTCGCGGGCGCGCTTGATGACCGGGCTGGGGACGCCTGCGAGTTGAGCAACGGCCAGGCCATAGCTCTGGCTGGCCGGACCAGGCAGTACATGGTGGAGGAAGACAATGCGCTCGTTATGTTCGGTGGCGTTGAGGTGCACGTTGGCGACCACCGGTTCACTCTCCGGCAGCACGGTCAGCTCGAAGTAGTGGGTGGCGAACAGGGTCCAGGCGCGCAGTTTGGCCAGATGCTCAGCGGCCGACCAGGCCAGCGAGAGGCCGTCGAACGTACTGGTGCCACGCCCCACCTCGTCCATCAGAACCAGGCTGCGATCGGTGGCGTTGTGCAGAATGTTGGCGGTTTCACTCATTTCCACCATGAAGGTGGAGCGACCGCCTGCCAGGTCGTCGCTGGAGCCGATACGGGTGAAGATGCGGTCGACCAATGACAGCTCGCAGGCCGCTGCCGGCACGAAGCTGCCGATATGGGCCAGCAGTACGATCAGCGCGGTCTGACGCATGTAGGTCGACTTACCACCCATGTTCGGGCCGGTGATGATCAGCATGCGGGTGTCGTCGTCCAGTCCTAGATCGTTGGCGACAAATGGGGTGTCGAGTACCTGCTCGACGACCGGATGGCGACCCTGATCAATGCGCAGGCAGGGTTCCTCGACGAAGCATGGGCGATTGAGATCGAGATTCAGCGCACGCTCGGCCAGGTTGGCCAGTACATCCAGCTCTGCAAGGGCGGCGGCGGTATCCTGCAGCGGGGCAAGCTGGGCGATAAGCAGTTCCAGCAGTTCCTCGTAGAGCTGCTTTTCCCGGGCCAGAGCTCGGCTCTTGGCCGACAGCGCCTTGTCCTCGAAGGACTTCAGTTCCGGGGTGATGAAGCGCTCGGCGCCTTTCAGTGTCTGGCGACGGATGTAGTCGGCTGGCGCTGACTCGGCCTGCTTGCTGGGCAGTTCGATAAAGTAGCCATGTACCCGGTTGTAACCGACCTTGAGGTTGGCCAGCCCGGTGCGCTCTTTCTCGCGCACCTCCAGATCCATCAGGTACTGGCCGGCGTTCTCGCTGATCGACTGCAGCTCGTCCAGCTCGGCGTCGTAGCCGGTCTTCAGCACGCCGCCGTCGCGAATCACCGCCGGCGGATTGTCGATGATGGCGCGAGCCAGCAGGTCGGCCAGCTCCGGGTAGGTACGGATGTTGACTGCCAGTTCGGTCAGATGGGGGGCATCCAGCTCGGTCATCGCACTCTGCAGTTGCGGCAGGGCGGCGAGTGCGTCGCGCAGGCGTGCCAGATCGCGCGGGCGGGCATTGCGCAGACCGATACGGGCCAGGATGCGCTCGACGTCGCCGATATCCTTGAGCTGCGGTTGCAGGAGTTCGAAGCGGTAACGATCGAGCAGGCAGGCGATGGACTCCTGGCGTGCCTCCAGTACGGAGCGGTCGCGTAGCGGGCGATTCAGCCAGCGGGTGAGCAGGCGCGAGCCCATGGCGGTCTGGCAACGGTCGACCACCGATTGCAGGGTATTGTCGCGGCCACCGGACAGATTGGTGTCCAGTTCCAGGTTGCGGCGGCTGGCGCCGTCGAGGATGACCGTATCGTCCAGACGCTCGTGGCGCAGGCTGCGTAGGTGCGGCAGGGCGGTACGTTGGGTTTCCTTGGCATAGGCCAGCAGGCAGCCGGCGGCGCCGATGGCCAGGGTAAGGCCTTCGCAGCCGAAGCCTTTGAGATCCTGTACGGAGAACTGCTGACACAGGCTCTTGCGCGCGCTGTCCAGCTCGAAGTCCCAGGGCGCTCGGCGCCGCGAGCCGCGACGCTTTTCGGCCGGGAGGCCCTGGGGCCAGTCATCGGGGATCAGCAGTTCGGCAGGGTTCAGGCGCTCAAGCTCGGCCAGCAGGTTTTCCCAGCCCTTGATCTCTTGCACGCTGAAACGGCCACTGGTGATGTCGAGCGTGGCCAGGCCGAACAGTTTCTCGTCGCCCAGTACGGCGCCAACCAGGTTGTCGCGGCGCTCGTCGAGCAGTGCCTCGTCACTGATGGTGCCTGGCGTGATGATGCGGACGACTTGGCGCTCCACCGGCCCCTTGCTGGTGGCCGGATCGCCGATCTGCTCGCAGATCGCCACTGACTCGCCGAACTTCACCAGTCGCGCCAGATAGCCCTCGGCAGAGTGGAAGGGGATACCTGCCATGGGGATGGCCTGGCCGGCGGACTGACCGCGCGCGGTGAGGGTGATTTCCAGCAGGGCTGCGGCCTTCTTGGCGTCCTCGTAGAACAGCTCGTAGAAGTCACCCATGCGGTAGAACATCATCAGGTCCGGATGCTGATTTTTCAGCTTCCAGTACTGCTGCATCATCGGAGTGTGGGCTGACAAATCGCTCATGTTCTACGGTCCGGCTGAAATCGCAAAAGCGCGTAGTGTAGGGTATCCCCCTGTCCCGTTTCACCCCGGAGAGCATATGGATTCGATTACGCTGTTGGCAGAGCAACTGGGTTCGCAACTCAAGAAGGCAGGTGCTCAGGTCAGTACTGCCGAGTCTTGCACCGGTGGCGGTATCGCCGAGGCCATCACCCGTATTGCCGGTAGTTCGGCCTGGTTCGAGGCCGGTTACATCACCTATTCCAATGCACAGAAGACGGCTCAGCTTGGTGTGCCGGCAGAGCTGTTCTCGCAGGTTGGGGCGGTCAGTCGCGAGGTGGTCGAAGCCATGGTGACAGGTGCGCAGAAAGCCAGCGGCGCACGCTTTGCCGTGGCGGTCAGCGGTATTGCGGGCCCTGATGGCGGCTCGGTGGAAAAGCCGGTCGGTACTGTCTGGCTGGCCTGGGCCTCGGGCGAGCAGTTGTACAGTGAGTGTTGCCTGTTCGCAGGAAATCGTGGCGAAGTGCGCCGGCAAACGGTCGAGCGGGCATTGCGGGGCGTGCTCCGACTGGCGGCAGGAGAAAATCCCCAGCAGGGGTAGGCGGGCGACTTGCCTTATGGAATACTACTGTCTACTTATACAGTTGTTGGTGAGCGACCGGCTCCCTTTGATCACGTGAGGATGGAAATGGACGAGAACAAGAAGCGCGCGTTGGCGGCAGCCCTGGGCCAGATCGAGAAGCAGTTCGGCAAGGGTGCCGTGATGCGTATGGGCGACCACGACCGCCAGGCCATTCCGGCCATTTCCACCGGATCCCTCGGCCTCGATATTGCCCTTGGCATCGGCGGTCTGCCGAAAGGTCGTATCGTCGAAATCTACGGTCCGGAATCTTCCGGTAAGACCACGCTGACCCTGTCGGTCATTGCCGAAGCCCAGAAGATGGGGGCCACCTGTGCCTTCGTCGACGCTGAGCACGCGCTGGATCCGGACTACGCCGGCAAGCTGGGCGTCAATGTTGATGACCTGCTGGTCTCGCAGCCGGATACCGGTGAGCAGGCCCTGGAGATCACCGACATGCTGGTGCGCTCCAACGCCGTGGACGTGATCATCGTGGACTCCGTGGCTGCTCTGGTGCCCAAGGCCGAGATCGAAGGTGAAATGGGCGATGCCCACGTTGGCTTGCAGGCACGCCTGATGAGCCAGGCGCTGCGCAAAATCACCGGTAACATCAAGAACGCCAACTGTCTGGTCATCTTCATCAACCAGATCCGTATGAAGATCGGCGTGATGTTTGGCAACCCGGAAACCACTACCGGCGGTAACGCTCTGAAGTTCTATGCCTCCGTACGGCTGGACATCCGCCGTACTGGCGCGGTGAAGGAAGGCGATGAGGTGGTCGGCAGCGAGACCCGCGTCAAAGTAGTGAAGAACAAGGTGGCCCCGCCGTTCCGTCAGGCCGAGTTTCAGATCATGTATGGCAAGGGCATCTACCGTACAGGCGAGATCATCGACCTGGGTGTGCAGCTCGGTCTGGTGGAGAAGTCCGGCGCCTGGTACAGCTATCAGGGCAGCAAGATAGGCCAGGGCAAGGCCAACGCTGCCAAGTTCCTGGAAGACAACCCGGAAACCGGCAGCGCCATTGAAAAGATCATTCGTGAGAAGCTGCTGGTTGCCAGCAACAACCGTGGCGCGGCGGAAGTCGATGCCGATGAAACGGCAGATCTGGACGCCTGAGCACCCTGAACGCCGCTATGAGCGTCATCTTGGATACGCCGGTTGCAGTGCGCCGTGCCGCGATGGATTTGCTGGCGCGGCGCGAGCATGGTCGGGTCGAGCTGACCCGCAAGCTCCGCCAGCGCGGCGCTCCGGACGAGTTGATCGACACTGCCCTTGAGCGCTTGGCGCAAGAGGGCTTGCTGTCGGAAGCTCGCTATCTGGAGAGTTTCGTGGCCAGTCGTGCGCGGGGTGGATATGGACCGCTGCGAATTCGCGAGGAACTGGCCCAGCGTGGGCTCCCACGGGATGCCATTGAGCAGGCGCTGAGTGAGTCTGCTATTGATTGGGCAGAGCAACTACGTGACCTGTGGCAGCGTAAGTTCGGTGGTGATCTGCCCAAGGACGTGCGCGAGAAGGCCAAGCAGATGCGCTTCCTTGCCTATCGTGGTTATGCCCAGGAGCAGATAGGTCGACTGTTACGTGGCGCCAGCCTGGACTGATTTCCCTTTGAGTCCGAAGCCTCCCCTCTTCGGATTCTGTTTGGACCCGCTCATCGCGGGTCTTTTGTTTTCTGGGTAAGGGTGTGCCCGTCTTTCTACTGCCAGTTCTGTGGCAGGTTGATGAAGTCCACCAGCTCGCGCAATCGCCCGTGGTTGCGGGCGTTGAAGTGAAAGGCCAGGCGCGGTAGGGCACAGAGTTCCGGTTCGTCGCTTTCTGCTTCGCAGAATGATTGCTGCAGGTAGCTGCCGCTCAAACAAAGGTCGCTGAATTCCTTGTTCAGTGTTTCCAGTGCAGGAGCATTGAGCGGTTGGTTCATACGAATCACGAAGTGGCTATTGAGCCAGCGGGATGAATGGAAGTTTTGGTAGAAACGCGCAATCTCCTGACCTGCTTCTTCGGCACTGTGGACTAGACGGACCAGTTGCAGGTCGCTGGGTAGGATGTAGTGGCGATCCTGCAATTGCTCGCGCAGAAATTGCAGTGCCGACTCCCAATAGTTGCTGCCAGGCTCGTCGAGCAGAACGATAGGAACCAGAGGGCTCTTCCCGGTTTGTACCAGAGTCATGACTTCAAGGGCCTCGTCCAGGGTGCCGAAGCCTCCTGGACAGAGCACCAGTGCGTCGGCTTCCTTGACGAAGAACAGTTTGCGCAGAAAGAAGAAGTGGAATGACAGCAGGTGCGGGCTGCCGCTGATGGTGGGGTTGGCGCTCTGCTCAAAGGGGAGAGTGATATTGAATCCCAGGCTGTTTTCCAACCCGGCGCCTTCATGGGCGGCGGCCATTACACCGCCGCCGGCGCCAGTGATGACCATCAGGTCGAGACGAGCCAAGGTCTGGCCAAGTTCGCGGGCCAACTGATAGACGGGATGGCCGACGGGTGTGCGAGCCGAGCCGAACACCGTTACCTTACGGCGGCGCTTGAAGTCTTCGAGCCTGCTGAATGCAGTCTCCATTTCTCGCAGGGTCTGCAACATGATCTTGGCGTCCCATCGATTCCGGTCCGCCTGGGCCATGCGAATCACCGTCGTGAGCATTTCCCGGTAGAGCGGCAGGTTGACGCTGCCCGGTGGAACGATGAGGGAAATGAGTTCATCGACCTTGCTGTTCAAGTCGATGCCGCTGGTCTGGAAGTGGCGGGACAGGTAGTCGTCCGGTTCATAAGGCATGTTCGTTTCCTTCTGGGGTGGCCCGCTGCAACCACTTCTATGGTGCTGGGCTCTTCCTGAGAGTATGGCCGGATCCGCGTGCTAGAGCCTTGTGAGCATCCGAACATTTAGGCTTCACCGCTCGTCCCCTACGCTAGAGAGTGGCAATTCCTCTGATTTACTTGTCAGGTGAAGCTGCTCGAATGGGGCTTTATCGGTAGCAGAGCAGGCGCTTAACAGGATGGGAGGGGCAGGTATGCCCAAGTTGACACTGGAGCTGAATCTGGATCTGTACCGTTTGTTGGTGCATGCCGCCCGCAGCAATGGTTTGAGCCTGGAAGAAGAGTGCTTGCGCCGACTGGAGGGCGGTGTGCGGCGCTCGCGCTACATGGAGGCCTTGCTGGCCGAAATCAGGGCTGACGATGAGCAGGACAAAGCGGCGAAAGGCTAGGGCTGTCAGCCGGGGATCAAGGAGCTGGGCAATCGGCTGCGCTGAAGCGCTCGGTTGCGACGGGCAGGTTGCTCTTGAATTCACTGAACTCATAGCGAAGTGCCGCGCCTTTGAGCAGCAATTGTTGATAGCCGGGGTTGCTGCACACGCTGTTGGCCAACTGGGCGCGGACGGTATCCGGGTTGGCACGCATCTGCTCAGCATGGGCTGGGCGAACGCTGAGATGGTTGATCAACTCTGTACCCTCCACCGTGTAACCCTGATCGAGAATATCGGCATTGATCGCACGTGGCGTACCGATGCTGCTTTGCTGGGCGACTTGCCCCAGTAGTTGGCGCAGCTCCTGCTCCTTGAGTGAGGCTGCGTGAGCGCCGGGTAGCAAAGACAGCAGGGCAATGAGTGAGGCAAGACGTAGCATGGAACTCTCCGGTGGCGACTGTGCGGCCTTCGACCTGCAATCATTGGTCAGGTTCGATTGTCGCCATCTTAACCCCAGGCCGGGCTGGGAGTAGACTGCGCGCCCCCTCTCGTCGGAGTTTTCCATGAGTCATGCCGTCGCCCGTTTGCGCGCCGAGCGTCTGGCCCGTAGCCGCAAGCCTTTCGTTGCCCGCGGCTCGCGTGCCGAGCGCTGTCCGGACTGCAGGGTTATCCCCAGTTACTGCCTGTGTGCGTGGCGCCCCAAGGTCGAGGTGCAGGCCGGCATGTGCCTGTTGATGTATGACGTGGAGGCATTGAAACCAAGCAATACCGGCTGGTTGATTGCCGATCTGGTGCCAGACACCCACGCTTTTGGTTGGCTACGTACCGAGGTCGATCCACGCCTGCTGGCCCTGCTGGATGATCCGCAGTACGCACCCTGTGTGGTGTTTCCGGGGGAGTATGTCGAGCCGCAGCGGGTGATCGAAACATTGCCGCCGCTCGATGCGGGCAAAAAGCCACTGTTCGTCCTGCTGGATGCCACCTGGACCGAGGCGCGCAAGATGTTTCGCAAAAGTCCGTATTTGAACCGTTTCCCGGTGCTCAGCCTGCGGCCCGAACAGCTCTCACGCTATCGTCTGCGCCGCTCCAAGCATGATGAGCACCTGTGTACGGCCGAGGTAGCGGCGCTGTGCCTGGAGCTGGCTGGGGAGAATCAGGCGGCCAATGCCTTGGACGCCTGGCTGGATCTGTTCACCGAGCATTACCTGGATGCCAAGCACCGGCGTGTGCTGAACGAACAGAGTCCGGCACACCAGGCGCTCAAGCCTTTCCTCTGATCAGGCCTTCTTCGGCCACAGTTGTGCGAGCAGCATGCCGGCGAACATCAGCGCGCAACCGAAGTAACCTTTCAGTGCCAGTGTTTCGCCCAGTAGCAGAGCACCGGCAATGGCGGCGAATACCGCTTCCAGAGAGAGGATGATGGCGGCGTGGGAGGCGATGGCGTGCTTCTGTGCCACCACTTGCAGAGTAAAGCCGACTGCTACGCCGAACAGACCGCCATAAAGAATGGCCGGGCCTGCAGCCAGGATGGCGTCCAGTTGGATTTCTTCGAAAATCACCGCCAGCACCAGGCTCAACACGGCGCAGGTTATGAACTGCAGCAACGCCAGGCGCAGCGGGTCATGGCGGCTGGCGAAGAAACTCACCAGCAGCACGTGAATACCCCAGACGAAAGCGCCGGCCAGTTGCAGCCAGTCCCCGGAGGCAACCTGGAAGCCTTCGCCGACGCTAAGCAGGAACATGCCGACCACCGCCAGCAGCGCGCCAAGCCAGGTGCCCATGCCGGTACGCTGGCCAATGACCAGGCCGAGTAACGGTACTACGATGACATACAGGCCGGTAATGAAACCGGAGTTCGTCACGCTGGTGAACAGCAGGCCGACCTGTTGCAGGTTGATGCCCAGGGACAGTGCCAGGCCCATGGCCAGGCCGCCCAGTAGCAGGCCGCGGCTTATGGGCGCGGGTTTGTGTTCACCTTCGCGGCGGCCCAGCCAGTACACCAGTGGCAGTAGAACCAGGCAGGCCAGGCTGAAACGCAGGCCGGTATAGAGGAAGGGGCCAATGGCATCCATGCCCAGACGCTGGGCGACAAAGGCCGAACCCCAGATCATGGCGGTCAGCAGCATTAACAGGTCGGCACGCAGGGCTTGGCTTCGCATGGTATTTCTCGGCAGGCAAAAGCCCGCGACTTTGCCGTAAAGCGAGGAACTTGACCACCCCGTCACGGCTGGGCATGCTTGGCGCCGCCTGTAGACCGGCCCACAACAACAACAGGGAACGCCCATGGCCGCATACGAAATACTCATCGCCGACGATCACCCCCTGTTTCGCAGTGCTTTGCAGCAAGCACTGACGCTGGGTTTGGGATCGGATGTGCGTCTGGTCGAAGCCTCCAGCATTGCCGAATTGGAAGCCTGCCTGGCAGAGAAGGCCGATTGGGATTTAGTGCTGCTCGACTTGAATATGCCCGGTGCCTACGGTTTTTCCGGCCTGGTGTTGCTGCGCGGGCAATACCCGCAAGTGCCGGTCGTCATGATCTCTGCGCAAGAAGAAGCTGCTGTTGTAGCGCGAGCCCGTGAGTTCGGCGCCAGTGGTTTCATTCCCAAGTCCAGCCCTCTGGAAACCATCCAGCAGGCCGTGCGCCAGGTGCTCGATGGTGAGGTCTGGTGGCCGCCACAGGCCTTCGAGGCGATCAGTGTTTCCGATGAGGCTAAGGCCGCCAGCGCAGGCCTTGCCAGTCTGACACCGCAGCAGTTTCGCGTGCTGACCATGGTCTGCGATGGCCTGCTGAACAAGCAGATTGCCTTCGAGCTGAACGTTTCCGAGGCCACCATCAAGGCCCATGTCACCGCCATTTTCCGCAAGCTAGGGGTCCGGACACGTACCCAGGCGGCCTTGCTGCTGCAGCAGATGGAGTCGGTGCCGGGACAGTAACCGCGCTTCACGCATTTTTGACGGCGCGCTCGCTAGAGTCGCGCCGTTTCTATTACAGGACAGTGATTTTCCATGTCGCCATTCAAGGGCCAGACCGGCCTGCAGCGTATCCTCAATGCCGCCGGCTACTCGTTCGACGGCCTGCGCGCCGCCTTCACCGGGGAGGCCGCTTTTCGTCAGCTGGTGCTGCTCAATGCGATTCTGCTGCCGTTGGCTTTCTGGCTTGATGTCAGCCCCGTGGAGCGGGCGCTGATGGTGGCAGTCAGCTTACTGTCGCTGATCGTCGAACTGCTCAATTCGGCGGTGGAGGCCGCCATCGACCGGATTTCCCTGGAGCGCCACCCGCTGTCGAAGAATGCCAAGGACATGGGCAGTGCGGCTCAGCTGACTTCGCTGGCGGTGATTACGCTGGTTTGGTCGATCATTCTGATCGGCTGATAGTGCTGAGCTGGGTTTCGGCGCGTGCCGCCTCTCCCCAGCTGACCCAGCGATTAGTTTGTTTACAGCACGCCGGCCTTTTTCCAGGCCAGGTAGCGGCTGACCAGTTCGGGGCCGAGTTCTGCCGGGCGGGCGTCCAGTACGGGTACTCCATGGGCCTGTAAGCGCTCGTGCAGGCTGGCGCGATCATTCAGGTAATCCACGGTGCCGCAGTAGGCCAGGGCCTGCTCAAAGTCCTGTACCGGGGTGTGGCGCAGACGATCAAGCACGTCTTCGCGCAGACTGGCGATCAACACGCGGTGCTGGCGCCCCAGGCGCTTGATCGCACCCAGCAACTCTTCATCGTCTTCGTCGCGCAGGTTGGTGACCAGCACCACCAGGGCGCGGCGGCGCTGTCGGGCTAGCAACTGGTTGATGGCGGCGGCGTAGTCGGCCGGGCGACGGGTGCTGTCCAGCGCGTACACGGCGTTGAGCAGGCTGTTGATATGGGCAGGGCCCTTGAGCGGGGCCAGGTACTGGTCCTGATCGCTGGCGAAGGTCGCCATGCCCACTGCGTCACCCTGGCGCAGGGCCACGTAACTGAGCAGCAGGCAGGCGTTGAGGGCGTGGTCGAAGTGGCTGAGGTCATCATCCTGGCTGCGCATGCTCCGGCCGCAGTCGACCAGGAAAACGATCTGCTGGTCGCGTTCGTCCTGGTACTCGCGGGCTATCGGCGTGCGTTTGCGTGCCGTGGCCTTCCAGTCGATCTGGCGCAGGGTGTCGCCATCGCGGAATTCGCGCAGCTGGTGGAACTCCAAGCCCAGTCCGCGGCGCGGGCGCTGGCGTACGCCGAGCTGGCTGAGCCAGTCATCCACGGCCATCAGCTGAGCGCCGTAGAGGCGGGCGAAGTCGGGGTAGACGCGGGTCTCGCTGGCCTGATCAATGAAGCGTCGGGCTTGCCACAAGCGCAGCGGGCTGGGCAGTAGCAGTTCGCAGCGGGGGAAGCGGAAGTGCCCGCGCTTGAGCGGGCGCACGCGGTAGCCGAACTCCGTCTGTTCGCCCGGACGCAGCGCCACGGCTTGCGGCAGGAACTCGAAATCCATCTGTGCAGGCAGATGATCGAATACCTGCACGCTCAGCGGTTGGCGGAGCTCATGGTGCAGACTGAGGCGTACTTCGCTCCAGCGGCCGAGCGGCAGATTGCCAGGCAACTGGCGCTGTACCCGAGGCGTCGGCAGGCGGCGCAGCCACAGGCTATCGAGGCTGGCGAGTACGAGCAGGGCCAGGAGTAGCCCCCACCACAGTGGCTGCAGAGTCGCTGCCAGCTTGATGCCGAGCAGGGGTAGGCTGCCAAGGATGATGGCCAAGGCCAGCAGGCCGCCGAGCAAGCCGAGTAGCAGTCTGGAAGGCTTCATGCGTGGGCTATCACAGACGCGGTGCCGGAACCTGGTCGAGCAGCTGCTGTAGCACCTGGTCTACGGACAGGCCTTCGATATCCAGCTCTGGCGCCAGGCGTACGCGGTGGCGCAGCACGGCCAATGCGCAGGCCTTGATGTCATCTGGCAACACGAAATCACCACCACGCAGCAGTGCGCGAGCACGACCGCCGCGTACCAGGGCGATCGAGGCGCGCGGCCCGGCACCGATGGCCAGGCCTGGCCAGCTGCGGGTCGCGCGCGCCAGGCGTACGGCATAGTCGAGTACCTGCTCATCGATGACCAGTTCGCTGGCGATCTTCTGCAGGGCCAGCACGTCCTTGGCCAGCAGTAGGGTACGCAGCGGCGCCACCTCCAGCATGTCGGCCTTGGCCGAGCGGGTCACCTGGCGTACCAGGTTCAACTCTTCATCGGCCTGCGGGTAATCCATGCGTAGCTTGAGCATGAAACGATCCAGCTCGGCCTCCGGCAGCGGATAGGTGCCTTCCTGCTCAATGGGGTTTTGCGTGGCCAGCACCAGGAACGGCTGAGGCACCGGCAGGGCGCGCCCTTCCAGGGTGATCTGGCGTTCCTGCATGACTTCCAGCAGGGCAGCCTGGGTCTTGGCCGGGGCGCGGTTGATCTCGTCGGCCAGTAGCAGATTGGTGAAGGCCGGGCCTTTGCGCAGCTTGAACTGTTCGCTGGCCAGGTCATACACGGCGTGGCCGGTGACATCGCTGGGCATCAGGTCCGGGGTGAACTGGATGCGCGCGAACTCGCCGCCGAAGCACTTGGCCAGGGCGCGCACCAGCAGGGTCTTGCCCAGACCTGGTACGCCTTCGACCAGGACGTGGCCGCCGGCAACCAGGGCGGTGAGCACATCGTCGATCACCTCGCGCTGGCCGACCACGGCTTTCTGCAACTCCAGGCGCAGAGCCTGGAGCATCTGGCTTGCGCGTTGGCGCTGCTGAGCTGCCGGGTTGGCGGCCGGTGCCGCAGAGGTAGGGGCGGCTGGGCTGGTGCCAGGCTGTTCCGGGGTGTGTTCGCTCGTCATAGGGCATTCCTGAGGGTTTGCAGGTTGGCGACCTGGCGGGTGAAGTCGGCGGCTGACAGTTTCTGTGCCGGTGTCGGGCGCATGGCCTGACTGATGGCACTGCTCGGTAGGCGGGTGAGGCGGCCCAGTACCTGCCACTGCTCGGCCACCGACAGGCGCTCGAAACCGGGGTGGCGGTGACGGGCGCGCCGCTGGATATCGCGTTGCAGGTTGACCAGCAGGTGTTGCTGGCCTGAGCGGCGCAGCAAAAAGTCGGCACCGGCGCGCAAATGTTCCTCCAGTTGCCGCCGAGCTGCAGTGGTCGGCTCCTGCAGCGGACCGTGGCGCATGCCTACGTGCCATAACAGCAACGCGATGAGCAGGGCCAGTGCTGCCAGGGCTGCCGGATAGTGCTTGAACAGTTGGCTGAACAGATCGTCGCGCTGGGAGTCGTAGATCAGCGTGACGGCGCTGTCCTGCACCAGGTACCAGAGCAGCCAGGCATTGTCGTAGTCGGCGATGCTGTGGTTCTGCCACAGCCAGGCATCGGTCAGCACGGTAATCAACCCGTCACCATGCTCCAGCTGCAGCATGTGGGTCGACTCGCCGCTGTTGGCCCAGGCATAGGCACGGTCCTTGGAGTCGAACAGGTGGTAGCTGGTGTCGAACTCGGCGTAGGCCGGAGCCTCTTCGTTTTCCAGGTAGATCTTGGTCAGTTCGGGGTAGCGATCTTCGTCGTCGTCGGCGGCCTGATCGCTTGGAGCCGCTTCGCTGTCGGATTCGCTCTGCGCCTCGGCATGCTTCGTGTCCTCTGCCTTTTCTTCGGCCTCGGTGGTGTACTGCTGGATGCCCAGGCTGTCGAGCAACAGATCACCACTGCGGCCTTCTTCTTCGTCCCAGACTTCTTCGGCGACGAATATCAGATGTCCGCCCCTGGCTGCCCAGTCCAGTACCTGTTGGCTTTGCCGTGGCGTCATGTTGTGTCGGGGGGCGAGCAGCAGCAAGGTCTGGCCAGCAGTCGGCAGGGTCTGTAGCGCTTCCAGGCCGCTGGCGCGGGTAACCTGCAACTTCTGCTGGCGCAGGAACAGCTCGGCGGCCAGATAGTCGTTACTGCGGGCCTCAGGGGAGGGGCCGTGGTTGACCTCTTCCTCGTAAGGCTGCAGATGCTGCAGCGCGTACAGACCAACCCCCACCAGCAGGATCAGCAACAGGCCGAACAGGGCGATCTTCAACGGCCGGGTCATGCAGTTGCCCTCTGGGCGAACAGCTGGCGCCAGGCATCGCAGAGGCCGCGCTTGAGGCGTTCCGGCGGCAGACGGTGGCCATAGGCGAGGTTCTGCCAATGCAAGGTCAGGGCGCGGCTGAAGCGACTCAGTTCATCACGCTGCAGCTGTTCCACCAGGCGCAGGACCTCGCCTTCAGTGTGCGAACTTTTCAGCGGCAGGCGGCAGTCGTGCAGGAGGTTGCTTAAAAGGCCGCGGTAGAGCAGGCCGAGGGCCTCGCGCGGGCTGCTATCCCACAGACGCTCGGCCTCGCCGGCGATATCGTCGGGCAGGCTCTCCGGGGCGATCTCCAGGCCGAACAGTTGGTTCGGCATCTCGCGTACCTTGCGTTGCGGTAGGTCAAGGCGGCCGGCGAAGGTGCTCAACCAATCGCGGTAACGCCAGATCAGCAGAGCTATCAGCAAGGCCGCAGCTGCCCACAGCAGCACTTCCAGCATCACGGCGAGGATGTCCAGCTTGCTCCACAGGCCGAACAGTTTGGCGACACTCTCCAGTATGTCGAAGAAGCCCTTGATCTCTTCCTCGCTGGGCTCTTCCGCTTTCTGATCTTCACCGAAGCGCCAGCTTGTAACGGTCTCGCGGTTGGCGAACGGCGGGGCATCCAGCAACTGGCCGATTGCGTCCTGGGCCTGCTGGCTGGTCAGGGGCTGGTTGAGCAGGCGCGCTGACTCCGGCCCCATGGGATCATCGGAGGGCAGTGGGCAGCTGCTGCTGGGCAGCTCGTCGGCCATGGCGTCCTGGCCTGGCAGCAGCAGGGTCAGGCTGGCGATGGCCAGGAACAGTGCATAGGCGCTGCCCAGCAGGCGCTGGCGCAGGCGGCGGAAGGTCAGCTCGACATCCCAGGCCTCAAGTTCGGTGCGCCGGTTGAGGTAGAGGGTAAAACCGCAGGCGACGTAGATAGGCTCCCAGAACACCAGGATCAGGGCGTAGACCAGGTTGGACAGGTGTTCCAGCCACAGTTGTTGGTCGCTTTCTGCGTTGATCAGGGCCTGCCAGCTCCATTCGACTTGTAGCTGTTGCGGCACCAGCAGGTAGCCGAGGGCAATCAGGCCCGCCCAGAGCAGCATTTCCAGATGGACGCCAAACACGGTGAGCCAGGCAGAAGCGCCGGCATGTCGCTGGCCCAGTACCACCAGGCGCTTGCTGCGCGTCTGGCCGCTCAGGCCTTCGAGTTGCAGAACCGGCAGGTCGAAGCTGCGGGTGGGGCTGAGGCGACGCCAGGTGAGGCTGGCAAACAGCTGGGGCTTGAGCAGGCGCGGCAGGGCTTTGAGTGACTCCCTGAGCGTCGGCGCATCACCGAACAGGGCCTGGGAGAGGATATGCAGTGGCAATCTTTCCCAGGCCGGTTTGAGCCACCAGAACAGCAGTACGGCGATACTCGGGTACTGCCAGAGCAGGGCGCTCAGCAGGGCGAAGATCGGCAGGGTCAGCAACGCCCAGCTGGCCATCAGCAGACCGAGGTGACGGCGCGCCAACAGCACGCCCAGGTCGATGGCTTCCCAGGCCGTACGTGGGCGAATGGCGACGCTGGCGTCAGTCAGGCGCATAGCGGCTGCGTCCGGCAAGCAGGAAGTAGGCGAGCACCATTAGCCACAGGCCGCCGCCCACCCAGTACTTGATGCTGGCATCGGCGTAGGTCATCGATGACCAGTAGGCCTCGATGAAGGCAGCGATGAGCAGGAACAGGATGACCCCGGCCACCAGCTGAATGCTCTTGCCGGCGGCCTGGCGCAGAGCCTCGCCGCGGCGCAGGCGGCCGGGGGCGAGCAGTGCCCAGCCCAGCTTGAGCCCGGCCGCCCCGGCGAAAGCGATGGCGGTGAGCTCGAAGGCGCCGTGGCCGATGACGAAGGACCAGAAGGTTTCGCTGTAGCCGATACGGGTCAGGTGGCCGGCGACTGCGCCGATCACCAGGCCGTTGTAGAGCAGGAAGAACAGGCTGCCGAGGCCGAACAGCAGGCCACTGGCGAAGGTCTGGAAGGCGATGCCGATGTTGTTCATCACATAGAAGCCGAACATCATCCAGTCGTCGCCGGAATCGCGCTCGGCGAAGCGGCCAATCCGCCGCGCTGCCGGGTCGTACATTTCTTCCATGTCGCGCACCTGATCCGCTGCCATCAGCGAGTAAATCAGCTCGGGAAACTGCCAGGTAAGCAGCCCCATCAGCAGCAGGCTGCCGAAGAACAGCAGGGCGCCGGCCAGTACGGCTCGCCATTCCTGGCGTACCAGTTGGGGAAAGCCGGCAATCACGAAACGGATGATCTGTGCACCCAGGTGGCTGCGGTGACGGTAGAACTGCTGGTGACCGCGCATGGCCAACTGTTGCAGTTGGTCGATCAGGTGGCTGCTGTAACCGCGCTCGCCGGCCAGCGCCAGATGCTGGCAGATGCGCCGGTAATCGCTGGCGAAGCGCTCGCTGTCGGAGCGCTCGACCTTGCCTTGTTCCAACTGGTCCAGACGCTTGGCGAAGTCTTGCCAGTCGGCGGCGTGGCGCTGTTCGAACAGATGCTGTTTCATGCCGACCCCAATAGCCCGCGGGCGATACCATGCAGGCGCGCCTCGGCATGTTCCGGCAGGCTTTGCAACGGCTCGGCAAGGATGCTGGCCAGTTCGGCACGACGTGCACCGGAGAGGTTTTCACCGCGCTCGGCGAAGTCGAGTACGGCGCGCTGCTCGGCCAGGCTGAGCGGGAAGGGCGCGCGTTCGGCGTCGGCTTCCGGCAGTTGCGGACGCTTGGTGGGTTCATCGCGATACACCACCAGGGTGCCGGCAGCCAGATCACCGAGGCGCTTGAAGGTCGGATGGCTCAGGCTGCTGATGGCACCCAGGCAGTAGGCGAACGGCAGCATGTCGACGAAGCGCAGCAGGTTGCGGGTCAGCGAGGATGCCCAGCCCACCGGCGTGCCGTCGTCGTGTACCACGCGCAGGCCCATGACCTTCTTGCCGGGGGTACGGCCCTGGTAGAGCACCTCGAACAGCACCGGATACCACCAGTTGACCAGAAAATAGATAAGGGTACCGAGGCCAGCGCCAAATTGGCCGAGCAAGGCCAGCAGGACGAAGGTGAGCAGCAGAATGGCGCCGCGGATCAGCAGGTCGATGGCGAAGGCCAGGCTGCGCGGCAGCAGGCCTGCCGGGCGCAGAATCAGGTCGATACCTTCCGGCGTTTCCACCTGGTGGCGTGTATCCAGCAAGGTTGCTGTGACGGGTGGCAGGGTGGCGGACATCGGTCTACTGCATCGAAGAAAGCCTGATGCTAGCCAGCAGCAGGGGGCAAAGCAAACGGGCCGACCAATACGGCCCGAATAATGACGTCAGTTGGCGGGTGGCGGCAGTACGCCGAAGATGCGGTTGTACAGCACACCGATCATCACGATCACCATCGGTAGGGTCCAGATCAGGCCGAGACCCAGCGGCAACATGCTGATCCACAGGATGATGTTCATCACCACGAACAGGAAGAACACCTTGAACCAGTGCTGAGTGATGGCTTTACAGGACACCAGCATGGCCTGCCAGGGAGACAGTTTGCGCTCGACCACCAGCGGGATGGTCAGCAATGTGGCGATCGACAGGTAGATGCCGGGCAGCACGAACAGCATGAAGCCGATGACGATGGCGAGGGTGGTCAGCAGGCCTGCGCCGAGCAGCGGTAGCGTGCGGTTGAAGTGGCTAAAAATTTCGGCGAAGCGCAGTGGCTGGCCGGCGGCCTGGCGAATGCCGATCATGTTGAAACCGGCCATAAAGGGGTAGGTGAGTGCCAGCATGACCAGCGAACTGATGATGGTGATAAGCAGCAGTCCGGCGACACCGGCTACCGCCGCGCTCTCACCGCCACCGAGGGCGGCCAGGCCAAAGGCGCCGACACCTAATATCAGGGTGACCAGGTAGAGCGCCATCTGCGCGCCTATCATCACGCCGAGGTAGGCGAAGAAGCCGCCCCAGATCAGCCCCTTGGTGCCCTTGGTTTTGCGCCAAGCCTCACCGAGCAGGTCGAAGATGGCGAAGTTGTAGCCGCGGGTCAGGGCTTCTTCGATGGACAGTGCCTGGCCGGGGGCGGCCTTTTCCATCAGTTCGCTGCCGGGTACGGAATAGGGGTTTTGAATTGCTACTTCAGTCATGAGCGACATTCCCTGGTCGTGGAGTGGTTCCGAGGCGGCATCCTAGCGACAGTGGCCACGCGCCAGCAAGTGCGGTCAGCAGGGCGCGTGAGCCATATCATGCTTTGTTAGACTGCCGACCCGACTGTTCGAGGATTGCCCATGAGCTCCAGCATCTTCTGGTACGACTACGAAACCACCGGCATCAACCCGCGCTGTGATCGTCCGCTGCAGGTGGCCGGCATTCGTACCGATGAGCAGCTCAACGAGATCGGTGAGCCGATCAATCTCTACTGCCGTCCGGGTGACGATATCCTGCCCCATCCGGCGGCCTGTCGAATTACCGGCATCACCCCGCAGGTGCTGGAGGAAAAAGGGCTGGCAGAGGCTGAGTTCATGGCCAGGGTGCATGCCGAGCTGGCCATGCCCGGCACCTGCACGGCCGGTTACAACAGCCTGCGTTTCGATGACGAGGTGACGCGTTACAGTCTCTACCGCAACTTCTACGACCCCTATGCCCGCGAATGGCAGGGTGGCAACAGTCGCTGGGATCTGATCGATCTTGTGCGGGCCGCTTATGCCCTGCGTCCGGAAGGTATTGAATGGCCGCAGGACGAGGAGGGGCGGGTTTCGCTCAAGCTCGAACGGCTTACGGTGGCCAATGGCATCGATCATGGTCAGGCGCACGATGCGCTGTCGGATGTGCGAGCGACCATTGGCTTGGCTCGCTTGCTCAAGCACTGCCAGCCCCGTCTCTATGACTACCTGTACCAATTGCGCAGTAAAGCCAAGGTGGCTGAACAGGTTCGCTTGCTGCAGCCACTGGTGCATGTGTCCGGGCGTTTCGCCGGCAGTCGTCACTATTTGGCCGTGGTCCAGCCGCTGGCCTGGCATCCACGCAATCGCAATGCATTGATCGTGTGTGACCTGCAGAGTGACCTGCAACCACTGCTGGAGCTGGATGCTGAGACGCTGCGTAAGCGCCTCTACACACGTCGCGATGAATTGGCCGAGGGTGAGTTGCCGGTGCCGCTCAAGCTCCTGCATATCAACCGCTGCCCGGTAATTGCCCCGCTCAAGGTATTGCGCGCGGAAGATGTGGAACGCCTGCAGTTGGATATGGGCGAGTATGAGCGGCGCGCCGAGTTGCTCCGTGGGCAGCTGCCGTTGTGGCAGGGAAAGCTGACGGATATATACGGCAGTGAAGATTTCGAACCGCTGACTGATCCCGAACAGCAACTGTATTCGGGCTTTATTGGCGATCGTGATCGCAGGTTGTGTGAGCAGGTGCGCCAGGCTTCGCCGCAGGAGTTGGCCTCCCAGCAGTGGATGTTCGCGGATGAGCGTTTGCCGGAACTGTTATTCCGCTATCGGGCGCGTAACTTTCCGCACTCTCTGAGTGCAGAGGAAAAACAGGCATGGAAGTCTTTTTGCTGGGCGCGCCTGAATGATGTCGCCCTGGGGGCGCCGAATACTCTGGATAACTTTGCCGCTGCATTTGCCGAGCAGTGGCCGCAGGCTTCGCAGGAGCAGCAGGCCGTATTGTTGGCGTGGCAGGCTCATCTGGAGTCTGTTAAGCAGCGTTATGGCGGTTGATGGAAAACAAAAAAGCCGGCATCTGCCGGCTTTTTTCTGGGTATGACGCTTAGCCCAGCAGTGTGACCCAGCTTTCCACGGTGTCGGCACCCCACTTGGCTTTCCACTCTTTCAGCGTTTTGTGGTTGCCGCCCTTGGTTTCGATCACTTCGCCAGTGTTCGGATTTTTGTATTGCTTGACCTTGCGCGCACGCTTGCCGCTTGCCGGCTTGGCAGCGCGGGTTGCTTTACCAGACTTGGCCGCTTCGGGGTCGAGCAGGGCGATGATGTCGCGCAGGGATTTCTGATATTCGCCCATCAGGGTGCGCAGTTTGCCTTCGAATTCCAGCTCTTTCTTCAGTTTGTCATCTTGGGAGAGGTTCTTCAGGCGCTCCTGAAGTTCCTTGATGGCTTCTTCTGTGGCGCGATATTCATTGATCAGGGACATGTTGTTCTACCTTGAATGGTCAGCTGCAGATGTAAAGTGCCCTGATAATAGACAGGCGTATTGATCAAGTAAATAACGCAGATAACTTTTGTCGGGATTATTATCGGTCGCGACGCCTTGAATATAGGGGGCAGGACTTTCCAAATGTTGCGCAGTTGCACGCAGCTTGTCGTGGTGGGTAACTCTTGGGCGAGCGTTGAAGTTTCTAGTGCGACCAGTCATCTTTAATTCGATGCTTGTCCAGCGCCTGACCTGATTCTGTGTAAGAAGTGTCTGCGCTCGACGCCTCTACCCGTAGAACCTAGAATGGCGCCCCGCGAAGTTTCTGGAGTCTCTTTCTCATGCGCACTTTTCGGCTGGTTATCGCCTGCCCGGACCGCGTTGGCATTGTCGCCAAGGTCAGTAATTTCCTGGCTACCTATAACGGTTGGATTACCGAGGCCAGTCATCATTCCGATACCCAGACTGGTTGGTTTTTTATGCGTCACGAGATTCGGGCGGATTCCCTGCCGTTCGATCTGGAGGGTTTCCGTCAAGCCTTCGGACCTATTGCCCGTGAGTTCTCCATGGAGTGGCGTGTCACCGATTCTTCCCAGCAGAAACGCGTGGTGCTGATGGCCAGTCGCGAGTCGCATTGCCTGGCGGACCTGCTGCACCGCTGGCACAGCGATGAACTCGACTGCGAAATTCCTTGTGTGATCTCCAATCACAATGACCTGCGCAGCATGGTCGAATGGCATGGCATTCCTTTCCACCATGTGCCGGTCGACCCGCAGGACAAGGCACCGGCTTTCGCCGAAGTGGCTCGTCTAGTGGGCGAGTGCCAGGCCGATGCCGTGGTACTGGCGCGCTACATGCAGATTCTGCCGCCGCAGCTGTGCCAGGAGTTTGCCGGGAGGGTGATCAACATCCACCACAGCTTCCTGCCGTCCTTCGTGGGGGCCAAGCCTTATCACCAGGCCTCCATGCGGGGCGTCAAGCTGATTGGCGCCACCTGCCATTACGTGACCGAAGAACTGGATGCCGGCCCCATCATCGAGCAGGACGTGGTGCGGGTCACCCATCGAGACAGCATTGAAGACATGGTGCGCTTGGGGCGTGATGTCGAAAAAATGGCCCTGGCCCGTGGGCTACGCTATCACTTGGAAGACCGCGTGCTGGTACACGACAACAAGACGGTAGTGTTCGACTGACCGTCGCCACGCGGCAGGAGGACGATATGCTCAAATCGATCAAGGTGCGTGACTATATGACCACGCACCTGGTGACCTTCAAAGCCGATACCGATCTTTACAGTGCTATCAATCTGCTGCTTGAGCACCGTATTTCCGGCGCGCCTGTGGTGGACGAGCAAGGCAATCTGATTGGTTTGTTGGCTGAAACCGACTGCCTGCGGGGTATCCTCTCCGGCGCCTACTTTGAAGAAACCGGTGGTCTGGTTGGTTCCTGCATGAACAGCAGGGTGGAGAGCGTCTCTCCGGAAACCAGCGTGATCGAGGTGGCGGAGCGCCTGTTGCGTGGTGGGCACCGCCGTTTGCCGGTGGTCGAGGAAGGGCGCCTGCTGGGACAGATCAGCTGTCACGACGTGTTGTTGGCGGTCAAGGAGTTTGCCCAGCATGAGCGTCGTCACGCTCAGGGCGAGTAGCCATGAAACAGCCTGGTACCGCCACGCCGCCGCCGACGCTTGGCGAGGGATGTGTGCGCCGTTACGACCCGGATGCCTTGAGCGAGAACGACGGCACTGAGTTCCCCGAGGCGGCCGAGCTGTGGCGTAAGTTGCAGGAAGAAGAGCTGAAGCGGACGCAGGATCAGCCTGCGTCCGAGTGATGGCGTCAGATACGGAAGCTGTCCACCAGTTGCTTGAGGCGGGTGGCTTGCTGTTCCAGATCGCCGCAGGCGCGTAGGGTGGCCTGCAGGTTTTCTACGCCTTCCTGGTTGAGGGTATTGATCTCGGTAATGTCCATGTTCAGCGAGTCGACCACGGCGGTCTGCTCCTCGGTCGCGGTGGCTACCGACTGGTTCATGCCGTCGATCTCGCCGATGCGCTGGGTCACGCTGCCTAGACGTTCGCCCGCCTGGTTGGCGATTTCCACGCTCTGCTGGCTGTAACGCTGGCTCTCGGTCATGGTGCCGACCGATTCACGCGCATCCACCTGCAGTTCCTCGATCATCTTCTGGATTTCCTGGGCCGACTCCTGGGTGCGGTGGGCCAGGTTGCGAACTTCGTCGGCGACCACGGCGAAACCGCGCCCCGCCTCGCCGGCACGGGCCGCTTCAATGGCGGCGTTGAGCGCGAGTAGGTTGGTCTGCTCGGAGATGCTCTTGATCACTTCGAGGATCTGGCCGATGTTCACCGTCTTGCTGTTCAAGGCTTCGATATTGGTGCTGGAGGCGCTGATTTTCTCGGACAGCTCGTTCATCGCCGCAATGGTCTTCTGCAACACCTGGCTACCTTCTTCGGCCAGATGACGGGCGTCGGAGGCCTGATGCGAGGCATCGGCGGCATTACGGGCAATTTCCTGAGCGGCTGCGCCCAGTTCGTTGATCGCCGCAGCCACGCTATTGGTGCGGCTGGCCTGTTCGTCGGAATTGGCCATCGAGGAGTTGGAGGCGCTGACCACCAGCTTGGCCACTTCATTGAGTTGCTGGGTGGCCGATGACACCTCGCGGATGGAACCGTGGATACGCTCGACGAATTGGTTGAAAGATCCGGCCATCTGGCCGAACTCGTCGCGGCTCTGCACGTTCAGCCGCTTGGTCAGATCACCTTCACCCTGGGCGATATCGCTCATGGCCTTGCCCATGGCCAGCAGGGGCTGCATTAGCACGCGGATCAGCATGCCGAGCAGGAACATGATGATGACCACGGCGATGATGGTGGCGACGATGGCCGACGCGCGGAACTCATGCAGGGTGGCGTAGGCCTTGTCCTTGTCGATGGACAGGCCGATGTACCACTTGACCGAAGGCAGTCCCTGAACTGGCGTGAAGGTCAGGATGCGAGTCGTGCCATCCAGTTCGGCTTCGGTAAGGCCGCTGGTGACTTGCGGTGTGTTTTCGGGATAGATCTCTTTGAAGGTTTTCATCACCAGATCCTTGTTCGGGTGAACCAGGATCTTGCCGTCGGCACTGGTCAGGAAGGCATAGCCCATGCCGTCGAAGTCCAGTGAATTGATGATCTGTACCAGGGTGTCCAGGCTCAGGTCACCGCCCACCACACCAGCACTGCCGGACGGGGTGGCAATGGTGATGATCAGATTGCCTGAAGAGGCATCGATATAAGGTTCGGTAAGCGTTGATCCACCGGCTGCCATTGCGACCTTGTACCAGGGGCGGATACGCGGATCATAGCCTTCAGGTAGCCCCAGGTCAGGGCGCATGGTCATTGCGCCATCTGCCGCACCCAGGTATGTGGATATGAACGAGCTTGTCAGAGCCTTGTTATCCAGGATCTTGACCAGCATCTCCGGAGTTGTGTCGGCATCGATTGACTGTGCGATGTTTTCAATCAGCAGGATTCGTCCGGACAGCCAGTTCTGGATGTTGCTGGCCGTGACCTGGCCGAGACTGGCCAGTTCGCTTTCCAAATCGTCGCGGATGGCGTTGCGTTGCAAATAGTCGTTGTACAGGGTGAACAGCGAGAAGGCAGCTATGACAACCAGGGAGGCTGCTAGCAGGATCTTGTGGCTGAACTTCAGATTCTGGGTCATGTTCGCTTGCGTCCGGTAAGTTCTGGCAGCAGTCTTCTTGGCATTCGCCGTTTGATGTTTTAGCGATGGACTGCGTGCTAACAACATCTATAACGACATAACTGCAGTAAAGCTTTAGCCCGAGGGATGGCAAGATGCCGCTAACCAATAGTTTTGTTCTGGGGGCCGACCCGCAAGGACAGCCCGTTGCCCAGGCACTGCGCCTGACCAACCGTCATGGACTGGTGGCGGGTGCTACCGGCACGGGCAAGACGGTGACGTTGCAGCGTCTCGCCGAACTGTTCAGCGATGCCGGTGTGGCGGTGTTTGCCGCCGATATCAAGGGTGATCTCTGTGGGCTGGGTGCCGCCGGCAACCCCCAGGGCAAAGTGGCCGAGCGCATCGCCAGCATGCCCTGGCTACAGCACAGTCCGCAGGCCTACCCGGTGACTTTGTGGGACGTGGCCGGCAAGAGCGGCCACCCCCTGCGCACCACGCTGACCGAGATGGGGCCGTTGCTGCTGAGCAACCTGCTGGAGCTGAGCGATAGCCAGCAGGCTGCGCTTTACGCCGCCTTCCAGGTTGCCGACCGAGAGGGTTTGCTCCTGCTCGATCTGAAGGATCTCAAAGCGCTGCTCAACCATCTCAAGGATCACCCCGAACTGCTCGGCGAAGATCGCGCACTCTTTGCCGGGGCCTCAGCCCAGGCGCTATTGCGGCGCTTGTCGAGTCTGGAACAGCAGGGCGCTGACGCGCTGTTCGGTGAGCCGGCTCTGCAACTGGAGGACATTCTTCATCCGGATCGTGACGGACGTGGCCGCATTCACCTGCTCGACGCCAGTCGTCTGGTGCACGAGGCGCCCAAGGTCTACGCCACTTTCCTGCTTTGGCTGTTGGCCGAGCTGTTCGAGCAGCTGCCCGAGCGCGGCGATGCCGAAAAACCGGTGCTGGCGCTGTTCTTCGACGAGGCTCACTTGCTGTTCACCGATACGCCCAAGGCGCTGCAGGAGCGGCTTGAGCAGGTGGTGCGGCTGATCCGCTCCAAGGGCGTCGGCGTGTATTTCGTCACCCAGTCGCCGAGCGACCTGCCGGACGATGTACTGGCCCAGCTTGGTCTGCGTATCCAGCATGGCCTGCGCGCCTTTACCGCCAAGGAGCAGAAATCGCTGCGCGCCGTGGCCGATGGCTTTCGCCCCAACCCCGAACTCGACACGCTCAGTGTGCTGACCGAGCTGGGTATCGGCGAGGCGCTGGTCGGCACCCTGGAAGAGAAGGGCACGCCGGCCATGGTGCAGCGAGTCGCCATTGCGCCACCGCAATCGCGAATCGGCCCGCTGAACGAGGCCGAGCGTGCGGCGCTGCTGCGCGGTTCGCCTCATGCGGGGCGTTACGACAAGGCCGTGGATCGCGAGTCGGCCTACGAGATGCTCATGGTGCGCAAGGCGCAAACACCCGCCGAGGTGCCGGAAGAGAAACCGACCAGGGCGAAGAAGGCCGAAAGCGAGGGGCTGGGTGATATGGCCAGCGAGTTGTTCGGCCAGGCTGTAAAAACAGCGGTGCGTCAGGCTGCCAACCAGATCGGCCGGCAACTGGTGCGTGGTTTGATGGGCTCGTTGCTGGGCAGTAGCAAGCGCCGCTGACGCGGCGCCTCACTCCGCGTTGCGGGCCTCTTCGATCTTTTTGATTTCCTGCTGGAAGGCTTGATCCTGCACCGTAGGCTTTTTGCGCCAGGGTTTGCGGTCAGGGTCGGGCTGAGCCGCGTAGGTGATGACTTCACCACCATAAACATCCTTGTAACGTTGCGCCTGACGCTCCAGTTCGGCGCGCAGTTCGTCTTTCGTCACATGTTCACCAGATATGGGTAGAAATATTGAGGTTGGTTATTTGGCTATCAAACTTAGATAGCTAATAACGGACCTGATTATAGCCATTGGCTTTATCATTTCCAGCTCGGCGGGCCAGCCGCCGTGGGCTTTGTGAGAAAGCTGGCATAGCTGACAAGTTTATCTATCGCCCTTTATCGCCACGCACTTCCGACAACTTTCTATGCTATGTGCGGGGGCTGGAGAGTGCATATGAAGAAGTGGCAATGCGTGATTTGCGGCTTCATCTACGACGAGGCCTTGGGATGGCCGGATGAAGGTATCGCGCCGGGAACGCGTTGGGAGGATGTGCCGGCCGACTGGTTGTGCCCCGATTGCGGGGCATCCAAGGCCGATTTCGAGATGATCGAGCTGTAACGGGGCGCGGCAGATGCCGGCCCCGCGGCCGGCTCAGGCCTGGGCTGGCGGTAGCAGCTCCTTGAGTGGTTGGCTGTCATCGGCCAGCTGCTCGGCACTCACGCGGATGCCTTCGGCCACCAGGCGCTTGGCGGCGATGAAGTCCTGCGGGCGATTGACCGTGTCGGCGGCCAACAGCGTATCGCCCTTGAGGTAGAACGCGCTGAAACTGTCGGTCTGCGGGTCGCCGCGCAGCACCAGGCGCTCGAAGCCTTCAGCCAGGCCGACCATTTTCAGTTTCAGCTCGTACTGATCGGACCAGAACCACGGCACCGAGGCGTAGCGCTTGTCCTTGCCGGCCATGTTGGCGGCGGCGACGCGTGACTGCTCCAGGGCATTGGGCACCGACTCCAGGCGCAGGCGGCGGCCGAGCAGGGGGTTGGGATGGTTGGTGCAGTCGCCGGCGGCGAAGATCAGCGGGTCGCTGGTGCAGGCGTGCTCGTCGACCAGGATGCCGTTATCGACTTCCAGCCCGGCTTCGGCGGCCAGTTCGGTATTGGCCAGCAGGCCGATACCGACTACCACCAGGTCGGTGTCCAGGCGGCTGCCGTCGGCGCAGATCACGGCCGTCACCGCATCATCGGCGACGTCCAGGTCAGCCACCTGCACGTTGGTGCGGATGTCGACGCCGGCTTCACGATGCTTGCGCTCGTAGTAGGCCGACAACTCGGCGGCGGTGACGCGCTGCAGGACGCGCGGCAGGGCCTCCAGCACGGTTACCTGCAGGCCCAGGGCGATGGCCGAGGCGGCTACTTCCAGGCCGATATAACCGCCGCCGACGATGGTCAGGCGCTTGCCGGCGCTCATCTGCTCGCGGATGCGCTCGACATCGTCGAGGGTGCGCAGGTAGTGGAAGTTGCTGCAGCGTTCGGCGGCTGCGGCGTTCGGCACGCTTAGCGGGCGCGGTCGGCCGCCGGTGGCGATGGCCAGTCTGTCATAGCTCAGCTGTTGGCCATCGGCCAGCTCCAGGCGCTGGTTGGCGCGGTCGATGCGGGTGACGCGCACGCCACCGAGAAACTCGACAGAGGCCCTGTCATAGGCGGCCTGCGGGCGAATCGACAGGCTGCTCTTTTCCACGCTGCCAGCCAGGTAGGCCTTGGACAGCGGCGGACGGTGATAGGGCAGGTGGGCTTCCTCGCCGAGCAGCAGAATGCGCCCGGCCCAGCCTTCGTTGCGCAAGGCGATGGCCAGTTCGCCGCCGGCGTGGCCGGCACCGATGATGATGGCGGTGGAGGATGCTTCAGTCATGTCGAGCCTCGGTCGGGAAAACAGGCCGTTAGTGTATGCAGGTGTGCAGGCCAAGTCCCGGCCGAAGATGCCATTCGTCATGCCCGGTTCACCCGGATATGGCAGCATGCGCGAAATTTACGGGGGGCGATCATGCAAGCAATGGATGAGGCGACGAAGCCGCTGCCGCTGAGCTGGGGCGCGGCGGTGCTGTTCTGGCTCAAGCTGGGTTTTATCAGTTTTGGCGGCCCTGCAGGACAGATCGCCATCATGCATCAGGAACTGGTGGAGCGGCGGCGCTGGCTGTCCGAGCGGCGCTTCCTGCATGCACTGAACTACTGCATGTTGCTGCCGGGGCCGGAGGCGCAGCAACTGGCCACCTACATAGGTTGGCTGATGCACCGCAGCTGGGGGGGAGTGATTGCCGGCGCGCTGTTCGTGTTGCCGTCGCTGCTGATTCTGATCGTGCTGTCCTGGGTCTATATCGCCTTTGGCGACTTGCCGCTGGTGGCGGGCATCTTCTACGGCATCAAGCCGGCGGTGACGGCCATTGTGGTGCAGGCCGCATTGCGCATCGGTTCCCGTGCACTGCGCAATAGCTGGCTGTGGGGCATCGCGGGGGCATCCTTCGTGGCTATTTTTGCCATGCAGCTGCCTTTCCCGTTGATCGTGCTGGGCGCGGCAATGCTGGGTTATCTCGGTGGCAAGCTGGCGCCGCAACGCTTCGCCCTGGGGGGCGGCCATGCTGCCGGCAGCCCGTCCTACGGTGCGGCATTGATCGACGACCATACCCCACCGCCACCCCATACCCGCTTTCGCTGGGGACGCCTGGCGCTGCTGCTGGTGCTGGGGGCTCTGCTCTGGCTGTTGCCGATGGGGCTGCTGACGCTGTTGTTCGGCTGGCATGGAACGCTAACGCAGATGGGCTGGTTCTTCACCAAGGCCGCGCTGCTGACCTTTGGGGGTGCCTATGCGGTGCTGCCGTATGTGTACCAAGGTGCGGTGGTGCATTACGGCTGGCTGACGCCGGGCCAGATGATCGATGGCCTGGCCCTGGGCGAAACCACACCAGGGCCGCTGATTATGGTGGTGGCCTTCGTGGCTTTCGTCGGCGCCTATGCACAGCCGCTGTTTGGTGGCGACTCGGCTTTTGTCAGCGGAGCCCTGGCGGCCTGCCTGGTTACCTGGTTTACCTTTTTGCCGTCCTTCCTGTTTATCCTCATCGGCGGGCCGCTGGTTGAGTCGACCCACGGTGAGCTGAAGTTCACCGCGCCGCTCACTGCCATCACGGCGGCAGTGGTAGGGGTGATCCTCAACCTGGCACTGTTCTTTGCCTACCATGTGCTCTGGCCACAAGGTTTTGCCGGCGCTTTCGACGGGTTCTCGGCGCTGCTGTCGATCGGTGCGGCTCTGGCCCTGCTGAAGTTCAAGCGTGGGGTTATCGAGGTGCTGCTGGTCTGCGCGTTGCTTGGCTTGGCGTTCCATCTGGCGCGGCAGTGGTTTTTTCTATAGTTGAGTCATCCGGGTACGAGACGCGGGCACAAATGGATGGGCAGTAGTGCAGACACGGGCGTGAAGCAGTGGCGCTGGTGGCAGCGGCCGCGGGTGTTGCCGTTGGCGCGTACCTTCGTGGTGCTGGTCTGCCTGTCACTGGTGCTGACCGATGGCTGGCTGATCTGGCAGGCACGCCAGGTACAGCTGCGTTCCGCCGCGGCGGATACTTCCAACCTGGCCCAGGCGCTGGCCCGGCAGACCGCCGACATGATGAAGAAAGCCGATATCGTGCTGGGCGACCTGATCGAGCGCTTGCAGGTGGATGGCACCGGCCCTGAGCAGATGCAGCGGCTGCAGCGGTTGATGCAGCGCCAGGTGCTGGAACAGCCCGAGTTGCATGGTCTGTTTGTCTATGGCACCGATGGCCGCTGGTTGGTCAGTTCGTTCGGCCAGCCACCGCGTGACATCAGCAGCGCTGACCGCGCGTATTTCAGCCACCATGTCGAGCAGCCCTATGGCAATGACTTGTTCATCGGCGCGCCGATCCGCAGTCGCACCACGGGTGATTGGATTATTCCCCTGTCCCGGCGTGTGGCGGATGCCCAGGGGCGTTTTCTCGGCGTGGCGCTGGCAACCTTGTCGGTGGATTTTCTGAGCGGCTTCTATGCCACGTTCGATGTCGGCACCAATGGCCTGATCGACCTGGTACATAACGACGGCACCGTCCTGCTGCGCTCGCCCTACAGCGAGGATGCACTGGGCAGCAATGTGTCCAAGGGCGGGATTTTCAGCCGCCTCTTGGAGCAACAGCCTGTGGGTACCGCCATGCTGGAGTCGATCGGTGATGGTGTGCCGCGTTTGTTCAGCTATCGCACGGTCAACGGTCATCCGCTGGTGGTGATTACCGGATCGGCCAAGGACGACATCCTCGCAGGATGGCGCGCCGACTCCCTGCGCCAGATCACAGTGGTGGGGCTGATGGCCACCATGCTGGGATTATTTGGTTTCTACCTGTTGCACCTCATCAAACAGGGGCAGCAAACCCAGGCCGAGCTGCTGGCGACCCGCGATGCCCTGCATGCCCTCAACCAGCGCCTGGAAACCCAGGCGCTGGAGGACGAACTGACCGGCCTGGCCAATCGCCGGCGTCTCATGCGAGCCCTGGACGATGAGCTTGCCCGTGCCGTTCGTGACCAGCTGCCGCTGGCGCTGATTCTGTTCGATGTGGATTTCTTCAAACAGTACAACGATATCTATGGCCACTCGGCGGGCGACGAGTGCCTGCGCCAGGTGGCCGAGGTGATTCGTTCCGGGCAGCAGCGCCCGGCCGATCTGGCTGCTCGTTACGGCGGTGAAGAGTTCTGTTTGTTGCTGCCGGAAACCGATGCGGCCGGTGCCGTGCAGGTGGCGGAGCAGATTCGCAGCGCACTGCAGGCCCGTGCGCTGCCGCACGCTGGCGCGCCCTGGTTGCGCCTGAGCCTGAGTGCCGGGGTCAATGTCTGCCTGCCGCAACCGGGGGTGGTGGACGACCATACCTCTGCGGCCCTGATTCATGGGGCAGACCAGGCGCTGTATGCGGCCAAGGCCGCTGGACGGGATCGCGTGCGGCTGTTCGCCGAGGCCTACGAGCAAACGCCTGGCTGATCGCTACCGAGCGCCTTTTCGGCCGCCGCTAGCGCATGCAGGTGCGTGGTATCGAACAGGTGCACGCTGGCATCCGCTGCATCGACCAGCAGGCCGATTTCGGTACAGCCGAGAATGACCGCCTGTGCGCCGCGTTCGACCAGGTCCGCGATGACCTGACGATAGGCCAGGCGTGACTCCTGGCGTATCTGCCCCAGACACAGCTCCTCGTAGATCACCCGATGTACCTGCTCGCGCTGCTTGGCCTCCGGTATCAGCACCTCGATGCCATGAAGCTGCTGCAGGCGCTCGCGGTAGAAGTCCTGCTCCATGGTGAAGCGTGTGCCGAGCAGGCCGACCCGTTGCAGGCCAGCGGCGCGAATGGCCGCGGCGGTCGGGTCGGCAATATGCAACAAGGGAATGTCCACGGCGGCCTCGATGGCGTCCGCCACCTTGTGCATGGTGTTGGTGGCCAGCACCAGAAACGCCGCCCCGGCCCGCTCCAGCGCCTGCGCCGCCTCGGCCAGGCGGGCGCCGGCGGCGGCCCAGTCGCCGTGGTGCTGCAGGCGCTCGATCTCATGGAAGTCGACGCTGTACAGCACCAGGCGGGCCGAGTGCAGACCGCCCAGGCGCTCGCGTATGGCTTCGTTGATCTGCCGGTAATAGGGCAGGGTGGACTCCCAGCTCATGCCGCCGATCAGGCCGATGGTCTGCATCGCTTCGCTCCTCCAGGGTTGCAGCCAGATCCTGCACCACCCCGCTGGCGAGGGGCAGATACAGTCGCGGGACAAATACCCGAACCACTGTGCGCTTGTCGTGGCGGGCAGCGTTTTGCCGTCGCCTGAGGAATAATGCACGGCTTTCGCCCGCCAGGATTGCCGATGTCTTCCCGCCCCTTGCACGTTCGCCCCAGCTATCTGCACCTGCCCGCCGGTGACTGGGCCACGGTGCTCGATTGCCTGTGCGAGCGTTTCCCGCAGATTTCCCGGCAGACCTGGTTGCAGCGCATGGCCCGTGGCCTGGTGCTGGATGCCGAGGATCGCCCGTTGGGGCCGGACGAGCCTTATCGCGAGGCGCTGCGGGTGCAGTATTTTCGCGAGATCGCCAACGAGCGGGAGATCCCCTTCAACGCCCGCATCCTGCACCAGGACGCGCACATCCTGATTGCCGACAAGCCGCATTTCCTGCCGGTGATGCCAGCTGGTGATTATGCCGAGCAGACGCTGCTCACCCGTCTGGTGCGCGAGACCGGCAATCCGCATCTGGCGCCGCTGCACCGTATCGACCGGCATACCGCCGGGCTGGTGCTGTTCTCCAGCAACCCGCAGACCCGCGGTGCCTACCAGGCGCTGTTTCGCGAACGGCGCATCGACAAGGTCTACCAGGCCATCGCTCCGGCCCTGCCGCAGCATGAGTTCCCGCTGCGCCGCCGGTCGCGGCTGGAAAAGGGTGAGCCGTTCTTCCGCATGCGCGAAGTGCCCGGTGAGGCCAACAGCGAAACCCTGCTGGAGGTGCTGGAGCGCCACGGCGAGCTGTGGCGCTATCGCCTGTGGCCGATCACCGGCAAACAGCACCAGCTGCGCGTGCACATGGCGGCGCTGGGCGCGGCGATCAGCAACGACAGCTTCTACCCGCTGCTGACCGACGAAAAGGGTGTGGACGATTTCAGCCGCCCGCTCAAGCTGCTGGCCCAGGAGTTGAGCTTCGACGACCCGCTGACCGGCGAGCGGCGGCAGTTCCGCAGCGAGCTGGAGCTGGTCTGGTAGTCAGCCCGTTTCCCGCAGTCGGGCCAGGTCGCGAATCGGCGGGGCGCCGAACAGGCGGCTGTATTCTCGGCTGAACTGCGAGGGGCTTTCATAGCCGACTCTATAGCCGGCGCTAGACACATCGAGGTTTTCGCACAACATCAGACGCCGCGCCTCCTGCAGGCGCAGTTGCTTCTGGTACTGCAGCGGGCTCATGGCGGTCACCGCCTTGAAGCGGTGGTGCAGGGTCGAGGTGCTGAGGTTGGCCTCGCGCGCCAGATCGTCGATGCGCAGCGGCTTGTGGTAATTGAGGTTGAGCCATTCGATGGCGCGGTTGACCCGGTGCGCCTGGCTGTCGGCGGTGGCGATGTCGCGCAGTAATTGACCCTGCGGGCTGCACAACAGGCGGTAGAGAATCTCGCGGCGAATCAGCGGTGCCAGCATGGGGATGTCGCGCGGTGTTTCCTGCAGGCGCAGCAGGCGGATCAGCGCATCCAGCAGGGGTTGATCCATGCGGTCGACATGCAGGCCGCGCCCGCTGCTGCGCTTGGTCACGGCAATCGGGCCGGCGCTGCTGATCAGCTCGCCCAGCTCCAGTGGGTCGAGGTCCAGACGCAGGCTCAGGTAGGGCGCAGCCTTCGATGCCTGGGTTACCTCGCCGGTGACCGGCAGGGTGACCGAGGCCACAAGGTAATGCAGCGGGTCGTAGACGAAGCATTCCTCTTCCAGGCGCACCACTTTCTGCCCTTGGGCCATGATGCACAGGGCCGGACGGTACAGGCAGTGGGTGATGGGCGAAGGCTCGCTGGCGCGAAACAGCACCAGATCGGCAATGGCGCTCTCGTGGATGCCGTCTTCCCGAGCGATGCGGGCGATCAGCTTGGCCAGCTCCTGGCGTTGCGCTTCCAGGCTGGTTTCGAGGGGGGCTGCAGACATGGGCGTTCCTCCAGAATGGGCGCAGCTTAGCCAGCGGCTGCAGGCCTGTCCCGCGCGGACGGGAAGATCGGCAGGATTGGGCAAGTGCTCCGCAGAATCGTGCAGGCCCGTTAGTGTGCGTACAGGGCTTGCAGGCGCTGGTAGCGGCCGTCGCGGATCAATTGGGCAAGCGCCTGACGCCAGCGTGCCACTTCGCCTGCGGGGGTATCGATGGACAGCGCGATATAGCCTTCGTCGCGGCCCAGCGAGACAGCCGTCGCCGTGACATCCGCTGCGGCGACCTTGGCTTCGGCCAATTTGCGCTGCAGGTCGCTGTCGGCCGAGGCCACCAGTTGTACGCGACCTGCGGCCAGCATGCGGAAACAGCCGGCATAGGAGTTGGCCCTGTGTACCTGGGTGAAGGCGCGGTCGCTGAGCAGGCTGTCGTGCGAGCTGCCGTTGAGCACGCAGACGGGGAGTGTGACGGCGTCTGCTATCACGCGGATGTTGGTCGGCTCGGCCTTCAGTTCGTAGAGGTAGTCGGTTTCCTGCAACGTGGGGCCGACCCAGTGCACCAGACGTTCACGTTCGCGGGTGCGGCTGAGGTTGAACAGCACCACATGAGCGCGTGACTGCACCATCTTCAGCCCGCGTGCCAGGGGGACTTCGAGGATGGGGGCGGGTTGCTGCAACTCGTCCAGCAAGGCACGCACCAGTTCCACGTAGAAGGCGCGCTTGCCGCCATGTGGATGTCCGCGCAGCTCGCCGTCGATCAGGCTGGCCTGGCTGCCCAGGCTGTGGGTATAGATCTGCCAGTCCGCACTCTGGGCGGGTAGCGCCGCAAACAGCAGGAGTAGCAGCAGTCTTTTCAAGGGCGATCTCGTCTGCAGGAACCGGACGCAGGTTGCAATGTCCGGGCCGTTATTGCAAACCGCTGCAGATTTTCTACGCCAGGCAGGATCGTACAAGTCACAGGCAGCATCTGGTTAACGCTCCGGGCCAAGGCGCAGGCACTCTGCCTGACAGGCGCTGTTCATCATCAGCGGGTGTTCATGTTGCACATTGCACGAGTACAGCCGCTGCAACAGCCATGTTCATTGGCTCTCAACTGAGCGGTGCTTGCGGAGGATGAGTGGATGAAGCGAGCAATCATTGGCCTGGCCAGTTTTCAGGCGCGCGAGGGTGGCGGCGCCCAGCTTGGTCTGCACCTGGGGGAATTGCGACTGCAGGTGCAGGGCGATGTGGAGTGCCTGGGGTGTGAGCTGCACCAGGGCCTGCAGGGCCGTGACCACTGGTTGCTGCGTAGCCTCTGGCACTCCGAAGAGGCGTTGCAGGCACACCTGGGCCTGCCGCACATGCAACTGCTCGGGCAGTTGATGGGCAGCGGCCTGATTCGACACATGGCGCTGCGCATCGAGCTGTCCGCAGTGCAAAGCCCGGCGGCCTAGCGCAGGATCAGCCGCAACTCAGGCGCACGATGGTGTCGGCGTCGTCGATGTCGATGTTCAGGCGCTGCGGGTTGTAGTCCATGGTCACCGGCTGGTTGGGCTGGGTGACGCGCAGGTACTTGGCACCGGACTCCACGCGGGCTTCCTCGGCCATCTCGGTGGTGATGCGCTGATCGACGAAGTGCTGCACCGCTTCGGCGTTGCAGCGACCATCGCCACTGTGCGCAGCGGGCGTAGTCTCGGGGCTGGAGGAGCAGGCGGCCAGCAGGCCGCAGAGGGTCAGTAGGCTGATTGCGCGGTACATGGGGGCGTCCCTGTGTGAAACACGCCCCCACGGTGCCACCGCCAGGCCACTCAGGCAACCGTGGCTTCACAGCACCCGATAGACCTGGCCGGTCTGCAGACCCTCCGCGCTCTTGGCGTAGGCCAGCGCCACGGTGGCTGCCGGTACCGCCTTGAAGCCGCGGAAGTAGGGACCGTAGGCCGGCAGCGATTCCTCCAGGATGGTCGGGCTCACCGCATTGATGCGCAGGCCGCGTGGCAGTTCGATGGCCGCGGCGCGGGCGAAGGCGTCGACGGCGGCGTTGACCGTGCTCACGGCGGCACCGTAGCGGATCGGGTCCTCGCTGAGGATGCCGGAGGTGAGGGTGAAGGAGGCGCCGTCGTTGGCGAACTCGCGGCCGATCAGCACCAGATTCACCTGGCCCATCAGCTTGTCGTTGAGGCCGACGGCGAACTCCTGCTCGCCCAACTCTTCCAGGGCGCCGAAGTGGGCGTTGCCGGCGGCGCTGATCAGCGCATCGAACGGGCCGATCTGTTCGAACAGGCGGCGAATGGAGGCGGTGTCGCTGATGTCGACCTGGTACTCGCCGCTGCTGCGGCCGACCCGGATGATCTGATGGCGTTCGCCCAGTTCGCGTTCGATGGCCTGGCCGATGGTGCCGCTGGCGCCGACAAGGATGATTTTCATGATTGGACTCCTGATTGCGTGGTTGATGGGGCCAGTCTAGGGTGCCTGCTGTTGCCAATAATCCAGGCAATGTGAAACCTTTGGTTTTCATATGGAAACAATGGGTGCGGCATGAGTGACCTGGAAGACCTGGCAGCCTTTGCCCAATTGATCGAGCTGGGCAGCTTCACCGCAGCGGCCGAGCGCCTGGGCTGCAGCAAGGGGCAGTTGTCCAAGCGCATCAGCGCTCTGGAAAGGCGCCTGGGCAGCCAGCTGCTGCACCGCACTACCCGCCGCCTGCACCTGACCGCCGCCGGCGCGGCCCTGTTGCCCGAGGCGCAGGCGCTGCAGGCCCAGGCGCAGAAAGCCCTGCAGGTGGTGCAGGGGCTGCAGGAGGAGGTGGCCGGCAGCGTGCGGCTGACGGTGCCGGTGTCGCTCGGCGAGACCTTTTTCGATGCCCTGCTGCTGGATTTCGCTCGTCAATATCCCCGGGTGCGCATCGAGCTGGACCTGGCCAACACCTACCGTGACCTGATCGCCGAAGGCTTCGACCTGGGCATTCGCTCCGGGCAGCAGCTGGATGAGCGTCTGGTGGCCAAACCCCTGTTCGCCCTGCAGGAGATCACCTGTGCCACGCCCGGCTACCTGGCCCGCCACGGCACGCCGCAGGTGCCGGCGCAGCTGGTCGAGCACGAGTGTTTGCTCAATACCCACTACAGCGGTTTCGCTGAATGGCTCTACCACCGCCAGCACCAGCTGGAGCGGGTGGCGGTGGCCGGGCAGCTGGCCAGCAACCACTACAGCTTGCTGAAGAAGGCGGCGCTGAGCGGCGCCGGCATCGCGCGTCTGCCGTCCTACATGGTGCAGGAGGAGCTGCGCGACGGCCGCCTGCGCTGGCTGCTCAGCGATTACCAGACGCGTAGCACGCCGGTGTTCCTCGTGCATCCCTGGCAGGGCAGCCTGCCACGGCGCACCCAGGCGCTGGCGGACTACCTGCTCGGCTGGTTCGAGCGCAGCCGCCAGGTGCTCGATGGCCTCAGGGTCTGAGTGAACCGGCCACCTGCTGAATCTGCTGGCGCAGCCAGCGGCGCAGCGGGTCGGCCTCGGTGCGCTCGTGCCAGATCTGCATGACGTCCACCCGCGGCAGCTCGAGCACCGCGGGCAGGGGGTGCAGGCGCAGCTGCGTGTCGCGCGCCACCGCCTCTTCGGCCACCGAGCGCAGGCAGGTCAGCAGCATCTGGGTATCGCGAATCAGGCGGGTCGGGGCGATGAAGCTGGACAGCCCGGCAGCCACCCGGCGCCGGTGGCCCAGGCGCTCCAGGGCGCGATCCACCAGGCCGTTGAGGTCGCCGGTCAGGGTCGTCAGCAGGTGTTCACAGGCGAGAAACGCCTCCAGGTCGAGCCCTCGTGCCAGCCAGGGGTTACCGGCATCGGCCAGCACCACGAAGTCTTCGGACAGCAGGCGCTGCTGGTGAAAGGTGTCCGGCAGGTTGTCGTAGAAGCCGGCGATGGCCAGGTCGCAGGTGCCTTTCTCCAGTTCTTCGCGCGGCAGCAGGCCGCGGGTGTTGTGGGTGATCAGGATCAGGTTCGGTGCCTGTGCGCGCAGGCGCGGCAGCAGGTGCGGCAGCAGGGTCTGCTCCATGTAGTCGGTGGTGAAGAGGTGGATGCGCTCGGCGCGCTGCAGGAAGTCGCGGCCATCGCATTGGTCGTAGAACGCCTCCAGCTCCGCCACCAGGCGCTGTACCTGGGTCGCCAGCTGGTGCGCCCGTGGCGTCGGCGTGAGGCCGCGCGGCGCACGCACGAACAGCGGATCGCCGAAGGCGTGGCGCAGCTTGTTCAGCTTGTGGCTCAGCGCCGGCTGGCTGAGCGCCATGCGCTGGGCGGCCTGGGTGGCATTGCGCTCCTGATAGAGCACATGGAAGACCAGCAGCAGATTGAGATCCTTGTTAGCGATATTCACTTTTTGGATACCAGGAATAAGAGCTTTCGAATTATCGAATCATAACCGTCCGCCTAAGATTCGCCTCATTCGAACGGGTCACCGTTCTGCGCATGCTCTGGAGGCACCCATGAAGACGTTTAAACCGCTTGCCCTGGCCGTGCTGGCCAGCCTGATTGCCACGCCCACTTTTGCCGCCGAGCCCAAGGGCCAGGTGCTGGTGCTGCTGTCCAGCGAGAACCAGCTGGCGCTCAAGGATGGCCAGCGTTACGCCACCGGCTACTACCTCAACGAGTTCGGCGTGCCGGCCGACCGCCTGCTCAATGCCGGCTACCAGCTGGTGCTGGTGACGCCCAAGGGCAACGCGCCGAGCGTGGACCAGCGATCCGTCGACCCGCAGTACTTCGGCGGCGATGCGGCCGAGATGCAGCGTATCCAGCAACTGGTGGCCGGGCTGCCGGACATTGGCGACACGCTGTCGTTGGGTGAGGTGCTGGCGGGCGACCTGAGCCACTACGAGGGGCTGTTCATCCCCGGGGGCCACGCGCCGCTGATCGACCTGGCCAACAACCCGCAGGTCGGTACGTTGCTGCGCCACTTCCATCAGGCCGGCAAGCCCACCGCCGCCATCTGCCATGGGCCCATCGCGTTGCTGGCGGCGCAGGCTGACCCGCAGGGCTACGAGGCGGCGCTGGTACGCGGCGACAAGCCGGCGGCTGCCGACTGGACCTACCAGGGCTACCGCATGACCATTTTCTCCGACCCGGAGGAGGCGGTATTCGAGGGCTCGCTGCAGGGCGCACGCATCCGTTACTACCCGGCGCCTGCCATGGCTGCCGCCGGTGGCCAGATGCAGTACGCCAAGGCCTGGCAGCCGCACGTGGTGGTCGACCGCGAGCTGATCACCGGGCAGAACCCGTTCTCCGACAAGGCGCTGGCCGAAGCCCTGATCGAGCAGCTGGACGCACGTTGAACCCGCCGTTAAGCCGGGCCGTTTCTGCGTGCCCTCCACTTTCCGAATGTCAGAAATAAAAGTTTTCGAATGTTCGAGCCGAGGCTGAGGTCCTAGCCTCTACCCATCGCAATCGCAGCGGGCGCTGTCCCGAGGAGTTGTTCATGAAGATTCTGCTGGTTCTTACGTCCCACGACCAACTCGGCAACACCGGCCACAAGACCGGCTTCTGGCTGGAAGAGTTCGCCTCGCCCTATTACGTGTTCAAGGACGCCGGGGCGCAGATCACCCTGGCTTCGCCCAAGGGCGGCCAGCCGCCGATCGACCCGAAGAGCGACGCCCCGGACGCGCAGACCGATGCCACCCGGCGCTTTGCCGGCGATGCCGAGGCGCAGCAGGCACTGGCCGGCACGCTGCCACTGGCCCAGGTGCGCGCCGAGGACTTCGATGCCTTGTTCTACCCCGGTGGCCACGGCCCGCTGTGGGACCTGGCCGAAGACGCCACCTCCATCGCCCTGATCGAGCGTTTCATCGCCCTCGGCAAGCCGGTCGGCGCCGTGTGCCATGCGCCGGGCGTGCTGCGCCACGTCAAGGCCGCCGACGGCACGCCGCTGGTGCGCGGCAAGCGTGTCACCGGTTTCAGCAACAGCGAGGAAGATGCGGTGCAGCTCAGCGATGTGGTGCCCTTCCTGGTCGAAGACATGCTCAAGGGCCACGGCGGGGTGTATGGCCGTGGTGAGGACTGGAGCAGCCACGTCGAGGTCGACGGGCTGCTGGTCACCGGGCAGAATCCTGCCTCTTCGGATGCCAGCGCCGAAGCTCTGCTGGCCCTACTCGAGCGGAACTGATCGATGAAATACCTGCATACCATGGTCCGCGTCCGTGATCTGGACGCCTCCCTGCGCTTCTACCGCGATGCTCTTGGCCTGGAAGTGGTCAAGCAGCGCGAGTACCCCCAGGGTCGTTTCACCCTGGTCTACCTGGCCGCCCCGGGCGATCACGACGCCCAGGTCGAGCTGACCTACAACTGGGACACCGAGGACTACGGCGGTGCGCGCAACTTCGGCCACCTGGCCTATCTGGTGGACGACATCTACGCCGCCTGCCAGCGTCTGCAGGAGCACGGCGTGACCATCAACCGTCCGCCGCGCGATGGCCACATGGCGTTCGTGCGTTCGCCGGACCTGATCTCCATCGAGCTGCTGCAGAAGGGCGAGCCGCTGGCACCGGCCGAGCCCTGGGCCTCCATGCCCAACGTCGGCAGCTGGTAAGCCCGGCATGCGCCTCAATGCCGACTTCAGCCTGCCGGTGGTGATCCGCCCGGGCGATGCGCCTTGGGTGGCCTCGCCGTTGCCCGGGGTGGAGCGGCAGATGCTCGACCGCATCGGTGAAGAGCTGGCGCGGGCCACGTCCATCGTGCGCTACGCGCCGGGCTCGCAGTTCAGCGCCCACAGCCATCCCGGCGGCGAGGAGTTTCTGGTGCTGGAGGGGGTGTTCTCCGACGAGCGCGGCGACTACCCGGCCGGCACCTATGTGCGCAATCCCATCGGCAGCCGGCACACGCCGTTCAGCCGCGAGGGCTGCACCATTTTCGTCAAGCTGATGCAGTTCGCCGTGGAGGACACGGCCGAGGTGGTGGTCAATCACCATCACGCCGCCTGGCAGCCTGGCGTAGCGCCTGGCCTGGACGAGCTGGTGCTGCATCGCTTCGCTACCGAGCAGGTGCTTTTACAACGCTGCCCGGCCGGTACGACGGGGGCGCCGCGACATTACCCCGGCGGCGCGGAATATCTGGTCTTGCAAGGCTGCCTGCAGGACGAGCGGGGCACCTATCCGGCGGGCAGCTGGCTGCGCTGCCCGCCGGGTTTCACGCACACACCGTGCAGTTCTGAGGGTTGCCTGCTCTGGTGCAAGACCGGGCACCTGCCGGCTTAAGCGCTGGTCATCAGGCGTTTGTACAGGCGCGTGCGCCGCGCTGTCTTGATCTGCTCGGTGAGGAAGGCGCGCAGCGGCGAAACGTTCGGCTTGCTGGCCTTGCCGTGGCTCAGGCGGCGCATCTGGAACTTCACCGTGGCCATGTAGGCCAGCGCGGCCAGGGTCTTGTTCTTCCAGCGGATCGGCGGCAACTCGGCGCTCAGTTGCTGCTCGCCGGCCTGCCAGCGCTTGGGCAGGCCCGGCTCGATGGCCAGGGCGGTGGCGATGCCGGCCACGGCCACGCCGCTGTCCAGCACCTGTTCGACCACCGGCAGGCGGCGGATACCGCCGGTGACCATCAGCGGCATCTTGGCCACGGCGGCGATTTCCCCGGCGAACTCTAGGAAGTAGGCCTCGCGGGCCAGGGTGCGCCCGTCGCGCGCATCGCCTTGCATGGCCGGTGCCTCGTAGCTGCCACCGGACAGTTCGACCAGATCCACCGGCAGCGCATTGAGCAGCTCGACCACACGCTTGGCATCGGCAGCGTCGAAGCCGCCGCGCTGGAAGTCTGCCGAGTTCAGCTTGACCGCCACGCAAAAGCCCGATGAAACGCGAGCGCGCACGGCCTTGACCACCTCCAGCAGAAAGCGCGCGCGGTTCTCCAGCGGGCCGCCCCAGCTGTCTGTGCGCTTGTTGGTCAGCGGCGAGAGGAACTGGCTGAGCAGGTAGCCGTGTGCCGCGTGAATCTGCACACCAGTGAAGCCGGCCTGCTCGGCCAACTCGGCGGTGCGGGCGAAACGCTGGATCAACGCACCGATCTCTTCGTCGGTCAGCGCCTTGGGCACGGGGAACAGCTTGGACAGCCCGCCCATGTCCAGCGCCACGGCCGAGGGTGCGACGGTGGGCTGGCCAAGGTTGGCCTGCATCTGCCGGCCGGGATGGTTGATCTGCAGCCAGAACTGCGCGCCCTGGGCACGACCGATACGCGCCCACTCGCGGAATTTGTCCAGCTGCCGGTCATCTTCCAGCACCACGCCACCGGGGCCGGTCATCGCGCGGCGGTCGATCATCACGTTGCCGCTCAGCAGCAACCCGGCGCCACCCTCGGCCCAGGCGCGGTAAAGGCGCAGCAGTTCGGTCGAAGGGCCCTGGCTGGCATCGGCCAGGTTTTCCTCCATCGAGGCTTTGCCGATGCGGTTGGGAATGACGGCGCCGTTGGGCAGTTGCAGGGGCTGGAAGGGTGACATAAGGCGGTTCTCCCGGTAGAAGGTGGAGCAAGCCTAATGTTGAAGTCAACTTTAAGGTCAAGAGTTTCAGGCAAAGAAAGTGTCGCGGTGTTCGGTTGTTGTAAGAGCAGGTAGGTTGCGTTGGGCCGGGTAGGTTGGGGCAGGCTGGCTTTGTGGGAGCGACTTCAGTCGCGATGAAGGCAGCGCAAAAGCATCGCGACTGAAGTCGCTCCCACACACTGCGTCAATACAAACGAACCTGCGCCGGGCTCGCCGGTTGGCTGCAGCCTGGTAGGGCGGGTGAAACCCGCGCTGGTGATGCACGAGATCCTTCTCGCGGCCGGTTTTTGTGGGAACGGCTTAAGCCGCGAGGCTTTATTGCGCATAGCCATCGCGACTGAAGTTGCTTCTATGTCTGTATTTGCCCCATCTGAGAGGAGAGCAACCATGAAAATCGGTGAACTGGCCAAGCGCTCTGGCCTGGCGGCCTCGCGCATCCGCTTCTACGAGGCCAGCGGCCTGATTTCCGCCCAGCGCCAGGCCAACGGCTACCGCGAGTACACGGAACAGACCCTGCAAACCCTGGGCATCATCATCTGCTCGCAGCAGGCCGGCTTCAGCCTGGAGGAGATCCGCAACCTGCTGCCGGACCCTGAGGCGCAGAGCTGGCGCCACGATGAGCTGCTGGCCAGCTTGCGGCGCAAAGTCGCAGAGATCGAGGCCATGCAGCAACGCCTGGCGCAGAGCAAGGCACACCTGCTGGCCATCATCGACGGCGTCGAGAGCAAGCCCGAAGGCATGGCCTGCAGCGCCAATGCCGAGCGGGTGCTGGCTTCGCTCCAGGATGAACCGGCTGCCGCGCTGCGCCGCACTCGCTAGAATCGCCGGCTGTTTTCGCGATTGGATGCTGTGGTGACTCTACAACGGGGCTTCGTTTTGACCCGCCATTGGCGCGATACCGCCGCCGGCACCGAGGTGGAGTTCTGGCTGGCCAGCGATAGCGGCCCGCAACGCGTGCGTCTGCCGCTGCAAACCTCCGTCGCCTTCATCCCCGCCTCGCAGCGCGAACGGGCCGAGACCTTGCTGCAGGGCGAGCGCGGCGTGGAGCTGCGACCGTTGGGCCTGCAGGACTTTCGCCGGCGCCCGGTGCTGGGTCTGTACTGCCGCTCGCACCGCCAGCTGATCAAGCTGGACAAACACCTGCGCCGCCATGGCGTGGATGTCTACGAGGCCGATATCCGACCGCCCGAGCGTTACCTGATGGAGCGTTTCATCACCGCGCCCGTGCAGTTCGCCGGCAGCCCCGACGGGGAAGGTGTGCTGCTCGATGCACGGCTCAAGCCCGACCCGGACTATCGCCCCACGCTGCGCCTCGCCTCCCTGGATATCGAAACCAGCGAGCGTGGCGACTTGTATTCCATCGCCCTCGAAGGCTGCGGGCAGCGCCAGGTGTATATGCTCGGCTCAGCTCCCAGCGTGCCGGCCGAGGTGGATTTTGACCTCGAATACTGCGCCAGCCGCACCGAGTTGCTGCAGCGCCTGAATAGCTGGCTGGCCGAGCACGACCCGGACGCCATCATCGGCTGGAACCTAGTGCAGTTCGACCTGCGCGTGCTGCACGAGCATGCCCGCCAGTTGCAGGTGCCGTTGCGCCTGGGGCGGGGCGGTGACGAGATGGAATGGCGCGAGCACGTCAACCAGAAGCACTACTTCGCCTCGGCCACTGGCCGACTGATCATCGACGGCATCGAGGCGCTGCGCTCGGCCACCTGGAACTTCCCCTCGTTCAGCCTGGAGAGCGTGGCACAGAGCCTGCTCGGCGAGGGCAAGGCGATCGACACACCCTATGAGCGCATGGACGAGATCAACCGCATGTTCGCCGAGGACAAGCCCGCACTGGCGCGCTACAACCTCAAGGACTGCGAACTGGTCACGCGCATCTTCGCACACACCAAACTGATCGACTTCCTGCTGGAGCGCTCGGCCACCACCGGTCTGGCCGCCGACCGCAGCGGCGGCTCCGTGGCGGCCTTCACCCACCTGTACCTGCCGCCCATGCACCGCATGGGCTACGTCGCGCCCAACCTGGGCGAAAAGATGCCCCAGGCCAGCCCCGGCGGCTTCGTCATGAACTCGCGCCCGGGCCTGTACGAGTCGGTGCTGGTGCTGGACTACAAGAGCCTGTACCCCTCGATCATCCGCAGCTTCCTGATCGACCCGGTGGGGCTGATCGAAGGCCTGGCCCACCCGGATGACGAACACTCGGTGGAGGGCTTTCGCGGCGCCCGCTTCTCGCGCAGCCAGCACTGCCTGCCGGCCATCGTCGAGCGCGTGTGGCAGGGCCGCGAAGCGGCCAAGCGCGAGGGCAACGCCGCGCTGTCGCAGGCGCTGAAAATCATCATGAACGCCTTCTACGGCGTGCTCGGCTCCAGCGGCTGCCGCTTCTTCGACACTCGCCTGGCGTCGTCCATCACCCTGCGCGGCCACGCCATCATGCGCCGCACCCGCGAGCTGATCGAAGCCCAGGGCTACCAGGTGATCTACGGCGACACCGACTCCACCTTCGTCTGGCTCAACCAGGCACATGCCGAAGAAGACGCCGCACGCATCGGCAGGGCCCTGGTGCAGCAGGTCAACCAGTGGTGGCGCGAGCATCTGCACAGCGAATACGGCCTGACCAGCGCCCTAGAACTGCAGTACGAAACCCACTACAGCCGCTTCCTCATGCCCACCATCCGCGGCGCGGAGGAGGGCAGCAAGAAGCGCTACGCCGGCCTGGTGCAGCGCGCCGACGGTAGCCACGACATGGTCTTCAAGGGCCTGGAAACCGTGCGCACCGACTGGTCGCCACTGGCTCAGCAGTTCCAGCAGGAGCTGTATCGACGCATCTTCGAGCGGCGGCCCTATCAGGACTATGTGCGTGACTACGTGCGCCGCACCCTGGCCGGCGAGTTGGATGAGCTGCTCGTCTACCGCAAGCGCCTGCGCCGCCGCCTTGACGAATACGAACGCAACGTACCGCCCCATGTGCGCGCCGCGCGCCTGGCCGACCAACACAACCAGCGCCTGGGGCGCCCGCAGCAATACTCACGGGGCAGCTGGATCAGCTACCTGATCACCACCGCCGGCCCGGAACCCCTGGAAAGCCGCACCGCCCGCATCGACTACGAGCACTACCTGACGCGCCAGCTACAGCCCATCGCCGACGCGATATTGCCGTTTGTGGGGGATGATTTCAGGGACTTGGTGGATAAACAGATGGGGTTGTTTTGAGACGCGGTGGAGTCTTGCGAGCACCACGGTTTCCTGTGTCTGACGATTAAGCGAAGGGGCTGGCTTTAGCCGGATCCGAGTGAGCGAAGCGAGCGATTTGAATGACTTGTTATGCGGTGCACGTTTACTTTTTTGCTAACCCACGAATGATATCCAGCTTATTGGCTGGTGCATTTGGCGACATAAAATCTGGAATTGTATTCTCATTTCTTTTTGGCCTAGCAAGAAATGCTGCGGGCCACTCTGTAATTCGGTTTTCTATAACATGGACGTATTGGCCGGGCTCAGGTTCATCAATGTACTCTTTTTGGAGAATCAAGGCCAAAGGCTCTTCTGTGCCTTTATGTGAGGCTGAAAACTCTAGCGCCTCTTCGTATGTTTCAAAAGGATAGAAATAGTCACTACCATCATAGTAGTCTTCGGCCCCATCATGGGGGTGACACCAAACTCGATATTCCAAAACTTCGTCCCAAACATAGCCGCCTCCAGCTTTCGCTAAGGCATCATATTGGCCTACCTTTTCGGGATATCTAACTTTCGGATATTTACTCAAAAAATTTCCTTGCATAACGATTAAGCTAACGGGCGAGCAAAAGCGCAGCT
>NZ_JARPUS010000021.1 GCF_029537485.1 Pseudomonas sp. GOM6
CGCGCCAGCGCCCAGAACTTGCGACCGCCCTTGAGCACGCCAGCGGTTTCCAGCTCGTAGCCGGAGACCTCGGTCAGATCGCGGTAGAACTCCAGCACCTCACGAGGCTGGACGGTGTGGTAGCGCTGCGAGACCACCGACAGCGGTGCCTTGGTGTCCGAACGGTAGAGCACCTTCTGCTCGGGGAATGAGTGGATCGCGCCCAGGTGGCCGATGGCGTCCGACTTGAAATGCACGGGGCTTTCCAGGATCTGCCAATCCATGCCGGCTTCGCGTTGCCAGACCTCGATAGGCTGTTTCTGCGGCAGGTTGTTGCCTAAGCCGTGCCACGGGGTAGCGCCAACATAGGCCATTTGTTCGATTTGATGAGCCATGACGAATTTCCTTTGGGTGCAGGCCGGCATAAAGCGCCGCGCAGAGCGCAGCACCGGCAATCAGTGATGGATAAGTAAGAGGAGAGCAGTTGCCGGATCAGGCCGGCAGATTGAAGCGATGACCGCAGAGCAGGCAGAGGTTGTGAGCCAGGACATGGCGGTCGAGCGACTCGCCGAGCTGAGCGCCAATCGCACAGCCGCCGACGCTTCCGGCCAGGCCGCCGAGAATGGCGCCGGATACCGAACCAAGTGTGATACCGACAGGGCCGGCGATTACGCCGAGCGCTGCGCCGGCCTTGCCGCCTGCCAGAGCAGCACTGATGCCTCGTGCGAGACCACCGACAGCGCCGATGGCCGCGCCAGCTTTCATGGCGTGATGGAAAGAAGCGACTTTGGGGGAGTGACAGCGGGGGCACTGCAATGACATGGGGCGAACCTCCTTGGTGCTGATGTCATTGCGGTAATGTGTTGCTGAGATTTTTTTGAATCGAATGGCTGCTTTTCAGCAGCGCTAACTGAGTGCGAACTGGCTGGAGTCGGCCAAAAGCAGCCATTAGCCAGCCAGACATGTAGGTGTCCGCTGATACAGAGTTGACGTATTCGTGCCCCCTATTGGTTGATGCGTCGACGGAGCGCACAAAAAAGTCACCATTCACAGGAGCTTTAGCGCTGAATCTTCAGGTGAGCCAAAAATTGAATCGGGGGAGCCCAACGCCCCTAGCGTGAGTTGGGCTGGCGCATGAGAGTATTCATACCGTACGGGAACAGCATGCTGCCCGTGGAATAAGTGTGAAGTCTCAGCGCTGTGGCATGCCCATATGCTGCTGATGCTGCATCATCTGATCCATCATCATCTGTTGCATGCCCATGTACCTGTCCATCATGTATTGATGCTGCTTCATCTGCTCAGGCGTCATCTGGGAGTAGTGGCTGCCCATTTGATCCCAGCCCATCATGTGGCCCCCACCCATCATCTTACCGTTACCCATCATGTGGCCACCGCCCATCATCTGACCGTCACCCATCATGTGACCGCCCTGCATGCCCCCTCCGCAGCACCCCATCATTCCGCCGCCACGCATTCCGTTCATCATGTGCATTCCTTGCTGCATCATGGTTTGGTGCTCTTGCATCAGTTTCTGACGCTGTGCAGGGTCGCTAGCTTTCTGAATTTGGTTCATTTGCTCCTGCATTTTCTTCAGGTTTTCTTGTGCCTTCGCCATCTCTTGATCAAATTGCTCAACGCTCATTGGCTGCTGTTGAGCCTGGCTGGTGGCACTGGAGTCCTGCTGCGCAAAGGTTAAGGCCGGAAAAAGCGCAGCCGCCAAAGCGAACGCGGCGAGTTTTGGTGCTTTCATTGCTCAGTTCCTTGCAGGTGAAAGTGGGTCGTGGGGTGAGTCACCAGTAGCCAATATAGACCTCGAAGACGGGTGTAGCCTGATGCAGGTCAAAAGTTGACCCCGTACCTGCTTCAGGTTGTATTAAAGCTGCCCCGACCACGGAGGTTGCCTGGGGGAGCGAATTTTCAGTGGCCAAGAGGTATTGCTCTCTAGGTGAGCAGCCCTGTCTGGGCATGGCGTGCTTCAGTGGCTAAAGCCTTTTGCCGCCAAAGCTGCCCAGCGGCGCTGACGGTGGGCGTAAAACAGGCGCGCAAAAAGCCACACGAACGGGGTGAGGATGCCGGCCTCGATAGTCACGCGATCTCGGTAAAGCGTTCCGCCACTCACTTCTTGAGCCGTAATGACGTGATCCCACTTGGTGATTAGCGGGCTATAGCCGTTGTCTCTGAGCATGAAGGTCTGAGCGTTTTCCGTCTGCGGGTAGGTAATCACAATCGCCTGACGGCCAATGGGCAGTACGCCGAATAGCTTCAGCTTGACCCAGTAGGTGCCCTCGCTCCAGGTATCAGGAAACTCAGCCGGAGCCAGCGGGCTGAAACTCAATAAGGGTGAAGCAACCTGACGCAGCAGGCGTGGTGTGCGCACCTGGGCGATCACCTCTGCAAGTGTGCACGGCAGCTGGGTGGCGAGATCGACTTGCATGGACACAATCACCGACTGGATGGGTTTTGCTCATCGCTCGCAAGCAAGGCCTGGAGTTCTTCAGGAACCGGCATGGGCTTGAACGCGCTGACTCTGGAGCGGCCTGTATTGCCGAGGGGCACCCAGATTTTGGAGAACAACAAGGCCGCGAAAATGCGCGGTATTTGCCCGGCCACCTCGCGATAATCGCCAATCTGCCAACCGAGCGTGAGCATCAGCCAGTGTGACCTAGCGTGCAGCAAGGGCTGGCGTTGAGTCAGGATGTGTGCGCGCTCCAGCCATTCAAAGGCATCGGTATTACGTCTCTCCTGCATGGCGTGCTCGGCCTGTTGAAAGGCTTGTTCAATTGCCAGTTGCAATGCTGCTTTCATCTTCAATCCTCCGTTCCTACTTTTTAAGCAGGCGCAGGCCGTTGAACACCACCAGCAGGCTGACGCCCATGTCGGCAAAGACGGCCATCCACATCGTCGCCTGCCCCGTTAGGGTAATGGCGAGAAACAGGGCCTTGATCCCTAACGCCAGCACGATGTTCTGCTTGAGGATGACGGCGGTCTGTTGGGATAGGCGGATGAAGGCCGGGATCTTGCGCAGGTCGTCATCCATCAAGGCCACATCCGCAGTTTCGATGGCCGTGTCCGTGCCGGCGGCGGCCATGGCGAAGCCGATTTCGGACTTCGCCAGCGCAGGCGCATCGTTGATGCCGTCGCCCACCATCCCAACAACGTAGCCGCGCGCCTGCAATGCTTCAACGGCCTGCAATTTGTCGACTGGCAGGAGATTGCCGCGTGCTTCGTCGATGCCCACCTGCTGTGCGATGGCTTCTGCGGTGTACGGGTTATCGCCAGTCAGCATCGTGGTCTTCACACCCAGCGCATGAAGCTCCTCGATTGCCTGGCGGCTGGAGTCCTTGACGGTATCGGCAACGGCGAACAGGGCAATGGCACGCTGCGGATTGCACAACACCACCACTGTTTTGCCTTGGCGTTCGAGACGTTCCAGCGTCGTTTCCAGCTCGGGTGAGCAGAGGCCAAGCTCTTCCACCAGACGGTGGTTACCCAGGTGGAAATCCATGCCTTCAATGGTGCCCCGTACACCTCGACCCGGCAGGGCTTCGAATCCCTCAACGGTAGCGAACATCAGGCCATTCTCAGTGGCGTGCTTGGCTATCGCTTGCGAAACCGGGTGATCAGAGCGACTGGCGAGGCTGGCAGCATGAGTGCGACAGAGTTCTGAGTCCTGTTCAACCAGTGGCATGTAATCGGTTTGCACGGGTTTGCCATGGGTAATGGTTCCGGTCTTGTCGAGGGCCAGGAAGCCAAGCTTGCCGCCAGTTTCCAGATAAACGCCGCCTTTGATCAGGATGCCTTTGCGTGCAGCCGCAGCTAAACCACTGACAATGGTGACAGGTGTCGAGATGACCAAGGCGCAAGGGCAGGCAACCACCAGCAGTACCAGGGCACGGTAGATCCAGTCGTACCAGGGCTCGGCCATGAAGAGTGGCGGCACAATGGCGATAGCCAGGGCGAATAGGAATACGACAGGGGTGTATACCTTGGCGAATTGATCGACAAAGCGCTGGGTCGGCGCGCGTGAACCCTGCGCCTCTTCGACCGCGTGAATGATACGTGCCAGCGTGGTGTTGGCTGCGGCGGCCAGGACTCGGTATTCCAGGGAGCCGGCTTCATTGATGGTTCCCGCAAAAACCGGATCGCCGATGGTTTTCTCTACGGGCAGGCTTTCCCCCGTGATGGGCGCTTGGTTGATGGTGGAGTTGCCGGCAGTAACTTCGCCATCGAGACCGATTCGTTCGCCCGGTCGAACCCTGACCAATGCGCCTACGGCGATGGTTTTAACGTCAACTTCCAGCCATGTGCCATCGACCTGCTGCACCGTGGCGCGCTCTGGCGTCAGATCCATCAGGCCACGGATGGCATTGCGAGCCCGATCCAGCGACTTCGCTTCGATCAACTCGGCGACAGAAAAGAGGAACATGACCATGGCCGCTTCTGGCCATTGCCCAATCAGCACCGCACCGGTCACAGCGATACTCATCAACGCATTGATATTCAGGTTGCGGTTCTTCAGCGCGATCCAGCCCTTTTTATAGGTCGTCAGGCCGCACAGCAGAATGGCGAGCAGCGCCACGCCAGCCACAGCCCAATCTGGCGCAAGCTCGGCAAAGTGGATCACTTCCGCCGATAAGGCGGCCACCCCCGAGAGCGCCAAGGGCCACCAGGCTTTCTTGTGAGGGGTGCCTTGCTCTTCTTCACGTGCTGTTGCTGAACCCTCAACCACTGGCGTGAAACCAAGCTCGCGAATCGCTGCCAGTGCTGCTGGCAGCGCTTCTGCTGTGTGGCTGAGCGTCAGTACACGTTGAACCAGGTTGAACTCCAATGCACTGATACCGGGTAGCGAGGTCAGCTTGTCGCGGATCAGCTTTTCTTCAGTTGGGCAGTCCATCTGTTCGATTTTGATGCGGGCTTGCCCTTCAGCAGATAGCGGTTCTGCCTGCATTCCCAGGGACGAGATCGCCGCTTCGATAGGCGCGGTCGACGGCAAGCTGTGCCATACCCCAAGAATCCGATTGATCAGGTTGAAGTCGAGCTTATCTATGCCTGCGAGCTTGCTCAGTTTGTCCTGAATCAGCGTCTGCTCGGTAGGGCAGTCCATTTGCGCAATGCGGAAGCTGCTGAGCCTGGAGCCGGTTACGGCATTTACTGCTGTCGCCGCTGTGGCAGAGCACTTGCTTGCTTCGTTGGCGTCACAGCAGACATCCTTTGAAACCGCTTCAGGTTTGTATTCGTCACCGCAGCAGCCAGCCATGAAGGTATCCTCGTTGAACAGTTGTGTAGAGTGAACACCCTAAAGCCACTACAGGGTCAAGCGTTTGCTGAAGAGGTAATTCATGAAGATTGGAGAGCTGGCCAAGCTTGCCGATTGCCAGGTTGAAACGGTTCGCTATTACGAGCGCGAGGGGCTGTTGCCGGCTCCGGCCCGTAGCGAGGGTAATTACCGCCTTTACAGCAGTGAGCACCTTGAGCGGCTTACGTTCATTCGCAACTGCCGAACGCTAGACATGACCCTGGACGAGATCAGAAGCCTGCTGGCGCTGATGGATCGGCCAGAGGGGAACTGTGAGGGTGTGAATAGCTTAGTGGATGAGCACATTGAGCATGTGCAAGCGCGCGTGACCAGTCTGCTGGCCCTGCAACAACAGCTGATTGAGTTACGACACCGCTGTTCCTCTGAGCGCGGCGTAGATGAGTGTGGAATCCTCCAGCGCCTGAATACCACTGGCGGTGTCAGTGCGCTTCCGGATGATGGCCACACCCATGTTGGGAAAAGCCACCGCCACTAAACATGCGCCACCACCTGCCATGCGAGGCACGCTACATGGCAGGTGGTGAGTCTGGCTCAGCTGTATGCAGACGGTTAGCGCTTATTTGCTTTGTTCGACTTCAGCTTTGACCAGATCATTCAGTGGCTGCGCGCCGAAACTCAATAGCGGCTTGCCATTCACAAAGAACGTAGGTGTCTGGCGCACACCAGCCGCCTGGGCATCCTGAGAGTCCCTTTTCAGCGTCTCGGTGATATCGGCAGCCATCATCTCTGCACGGGCCTTCTCCACATCCAAGCCTGCCGCTTCAGCAGCCTCCCAGGCCTTCAGCACCTGTGGGTCACTGTGCCATTGCGGTTGCGCCACCATGAGTGCTTCCAGAACAGGCTCGAAGACCCCCTGCTTGCGTGCAGTTTCGAGGATTCTTGCTGCTGTTTCAGAGCCTTCATGGAAGAGGACGTAACGCAGCACCAGGCGCACATCGTTCGGGTTCTCAGCCAGGATCTGTTTCACTACTGGAAAGAAGGCGCGGCAGGCCTCGCAGGACGGATCGAAGAACTCAACGATGGTTACGGGCGCATTGGCGGTGCCGATAACGGGCGAATGGAAGCGCACCAATGAGCTAGCGACTGGAGCAACTGGCGGAGTCTCTTCACTGGCCGAATATCGATCATAAAAGAACGCCGCAGCAGCGAAGCCGAGCGCAGTAAGAATGCTGATCACGAGGACGATTGCACGTCTGCTCATAGGGAAGACCTCCGACGGATGAGAACAAGAAGAACAGCGATAAGGGTGAATGCGACCAGCGAAAGCAGTGGCAGAGGGACGCTGCCGAAAATCGTCATGTCAGCGCTGGAGCAGGACGGGCCTGCCCCACAGGGCTTGATGCTCTCTGGTATGGCCCCGAAGTAGAGCAGGCTGTGGTAGAGCGCGATGAGCCCGCCCACGACGGTAACCGGCAACGCATAACGCCAGACGCCGAAATCCGAGGTGTAGCAACCAACGGCCAGAATCACGACCAGTGGAAACATGAATGCGCGCTGGAACCAGCAGAGCACGCAGGGCGTTTTGCCCATGACCTCGCCGATGAACAAGGCGGCTAAGGTCGAAACCAACGCAATACCCCAGGCCATAAGCAACAGGCTCCAGGGGCTGGGAAAGCGAGTGTTTGTCTCTGTTTCCATCATGGTTGATATCTACCCTCTACAGAGGTGGGTGGCACGGGAACTACCGCCGACGCGATATCGTTCGTGGTGACGTCTTGAGCCAGTGCATCTGCCATGCCCACGAGCATCAGCACGATAGCGAGCAGTAATAAGCGCATCGGGCGGCGCAGGTGCGCAAACAACGCCCCAGGCTCGCGCGGAGAAAGCGATTGCATAAGTTGATCCTGGATTGCAGTGGTCTTTAGCCGCAGTGCGGCTTTGTTTAGATCACGCGGCTGGATCGCGGAGGGCGCTCAATCAAGTAGACCGGGCGAGTTGGTGCGGCTTGATCCGGCAGGGTAGCCAGGATGTTGCTTTCTGCCTGGGCTGGCAGGATAAGCAGCGGCCCAAGGTAAGGGGTCTCGTGCACATGGTCGGCAGTCATCGGCGAGTGCCGGTGACCTGCACAAAAGACGCAAGAGGGGGCTGCCTCTGTCAGCAAGCTGCTGTGCGTTGACTCGCTCTTGAATCCCGCTTGCGGCTCTGCACCAACCAACAGGGAAGACATATGCCAACCCATGACCAGCAGCAATGCCATGCTCAGTGTAAGCACTACTTGGATTGTGACCTTACGCCTGGGCATCGGGATGATGTCGATATGTATAGTGGTGGGAGGTATTTGCTCCGACCCTCATTGGTATGAAGATACGGTTGCCGTACGAATTGCTCCGCAATGAGACCATTCTCGGGGAGTAGGCACAAGCACCATGGCGATACCTGTGCGGCTTAGGTGGGGCGGGCTAGGATGCATGCTGGAAAAATCAGTGCTTCCGTTTTTGGCCAATGATCGAATTTTCAGGGTGCCCAGTTTGGGTCGACCTTGCCCTTTTTGACCTGCAAGTACAGGCCTGAAGCAGCCATTGATGAATGACCATTGGCCGTTAGCGCTGCTTGCCTTATCCCTAGCTAACCATCCTTGTCCTCCCTAACGCGGAGAGCAAACCATGACTTTGAGTGAACCATGACAAGAGATGCACTAGAGCAGAACCAAGTACCGATCTACTTCGTAGCAGTGATTGTCGCGGCGATTGGCGGCTTGCTGGCTCCGAACACCGCCCAGGGATTGTCGGTCTTGGTCACGCCCACCATCGCTGTTCTGATGTATGCGATGTTTCTTCAGATTCCGTTCCTGAACCTTAAAGATGGCATGCGCAACAAGCCCTTCATGGCTGCGCTCCTAGTCGCCAATTTTGTTTTGATTCCTCTCCTGGTTTGGGGGCTGACCCGCTTCTTGGATGGACATCCCGCCATCCTGATTGGCGTGCTATTGGTGTTACTGACGCCCTGCATCGATTACGTGGTTGTGTTCACCCACATTGGCCGGGGTGACTCACGCCTGATCCTTTCGGCGACGCCGATTTTGCTGTTACTTCAGCTTGCTCTTTTACCCCTCTACCTGGGGCTTATGCTGAGTGATACTTCGGGGGTGGTCGTGTCGATAGGCCCCTTTGTCGAAGCCTTTCTGGCACTCATCATGGCCCCGCTGATCCTGGCACTGCTGACAGAAGCATTGGTAAAGCGCTCCGCAGCGGTGAAGACATGGGCTGATGCTTGGGCCTGGTTACCTGTGCCGGCCATGGCGGCGGTGCTCATAGCCGTGGTCGGCTCGCAGATTGCTCCCGTAGTGAATGAGATCGGCAGGCTTGCTCCCGTACTGCCGATCTACATCGCCTTTGCCTTCTTGGCTCCCGTAATCGGTGCACTGGTCTCCAAGGTGTGCAAGCTGCCTGTGCGGTCGGCAAGGGCTGTGATCTTCAGCAGCTCGACGCGCAACTCACTGGTGGTGCTGCCCCTTGCATTAGCGCTGCCTGAACAGCTGCGGGGGCTCGCCGCCGCTGCGGTGATTACCCAGACCCTTGTCGAGCTGGTTGCTGAACTGGTCTATGTCCGGGCTGTGCCAGCGTTTCTTTGCCGTGATCGTGCCGAGACTAGCGAACCGCTCAACGGCTGAACCTGCTCCGGGTTGGTCACGTGACATCGATAGCGGACGTAGGACAACATCTTGTTGCGGATGTCTGCTTTTGGCCGGTTTCTGTCTGTTGTTACCGGCTGCTTTGGGCTTGCTGTGGGTCACTTCTTGCTCGTGCAGAACTTGGCCCATTCCGCCATCAGTGCCCTGCGCTTCTCCAGAAGGTCGGAGCGCGAATAGGCCGCCTCGGTCTGGTCGCGTTCATCATGGGCAAGCGCAAGCTCGCATACCTCTCGCGGGTAGTTGGTGCATTCGTTTGCCCAGTCCCGGAAGGTCGATCGAAAGCCATGTCTCGTGATGTCTGCATACCCCAGCTTGTGCAGCAGGTTGCGTATGGCGTTGCCATGCATGACACCATTCTTCCCTTGCCCAGGGAAAAGATATATTGAATGAGTCGTATTCATGATATTCAGCATCTCGACTACCGGGGGCGATAGAGGAATGACGAAAGGTTTTCGCATCTTCATGCGCTCAGCCGGCAGTGCCCAAGTGCCAGTTTCGAGGTCAAACTCAGACCATTGAGCATGTTGGATCATGTGGTAACGAGCACCGGTTAGAATCAGTAATCTGGTTGCGATGGCGTCACGTGTATCGATGTTGGCCAGGGTGGATATCAGCTTCGGAGTGTCTTTCCACTGCAGTGCTGGGAAGTGCTGGCGCTGTCTGGCCTTCTTCTTCTCTGCCTTGCTCAGCAAATTGTCCAGGTGTCCGCGCCAGCGGGCAGGATTGTCCCCCTCGCGTAAGCGCCGAGCCTTGGCTGCATCTAGTATTTGCTCGATCTGGCCCCTGATTTCATCAGCAGTCCGGGTCTTGGTTACCCAGATGGGTTGCAATGCAGCAAGCACATGCTCGGTGCTGATGATGTCAGCCGACAACTTGCCCATGGTCGGGAAGGCGTAGAGCTCCAGTTTGCGCAGCCAGCCTTTCCGCCACTTCTCAGACCAACTACCGCCGTGTGCTTGTTGGTATTCGCGAGCGAGATCTTCGAACGTCGTGCGACGTGCTGCAGCCTGGCGTTCGGCTTCGCGCTTGGCTTCCTTTGCCGCATCGCGGGTTGCCAGTGGGTCGCTTCCGGACGCTAGAAGCTTGCGTTGATCGGCGGCTAACTGCCGGGCTTGGCTGAGTGTGACGGCCGGAAAGGGGCCTAGCCCCATTTCGCGGCTGCGGCCATCCAGCTTGTAGCGAAAGATCCAGCTGGTTCCGCCGCTCTTGGATACCTGGAAGTACAGGCCATCGCCATCATTGGTTTTTCCTGGCGTTGCAGCCTTGGCTATCGACTCCACGGTCTTGCTGGTCAGCTTGCCCATTACTCGCTCCTACTCCAACCCACACCCCTCGACCCACACTTTGACCCACACCTTGGTCGCGGATTTTATGGATGGTTACTGGATGTCTTAGGACGAATGCTAAGCTGCAGGGCCTGTATTTGCTAGTGCTGTAGGATCTTGTCGGATTTCTTCGGGCAATAAAAAAGCCGGCTTGTGGCCGGCCTTCAGTGGGAGGTATTGGCTTATTTTTGGTAAGCCGCAACCGCCTTCAAAATTGCTGCGCGGGCTTCGTCGGCGTTACCCCAGCCTTCGACCTTGACCCACTTGCCCTTCTCCAGATCCTTGTAGTTCTCGAAGAAGTGCTTGATCTGCTCCAGCAGCAGGGCCGGCAGGTCGGTGTATTCCTTCACGTCCACATACAGCTGAGTCAGCTTGTCGTGCGGGACGGCGATCAGCTTGGCGTCACCGCCAGCTTCGTCGGTCATGTTCAGTACGCCGACCGGACGGCAGCGGATGACCGAGCCCGGGGCGACCGGATACGGGGTCACGACCAGCACGTCCAGGGGGTCGCCGTCGTCGGCCAGGGTGTGCGGGATGAAACCGTAGTTGGCCGGGTAGAACATCGGGGTGGCCATGAAGCGATCGACGAACAGGCAGTCGGTGTCGTGGTCGATCTCGTATTTGATCGGCGCGTGGTTGGCCGGGATCTCGATGGCGACGTAGATGTCGTTCGGCACGTCTTTGCCGGCCGGGACTTTGCTGTAGCTCATGGGCGACTCCCCAGGGTGGGCCTAAAAAAGTGCGCGGATTATAGGCACATTCCCGTGGCGATACCACGGGCGCATGCTTATCCGTTGGTCGTGTCGCGGTAGTCCGGATGATCCTGTTGCAGTCGCTGCAGGCGCGCGAGCGGGTCCTGGCGGTAGAACAGACCGAGCTGTCGGTAGACCTCGGGCATGGCCTCGGCGAGCAGGTCGGGGGCGCTGAAGAAGTATTCGCTGGTGACGGCGAAGAACTCCGCCGGATTCTCCGCCGCGTAGGGGTCGATCTCGGTGTGAGCTTCAGGATTGGCGTCCAGCACGGCGTTGAGCCGGTCGTAGGCGCTCTGCATGGTCTGGGCCCAGGCCTCGATATGCATGTCGCGGTGCAGAGGTGGCAGGCCGTTGGCGTCGCCGTTGAGCATGTCCAGCTTATGCGCCAGCTCGTGGATCACCAGGTTGTAGGCGTCCCAGCCGCCGCTGCTCTGCACGCCGGGCCAGGCCAGGATCACCGGGCCCTGCAGCCAGGCCTCGCCGCTGTGTTCGGCGTCCCATTCGTGCTCGATGCCGGCGGCATCGCGGTGGCGCTGCGGGCTGACGAAGTCGTCGGGGTACAGCACGATCTCGTGGAAGCCCTGGTACCAGTCCAGATCCGCCAGGTGCAGCAGCGGCAGTTCGGCCATGGCGGCCAGGGTCAGGCGGTCGAGTTCGTCCAGTTCGACGCCGGGCAGGGCGGTCAGGCGCTTGTGGTGCAGGAACAGGATGGCGCGCTGGAACAGGCGCTGTTCTTCCGCCTCGCTCAAGCCATCGAGGATGGGCAAGCGTCCGCGCACCTCACGCCAGTGGCGGGTGGTGTAGGGCGAGCGGGAAACGATGCGCCGGCGGCGCCAGGCGCGGAATGACCACATGGGGCGGTTCTCGGCGGGGAGTCTTGCCCCTTGATGGTGCGGCGACGGTCAGTCGCCGAGTTCCAGGGTGTAGTTCTTGAAGCGTTCGTCGACGCGGAAACCGATGGACTCGTAGGTCTTCTGCGCCACTTCGTTGTCCACGCTGGTAGCCACGCGCATGCGCACGGCCTGGGTTTCCTTGGCCATCTGCTTGGCGGTCTGCAGCAGGCGGTCGGCGACCAGCATGCGGCGGGCGTCTTCGGCCACGTAGATGTCGTTGAGAATCCACACGCGCTTGAGCGACAAGGAGGAATAGCTGGGATACAGCTGACAGTAGCCGAGCAGCTTGTCTTCGTCGTCGGCCAGGGCCAGGTAGATGATCGATTCCTTGCGCTTGAGACGGGTCTCGAGGAACTTGCGCGACGAGTCCGGGAACGGCAGTTCGCCGTAGAACTCACGGTACTTGATGAACAGCGGGGTCAGCAGGTCCAGATGCTCGAGCGTGGCTTGGATAATGCGCATGGCAGGCCTCGGGGACGGTGGACTTGAGTAGCGGGCAATGCAGGTGCTGTGCCAGCGGTCAGGCCCGATGCTGCCCAAAGACGCTGGAAAGCGCAATCCAAGCGAGCGTTTGATCTGCGCTTCAGTCGAGCAGGAAGTTGCGTGGCCCCTCCAAGCCGGGAGCGAGACTGGGCACCTGGGCTTCGTCCTTGAGGTTGACCCCGGACAGCTGGCGGCGGCAGGCCTCGCGCATCAGGTACAGCAGCTTGTGCGCGGCCACGCCGTAGCTCAGGCCTTCCAGGCGCACGTTGGAGATGCAGTTGCGGTAGGCATCGGTCAGACCGACCCTGGGTGCCCAGGTGAAGTACAGGCCGAGGCTGTCCGGCGAGCTGAGACCAGGGCGTTCGCCGATCAGGATCACCACCATGCGCGCGCCCAGTAGTTCGCCGATTTCGTCGGCCACGGCGACGCGGCCCTGTTCGACCAGGGTGACCGGCGCCAGTCTCCAGCCTTCGGCTGCCGTCATTTCTTCCAGGCGCTGCAGAAAGGGCAGGGCGTGGCGCTGCACGGCCAGGGCCGACAGGCCGTCGGCAATGACGATGGCCAGGTCATGGCCCTGCGGCTGCTGGCGCAGCAGGGCGGCGGAGTCCGGGTGCAGGCGGCGGCCCAGGTCCGGGCGCTGCAGGTAGATATGGCGGTCGGTGGCGGCGCTGCGCAGGTGCAAGCAGCGGTGGCCGCGCTCGGCCAGGCCGGCGGCCAGGCTGGCGTGATCGAAGGCCAGGTGCACGGCATCGCGGGCCTGCGCGTGGGCGTGCTGGAAATCCAGCTGCGCCCGGGTCGGCAGGCTGGTGCCGGCACGGCCCAGGGCGATGCGCGCGGGGGTTAGACGACGCAGGGCCTGCCAGGGGTTGGTGATCACCGTCGCTTCGGGTTCCAGGCGGGTTTCTCGAGCCGCCTGCAGCTCGCCCTGGCTGTCGACGAAGGCGCTCATGTCAGTTGCTCCAGTGCTTGGCGGAAGGGTGCGGGCAGCTGCCGGCCCAGCTCCAGGCGGCCGTCGTGCTGGCGCAGGATGTCCATGCGTAGCAGCCAGTCCTCGAACTCCGGTGCCGGCTTCAGACCCATGGTCTGGCGCGCGTAGAGCGCATCGTGGAACGAGGTGGTCTGGTAGTTGAGCATCACGTCGTCGGAGCCGGGGATGCCCATGATGAAGTTGATGCCGGCCACGCCGAACAGGGTCAGCAGGGTGTCCATGTCGTCCTGGTCGGCCTCGGCGTGGTTGGTGTAGCAGATGTCGCAGCCCATCGGCAGGCCCAGCAGCTTGCCGCAGAAGTGGTCTTCCAGGCCGGCGCGGATGATCTGCTTGCCGTTGTACAGGTACTCCGGGCCGATGAAGCCGACCACGGTGTTGACCAGGAACGGCTTGAAGTGGCGGGCCACCGCATAGGCGCGGGCTTCGCAGGTCTGCTGGTCGACGCCGTGGTGGGCGCCGGCCGACAGCGCGCTGCCCTGGCCGGTCTCGAAGTACATCAGGTTGTTGCCGAGGCTGCCGCGGGTCAGCGACAGGCCGGCCTCGTAGCCTTCCTGGAGGATGCCCAGGTTGATGCCGAAGCTGGCGTTGGCCGCTTCGGTGCCGGCGATGGACTGGAACACCAGGTCCAGCGGCACGCCGCGGTTGATCGCCTCGATGGAGGTGGTGACGTGGGTCAGCACGCAGGCCTGGGTGGGGATTTCGTAGCGCTGGATGATGCCGTCGAGCATGCGCAGCATCTCGCTGATCGCGGCGATGCTGTCGCTGGCCGGGTTGATGCCGAGCATGGCGTCGCCGTTGCCGTAGAGCAGGCCGTCGAGAATGCTGGCGGCGATGCCGGCCGGCTCGTCGGTGGGGTGGTTCGGCTGCAGGCGGGTGGACATGCGCCCGCGCAGGCCCTGGGTGTTGCGAAAGCGGGTGACCACGCGGATCTTCTGCGCCACCAGCACCAGGTCCTGCACGCGCATGATCTTCGACACGGCGGCGGCCATTTCCGGCGTCAGGCCCGGGGCCAGGGCGCGCAGGCTGGCTTCGTTGGCGGCCTCGCCGAGCAGCCAGTCGCGGAAACCGCCAACGGTCAGGTGGCTGACCGGGGCAAAGGCGGCGCGGTCGTGGCTATCGATGATCAGGCGGGTGACTTCGTCCTGTTCGTAGGGGATCAGCGCCTCGTCGAGGAAACGCTTGAGCGGGATCTCGGCCAGGCACATCTGTGCGGCCACCCGCTCGACATCGCTGCCTGCGGCGACGCCGGCCAGGTAGTCGCCGGAGCGCGCCGGGCTGGCCTTGGCCATGACTTCACGCAGGCTGTCGAAGCGCCAGGTGTGACCGCCGACGGTATGGGAGTAGTTGCTCATGCCGAGCGGTTTGCAATCTCTGTGCCTTGGCTTGCCAGTCTGGATTCGCGGGCTTTGCCCTGATTGAAGGTGGTTTTGGCGCCGATTGGGGGCGTTGTTGACCCGTTGTGCGCTCATGCGGGGCGTAGCAACTTACCCCCAGCGGTGGTGGATGATGCTGTGGATAAGCTGTCGGCAGCTGGCGCTGGGCCAGTGTGCAGGCAGCTTTACATCGGTTGGTTGAATTTCGATCTGGATCAGCCACTTAGCTCACAGTAACTGTGGGCATTGCTGTGAGTAAGCTGTGCGCATACGTGGCTAGGCCACAGTAGCCGGGCAAAGGTGCTGGATGGATGTTTTCTATCCAGCCAAGGAGGCGGCATTTCGCTCGTAGACGCGCTGGGCAACCTTGTGCACACGCCGTTCGCCTGCGCCGCGTTGTGATGCCAGGCCTGCGTTACACAGGCCTGGCGGTTTTCGTTCAGCGCTAGAGGCGGCCGTGCAAGGCGTCGTCGAACAGCTTGGCGCAGTCGGCTTCGGTCAGTTCGCGCGGGTTGCCGCCGGCCGAGGGGTCGACCACCGCCATCTTGGCCACCAGCGCGGCGTGCTCGTCGGTCACCTTCATCTCGGCCAGGCTGTGCGGCACGCCGCTGTCGCGGCGCAGCTGCATGACCAGTTCGAGGAAGCTGTCGAAGCCGGGATTGGCCAGGCCCAGCCAGGCGGCCAGGCGGGTGATGCGCTCCTCGATCACGCTGCGGTTGAACTTGAGGATGTAGGGCATCAGCACGGCGTTGGTCATGCCGTGGTGGCTGTCGTACAGCGCGCCGATGGGGTGGGCCAGGGCATGCATGCCGCCCAGGCCCTTCTGAAAGGCAGTGGCGCCCATGGCGGCGGCGGCCAGCATGTCGGCGCGGGCGTCGAGGTCGTCTGGTGTCTTTACCGCGCGCACCAGCGACTGCTGCACCAGGCGCATGCCTTCCACGGCGATGCCTTCGGCCATGGGGTGGAAACCTGGGGCGCAGTAGGCCTCCAGGCAATGGGAAAAGGCGTCCATGCCGGTGCCGGCGGTGATGAAGGCCGGCATGCCGACGGACAGCGCCGGGTCGCTGATGACGATCTTCGGCATCATCAGCGGGTGGAAGATGATGCGCTTGGTGTGCGTGCGCTCGTCGGTGAGGATGCCGGCGCGGCCAACTTCCGAGCCGGTGCCGGCGGTGGTCGGCACGGCGATGATCGGCGCGATGCCTTTTGGGTCGGCGCGGGTCCACCAGTCGCCGATGTCCTCGAAGTCCCACACGGGGCGGCTCTGCCCGCTCATGAAGGCGATCAGCTTGCCCATGTCCAGGCCGCTGCCGCCGCCGAAGGCGACCACGCCGTCGTGCTTGCCGGCATGGTAGGCGGCCAGGCCGGCCTCCAGGTTGGCGCCGACCGGGTTGGGTTTGAGCTCGCTGAACAGTGCGGCGCCGAGGCCGGCGGCCTTGAGCGAGTCCAGCGCGGCGGTGGTGATCGGCGAGCTGGCCAGACCGCGGTCGGTGACCAGCAGCGGGCGCTGCATGCCGACGCTCTGACACAGTTCCGGCAGCTCGCGGATGCGGCCGACACCGAAGCGTATCGAGGTGGGGTAGTTCCAGTTGGCGGTTTTGCTCATGACAGCCCTCTCGAAATTTTGGTTGATACGCCCCTCTCCCGTTTACGGGAGAGGGCAGTTACAAGGCGTGACGCAGATGGAAGGACTTGGGCCGGGTCAGGTGCTCGTAGCCCAGGCTGGACAGGGTGGCGCCGCGCCCGGTGTGCTTGACCCCGGTCCAGGCCAGGGCGGGGTCGAGATAGTCGCAACGGTTCATGAACACGGTGCCGGTTTCCAGCTGCTGGCCGATGCGTTCGGCGGCGTCCAGGTCGCTTGTCCAGATCGCCGCGCTGAGGCCATAGGGGCTGTCGTTCATCAGGGCGATGGCCTCGGCCTCGCTGGCCACCGGCATGATGCCGACTACCGGGCCGAAGCTTTCCTCGCGCATCACCGCCATCTCGTGGTTCACCTCGGTCAAAACCTGCGGCGCCATATAGGGGGTACCGGGCGCGTCACCCGCGAAGTGAGTGGTGTCGATCAGCGCTCTGGCGCCCTTGGCCTGGGCTTCGGCGATCTGCCCGCGGACGAACTCGGCGGCCTGGGCGCGCACCAGCGGGCCGAGGGTGGTGATCTCCTTGAGCGGGTTGCCCAGCACGTACTGGCGGGTCAGCTCGACGAAGCCCTCGACGAAGTCTGGATAAATGGCTTTATCCACATAGATGCGCTCGATGCCGCAGCAGCTCTGCCCGGAGTTGAAGAAGGCGCCGTCGACCAGGTTTTCCACGGCGTGGGCCAGGTTGGCGTCGGCGCGTACGTAGGCCGGGTCCTTGCCGCCCAGCTCCAGGCCGACGCCGATGAAATGGCCGGCGGCGGCGCTTTCCATCAGCTTGCCGCCGTTCACCGAGCCGGTGAAGTTGACCTGCTGCACCTGGCCAGAGGCGATCAGGGTGGCGGTCTGCCCGTGATCCAGCACCAGGTTGCGGAACAGGCCGTGGGGCAGGCCGGCGCGCTCGAAGGCCAGGGCGAAGCGCTCGCCGACCAGCAGGGTCTGGCTGGCATGCTTGAGCAGCACGGCGTTGCCCGCCATCAGCGCGGGAATGATGGCATTCACCGCCGTCAGGTAGGGGTAGTTCCATGGCGCGATCACCAGCACGGTGCCCAGCGGCTCGCGGCGGATATAGCGGCGGAACCCGTCTTTCGGCGGGGGTACCACGTCGGCCAGAGCACGGGCAGCGATGCCGATCATGTAGCGCGCGCGCTCCTCGAAACCACGCAGCTCGCCGGCGCCGTAACGCACCGGGCGGCCCATTTGCCAGGCCAGCTCGGGGACGATCTCGTCCTGCATGGCCAGCATGGCGTCAACCGCCTTCAGGCAGTAGCTGGCGCGTTGCTCGATGGTTAGCTCGCGCCAGGCGCGCTGGGCTTGGTTGGCGTCGTGCAGGGCCTGTTCCAGTGCGGCGCTGCCGATCAGTGGGCGTTCGGCGTAGACGCTGCCATCGACCGGTGAGATCAGGCGGATATGGTTCATCGTCAGTCCTCCGCTAGTAGCGTTCGAAGCCGCGGCGCAGTTCCCAGTCGGTCACGCGGCGGTCGTACTCGAACTGTTCCCAACGCGCGGTGTGCAGGTAGTGCTCGACCACCTCGTCGCCGAACGCCTTGCGCAGCAGTTCCGAGCGATCCAAGGCCTCGCTGGCGCCGCGCAGGGTCTTGGCCACTTCCGGCAGCTCGTCGTGCTCGTAGGCATCGCCTGAGAAGGGCGCGGGTAGCTCCAGCTGCTCGTCGATGCCGGCCAGGCCGGCGGCGATCAGTGCGGCGAAGGCCAGGTAGGGGTTGAGGTCGGCGCCACCGATGCGGCATTCGATGCGGATGCCCTTGCTGTCGGCACCGCACAGGCGGAACCCGGCGGTGCGGTTGTCGCAGCTCCACACTGCGCGGGTGGGGGCGAAGGTGCCGGCCTGGAAGCGCTTGTAGGAGTTGATGTAGGGGGCGAGGAAGTAGGTGATGTCGTTGGCGTACTTGAGCTGGCCGGCGACCCAGTGGCGCATCAGCTTGGACATGCCGAACTCGGCATCGGGGTCGAAGAACAGCGGCTGCTTGCCATCGAGGCTGAACAACGAGTTGTGGATATGGCTGCTGCTGCCGGCCAGGTTGTAGTTCCACTTGGCCATGAAGGTCACGGCCTTGCCTTGCAGCAGGGCGATCTCCTTGCAGGCGTGCTTGATGATGCTGTGCCGGTCGGCCATCACCAGTGCCTCTGCATAGCGCACGTTGATCTCTTCCTGCCCCGGCCCCCATTCGCCCTTGGAGTTCTCCACCGGGATGCCGGCGGCCTGCAGGTGCTTGCGGATGGCGCGCATGACCGGCTCCTCGCGGATGGTCTGCAGGATGCTGTAGTCCTCGATGTAGTAGCCGGCGGTCTTGGGGTTCTGGTAGTGCTGGTTGTGGATGCCTTCGTAGCTCTGGTCGAACAGGTAGAACTCCAGCTCCGAGGCGAACATGCCCTGGTAGCCGCGCTCGGTGAGGCGGGCGATCTGCCGCTTGAGAATGCCGCGCGGGCTGTGCGGCAGGTCCTGGTGGCGATGGTCCTGTACGTCGCACAGCACCAGGGCGGTGCCTTCCAGCCAGGGCACCACGCGCATCGTCGACAGGTCGGGCTTGAACACGAAGTCGCCGTAGCCCTGCTTCCAGCTGGCGGCGGCGTAGCCGGGTACCGGTTCCATGTCTATATCGTCGGCCAGCAGATAGTCGCAGCCGTGGGTTTCTTCATGGGCGCTGTCGAGGAAGAACTCGACCTGGAAGCGCTTGCCGATCAGGCGGCCCTGCATGTCGACCATGCAGGCCAGGACGGTGTCGATCTTGCCGGCCAGGGCCAGCTCGCGCAGGCCGGCCAGGGTCAGGTGGGCAGTCATCCGTAGTACTCCCTGCGGGTCTTCTGGACCCTGATTCTTGTTGTCGGGATTCTGGTTGTGGAGACAGGGCCGGGCGAGCCGGCTGCCTTTGACTCTAGACGAAAATCTGCCGGCGTCCGGAACCTCCCGTGAGGCGCGTCAGTCCGATCCGCTCGGCGGCTGTGCTAACCTGCGGCCAATTCCGTCCGGGCCCCGTGGGCCGGTATTCAGAGGTCATTCATGCACATCCATATCCTCGGCATCTGCGGCACCTTCATGGGGTCGCTGGCCGTGCTGGCCAAGGAGCTTGGCCACCGCGTCACCGGCTCCGACGCCAACGTCTACCCGCCCATGAGTACCCAGCTCGAAGCCCAGGGCATCGAGCTGATGCAGGGTTACGAGCCGGCCCATCTCGAGCCGGCGCCGGACCTGGTGGTGGTCGGCAATGCCCTGAGCCGCGGCAACCCGGCGGTGGAACATGTGCTGAATAAAGGTCTGCCCTATGTCTCCGGCCCGCAGTGGCTGGCCGACCATGTGCTGCAGGGCCGTTGGGTGTTGGCCGCGGCCGGCACCCACGGCAAGACCACCACCAGCAGCATGCTGGCCTGGGTGCTGGAGCATGCCGGCATGAGCCCGGGTTTTTTGATCGGCGGGGTGCCGCAGAACTTCGGCGTGTCGGCGCGCCTGGGCGGCACGCCGTTCTTCGTGGTCGAGGCCGACGAGTACGACAGCGCCTTCTTCGACAAGCGCAGCAAGTTCGTTCACTACCGTCCGCGCACCGCGATCCTTAATAACCTGGAATTCGACCACGCGGACATCTTCCCGGACCTGGCGGCCATCGAGCGGCAGTTCCACCACCTGGTGCGCACCGTGCCGGGCGAGGGGCTGATCATCCATCCCGAGAGTGAAGACGCGCTCAAACGAGTGATCGGCATGGGCTGCTGGACCCCGGTGCAGACCACCGGTGACGGCGGCCAGTGGCAGGCGCGCCTGCTCAGCGCCGACGGCTCGCGCTTCGAGGTGCTGTTCGACGGCAAGGTCGAAGGCGTGGTGGACTGGGAACTCACCGGCCAGCACAACGTGGCCAACGCCCTCGCTACCCTGGCTGCGGCGCGGCATGTCGGTGTGGTGCCGGCGCTGGGCGTGGCCGGTCTGTCGACCTTCAAGAGCGTCAAACGGCGCATGGAGAAGGTTGCCGAAGTGCGCGGCGTGACTATCTATGACGACTTCGCCCATCACCCCACAGCCATCGCCACCACGCTCGACGGCCTGCGCAAGCGCGTTGGTGACGCGCCGGTGATCGCGGTGATCGAGCCGCGCTCCAATTCGATGAAGCTCGGTGCCCACCGCGATGGTCTGCCGGACTCGGTGGTGCAGGCCGACCAGGTGTTCTGGTACGCCCCGGCCAATCTCGGTTGGGATCTGGCGGCTACCGTGGCCGGCTCCAGCGTGCCCACCGTCGTGTGCGACTCGCTGGAAGGCATCATCGCCGGGGTCAAGGCCATGGCGCTGCCCGGCACCCAGGTGGTGGTCATGAGCAATGGCGGCTTCGGCGGCCTGCATGGCAAGCTGGCCAAGGCGCTGGCGAAGTAGACAGCAACTCCCTCTCCCAGAGGGAGAGGGGAAATAGAAATCGAGGAGTACCCATGAGCGGCCCCGAACGCATCACCCTGGCCATGACCGGTGCCTCCGGCGCCCAGTACGGCCTGCGCCTGCTCGACTGCCTGGTGCAGGAGGACCGCGAGGTGCACTTCCTGATCTCCAAGGCCGCGCAGCTGGTGATGGCCACCGAGACCGACGTGACCCTGCCGGCCAAGCCGCAGGCCATGCAGCAGTTCCTCAGTGAGTACACCGGTGCTGCGGCCGGACAGATCCGTGTGTATGGCAAGGAAGACTGGATGGCGCCGCCGGCCTCCGGCTCCGGCGCGCCGAGCGCCATGGTGGTGGTGCCGTGCAGCACCGGCACCCTGTCGGCGATTGCCACCGGTGCCTGCAACAACCTGATCGAGCGGGCGGCCGACGTGGTGCTCAAGGAGCGTCGCCAGCTGATCCTGGTGCCGCGCGAGGCGCCGTACTCCAGTATCCACCTGGAGAACATGCTCAAGCTGTCCAACCTCGGCGTGACCATACTGCCGGCCTCGCCGGGCTTCTATCACCAGCCGCAGACCCTGGATGACCTGGTCGATTTCGTCGTCGCGCGCATCCTCAACTGCCTGGGTATTCCCCAGGACATGCTGCCGCGCTGGGGCGAGCATCATCTGAGCAGCGATGACTAAGGCGCTGTGCCTGCTGCTGGTGCTCGGTCTGCCGGGCTGCGCCAGCATCCGTACCCTGGATGCGGCCAAGCCCGGTGCACCGATCATCTATTCCGGCACGCGTCTGGACTGGTACAGCCTGAACGGTGGTTGCTGTCCGAAAGACCGTTTTGGTGCACTGGCGCCGCGCTATGCGGCTCTCGATCTGCCGGCCAGTGCCCTGCTCGACACCCTGCTGCTGCCCTTCGCCGTGGCCGCCGAACTGGGCGTAGGCCTTGGGGTGACCGGCGGTAATTAAGTTTCTGGCGCCACGCCAGAGGCTAGAGCGGTTGCCGCGTAAAACTAGGCCCCCTTCTTGCAAGCGCGGATTGGCATCGGCCAATCATCGACTAGGCTGACGAAAAAAATAGCGGCTTAGCAGGCAGGGATATGCACAAAGCAATCCGGGCGTATGTGCGAGCGGTAGACCGCATGAATCGGGTCATCGGGCGCTGCGCGATGTACCTGATCTTCGTCATGCTGGGAGTATTGCTCTACTCCTCGTTGAGCAAGGCTGCCTCGGCGCCCGCGCTGTGGACCCTGGAAACGGCCCAGTTCCTCATGGTCGCCTACTTCCTGCTGGGCGGTGCCTATTCGATGCAGCTCGACGCCCACGTGCGCATGGACCTGCTCTACAGCCACTGGCAGCCGCGCACCCGCGCCATCGTCGATGTGCTCACCGCCGGCTTCCTGCTGTTCTACCTGGGCCTGCTGCTGTTCGGCGGCCTTTCCTCCACCCAGTACGCCTTCGAGTACGACGAAACCAGCTATTCGGCGTGGTCGCCGCCCATGGCGCCGATCAAGGTGGTGATGTGTGTCGGCATCTTGCTGATGCTGCTGCAGTCCATCGCCATCCTCTTCAAGGATATTGCCGCCGTGCGTGGGGAGACGCTGGAATGAGCTATGAGCTGATCGCTCTGCTGATGTTTTCCTCGATGATGTTGCTGCTGCTCACCGGCAAGCGGGTGTTCGGCGCCATCGGTTTTGTCGCCGCCGCGGCGGCCCTGCTGATGTGGGGCGATGGCGGTGCCGAACTGCCGTTCAGCGCGGCGATGAAGCTGATGAAGTGGTACCCGCTGCTGACCCTGCCGATGTTCGTGTACATGGGCTACATGCTCTCCGAGTCGGGCATCGCCGAAGACCTGTACAAGATGTTCCACGTCTGGATGGGGCCGCTGCACGGCGGCCTGGCCATCGGCACCATCGGCCTGATGGTGGTGATCTCGGCGATGAACGGGTTGAGCGTCGCCGGCATGGCAATTGGCGCCTCCATCGCTCTGCCCGAACTGCTGCGCCGGGGCTACGACAAGATCATGGTCACCGGGGTGATTCAGGCCGGCAGCTCGCTGGGCATTCTGATCCCGCCCAGCGTGGTGCTGGTGCTGTACGGCATGATCGCCCGCCAGCCGGTAGGCCAGTTATGGCTGGCCGGCGCCATTCCGGGGCTGTTGATGGCCGCGCTGTTCGTGCTCTACATCGCCATTCGCTGCCGCCTGCAGCCTTCACTGGGGCCGACGCTCTCCGCCGAGGAGCGCGCGCAGATCAGTTGGGGCGAGAAGCTGCGCCTGCTCAGCGCCGGCATCGTGCCGCTGTTCATCTTCGTCTCCATGACCGGGCTGTTCCTGATGGGCTACACCAGCCTGGTGGAAAGCTCGGCGGTCGGCGCCGCTGCGGCTACCCTGGCGGCCCTGGTCAAGGGCCGGCTGACCCGTACGGTGATGGAAGCAACCCTGCGCAAGACCCTGGCCATCAGCTGCATGTTCATGTGGATCATCCTCGCTGCGCTGTGCTTCGGCGCGGTATTCGACGGCCTGGGTGCGGTCAAGGCCATCGAGGGCTTCTTCGTCGGCGAACTGGGGCTGGGGCCCTGGGAGATCCTGATCCTGATGCAGCTGTCGTTCATCATCATGGGCATGTTCCTCGACGACACCGCCATGCTGGTGATCGTCGCGCCGCTCTACGTGCCGCTGGTGGGTAGCCTGGGCTTCGACCTGGTGTGGTACGGCGTGCTCTACACCATCACCTGCCAGATGGCCTACATGACTCCGCCGTTCGGCTACAACCTGTTCCTGATGCGGGCCATGGCACCACCCGAGGTGAGCCTGCGCGACATCTATGTGTCGGTGACGCCTTTCGTGGTGATCATGGGCCTGACCCTGGCCCTGGTCATGATTTATCCGCAGATCGCCCTGTGGCTGCCGAACTGGCACTACGGTGGCTGAGTGGCGCTGAGCTTTCGAACCGTCGCCCGGGCATGGGCAGTACACGCGGCGGTGCGGGAAAGAGGGGGCCGTAATGGTGCGGCGCCCAGTACAGCTTGGAGAGGACAGCATGAGTACGAGACGCAAGTTCCTGCAGACCGCCGCTGTAGCCGGTGGTACCGCAGCCCTGGGCTCGGCGCACATCTATGCCGAAGAGCCGAAAAAGATCACCTGGCGCCTGCAGACCTACGCCGGTCCCGCGCTGGCCGAGCATGTGATCAAACCGTCGATTGAGGCCTTCAACAAGGTCGCCGAAGGGCAGATGGAGATCCAGCTGTACTTCGCCGACCAGTTGGTGCCGACCGGTGAGCTGTTCCGCGCCATGCAGAAGGGCACCATCGATGCGGTGCAGAGCGATGACGACTCCATCGCCGCGCCGGTGGATGTCTCGGTTTTCGGCGGCTACTTCCCCTTCGCCACCCGCTACAGCCTGGACGTGCCGGTGCTGTTCGAGGAGTTCGGCCTGCGCAAGATCTGGGAGGAGGCCTACAGCGAGGTCAAGGGCGTGACCTGGCTCGGTGCCGGCGCCTGGGACCCGTGCCACTTCGCCACGGTCGAACCGGTCAACAAACTGGCCGATCTCAAGGGCAAGCGGGTGTTCACCTTCCCCACGGCGGGCAAGTTCCTCTCGCGCTTCGGGGTGATCCCGGTGACCCTGCCCTGGGAAGATGTCGAGGTAGCGATCCAGACCGGCGAGCTGGACGGCATCGCCTGGTCCGGCATCACCGAGGACTACACCGTAGGCTGGGCCAACGTCACCAAGTACTTTCTCACCAACAACATCTCCGGCGCCTGGATCGGCTCCTACTTCGCCAACTCGGAAAAGTGGGCCGAAGTGCCGGACAAGCTCAAGACCCTGTTCAAGCTGTGCATGGACAGCTCGCACTACTATCGCCAGCACTGGTACTGGGGCGGCGAGGCCAAGCTGCGGGTGCAGGGCGACAAGCTCAAGCTCACCACCATTCCGGCCGAGGAGTGGAAAACCGTGGAGGACGAGGCGCACAAGTTCTGGGACGAAATCGCCAAGACCAGCCCGCGCTGCGCCAAGGTGGTGGAGATCTTCAAGAACTACAACGCGATGATGGAGAAGGCCGGCCCGCCGTATCGTTACTGAGGTCAATGGCGCCCGCGCAGGCCGTCATGGTTTCGCGGGCGTTGCCGCATTCCCTTGGGGCTGCCAGCGCAGCAACTGCTCGGCCGGGCCGGGGGCGGCGAACAGGTAGCCCTGAAACAGCTGGCAACCGTACTGCAGCAGGGCGTCGCGCTGTTCGGTGGTTTCCACGCCCTCGGCAACCACCTCCAGATCCAGGCTTTGCCCCAGGGCCACCATGGTGCGAATGATGGCTGCATCGTTCGAATCGGTGAGCAGATCGCGGACGAAGCAGCGGTCGATCTTCAGGCAGGACAGCGGCAGGCGCTTGAGGTAGGCGAGCGACGAGTAGCCGGTGCCGAAGTCGTCCAGCGAGAAGCTCACCTTGTGCGCGCGCAGTTGCTCCATGCGGCCGATCAGCGCCTCCACATCCACGGCCAACTGACTCTCGGTCAGCTCCAGCTCCAGGCGCGCGGGGTTGGCACCGGTCTGCTCAAGAATCGCCATCACTTCGGTGACGAAGTTAGGGTGATGCAACTGCCTGGCGCTGACGTTGACCGCCAGGGGTATCGAGCCGAGCAGCGGGTCATCGCGCCAGGCCACCAGTTGGCGGCAGGCCTCCTGCAATATCCAGCGACCGAGAGGGAAGATCAGGTCGGTGCTCTCGGCCAGCGGAATGAAGTCGCCTGGCGGGATCAGGCCGCGTTCGGGATGCTGCCAGCGCACCAGGGCCTCGGCGCCGATCAGTGTGCCATGTGGGTCTACCTGCGGCTGGTAATGCAGCAGCAGGCCTTTGCCGTCCGCCAGGCACTGGCGCAGGTCGTTCTCCAGGCCCACCCGGGCCAGCGCCTCGGCCTGCATCTGCGGGTCGAAGAAGCGTACCGCGTTGCGCCCGGCGCCCTTGGCCTGGTACATGGCCAGGTCGGCGCGCTTGAGCAGCTCTTCCACCGTGCCTTCGGCGTCGGAGAACAGGGTCACGCCGATGCTCGCGGTACTGCTGTGCAGTTGCCCCTGTAGCTTGTAGGGCATGGCCAGGCTTGCCAGCAGCTTGTTGGCGACCGTCTCGATCTCACCGAACACCTCGGCAGGTTTTGCCGACAGCCGCTCGATCATCAGCACGAACTCGTCGCCGCCCAGGCGGGCCAGGGTGTCTTCCTGGCGTACCTGGCTGCGCAGGCGCTGGGCGACCTGCTGAAGGAACTGGTCTCCCATGGCGTGACCGAGGGTGTCGTTGAGGTTCTTGAAGTTGTCCAGGTCGATGAACAGCAACGCGCCTTCCTGCTGGCCTCGCTGGTGCTGGTCCAGGGCGTGCTGCAGACGCTCCTGCAACAGGCGGCGGTTGGGCAGGCCCGTGAGCGGATCGTAGAAGGCCAGTTGGTGAATCTGCTCCAGGTTCTTCTTGTGCTCGGTGATGTCGGTGGAAATGCCGCACAGGGCATAAATACTGCCGTCGGGGCGGCGCAGCGGTAGCTTGACCGACAGGTAGGCCCGCTCGCCGGTGCCATCGATGCTGCGATTGATTTCCTCCAGCTGCACCCGCTCGCCCTGCTGTAATACGCGGCGATCGTTGGCGCGCAGATTGTCCGCGGTGGCGGCGTCGAAGAAGCTTTCGTCGGTCGCCCCGATGACTTCATCACGCCGCCGGCCGAACAGTTCGCAGATCTTGTGGTTGGCGTACTGGTAACGGAACTCCGGGTCCTTGATATAGATATAGGCTTCGACGCTGTCGAGGATGGTGTTCAGGCGCAGCTCGCTATTGCTCAGGTGGCGGGTCTGCTCGGCGATCTTGCGCCGCAGCAGCAGGGTGCCGACCAGGGCCAGCAACAGCAGGACACCGAGGCTGGCCAGGCCCCACCAGAACATGCTTGGGATATCCAGTTGCGGCGGCCTGCCGCCCCAGCGCTGGATGATGTGGTAGAGCGGCGAGTCTGCCTGGGTCTGCCAGTCGTCCAGGTGACGGTCGATGGCAGCCAGCAGTGCGCCGTTGCCGCCCTTGCGGGTGGCGAAGAACAGCCGTGCCGGCTGGAACATGATGGTGGTGCCGTGCAGGCCGAAGCGCTCGGCGTGGTAATCGCCGAAACGCTGGTTGGCCACCGCCGCGTCCGCGGCACCATCGGCCACCAGGCGAAAGCCCTGCTCCAGGCTGTCCACCGCCAGCAACTCGGCTCGCAGGCCGAAGCTGTCGAGCAGGTTGCGCAGGTGGGATTCCTGCACCGAGCCGGCCAGCACGGCAATCCGCTGTTCCTTGAGGTCGAGGATGGAGTCCAGGCGTACACCTGGGGCGCTGTACAGCTGCGACCAGCTGAACAGCGCCGGGGTCTGGTGGAAGTCGAGGAAGGCAGCGCGCTCTTCGCTCCAGGCGACATCGGGCAACAGATCGATCTCGCCATCGCGGGCCATGTCCAGGCACTGCTGCCAGTCGCATGGTACGGGCACTAGGCGCCAGTCCTCGCGGCGGGCGATCTCGCCGAGCAGCTCGCCGAAGATGCCGCTCAGGCGCCCCGTATCATCGAGCAGTAGCTTGGGTTCGTTGGGGTAGCTGCCGACACGGATTTCGCCGGCACCGAGCACAACGCTGCAGCTGAGCGTCAGGCTGAGCAGCAGGGCATGGCGCCAGTGAGCGCGCAGAGGGTTGGAAACTGTCATCCTGGCCGTGTTCCGTTCCATGTTGATGCAACAACAATAGGAGCAAAACCCTTGTTTGGCGCGGTCTTAGTCGGCCCAGCCGTACCAGACCCAGGTCATCGGTCGCGGCCCCGGCAGGTAGCCGCTGTGCAGGTCACGGATATGAAAACCGCCAGCCTGCAGCAGACCCGGAATGTCGCGGTTGAGGTGGCAGCCGCCGGCCATGGGCTTCCACAGCGGCGTCAGACGATCCTGCCAGAGGCGGACCTTGAGGTCCGGCGCGCGACCGTGTTCGCTGAACAGCAGCTTGCCACCAGGCTTGAGTACGCGGCGCATCTCCTGCAGGGCGGCACTCGCGTCGGGGATGGTGCACAGGGTGAAGGTGCAGACGATGCTGTCGAAACTGGCATCCTCGGCCTGGATCTGCCCCAGTTCCAGGGCGATCATTTCCACCGGAATAGCAATCTGCTCGGCGCGTTCGCGGGCTTTGCTCTGCATCTGGGCGGCAGGGTCGACACCGACGATGGCGCTGACCTTCTGCGCATCGTAGAAGCTCAGGTTGAGTCCGGTACCAATACCTATCTCCAGCACCCGGCCCGTGGCCTGCGGCACCACCTTTGAGCGGGTCTTCATCACATGACCCATGCCGCAAGCGAAGTCGATCAGGTGCGGCAGGATTTTCTCTTCGTAGAAGCTCATCAGCGTCCCAGCCGGCGCAGCTCGTCAGACTCCACCACGCGCACGCCGTCGCCTTCCTCCAGGGCCAGGCGCCACAGGGCGCGGGCCAGCACGGCGACGTCGATGCCGCGGTACTTGCCGGGTATCCAGCGCATTAAAGGCGCAGCCAGGCGCTCGCCGAGGCGGAATTCGCTGCGCGGACCGAGCAGCAGCGAGGGGCGGGCGATGGTCAGCTGTGGCCAGTCCATGGCCTGCAGTGCGGCTTCCATTTCGCCCTTGACCCGGTTGTAGAACACCGAGGATTTCGGGTCAGCGCCCAGGGCACTGATCACCAGCAGGTGGCGGCTACCCAGCTCGCGGGCGCGGCGGGCGAAGGCCAGGACCAGGTCGTGGTCGATGGCGCGAAAGGCGTCCTGGGAGCCCGCCTGCTTGATGGTGCTGCCGAGGCAGCAGAAGGCGGCATCGACCTGCCCCGTCAGTTGCGGCAGCAGTTCTGCCAGCTCGCCCACCGGGTTGTCCAGGTGTGGATGCTCGGCCAGGGGGCGGCGGCTGGGCGCCAGCACACGGCTGATGGTGGGCTCGCTGAGCAGGCGGTCGAGCAGATGCTCGCCGGTCAGGCCGGTAGCGCCGGCAAGCAGGATGTGCTGGGGCGTGAGGTACATGCTTTTTCTCCGCTGTTACTGCTCAGCTTAGAACGATTTAGAAGAAGCAGGCCGCGCCGCATCGCATTTCAGAGATTTTTCTTCGTCCCGTCGGTGGCTGCGCTCAGCGCCGATTCGGCCTGGTTCTGGCGCAAGTCGTTCCAGCGCTTCAGCACCGCGCGCGGCGCCCAGAGCTGCGGTTCGGAGGGCTCGAAATCATCCGCCTGTTCTCTTTCGGCAACGGTTCGCTTGGCCAGTTCAAAGGCACGTTGCAGGTCATCGGTTTGCTGCAGCGCCTCGGCGAACAGGGCGCGGCCGAAGTAGGTGAAGTCGTTTTCCTCGGAACAGCCGAACGACACCCGGTCGGCGCGGGCGGCGGTCATCACCAGGGTGTGATCGTCCTGCAGCAGGGGGATGAAGCCGCCGGAGTAGCAGGCGGAGATGACGATGACCTTGTCGCGCCCGGCCAGGGGTTGCAGCAGGGCGGCGAGCTCGCTGGCAGGCAGGTCAGCCAGCTGCAGGCGCGGCTGGTCGATGCTCAGCTCGTGGCTGCGCGAGCCATGGCTGGTCAGGTAGATGAACACCAGATCCTCCGGGCCGCTGCGTTCGGCCAGGGCGCGCACGGCGCGGGTCAGGCTCTCGCGGGTGGCCAGCGGGCGGTCGGCCAGGTGGTTGCGATGGTTGGTCAGGGTGATATTGCCGCGGGCGCCGAAACGCTCGCGCAGCAGCTTGGCCACGTAGTCGGCCTCGCGCAGGAACACGCTCTGCTTGCCATCGCCGGCCAGGGTCAGGCTGTACAGCTCGACCGCCGGGGTGGAAGCGGGCAGGGCGGCGAGGCTTTCTTGCAGCAATTGGCCCTGATTAAGCAGGCCCAGTTCCAGCGGGTCCGGGCGGCGGCTGCCGTCCTGGTCGCTGATCAATTCGCCGGCGTGCCAAGTGCCGCGAGTCTGCTGGCCGCTGGCGCTGGTCAGGGTGCCCTCGCCGGCATACTGGCCGTTGGCGAAGTTGCCCTGGTAGACGCTGCCGTCGGCCAGCTTCAGCTTGCCGATGCCATGGAAGCGCCAGTAACGGAATTGGCCTGCGTAGTGACTGCCGTCGCTGCCGCGGTACTCGCCCTGGCCAGTCAACTCACCATCGACGAAATACCCGCTCCAGACGTCGCCCTCGGCACTTTGAAAGCGGCCCTTGCCGTGGAACTGGTCGTTGCGGAAACCACCGCTGTAGGTCTCGCCGTCTTCGCCGCGGTAGCTGCCTTCGCCGTGCAGACGGCCCTTGCGGAAGGTGCCGCTGAACTGTCCTTCGGCAGAGCTGCGCAGCCCCTCGCCTTGCGGGTCGCCACGCACGAAGCGGCCCTGGTGGCGGCTGCCGTCTGGCAGCTCCAGGGTGCCGATGCCGTGGTAGAGGTTGTCGCGAAACTCGCCCCGATAGCTCATGCCGCCCTGTTGTAGGTGGCCCTCGCCATGCATGCGACCCTGCTTGAAGCTGCCCTCGTAGCGCGTGCCATTGCCGTAGACCAGCTCGCCCTGGCCTTCAAAAAGACCCTGGCGGAATTCGCCGGTGTAGGTCTCACCGCTGGCGCCGTGCCACGTGCCATGGCCTTCGAACAAGCCGTCCTTGAACTGGCCCTGGTAGTACATGCCATTGGCGTAGTCGATGCGGCCTTCGCCCTGGAGCCGCCCATCGATGATCTCGCCGCGATAGCGGCCGCCATCGGGCAGCACGGCATCGGCGGGCAGCAGGGGTTCGCCATCGCCGCAGGCGGTCAGGAGCAGGGCAAGGGTTAGCGGAGCGAAGCGGCGGGGCATGGTGGGCATCCTGCGGGAAGTTGCTTCGAGTATGCCGCAGTGCACATGCAAACGGGGCGCCTCAGCGCCCCGTTCGCTACACCGTCAAGGCTTCAGACGAAGCACAGGCTGATCGGCTCGGCGATGTAGGCCGGCTTTTCCTCGCCCTCGATTTCCAGGGTGGCTTCCGACTTGATCAGCCATTGGCCCGGACGCTTTTCGGTGACCTCGGTGATCTTCAGGCCCAGGCGCACGCGCGAGTTGACCTTGACCGGCTGGATGAAGCGCACGCTGTCCAGGCCGTAGTTGACGCCCATCTTCATGCCTTCGGGCAGCACGATCAGGTTTTCCATCAGCTTGGGAATCAGCGACAGGGAGAGGAAACCGTGGGCAATGGTGGTGCCGAAGGGGGTGAGCTTGGCTTTCTCCGGATCGACATGAATGAACTGGTGGTCACCGGTGCACTCGGCGAACTGATTGATACGTTCCTGGTCGATGGTCAGCCACTCGGAGCGACCGAGATCCTTGCCTACATAGTCTTGCAGTTGCGACACGGGTACGAACGGCATAGATCCTCCTTGAGGATGCGAGGTTATTTGTTGTTTTTGCGATGAACCTGCTGGCCTTAGATCATCACGGTCAATAACTGCGGGTCAAGCCAAATGTCGCGGTTTATAGCGGCCCCTTCGACATGCCTATAATGGCCGCGCCTTACCGTTGGAGACCCTCGCATGTTGCTTCGCGGCCTGACCTGGCTGGTGCTGTTCCAGTTGCTCGGCACTGCCCTCAATGTCCTCTTTCTACACATGCTGCCGGGGCCGATCATCGGCATGCTGCTGCTGTTCGTTTTTCTGCTGCTGCGTGGCGAGGTGGGTCAGCCCATCAGCGAGGCGGCCACCGGGCTATTGCGCTACCTGCCGTTGCTGTTGGTGCCGCCGGCCGTCGGGGTGATGGTGTATGCCGAGCAGATCGCCGCCGATTTCTGGGCGCTGGCGGGTGCTCTCGGGCTGTCGCTGGTGATTTCGCTGCTGTTCTGTGGCTGGCTGATGCAGAAGCTGATCGACCGCCAGGCCGGTAAAGGAGAACAGCCATGACCGGCTCCTGGCAGGCGGCGCTGCAAGCCGTGATTCATCATCCACTGTTCGGCGTGGGCATTACTCTGGCGGCATATCAGTTGGCGCTAGCCGCCTACGAGAAGACCCGCTGGTTCTTCCTGCAGCCGGTGCTGGTGTCCATGAGCGTGGTCATCGGCGTGCTGGTGATCTGTGGCCTGACCTATGACGAATACCGCAGCAGCACCTTCCTGCTCAGCGTGCTGCTGGGGCCGACCACCGTGGCGCTGGCCGTGCCGCTGTTCCTCAACCTGCGGCGCATCCGCGAGCTGTTCTGGCCGGTGCTGCTGACCTTGCTGGTTGGTGGGCTGGTGGCGACCGTGCTGGGTGTGGCCCTGGCCTGGGCCTTTGGTGCCGAGCGCATGATGCTGATGACCCTGGCGCCGAAGTCGGTGACCTCGCCGATCGCCATGCTGGTGGCCGAGCAGATCGGTGGCGTGGCTGCCCTGGCGGCGGTGTTCGTGCTGATCACCGGGGTGATCGGCGCCATCTGCGGGCCGGAGCTGTTGCGCCGCATCGGTGTGCACCACCCGGCGGCTCAGGGCATGGCGCTGGGCATCACCGCTCATGCGGTCGGCACCGCCAGAGCCTTGCAGGACAGTGAGGAGAGTGGCGCTTTCGCTGCCCTGGCCATGAGCCTGATGGGCATGATCACTGCCATCGCCTTGCCGCTGGTCGTTACCCTGATTGTCTGATTCGGAGCGTATCGGATGAGTTTTCCGCTGTTCCCCCTCAATACCGTGCTGTTTCCTGGCTGTGTGCTCGATCTGCAGATATTCGAGCCGCGTTACCTGGACATGATCAGCGCCTGCATGAAGCGCGGCGAGGGCTTCGGCGTGGTCGGCATCCTCGAGGGCGAGGAGGTCGGCGAGGCCGCCAGTCGTTTCGCGGCCCTGGGGTGCGAGGCGCTGATCCGTGATTTCCAGCAGCGCCCCAACGGCCTGCTGGGGATTCGCGTCGAGGGCGGCCGACGCTTCCATGTGGATAAAGTGGTGGTGCAGCCCGATCAGTTGGCCCTGGCCGAGGTCAGTTGGGTCGAGGAGCCGGCGGATGCTCCGCTGCTGGCCGAGCACGCCGATCTGGCGGCACTGCTCGCGGCCCTGGCCGAGCATCCCATGGTGTCGGGGTTGGGCATGGGGGGTGTGGTTAGCGGCCAGCAGGCACTGGCCAACCAGCTGGCCTACCTGCTGCCGTTCAGTGTCGAGGAAAAGCTGCAGGCGCTGACGCTCGACGAGCCGTTGCAGCGGCTCGGTTTGATCCAGGGGCTGCTTGACCAGCTGCAGGGCGAGCTGACGGCGTAGGGGCGGAACCCCTGCAGCTGACTCAATAGCGATACTGCTGGATCGCCTGTGGCAACGCCCAGACGCTCACTGCGCCGAGCAGCGCCAGGGTTGCCGGTAGGATCAGCCACCACACCCGCGCGCCCAGCGGTTGCATGGGGGCGCGACGTTGCAGCCAGGCCAGGCTGAGGGCGCAGACCATGCCCGCCAGCAGCGCGCCAGCGATGATGTCGGTCGGCCAGTGCACGCCCAGATACACCCGCGACAGGGCAATCGCCAGTGCCGGCAGGCTGGCCAGCAGCAACCAGGTCAGGCGTGTGCGCGCCGGTGCGCCGCGGCCGGCCAGCACGCCGAGGGCGAGGAAGCAGGCGAAGGCTGCCGAGCTATGCCCACTGGGCAGGCTGAAGGTATCCAGCGGCTGTAGCAGTACGTCGGGGCGGGCGCGGGCGAACAGTTGCTTGAGGCCACCATTGGCCAGCGCGGTGAGCAGCATGCAGCTGCAGACATACAGCGCCGCCTGAAAACGTCGCGCAACCACCAGCAGCAAGGTCAGCAGTACACCGGCCGCCAACTGCGTGTTGAAGTCGCCCATACCGGTAATCAGCAGGGCCAGGCTGTCCATGGCGGGCGCCCGCTGCTCCTGCACCAGGGCCAGCAGCCCCTGATCCAGTGCCTGCAGATGGCTGGCGCTGAGCAACAGGGCCAGCAGCAGCGCACCGCTCAGGCCGGCGGCCAGTAGTGTGGCCCAGCGCAGTTCGCGCAGGCTGCTGTGAATAACCAGTACCAGCATCAGCGCCACGGCGCCGATTACCGCGCCAGCCTCGCTCCAGAAACCGTCCGGCAGTGGCAGGCGCAAGGCGGCGCCAGTCGCCCAGCCGGGCAGCAGGTAGGCGACAGACCAGCCGGCGGCGGCCAGCATGCTGACCAGCAGAAAACGCATGAATGGCATGTCGAGCATGCCGGCTACCAGCGGCAGCATGGGTCGCAGCGGGCCGATAAAGCGCCCGACCAGCAGGCTGGCCACACCATAGCGCTCGAAGTAGCGTTCGGCGCCATTCAGCCAGCCAGGGTGTTTGCGCAGTGGCGCCAGGTTGCGAATACCCTGGTGGTAGCGCCTGCCCAGTCCGTAAGAGGCCAGGTCGCCGAGCAGGCCGCCGACATAGCCGAGCAACAGGGTCTGCCACAGTTCCAGAGCGCCGCTGCCGGCCAACACGCCGAGGCTGAACAGCACGACGGTGCCGGGAATCAGGAGGCCGACAATGGCCAGGCATTCGACGCAGGCCATGATCAACAATGTCAGGCCCAGCCAGTGCGGGTTGCTTTCCAGCCACAGGGTCAGGGTGTCGAACCAGTGGTTCATACGGGGAGTTCCTCGATATTCAGCAGAACATAGTCGCGGCCTTCGACCTGGCCTCGGCGCAGCGGATTGCGCGTGCACTGACGGCTGTAGGCGGCATCGACAAAACGGTAGGGCAGGTGCTCGTCGCGCCCGCGGGGGATGCCCAGGCGTGCGCATTGGATGATCTGTCGGGGGCGTTCGCCAATGTCCTCGACGAACAGACGTTGCGGGTCGAAGCGCTGGCCGTCCCACTCCGGCACCTTGAGGCCCAGGGCCTTGCACAGCAGCGTCTGCCCGGCACACAGTCGCTCGGTGGGGCGCAGGTTGCCGTTGGCCGCTGGGTTGTTGGCGTGCATGCGCTGCAGGGCATCCGCGGCACAGTGTTCGTCCAGCCAGGGCATGGCCGACTTGATCAGCACCGCATTGCCCGGACCCTGCGCGCTGAAGTTGAGCGAGTCACCGCCGCGGGCGTAGTACATATAGATGTGGCCGCCGTCGAGGAATAGCGCCCTGCGCTTCTCGGTATAGCCAAGCGAGGCATGGCTACCTTTGTCGGTCAGGTAATAAGCCTCGGTTTCGATAATTCGAGCGGCCAGCCAGTGCCCTTGGTGGCAATGGCGGATCACTTTGCCCAACAGGCCGCGAGCCAGAGTCTGTGCGTCGCGGTCGAAGAAGCTGTCTGGTAGGGGCGCAGGCATGGGGGCGTCCGGTCGGCCTGGAAACGGGGCGATCTTATCAATGTCAGGCTGAATTCTGGCTGAACGACCGGGATTGCTTGCCGTCTGCCCGGCAATGCTGTGCGTGGCGGGGCGCGCCCGCTATAATCAGCCCCTTTTTCCAGCTGCCAGGCCATCACCAACCATGACCGAGTCCGTACTCGACTATATGACCCGCCTGGGCCGCGCCGCGCGTGAGGCCTCGCGGGTGCTCGCCCGTGCCAGCACCGCGCAGAAGAACCGCGCCCTGCAGGCCGCCGCCAACGCCCTCGACGCTGCCCGCGCCGAACTGACCGCCGCCAACGAGCTTGACCTGGCAGCCGCGCGCGCCAATGGCCTGGAGCCGGCCATGGTTGACCGCCTGGCGCTGACCCCGGCGGTGATCGACTCGATGATCGAAGGCCTGCGCCAGGTCGCTACCCTGCCGGACCCGATCGGCGAGATCCGTGACATGCGCTTCCTGCCGTCCGGCATCCAGGTCGGCAAGATGCGCGTGCCGCTGGGTGTGATCGGTATCATCTACGAGTCGCGGCCGAACGTGACCATCGACGCCGCCAGCCTGTGCCTGAAGTCCGGCAATGCCACCATCCTGCGCGGCGGCTCCGAGGCCATTCACTCCAACCAGGCCATCGCCCGCTGCATCCAGCTCGGCCTGGCCGAGGCCGGCCTGCCAGCCAGTGCCGTGCAGGTGGTGGAAACCACCGACCGTGCCGCCGTTGGCGCGCTGATCAGCATGCCGGAGTTCGTCGACGTCATCGTGCCGCGCGGCGGCAAGGGCCTGATCGAACGCATCAGCCGCGACGCCAAGGTGCCGGTGATCAAGCATCTGGATGGCGTCTGCCATGTCTATGTCGACGTCGCTGCCGATCTCGACAAGGCCATTCGCGTCTGTGACAACGCCAAGACCCAGCGCTACTCGCCGTGCAACGCCATGGAAACCCTGCTGGTGCACGAGGCCATCGCCGCCCGTGTGCTGCCGCCGCTGGCCGCCATTTACCGCGACAAGGGCGTGGAGTTGCGTGGCGATGCCGCCACCCGCGCGCTGCTCGGCAGCGATGTGCTGGAAGCGAGCGAGGATGATTGGTACGCCGAGTACAACGCGCCGATCCTGGCGATTCGCATCGTCGACTCGCTGGACGCGGCCATCGCCCACATCAACACCTACGGCTCGCAACACACCGACGCGATCATCACCGAGAACTTCAGTGATGCGCGGCGTTTCCTCACCGAAGTGGATTCCGCCTCGGTGATGGTCAATGCTTCGACCCGTTTCGCCGATGGCTTCGAGTACGGCCTGGGCGCGGAGATCGGCATTTCCACCGACAAGCTGCATGCACGTGGTCCGGTCGGCCTGGAAGGCCTGACCAGCGAGAAGTACGTGGTGTTCGGCGACGGGCACATTCGTACCTGATGGCGCGACGCATTGGGATCCTGGGCGGCACCTTTAATCCGGTGCATATCGGGCATCTGCGCGCGGCGCTGGAAGTGGCCGAGTACATGGGGTTGGACGAGCTGCGGTTGATCCCCAGCGCACGTCCGCCGCATCGTGAGGCACCGCTGGTCTCGGCCGAGCAGCGTCTGGCCATGGTTGAGCTGGCAGTGGCCGGCGAAGTGCAGCTGCGGGTCGATGACCGTGAACTGCAGCGTGACAAGCCGTCATTCACCTACGACACCCTGGAGTCGGTGCGGGGTGAACTGTCGACAGAGGATCAGCTGTTTCTCCTGCTGGGCTGGGATGCCTTCTGCGGTTTGCCCAGCTGGTATCGCTGGCAGGAACTGCTGGAGCATTGCCACATCCTGGTGCTGCAACGGCCGGATGCCGATAGCGAGCCGCCCGAGGCGTTGCGAGACCTGTTGGCGGCGCGTAGCGAGAACGATCCGCTGAGTCTGGCCGGGCCTGGCGGGCAGATCAGCTTTATCTGGCAGACGCCGCTGGCGGTGTCTGCCACCCAGGTTCGCCAGTTGCTGGCGCAAGGGCGTTCGGTGCGTTATCTGGTGCCCGACGCCGTGCTGGCCTATATCCAAGCTCAGGGACTGTACTCTGGGCAAACCGATTCATGAGGTAACGATGCAAAACGAAGAACTGGTCAAGGTCGCCGTGGCGGCCCTGGAAGACATGAAAGGTGCCGACATCACCACCATCGATGTACGCGGCAAGACCAGCGTCACCGATTTCATGGTGATCGCCAGCGGTACCTCCAGCCGTCACGTCAAATCGATGGCCAACGAAGTGCTGGAGAAGGTCAAGGAGCAGGGTGTGCGCCCGATCGGCAGCGAAGGTCTGGACGGCGGCGAGTGGGCCCTGCTCGACCTGGGCGACGTCGTGGTGCACGTGATGCAGGTTGCCACCCGCCAGTTCTACGATCTGGAGCGTCTGTGGCAGGGCGCCGAGCAGAGCCGTGCGCAGCACCAGGATCAGCCGGAATAAGCGTCTGACGTGCGTATCAAGCTAATCGCTGTTGGCTCGCGCATGCCGCGCTGGGTGGAAGATGGCTGGCAGGAGTATGCCAAGCGTCTGCCATCGGAGTTGCCGCTTGAGTTGGTCGAGATTCCGCTGACTACCCGTGGCAAGAACGCCGATGTGGCCCGCCTGATTCGTCAGGAGGGCGAGGCCATGCTGAGCAAGGTGCAGCCCGGGGAACGTATCGTCACTCTGGAAGTCCATGGCAAACCCTGGAGCACCGAGCAGCTGGCGGCCGAACTGGAGCGCTGGCGCCTGGATGCGCGTAACGTCAACCTCATGGTCGGTGGCCCGGAAGGGCTGGCGCCGGAGGTTTGTGCGCGTAGCGAGCAGCGCTGGTCGCTGTCGCCGCTGACCTTGCCCCATCCGCTGGTGCGCATCCTCATCGGTGAGCAGATCTACCGTGCCTGGACCGTGCTGTCCGGCCATCCGTACCACAAATAAGCAGTCGTCGATGCCGCAGCCCATACGCCTGAAAGACCACGAGAGGGACGCCCGCCAGGTGCGCCGTCGCGTCTTCGTTGGCGGGGCCGTGGTGCTGTTGCTGACGATGGTGCTGGTGGCGCGGATGTACTACCTGCAAGTGATCCAGTACGAGCACCATTCGACCCTGGCGGAAAACAACCGCATCCATGTACAGCCGATTCCGCCGACTCGCGGGCTGATCTTCGACCGCAATGGGGTGATCATCGCCGATAACCGTCCCAGCTTCAGCCTGACCCTGACGCGTGAGCGTGCGGGTGACTGGCGCCAGGTGCTGGATGTGGTGGTCGAGGTGCTGGAGCTGACGCCGGACGATCGCGCCCTGTTCGAGAAGCGCATGCTGCAGGGGCGTCGTCCCTTCGAACCGGTGCCGGTGCTGTTTGAGCTGTCCGAGGAGCAGATTGCCCGTATCGCGGTGAACCAGTTCCGCCTGCCTGGCGTCGAGGTGGCGGCTCAGCTGGTGCGGCACTATCCGCAGAAGGATCATTTCGCCCACTCGGTGGGTTATGTGGGGCGAATCAACGAGCAGGAGCTCAAGAAACTTGACCCGATCAATTACAGCGGCACTCACCATATCGGCAAGACCGGTATCGAGCGGTTCTACGAGCCGCTGCTGCATGGCCAGGTCGGTTATGAGGAAGTCGAGACCAACGCTCGCGGGCGCGTGCTGCGTGTGCTCAAACGCACGGATCCGCTGCCGGGCAAGGATCTGACCCTGACGCTCGACGCCAAGCTGCAGGAGGCCGCCGAGCTGGCACTGGCGGGCCGACGCGGCGCCGTGGTGGCGATCGAACCCGCCACTGGCGAGGTGCTGGCAATGGTCAGCCAGCCCAGCTTCGACCCCAACCCGTTCGTTACCGGCATCAGCTTCAAGGCTTATGCCGAGCTGCGCGACTCCATTGACCGGCCTCTGTATAACCGCGTACTGCGGGGGCTGTATCCTCCGGGCTCGACCATCAAGCCCATGGTGGCGGTGGCCGGTCTGGATGCCGGGGTGGTGACGCCGCAGAGCCGGGTCTACGATCCGGGCTTCTATCAGTTGCCCGGCCACACCCACAAGTACCGCAACTGGAACCGCAGCGGTGACGGCTCGGTGAACCTGGAGTTCGCCATCATGCGCTCCAACGACACCTACTTTTACGATCTGGCCCACAAGATGGGTATCGATCGCATGCATGACTATATGACCCGCTTCGGCCTTGGCCAGCGTGTGTCTTTGGACATGTTCGAGGAAACCGCCGGCCTGATGCCGTCGCGCGAGTGGAAGCGCGCCCGCTATCGCCAGGCCTGGTATCCGGGGGAGACGCTGATCCTCGGGATTGGCCAGGGCTATATGCAGGCCACGCCCCTGCAGCTGGCGCAGGCGACCGCATTGATGGCCACCCGTGGCAAGTGGATTCGCCCGCACCTGCTGCGCAGCGCCGAAGGGCGCAACGCGCAGCAGCTGATGGATGCCGGCATGATCGACAAGGTCGAGACGCCTCCGGATATCAAGCTGCGTGACGACAAGTTCTGGGATTACGGCCGCCTCGGCATGGAGGCGGTGATGCACGCTCCGCGCGGCACTGCGGCCAAGGTGGGGGCCACGGCGGTTTACCGTATCGCCGGCAAGAGTGGCACGGCGCAAGTGGTGGCGATCAAGCAGGGTGAGAAGTACGACCGCAACAAGGTCGCAGAACGCCATCGCGACCACGCCCTGTTCGTCGCTTTTGCCCCGGCTGAGGCGCCGAAGATTGCTGTGGCGGTGATGGTGGAGAATGGTGAGTCCGGTTCCGGCGTGGCTGCTCCTGTGGTCAAGCAAGTGATGGATGCCTGGCTGCTGGGCGAGGATGGCCAGCTCAAACCCGAGTTTCGCCCGCCACAGGTGACGTCAGAAGAGGCCCGCGTACAGCCATGAAGCGCCAGGAGTTCGACCGCAGCATTTCTGACGAGGACGTGTTCAAGCGTCGCGCTACGTTGCTGCAACGGCTGCACATCGATGGCTGGCTGCTACTGATCCTGCTGGCGCTGTGCGCCGGCAGTTTGTTCGTGTTGTATTCGGCCAGCGGCAAGAACTGGGACTTGGTGATCAAGCAGGGCACATCCTTTGGCATAGGCCTGGTCGCTGCACTGTTCATCGCTCAGTTCGAACCGCGCTTCATGGCGCGCTGGGTCCCGCTGGCCTATATCGGTGGCGTTGGTTTGCTGATGGTGGTCGAAGTGATGGGCCATACCGCCATGGGTGCGACGCGCTGGATCAACATCCCTGGGGTGATCCGTTTCCAGCCTTCGGAGTTCATGAAGATCATCATGCCGGCGACCATCGCCTGGTACCTGGCCCGGCACAATCTGCCGCCCAAGTTCAAACACATCGTCATCAGCCTGGCGCTGATCGGAGTTCCCTTCGTACTGGTCCTCAAGCAGCCGGACCTCGGTACCTCGCTGCTGATCCTTGCCTCGGGAGCCTTCGTGCTGTTCATGGCGGGTCTGCAGTGGCGCTGGATCATCGGCGCCGCCGCTGCCGTGGTGCCTATTGCCATCGCCATGTGGTTCTTCGTGCTGCACCAGTATCAGAAACAGCGTGTTCTGACCTTCCTCAACCCGGAGAGCGATCCTCTGGGCACCGGCTGGAACATCATCCAGTCCAAGGCGGCTATCGGTTCGGGCGGTGTATTTGGCAAGGGCTGGTTACTGGGTACCCAGTCGCACCTGGATTTTTTGCCGGAAAGCCATACGGACTTTATCATTGCCGTGCTGAGCGAAGAGTTCGGTATGGTGGGCGTGTGCATCCTGCTGTTGGTCTACCTGCTGCTGATTGCGCGCGGCCTGGTGATCACGGCCAATGCACAAACACTGTTCGGCAAGTTATTGGCCGGCAGCCTGACCATGACCTTCTTCGTTTATGTATTCGTTAACATCGGCATGGTCAGTGGCCTGTTGCCGGTAGTGGGGGTGCCCCTGCCCTTCATTAGCTATGGCGGAACCCATCTGGTGACGCTGTTGTCTGGGTTTGGGGTTTTGATGGCGATTCAAACGCACCGCAAGTGGATCGCCAAGTCATGACAAGAGTGCAGAATTTGAATCAAGCAATGCGTAGCTGGGGCGTGGCCATGATGGCGCTGTTCGGCATGGCCGGGCAGGTGCAGGCCGCCGGGGAATACCAGGGCTCGGCGCAGGTGGCCGAGTTCGTGGCTGAGATGACTCGCGACCATGGTTTTGCCAGTGAGCAACTGACGGCGCTGTTCGATCAGGTCGAGCGCAAGCAGGCGATTCTCGACGCGATCTCCCGGCCGGCGGAGAAGGTGAAGCCGTGGAAGGACTATCGGCCGATCTTCATCACCGAAGCGCGCATCAGCAAGGGCGTGGACTTCTGGAGTCAGAATGCCGAGGCCCTGGCCCGTGCCGAGCAGGAATACGGCGTACCGGCGCAGATTATCGTCGCCATCATCGGCGTGGAAACCTTCTACGGTGGTAATACCGGGAGTTGGCGCGTGCTCGATGCGCTCTCGACCCTGTGCTTCGATTACCCGCCGCGCGCCGAATTCTTTTGCCAGCAGTTGCGTGAATTCCTCCTCCTGACCCGTGAGCAGCAGGTCGAGCCGCTCAGTCGCACAGGTTCCTATGCTGGTGCCATGGGGCTGCCGCAATTCATGCCGGGCAGTTACCGCGCCTACGCCGTCGATTTCGATGGTGATGGCCATATCAATATCTGGAGCAACCCGACCGACGCCATCGGCAGTGTGGCCAGTTATTTCAAACGCCACGGTTGGGCGACCGGCGAGCCGGTGGTCAGCCGCGCCCAGGTCAAGGGCGAGCAGGCCAAGGAGGGGCTGACTCCGGGTCTTGACCCGGTGAAAAATGTCGGCGAACTGCGCGCCCTCGGCTGGACCAGCAGCGACGTACTGCGTGACGATATCCCGGTGACAGCCTTCCGCTTTGACGGCGCCGAGGGTGAGGAGTACTGGATGGGCCTGCCGAATTTCTACGTGATTACCCGCTACAACCGCAGCACCATGTACTCCATGGCGGTGTACCAGTTGTCCAACGAGCTGTTGGCGCGCCGGAGCAAGCAATGAGCAGGCTTCTGCGCGGTCTGGCTATGGCGGCCCTGGGGCTGACGCTGGTCAGCTGTTCCAGTAGTCGCGCGCCGCAGCCTACGGCGCCGGGCGCGCAGCCTATATCCGGGCCACAGGACTACAATCGCCCGCACCGTGATGGTGCGCCCTGGTGGGACGTGGATGTGTCGCGCATTCCCGATGCCGTGCCCATGCCGCATTACGGTCGTTTCAAGGCCAATCCCTATACAGTGATGGGTAAGACGTATTACCCGATCCAGGACGGCCGGCGCTACAACGCCATCGGCACCGCCTCCTGGTACGGCACCAAGTTCCATGGGCAGGCCACCGCCAACGGTGAAGCCTACGACCTGTACGGTATGACTGCCGCCCACAAGACCCTGCCGCTCCCCAGCTATGTACGGGTGACCAACCTGGATAACGGCAAGACCGTGATCCTGCGGGTCAACGACCGTGGTCCTTTTTACTCCGACCGCATCATCGATCTGTCCTTCGCGGCGGCGAAGAAGCTGGGTTATGCCGAAAGCGGCACCGCTCGGGTCAAGGTCGAGGGTATTGATCCGCATGAATGGTGGGCGGCTCAGGGGCGCCCCGTCCCCATGGTGCTGGCTCAGCCGAAGATGGCCGCTCAGGCTACGCCAGCAGCGGCTGCTCCTCAGGTACAGCAGATCGAGCAGTACAGTCCGCCACCGGCGCAACATGCCGCCGCCGTGCTGCCTGTTCAGGTCGACGTAAAAAAAAACGCTTCGCCCGCAGCCTCTGGCCTGTATCTCCAAGTGGGCGCCTTCGCCAATCCGGACGCTGCGGAACTTCTCAAGGACAAGTTGAGCCAAACGGTGCCTGCCAAGGTGTTTATCAGCTCGGTGGTGCGCAACCAGCAGATCCTGCACCGGGTTCGCCTGGGCCCGGTTGAGACCCAGGCCGAAGCGCAGCAGCTGCAAAACAGCGTGCGCCTGGCCAATCTCGGCGAGCCGACCATGGTCCGGCCCGACTGAGCAACGCCTTGGTACGCCGTCCGGAGGGCGGCGCCAAAACGCAGGCGACCCTAGGTCGCCTGTGCCATTGTTGAAACGCAACCTTCAGAGAGACGGATGAACATCTCCCGCTTTGCCCAACGCCTTTCCCTGGTGGCCACACTGCTGGTCGCGCCACTCGCCGCTTCTGCCGACTCCGCGATTCCTTCGCCGCCGCAGCTGGCCGCCAAGTCCTATGTGCTGATGGATGCAGCCAGCGGTAAGGTGCTGGTTGAGAATAACGGTGACCAGCGCCTGCCGCCGGCCAGCCTCACCAAGCTGATGACCGCCTATATCGCCACCCTGGAAATCCGCAAGGGCAAGATCGGTGAACAGGATCTGGTGACTGTCAGCGAGCATGCCTGGCGTACCGGTGGCGCCGCTTCCGGTGGTTCCACCATGTTCCTGCCGATCAACAGCCAGGTGAAAGTGGATGACCTGCTGCACGGCATCATCATCCAGTCCGGCAATGACGCCAGCATCGCCCTGGCCGAATACATTGCCGGTAGCGAAGATGCCTTTGCCGACATGATGAACGAAACGGCCGAGAAGCTTGGCATGAAGAACTCGCACTTCATGAATGCCACTGGTCTGCCACATCCGGAGCACTATTCCAGCGCCCATGACATGGCCATTCTGGCCCGCGCCATCATCAATGAGGACCAGGAGCATTACGCGATCTATTCGCAGAAGGAGTTCCACTGGAACAACATCAAGCAGGGCAACCGCAACCTGCTACTGTGGCGTGACAGTACCGTGGATGGCCTGAAGACCGGTCACACCGAGGAAGCGGGCTACTGCCTGGTGGCCTCGGCCTTGCGCGACGGTGCACGCATGATCACCTCGGTGTTCGGTACCGACAGCGAGAAGACCCGCGCCGCCGAGACGCAGAAGCTGCTGACCTACGGCTTTCGCTTCTTCGAGACTCAGACCTTCTACAAGAAAGGCGAGGAGCTGAGCCAGGCGACTGTCTGGAAAGGCACCACGCGTCAGGTCAAGGCCGGCCTGGCCGAGGATCTGTCGCTGACCCTGCCCAAGGGCCAGATCAAGAAACTGCAGGCTGTCATGGTCCTGGAGCCGCAGCTGGTGGCACCGCTCAAGCAGGGCGATGTGATCGGCAAGGTCGAAGTCAAGCTGGGTGACGAGGTGATCCACAGCGCCGACCTGATCGCGCTGGAAGAGGTGGAGGAAGGTGGTTTCTTCCGTCGCCTGTGGGATAGCATCCGCCTGTTCTTCTTCGGCCTGTTCAACTAAAGGATCGGCGGCAGCCTTGAAACGCTGCCGCGCTGGCCCCAGATTGAGGGCCAGACCTGAACACTCACAAGGACGCCCCGCCATCGGGGCGTTCTGCATTTTACGGGCGAAAACCCGGAGTAACCGCCATGACCGATAGCGAAGTATCTGCGCCGAAAATCGAATTCCCCTGCGAGCGTTACCCGATCAAGGTGATTGGCGAAGCTGGTGAGGGGTTCACTGATCTGATCGTCGAAATCATCCAGCGCCATGCGCCAGGCTTCGATGCCGCCAGCCTGGTGGTGCGCGACAGCCGCAATGGCCGCTTTCTCTCCGTGCAGGTGCTGATCACAGCCACCGGCGTTGAGCAGCTGCAGGCCATCCATGTCGACCTCAAGGCCACCGGCCGCGTGCACATGGTGCTCTAGTGACGGAGCTTGTTGTACGTCACTTGGGGCTGGTGGACTACCTGCCGACCCTGGAAGCCATGCGCAGCTTCACCGCCGAGCGCGATGAGTCGACCGCGGACGAAATCTGGCTGCTGCAGCACCCGCAGGTGTTCACCCAGGGGCAGGCCGGCAAGGCCGAGCATGTGCTGGCACCGGGGGATATTCCGGTGATTCAGGTCGAGCGCGGTGGCCAGGTGACCTACCACGGCCCCGGCCAACTGGTGGCCTACCTGATGCTCAATCTGCGTCGGCGCAAGTTGGGTGTGCGTGAGCTGGTGACTGCCATGGAGCTGGCGTTGGTCGACGTACTGGCGGGTTATGGCATCGAGGCGGCACCCAAGGCCGATGCGCCGGGTGTATACGTCAACGGCGAGAAGATCGCCTCGCTGGGGCTGCGGGTGCGCAATGGCTGTTCGTTCCACGGCCTGGCGCTGAATGTCGACATGGACATGGCGCCGTTCGGGCGCATCAATCCATGCGGTTACGCGGGCCTGAAGATGGTTCAGCTAAAGGATCTGCTGGTCACGTCACCTTCGCTCGATGAGGTGGCACAGCGCCTGGAGCGTGCACTGCGCGAGAGGCTCGGTTACCGCTGATTCAAACCAAAAGGCCATGGGTGACCATGGCCTTTTGTTTCCCGTCGCGCTTAGTGCAGGTTGAGCGCCGGAATCAGGCTGTCGTCCTGCTGTTGGCCGGGGACCGGAGCCGGCGCGGACAGGCCCAGGTTGTTCTTCTCGAACACTCGGTCGGCACGGTAGCTGGAGCGTACCAGCGGGCCGGCGGCGACTTCCATGAAGCCTTTCTCCAGGCCGATGTCACGGAAGCGGTTGAACTCCTCGGGGCTGACCCAACGCTTGACCGGCAGGTGATTGCGGGTCGGCTGCAGGTATTGGCCGAGGGTGAGGATATCCACGCCGATGGCGCGCAGGTCATCCATGGTTTCAAGGATCTCCTCGTCGGTCTCGCCCAGGCCCAGCATCAGGCTGGTCTTGGTGATGACCGAGGGGCGATGCTGCTTGGCGAACTCCAGCACCTTGAGGGTCTTCTCGTAGCCGGCGCGGGGGTCGCGCACAACATGAGTCAGGCGCTTGACCGTCTCGACGTTCTGCGCGAACACCTCCAGGCCGGAATCCACCACGCGGGCAATGGCGTCGTGTTCACCGTCGAAGTCCGGGGTCAGGGCTTCCACCACCACCTGCGGGGTATTGGCCTTGATTGCCTGCACGCAGGCGGCGTAGTGGGCAGCACCACCATCGGCCAGGTCGTCGCGGTCCACCGAAGTCAGCACGATGTAGCGCAGGCCCATCAGCTCGACCGACTTCGCGGTGTTCTGCGGCTCTTCCAGGTCCAGCCAGCCGTTCGGGTTGCCGGTGTCGACTGCACAGAAGCGGCAGGCACGGGTGCACACCGAGCCCATCAGCATGATGGTGGCGGTACCGTTGGACCAGCATTCGCCCATGTTCGGGCAGTGGGATTCCTGGCAGACGGTGCTCAGGCGATGTTCGCCGACATTGCGTTTGACCGCATCGAAGCGGCTACCGCTCGGCGCCTTGACCCTCAGCCAGCTCGGTTTGGGTTCGACGACCTGCGGCTCGGCCGAGGCGCGACGCTTCTGGCCATCCTTGATCGCAGTGATACCCTGGGCGGTGCGAAATTTTTCACCGCTGGAGACGGACTTGGGCGAGGGAGTGTCGGACATCGGATCTCGGCTCCGGTAGGGGCTTCGGTGGCAGGGCTTTTGGCCGGCGCGCAGTCTACCATAGCTGGGTTTGCGCCAGCGCCGTGGGCGACGCAAGGCTGGACGTATTGCGCCTGTGCTTCTTCATGTGAGATGCAGACGCAGGTTGTGCCATTTGCAGTCACTTCAATTACGACGAGAACGCATGTCCCTCTGCGAAATCGAGCTGCCATTGCCTGCGGGCTTTCGACGGTCTGACCTGTTGAGCTTTCATCGGCGCGATGCTCAGGGCCTGGCTGAATGTGTCGAGTCGGATGGGCTGGCCAAGGGCATCCTCTGGGAGGGGCTTGCGGCCCGTCTGAGTCTGGGCTTTGCGGGTGGACACGTTCGGGTGACGTTACAGGTGGACGCCGGTGGCAGGATTGATGCGCAAGCATTGAGGGCGCTGGCGGCGCGCATGCTAGGGCTGACCCAGCCGGTGCAGGCATTCGAGGCTGCCTATGCCGCGCATCCGCAGCTTGGCAGCGTGCTGGCGCTCAATCGCGGGCTGCGTGTGCCACAAGCCGCTTCGCCATTCGAGGCGCTGACATGGGCGATTAGCGGCCAGCAGATCAGTCTGCCCGTCGCCATTACGCTGCGTCGGCGCCTGATCCAGCTGGCTGGACGGCAGCACTCCAGCGGCCTGTTCTGTTACCCGGATGCGCCCGCAGTCGCGGTTCTGGACGCGCATGCGCTGGGCCAGGCCGGCTTCTCGCACGCCAAAACCCAGGCCTTGTTGCTGCTGGCGCGTGAAGTTGCAGAAGGACGTCTGCCGCTGGATGCCTGGCTGGAAGATGAACCTGCCGCAGCCATCAGGGAGCGCCTTCTGGCGCTCAGGGGCATAGGTCCCTGGACTGTGGACTATGCCCTGCTACGTGGGTTCGCCCGTCTGGATGGCTCGCTGGAGGGTGACGCCGCCGTGCGCCGCCAGTTACAGCGCTTGCTGGGGGCGCCAGAGAAACTCAGCCAGTCCTTTGTGCGTGACTGGCTGTTGCCGTTCTCGCCCTGGCGGGCGCTGGTGGCAGCCCACCTCTGGGCGATGTCATGAGGCGTGCTCGTGACGGTATGCGTCTACTGCAACTGTTGCAGCAATGCCGGGGTCGGATACCCGTCGGCAGGCAGCCCCAGGCTCTGCTGGAAAGCGCGAATCGCACGACGGGTGTTGGCGCCGATAATGCCGTCTGCCGGCCCGGGGTTGTAGCCGCGCTGGGTCAGGCCTTCCTGCAGGGCAACGCGTTCGCTGCGGCTCAGTGGGCGCTCATCTTTAGGCCAGCTGCCACTGATCTGCCCGCCGCCGTCGAAGCGCGCGCTGAGCAGGCCCACCGCCAGGGCGTAGGATGATGAGTTGTTGTATCTGAGGATGGCGCCGAAGTTGCGGAACACCAGAAAGGCCGGGCCGCGGTGGCCTGCCGGTAGCAACAGGTAGCCTGTGTCCTCTGCCGCCAGCCCGGCCGGAGTGCCTTTCACGCCGAGCGCGTGCCACTGGGCGTAGGTCTTGCGGATCTCCGTGTCCGCCAGGGCGTAATCAAAACCTGTCGGCAGGGCGACCTGAAAGCCCCAGGGCTTGTCCATCTGCCAGCCGGAGGCCTGCAGGTAGTGCGCTGCGGAGGCCAGGGCATCGGCGCTGGAGCCCCAGATATCGCGACGACCGTCGCCATCGAAATCCACGGCATGGCTGAGGTAGGTGGTGGGGATGAACTGCGTCTGGCCCATGGCGCCGGCCCAGGAGCCACGCAGCCCGGCTGGTGTGGTGTCGCCGCTTTGCAGGATCTGCAGGGCTGCCAGCAGTTGATCTTCGGCGAACTGCGGGCGGCGGCCTTCGTAGGCCAGGGTGGCCAGTGAGCGGATCACCGATTGCTCGCCCATGAACTGGCCGAAGCTGCTTTCCATGCCCCAGATTGCTACCAGCACTTCGCGATTGACGCCGTAGCGTTGCTCGATGGCGCTCAGGGTGGCGGCATGTTGGCTGAGCAGGGCCTGGCCCTTGCGGACGCGCGTCGGCGAAATCGCACCTTCCAGGTATTCCCAAACCGGGCGGGTGAATTCGGGCTGCGCACCATCAGCGCGTACTACGCTGGGGTCGGGTGTGACTCCTGCAAACACGCGGTCGAACAGTTCGCTCTGGATGCCGGCCTGCAGGGCTTTGCCGCGAAACTGCTGGCGCCAGGTGGCGAAGTCGATGGCAGACACGGGGGCAGTCGAGACCTGTGCCGGTGGGCTGACAACAGCAGGAGCCTGGGGCTGAGCTGGCGTGATCGGGGAGTTAGCCTCGGTCTGAGGTGTTTCGGCGCATGCGGCCAGCAGCAGGAGGCTGGCGAGGGTCAGGCAGAGAGGGCGGCGGGTGGTGCGGTACAGCATGGTGGTGTCTCGGTCTTGCCAGTTAGGCTGCGACCTTAACATGCCAGGCTTGGCGGAGCAGGTGCCTTTACTTTTTTCAGGCTGCCATAAAGCAAGAAGCCTCCCAGTGGTGCTGGGAGGCTTCGCGGCGGTAGCTGCCTTTGCCTTTTTTCGGCTGTTCCTGACGGCTGCGGAACAGTGGCTGGGCGATGATGGATTTGGCCTTGTTCGGCCGTTTTCCGGCTTTCTTGCTCATTCGGAATTCCTCGCAGGCTCCGCTGGATTGCGGGCGGCGCGGACTATGCGCCGCTGCTCAGAAATTGTCCAGCGACTACTCGCTGAGCGGCAGGCGCTGGCCGGCCATTAGCATGGCCAGGCGCGCCAGGCTGCGCCACGGGTCGCCAGCGGCCTGGCCCTTGACCTGGGCGTCGATGCGCTGGGCATCGATCAGTAGCTGGTTCCAGCGTGCGGCGGTATGGCGCTGCACGGCCTTGCCGATCAATGGCCGGCGTTTGTCCCAGATGGGCGGGCGGGCGCTGGCGAAGGCCTTCTCCAGGGGGACCCCCTGACTGAACTGTTGGGCGATGCCCGCCAGCTGGCGCAACTCGCGGGCCAGCATGACGACGATGAACAGCGACTCCACGCCTTCGCCGCGCAAGCCGTCGAGCATGCGCAGGGCATGGCTGGCTTCGCCGTTGAGGATGGCGTCGATCAGGCCGAACACGTCGTAGCGAGCACTGTCGGCCACCGCCGCTTGCACGGTGCTGACATCGACCTGGTTGCCTTCGGCCAGCAGCTTGAGTTTTTCGATCTCCTGAGCAGCCGCCAGCAGGTTGCCTTCCACGCGGGCGGCGATCAGTTCCACTGCCTCCTGGCTGGCGGCCAGGCCGGCCTGGGACATGCGCTGGCGGATCCAGGCCGGAAGCTGGCTGCTGTCGACCGGCCAGATCTGCAGGAACTGGCAGTTGGGACCCTCGATCAGGGCCTTGGCCCACTTGGTCTTCTGCGTGCTGCCGTCGAGCTTGGGCAGGCTGATGAGCAGTGTGGTGTCTTCCGGCGGACGCTGCAGGTATTCGAGAATCGCGGCGGTGCCCTTGTCGCCCGGTTTGCCGTTGGCGATGCGCAGTTCGATCAGGCGTTTCTCGGCAAACAGCGACAGACTGGCGCCGGCTTCATAGAGCAGGTTCCAGTCGAAACTGGCTTCGGCATGGAACACCTGGCGCTCGCTGACCCCCTGAGCGCGCGCGGCACTGCGGATAGCGTCCTCGGCTTCCTGACACAGCAGTGGCTCGTCACCGCTGACCACGTAGACCGGGGCCAGGACTCCCTGCAGGTGTTTGCCAAGCTGGTTGGGATAGAGCTTCATGGGTGTGAAAAGGGCCGGTTACCCGGCCCTGTGCAGCTACTGGCTGATCGGCAGCTGGATCGGCGACTGCTGGGGCGCCGACTCCTGCTCGGCGCGGCGCGCGGCTGCGGCGGCTTCCGCCTCGGCCTGGGCGCGTGCCTCGGCTTCCTGCTGCAGTTGCTCCAGCTGGGCCGGGGTCAGTTGCTGCAAGCGCAGCGACAGGCGCTGGATCAGCTCGCGACGCATCTCCTGGCGGACCTGTTCGGACTCCTGGGTGGAGCCGGCCAGGTTGTTGCCATCGTGTACGTAGGTCCCTTGTACTTCCAGCTGATCCTGCAGTAACAGCATGTTCTTGCTGCCGCGGATTTCGTAGTCCAGCTGATTGGTCAGCTGGTACTCGGCGCTGCGGGCGCTGCTGGTGTAACTGGCGGTACGCTGGGTCTGCTGCTCGTTGCTCAGGAACAGGCGATAGGGTGCGCCGTTGTGCACTCTGACGCCGTTGTTTTCCAGCAGTTCACGCAGCTCCTTGACGGTCTCACCGTAGGCGTTGCGTGCCTGCAGGTCGATTTCCTTGAGAGCGAACTGGGCATCGCCGGTGCCACGCAGCTGGAAGCCGCAGGCGCTGAGCAGAACGGCCAGACCGATTACCACCAGATTCCGTTTCATCATTCTCTTCTATCCCCTTGGAGAGCCTCGGTGCCATGCGGGCATGGCACCGAGCTTAAGCAGTTGGCGACCGTTATCAATTGGCGACGATGTTGACCAGCTTGCCCGGCACGACGATGACCTTGCGGATGGTCACGCCTTCGGTGAAGCGCTGCACGTTCTCGTTGGCACGGGCAGCGGCTTCGACTTCTTCGCGGCTGGCCGATGCCGGCACTTCGATCTGCCCACGCAGCTTGCCGTTGACCTGGATGACCAGGGTCAGGCTGTCCTGTACCAGGGCCGATTCGTCGACCTGCGGCCACGGCGCATCGATGATGGCGCCGGCCTTGCCCAGCTGTTGCCACAGCTCATGGCAGATGTGCGGGGTGATCGGTGCCAGCAGCAGGGCCACGGTTTCCAGGCCTTCCTGCAGCAGGGCACGGTCCTGTTCGGTGGCGGTGGCGGCCTTTTCCAGCACGTTCATCAGGGTCATCACCTGGGCGACGGCGGTGTTGAACTTGTGGTGCTGGCCCACGTCGTTGCTGGCCTGCCTGATCGCCAGGTGGATGGCGCGGCGCACGTTCTTCTGCTCGTCCGTCAGGCTGGCGACGTCCAGCTGGCCCGGCAGGCCGGCGCTGACGTGGCTGTGGGCCAGACGCCAGACGCGGCGCAGGAAACGGTTGGCGCCTTCGATGCCGGCGTCCGACCACTCGCAGCTCATGTCGGGCGGCGAGGCGAACATCATGAACAGGCGGCAGGTGTCGGCGCCGTAGGCATCGATCATGGCCTGCGGGTCGACGCCGTTGTTCTTCGACTTGGACATCTTCTCGGTGCCGCCGATTTCCACCGGCAGGCCGTCGGATTTGAGGCGAGCGCCTATGACCTTGGCCTTGGCGTCACGCTCGACTTCCACGTCGGCCGGGTTGAACCAGTCCTTGCCGCCGTTTTCCAGGGTGCGGTAGTAGGTCTCGGCGACCACCATGCCCTGGGTCAGCAGGTTCTTGAACGGCTCGTTGGAAGTGACCAGGCCTTCGTCGCGCATCAGCTTGTGGAAGAAGCGCGCGTACAGCAGGTGCAGGATGGCGTGTTCGATGCCGCCGATGTACTGATCCACCGGCAGCCAGTGGTTGGCGGCCTGCGGGTCGACCATGCCGCCGGTGTACTGCGGGCTGGCGTAGCGGGCGTAGTACCAGGACGACTCGACGAAGGTGTCCATGGTGTCGGTTTCACGCTTGGCCGGGCTGCCGCACTTCGGGCAGCTGCATTCGTAGAACTCGGGCATCTTGGCCAGCGGCGAACCGGCGCCGTCCGGCACCACGTCTTCCGGCAGGACGACCGGCAGCTGGTCTTCCGGCACCGGCACGTCGCCGCAGCTCGGGCAGTGGATGATCGGGATCGGGCAGCCCCAATAGCGCTGGCGACTGATGCCCCAGTCGCGCAGGCGGAACTGGGTCTTGCGCGCGCCGTGGGCGCTGGCTTCCAGGTCGGCGACGATGGCGTCGAAGGCTTCGCTGAAGCCCTTGCCGTCGTACTTGCCGGAGTTGATGGTGGTGAGGCCTTCCTTGTCGCCATACCAGCTCTGCCACTCGGCAGTGCTGTAGTCCTTGCCTTCACCGGCATAGACCTGCTGAATCGGCAGGCCGTACTTGTTGGCAAACTCGAAGTCACGCTCGTCGTGGGCCGGTACGGCCATCACCGCGCCTTCGCCATAGCCCCACAGTACGTAGTTGGCGACGAATACCGGCAGCTTGTCGCCGGTCAGCGGATGGATGACGAACTGGCCGGTGGCCACGCCCTTCTTTTCCATGGTCGCCATATCGGCTTCCGCGACCGATCCTGCCTTGCATTCGGCAATGAACGCGGCGATGGCCGGATTGGCTTCGGCGGCGCGCTGCGCCAGCGGGTGCTCGGCGGCCACGGCCACGTAGGTGGCGCCCATCAGGGTGTCGGGGCGGGTCGAGTAGACCTTGAGCTGGCCGTCGATGCCGATGCTGGCGACGTCGTAGTCGAACACGATGTCGGCACCGAAGCTCTTGCCGATCCAGTTGCGCTGCATGGTCTTGACCTGCTCGGGCCAGCCCTCCAGCTCATCCAGGCTGCTCAGCAGCTCTTCGGCATAGGCGGTGATCTTGAAGTAGTACATCGGGATTTCGCGCTTCTCGATCAGCGCGCCCGAACGCCAGCCACGGCCGTCGATGACCTGCTCGTTGGCCAGTACAGTCTGGTCGACCGGGTCCCAGTTCACGGTGCCGTTCTTGCGGTAGATCACGCCCTTTTCGAACAGGCGGGTGAACAGCCACTGCTCCCAGCGGTAGTAGTCCGGCTTGCAGGTGGTGACTTCGCGTGTCCAGTCGATGGCCAGGCCCAGCGATTTCAGCTGGGACTTCATGTAGTCGATGTTCTCGTAGGTCCACTTGGCCGGCGCCACCTGGTTTTTCATGGCGGCATTTTCCGCCGGCATGCCGAAGGCGTCCCAGCCCATAGGTTGCAGCACGTTCTTGCCCTGCATGCGCTGGTAGCGGGCGATCACGTCACCGATGGTGTAGTTGCGCACGTGGCCCATGTGCAGCTTGCCGCTCGGGTAGGGGAACATCGACAGGCAGTAGAAGGTTTCCTTGCCTGGTTGCTCGCTCACTACAAAGGATTTCTGCTCGTTCCAGTGGGTCTGGGCGGCGGCTTCGATATCACGGGGCGAATACTGTTCGTGCATGGGTTTTCGGCGCTGAAATAGAGGGCTGCGAGAAACGCCGTAGCATACATGACCCCCCCTGATTCAGGGAAACCCTGATTGTCCTCGGCACAAGGCGCTGCCCGCCGTTTGTCGCGGCGCACGGCTGCCAGGCGGCGCGGCGCTAAGCTTGTTACAAGGGCGTGCAGCGACGGCGCCCGGTTGAGGTGATGATGGCTGAGTTGCGGCACACGGAGGCGGCGGGCGGGCTCTATGAGCGGCTGTTGCAGCGTCTTGCCCTGGCACTAGAAGAAGCAGAAACCGCGAGCCGTCTGTGCCGGACTCCCCCCGCAGAACTGGAGTTGCGTGGTCTGACGCCTGCTGAGCTGGAATTGATCCGGGCCTATCTGGACCGTGACCTTAATTGGTTGCGCGGCTGGCATGCGGCGGCCGAGGAGTTGGCGTCGATCGAGCAATTGCCCGTGCGCCAGGGCAGGCCGGTCAGTAAACCGCCTGGGCGGTTGCCGAGCAGGTCATTGCCGGGGCGTAGCAAGGCCCTGATCAAGAAGCGCCAGCAGTTGTGTTGCGCCCTATGTGGCACGGCTGCGCAGGTGCAGCGTGGCGAGGGCGTGATGCCCTGTAGCGCTTGTGGCTCCAAGCTGTTTCGTGCCGGGCAGCCGCGCTGATCGCACGGCTCGACTCCTTGTGTGGCAGGGCATAGTCTCTGCGGGCACAGGAGGTGCCCATGGAACTGCGTTTTATCCTCAAACAACTGATCCTGCCACCTGGTGGCTTTCTATTGCTGCTGCTGTTCGCCTGGCTGTTGTGGGCTTGGCTGGGGCGGCCGCGCGCGGCTGGCTTGGTTGTGTTCATCGGCCTGGCCGGTCTGTGGCTGTTCAGCTTGCCCGTAGTCATGGAGTGGGCGGCACGGCAGATCGAGCGTGAGCCGGCGCTGGCCGAGGCACAGTGGCCGGGCTTGGCCCAGCAGGCAGAGGTGATCGTGATTCTTGGCTCGGGGCGCGAGGAGGCCGATCCTGCCTGGGGCGGTGACCAGCCCAGTGTGACCGCCATCGAGCGGCTGCGCTATGCGGCACGCCTGCAGCGAGCGTCGCAGCTGCCAGTTCTGATCAGTGGTGGTTTGCACTATGGCCAGCCACCCAGCGAGGCGCAGCTGATGGCCGATGTGCTGCAGCGCGATTTTTCTGTGCCGACGCGCTGGCGCGAGGAGCGCAGCCGTACCACCTGGGAGAATGCTCAGTTCAGCGCCGAGCTGCTCAAGACCGAAGGTGTCCGGCGAGTGGTGCTGGTGACACAGGCGGCGCACATGCCGCGGGCGCGTTGGTGTTTCGAACGCGCCGGGCTGGAGGTGGTGGCGGCACCGTTGGGCTTTCTCGGCGTACCCAACGAGCGCCCGGTCTGTGGCTGGCTGCCGGAGAGCAAGGCGCTGTGGCAGAACACCCGCCTGCTCAACGAAGCGCTGGGGATGGCGGTATATCCGCTGCTCTATCGCTGAGGCGGTCCGTGCTCAGGCCGCCTGCGGGCTGAGGTCGCGAACCGCGCGGCGGCGGGCGAAGAAGGCCCAGCCCAGCAGCGGGCCGCACAGCACTACCAGCGGCCAGGCGCGCCAGTGCAGGTAGGGCGTCAGCCCCTGCATCGGTTGCACCTCGCCATAGAGTGTGCCCTGCTGGAACTGCGGGATCTGCGCGGCAATACGGCCTTGCGGGTCGATCAGCGCGGTGACGCCGTTGTTGGTGGCGCGGATCATCCAGCGTCCGGCTTCCAGGGCGCGCATCTGCGCCATCTGCAGGTGCTGCAGCGGGCCGATCGAGGTGCCGAACCAGGTGTCGTTGCTGACCGTCAGCAGCAGTTCGCTTTGCGCGGCCATGGTGGCGGCGAATTCCGGGTAGACCACCTCATAGCAGATGAACGGCGCGATACGCACGCCCTTGGCTTGCAGCGGGCTCTGGTTGGCGGGGCCGCGGGCGAAGTCGGACATGGGCAGGTCGAAGAAGGCGATCAGCCCGCGTAGCATATCTTGCAGTGGTACGTATTCGCCGAAGGGCACCAGCTTCTGCTTGAGGTAGGTGCCCTCGCCCCAGCCTGTTGCAGTAATTGCGTTGTAGTAGCGCTTCTCACCCTGTTCGTTGAGCTGACGCAGCGGGATGCCGGTGATCAGTGCAGCGTCGCGGTCGGCCGCCACGCGGCCCATCACTTTCAGGTAGCCCTCGGCGTATTCCTTGAGTACCGGCACCGCGGTTTCCGGCCAGACGATCAGGTCGGCCGGTTGGCTGCTCAGGGTCATGTCGCGGTACAGCGCCAGCTGGGCGTCCAGCTGCGCCGGATCCCACTTCAGGTTCTGCTCGATATTGCCCTGCAGGGCGGCGACCTTGAGCGGCGCACCCATGGGCGTGGTCCAGCTCTGGCCGTTGAGGGCCAGGCCAGCCAGCCAGGGGGCCAACAGCAAGGTGACTGCACCAATCAGGCGGGAGCGCTGATGGCGTAGAGAGTACAGGTTGACCAGCAGTGCAGCACTCAACGCCAGCACCAGGGAGATCAGCCACATGCCGCCGACCGGTGCCAGTCCGGCCAGTGGGCCATGCAGCTGGCTGTAGCCGGCATAGAGCCAGGGGAAGCCGGTGAGAAACCAGCCGCGAAAGGCTTCCTGGGCCAGCCACAGCGCGGCGAAGGCCAGGGCGTCGGCGATGGGCGCGTCATTGCGGCGCAGCCAGCGCGCCCAGAACCAGGCGGGCAGGGCGAAGAACAGCGCCACGCCAGCGCAGAAGGCGAAGGTCAGGAAGGCCGCCAGGGGCACCGAGGCGGCGCCGTAGTCGTGGATGCTGACGTAGATCCAGCTGGTGCCGGCGAGGAACAGGCCGAGGCCGTAGCACCAGCCGCGCAGCAGGGCCTGGCGTGGATTCAGGTGGCGCAGGCCAAGGTAGAAAATGGCGATGGCCAGCAAGGCCAATGGCCAGGCGTTGAAAGGAGCCAGGGCCAGTGTGGTGGAGGCGCCGCCGGCGATGGCCAGCAGATTGCCCGGCCAGCCGGGTTGAGTGATCCAGCGCATCGTGCGTCCTTGAGCGGGAAGTCTGGCGGGCAAGGGTACTGGAAGCGTTGGCGGGTAGAAAGCCGAGGGGCGGGATTGCCATAGGAGGGGCCTTGGCCGCGACCTTGGCTGCGCGTGGCTTTCCAGTCGCGGCCAAGGCCCCTTCTACAAGTAGTACTGCGAGGTGCTAGCGCTCCAGACTCGTAGCCCGGACTTTAGTCCGGGGCATTGCAGTCTGTTTCCCGGGCTGAAGTCCGGGCTACGAGCCTGTGGGAGCGACTTTAGTCGCGATGCTGTTCGGTAAAGTGCATCGCGGCTAAATCCCCACAAGAGAAGCAGCTCAGCGCTCCAGCGGCGTCAGGCGCAGCAGGTGCAGGCGGCGGCTGTCGGCGTTGAGCACGCGGAAGCGGTATTCGCCGATCTCGGTGATCTCATTGCGCTTGGGCAGGTGACCGAAAGCGTTCATCACCAGGCCGCCGACCGTATCGAACTCGTCGTCGGGGAACTCGGTGTCGAAGGTTTCGTTGAAGTTTTCGATCGGCGTCAGCGCCTTGATCAGGAAGTCGCCGGAGGGCAGTGGCTTGATATAGCTGTCTTCCTCGACATCGTGTTCGTCCTCGATGTCGCCGACGATCTGCTCCAGCACATCCTCGATGGTCACCAGGCCGGCGACGCCGCCGTATTCGTCGATCACCACGGCCATGTGGTTATGGTTGGCGCGGAACTCGCGCAGCAGCACGTTGAGGCGCTTGGATTCCGGCACGAAGGTGGCCGGGCGCAGCAGTTGCTTGATGTCGAAAGGCTGGTCGCCTCCGAGGATCAGCGGCAGCAGGTCCTTGGCCAGGAGGATGCCGATGACTTCATCAAGGCTCTCACCGATCACCGGGTAGCGCGAATGCGCGGAGTCGATGATGGAGGGGAGGAATTCGGCCGGCGACTGGCTGGCCTTGATGCTGATCATCTGCGAGCGCGGCACCATGATGTCGCGTACCTGCAGGTCGGCGACCTGGATGGCGCCTTCGACAATGGTCAGCGCTTCGCTGTCGAGCAGCTTGTTCTGGTGGGCTTCGCGCAGGACTTCCAGCAGTTCTTCGCGGTTTTTCGGCTCATGAGCAAAAGCTTGGGTCAGTTTGTTGAACCAGGACTTCTGCTCGTTGCTCGATCGGTCTTCGCTCATGATGGTCTCGGGAGTTTTCCTGAGTCTCTGTGGTTATTCGTCGGCTGCATAAGGGTCGGGATGACCCAGTTCAGCCAGCAATTGTCGTTCCAGTGTTTCCATTTCCTCGGCTTCCTCATCCTCGATGTGGTCGTAGCCGAGCAGGTGCAGGCAGCCGTGGATCACCAGGTGGGCCCAGTGGGCTTCTGGCGACTTGTTCTGTTCCTGTGCTTCGCGCTCGACCACCGGCACGCAGATCACCAGATCGCCGAGCAGCGGAATGTCGAGCATCTCGTCGGGCACATCGGCCGGGAACGACAGCACGTTGGTCGGGTAGTCCTTGTGCCGCCAGGTGCGGTTCAGCTCCTGGCCTTCGGCTTCATCAACCAGACGGATTGTCAGCTCGGAGTCGGCCGTGCGCTGGCGCAGGGCCAGTTCACACCACTGGCGGAACTGCGCCTCGCTCGGCAGCTGGCTGGCCTGCGAGGCGTTCTGCAGGTCGAGCTCAAGCATCGGGGCGACCCTTGCCGTCCTGGCTCTGGCTTTCCTCGAAGCGCTCGTAGGCTTCGACGATGCGCTGCACCAGCGGGTGGCGCACCACGTCCTTGGGCTTGAAGTGGGTGAAACTGATGCCCGGGACGTCCTTGAGTACGGTCATCACATGGCTCAGGCCCGACTTGGTGCCGCGCGGCAGGTCGACCTGGGTGATGTCGCCGGTGATCACGGCGGTAGAGCCGAAGCCGATACGGGTGAGGAACATCTTCATCTGTTCGAGGGTGGTGTTCTGACTCTCGTCGAGAATGATGAAGCTGTTGTTAAGGGTGCGGCCGCGCATGTAGGCCAGCGGGGCGATCTCGATCACCTGCTTCTCGATCAGTTTGGCCACGGTCTCGAAGCCGAGCATCTCGTACAGTGCGTCGTAGAGCGGGCGTAGGTAGGGGTCGATCTTCTGCGCCAGGTCGCCAGGGAGAAAACCGAGCTTCTCGCCGGCCTCGACCGCCGGGCGTACCAAGAGGATGCGGCGCACCTGCTCGCGCTCCAGCGCATCGACTGCACAGGCCACGGCCAGGTAGGTCTTGCCGGTACCGGCTGGGCCGATGCCGAAGTTGATGTCGTTATCGAGGATCGCCTTGACGTAGCGCTGCTGGTTGGCGCCGCGCGGCTTGATCACGCCTTTCTTGGTGCGCAGGGTGACGCCAGCGTCAGCCTTGCCGCTGTCCAGCGCTTCCAGGCCGGATTCCTGCAGGTACAGGTGGACCAGTTCGGGCGACAGCTCGGTGCTCTTGGTTTCGCGGTACAGACGGCGCAGCAGGTTCTCGGCGGACTGGGTGTGCTGCGACGGGCCGATCAGCTCGAACTGGTTGCCACGGTTGCGGATCTCGATGGCGAGGCGTTGCTCGATCAGGCGCAGATGCTCGTCGAACTGTCCGCAGAGGTTGGCGAAGCGGCGTGCTTCGAAGGGTTCGAGGATAAAACGATGGGGTTCTATGGGGGCGTTCAATGGAGTCCGGTTACCGCCACGCGGCAGAAATGATGGAGGGAGCATAACCCTGCGCGGGCCGCGGGAAAAGTTCGCGCGCGCAGGGACATATTAGCCATTGGTCGATCAGTGCACGGTGTCGATCAGCGTGCCGCGCAGTGAGTGGGGCAGGGCGTCATCGATATGCACGTCGACGAACTGGCCGATCAGGCGCGGATTATCACAGCGGAAGTTGACCACGCGGTTGCTCTCGGTGCGGCCCTGGAGCATGCCCGGGTCCTTCTTCGAGTAGTCGCTGACCAGGATGCGCTGGGTGGTGCCGACCATACGTCGGCTGTTCTCGAAGCCTTGCTGGGCGATGCGTGTCTGCAGGATCGACAGGCGCTGCTTCTTCACCTCTTCAGGAGTGTCGTCGGCCAGGTCGGCGGCCGGGGTGCCGGGGCGCGAGCTGTAGATGAAGGAGTAGGAGAAGTCGAAGCCGACATCCTCGATCAGCTTCATGGTCTGCTCGAAGTCTTTCTCGGTCTCGCCAGGGAAGCCGACGATGAAGTCGGTGCTGAGCAGAATATCCGGCACAGCCGCCTTGAGCTTGCGGATGCGCGACTTGTACTCCAGTGCCGTGTGGTTGCGCTTCATCGCCGCCAGGATGCGGTCGGAGCCGGACTGCACCGGCAGGTGCAGGTATTTGACCAGCTTCGGGATGTCGGCATGGGCCTGGATGATGGCGTCGGAGAACTCCAGTGGGTGGCTGGTGGTGTAGCGGATGCGCTCGATACCGTCGATTTCGGCGACTGCGTAGAGCAGTTCGGCGAAGTCGGCGATATGTCCGTCCGGGGTTGGGCCGCGGTAGCCGTTGACGTTCTGCCCGAGCAGGGTGACTTCCTTTACGCCCTTCTCGGCCAGCTGGGTGATTTCCACCAGCACGTCGGCCAGCGGCCGGCTGACTTCCTCGCCGCGGGTGTAGGGCACCACGCAGAAGGTGCAGTACTTGCTGCAGCCTTCCATGACCGAGACGAAGGCGCTGGGGCCGTCGACGCGAGCTTCTGGCAGGTGATCGAACTTCTCGATCTCGGGGAAGCTGATGTCGACCTGGGCGGTCTTGGTGGTGCGGGCGGCGTCGATCATTTCCGGCAGACGGTGCAGGGTCTGCGGGCCGAAGACCACGTCGACATAGGGTGCGCGGTCGCGGATGGCGGCGCCTTCCTGGCTGGCCACGCAGCCACCGACGCCGATCACCAGATTGGGGTTTTCCTGTTTCAGCTCGCGCCAGCGGCCCAGCTGGGAGAACACCTTATCCTGGGCTTTTTCGCGGATCGAGCAGGTATTGAGGAGGATCACGTCGGCTTCTGCCGGGTTTTCCGTGACTTCCAGGGCCTGGTGTTCGCCCAGCAGATCGACCATGCGCGAGCTGTCGTACTCGTTCATCTGGCAACCGTGGGTTTCGATATAAAGCTTCTTGGCCATGGGTAAGGTCGTGCTGTTTAAAAAATGACCGGGGATTATAGGGGCATAGCTGCTGGCGGGGAATGGGCAAGTGCCGTCCGCGGGGAGGTGCTGTGCTAGTATTTGCGCCCCCGATTTTCAGCAGTTTCCCCTCATGAGCAAACGCGAACCTATCTACAAGGTGATCTTCCAGAATCAGGGCCAGGTGTACGAGATGTATGCCAAGCAGATCTACCAGAGCGATCTGTGGGGCTTCCTGGAAGTGGAGGAGTTCGTCTTTGGCGAGCGCACCCAGGTGGTGGTCGACCCCAGCGAGGAGAAGCTCAAGGCGCAGTTCGAGGGCGTGGTACGCAGCTTAGTGCCGATGCACGCGATCATTCGCATCGACGAGGTGGAGCGCCTGGGTACACCGAAGATCAGCGAGGCCAAGGGTGGCGGCAACGTGATGCCGTTCCCCATGCCGATGCCCGAGAAGTAAACCTTGGTGTGTAGGTTGGGTCGGGCCTCGTAGGTTGAGCGAAGCGCAGCCCAACAAGCGATGCCGAGAGCCGCATCGCGGCCCGTTTCTCCACTGTTGGGCTTCGGGCTATGCCCTCAACCTAACCCACGTCCTTATCTTTCGATGGCCAGCGCCACACCCTGCCCGCCGCCGATGCACAGGGTGGCCAGGCCTTTCTTGGCATCACGCTTGAGCATCTCGTGCAGCAGGGTCACCAGCACCCGGCAGCCGGAGGCGCCAATCGGGTGGCCGAGGGCGATGGCGCCGCCGTTGACGTTGACCTTGCTCGCGTCCCAGCCCAGTTCCTGGCCGACCGACAGGGCCTGGGCGGCGAAGGCTTCGTTGGCCTCGATAAGATCCAGATCAGCCAGCTGCCAGCCAGCTTTCTCCAGGCAGCGCTGGGTGGCGGACACCGGGCCGATGCCCATGATCGCCGGATCGACGCCGGCATTGGCGTAGGCGGCGATCCTGGCCAGCACCGGCAGGCCGAGGGCCTCGGCTTTCTCGGCGCTCATCAGCAGCACGGCGGCGGCGCCGTCGTTGAGGCTGGAGGCGTTGCCGGCGGTCACCGTGCCGTCCTTCTTGAACGCCGGCTTGAGTTTGGCCAGGGATTCTGCGCTGGTGCCGGCGCGCGGCTGTTCGTCGGTGGCGAAGCTGAGCGGCTCGCCCTTGCGCGAGGGGATCAGGATCGGGGTGATCTCATCATTGAAACGCCCGGCCTCGATGGCGGCGCAGGCCTTCTGCTGGGAGGCGGCGGCGAAGGCGTCCTG
>NZ_JARPUS010000022.1 GCF_029537485.1 Pseudomonas sp. GOM6
ATGCCCACGCGGGGGATGGCGATGCCGCCATAGCGGTCACCGGCCCAGCTGGAGCTGACGCGCAGCCAGCAGCTGGTGGTGTCGTCGGCCTGGCCTTCGCGGTCCCAGTGGAACTGCACCTTCACGCGGCCGTACGGGTCGCAGTGAATTTCCTCTCCCTTGGGGCCGGTGACCACGGCACTCTGGCTGCCCAGTACCTTGGGTTTGGGATGGCGCAGGGCGGGCCGGTGCAGCACATCCCAGGGGGTGGCGGTGAAGCGGTTGCGGTAGCCCTGCTTGAAGTCGTCCGCGTTGGTGGATTGACCCTCACCCCCGACCCCTCTCCCGGGGGGAGAGGGGAGCCGGCCGCCAAGGAAGCTGGTGATGGACTCTTCCAGCACCTGCGGCTGTTTGCCCTCGTGCAGTACTTCCTGCAGCAGCCACAGGTCGTTCCATTCGCGGCGCGGGTGGTCGGAGATTTCCAGCAGATGGCCACTCACCAGGCGTGGCTGGTCGCTCTCGCCTTCGGCCAGTTTGTAGTCGGAGCGGTGGCGCTCCAGGGCGCGTTGGCTGAGGTGCTTGCCGCGCGTGCGCTCGGTGTAGCGGCCGGGGTAGTCGTAGTCTTCCAGCTTGGGCTGGAACTCGGCCTTGGCGCTGGTCTCCAGCAGCAGGCGCGGCTGCTCGAAGTCGTAGTCGCGGCGGCTGACCTGATTGGTGCGGGTGGCGAGGCGCAAGGAGAAACGCTTGATCACCGGCTCGTCGGCGACCATACCACTGTCCTGAACATAGGCGGTGGGCTGGCCGAGTCTGGGAAAGCCGGTCTGGTCGTCGCCGAACACCAGCACGTGTTGCTTGGGCGCATGCTCGAAGTGGTAGTGGATACCTTCTTCCTCGCATAGGCGCTGGATGAAGTGCAGGTCCGTCTCGTCGTATTGCACGCAGTAGTCGCGCTCGGGGTAGACGGTCGGGCCGAGCTGGAAGCGGTAGGCGCCGCCGAGGATGCCGTGCTCCTCCAACACCTGCGCGATGATCTGCGGCACCGTCAGGTGCTGGAAGATGCGCTGGTTGCTGCGATAGCCGAGCCAGGTCAGCTTGGGGCTCAGCGTCAGGCGGTAGCGGGTCAGGCGCTTGCCGGACTCGCCCTGGCCGGCGTTGTGAACCAGGCCGTGGATGCCGCTGCCGTCCGGGGCGAAGGCGAGGAAGGCCGGTTTGCCGAGCAATTCGGCCAGGTCCAGGTCGGGGCGTTCGCTGACCAGTTCCACCTCGAAGCGGTAAGGCTGGTCGAGGGACTCGCGACCGCTGAACTCGAGCACCTGCAGGTCGTGCTCGATACCGTCGAGGGTCAGGCTGAAGTGGGTCTGGTTGGCGGGGTTGAACATGTGATCGTCCTTGTCGAGGGGCCGCGTCAGGCCGGGCGGCGCAGCAGGCGCGCGAGCAGCGAAGTCGTCGGGCGCTGGGGGCTGAAGGTGCTTAGCAGTTCGCCCAGAGTGCCGCGTTGGGCGGGGTCGAATGCCAGCGCGCGACGCAGGGCCGGCCAGTGTGCACGGGGCAGGTCTGCGGGGGCTTCCAGCGGCAGTTCCATTGCCAGTGCCTGTTTAGCACTTTGCCGGCGGAAAGGATGTTGGCCGCTGCACAGTTCGTAGATCACGCAGGCCACGGAATAGACGTCGGCGCAGGCGTTGAGCGGCGCGCCATCGAGCAGTTCCGGGGCGGCATAGCGCGGCGTCCAGGCGGCGAAGCGGCTGCGTGCCAGGCGTGGCAGGCCCTGCAGGAAACCTTCGCGGGCCTGGCCGAGACCGAAATCGAACAAGCGGATATCGTCGTCGCCGAGCATCAGGTTGCTCGGTTTGAGGTCGCCGTGCAGCACGCCCTGTTCATGGGCGTAGCGCAGGGCTTCGAGCAGGCTGACGATGATGCGCTGCGCCTCGGCCCAGGGCAGGCCGCTGGGATATTGGTGCAGCACGTGGTCGAGGGTGTTGCCGCTGAGCAGCTCCATGGTGATGAAGGCGCGCTGGCAGGCCGGGTCGACCTCGAAGCTGTAGAAGCGCACCAGATTGCGGTGGCTGAGGCGTGCGGTGAGGGCGAACTCGCTGTAGAGCAGGGCGCTGGCGTCCGGGTATTCGGCGAAGTCTTCGCTGAGGGTCTTCAGCGCGACCCAGGGTTGTGGCTCGCCGAACTGTTCGCGCAGCAGGTCGCGGGCGCGGTACACGGCACCCATGCCGCCGACGCCGAGCAGGCGTTCGATCTGGTAGCGACCACCGAGCAGTTGCGGCAAGCCCTCGGGCAGCGGCCGCGCGATGCGCTTCGGGCTGGCCCCTGCCATGACGGTGAGATCGGCGCTGCAGGCCTGGGCTTCGGCATTCATCGGTTGATCACCACGGCACTTAGGTTGTCGCGTGCCGGACCGGCCAGGGCCAGCTCGAACAGGCGCTGCAGGGCCAGCTGCGGGCTGGGGCGCAGCAGGGCCGCGGTCAGCAGGTCATGGTCGAGGTCCTGGTAAAGGCCGTCGCTGCACAGCAGGAACACGTCGCCGGGCAGGCTTTCCAGTTCGAGGATATCCAGTTGCAGCTCCTCGGCCGCGCCGACGGCGCGGGTCAAGGCGTGCGCACCAGGCTGGCATACGGCCTGCTCCGGGCTCATGCCACGCTCGGCGACCAGTTGCTGCAGCAGCGAATGATCGCGGGTCAGCTGGAACAGCTGGCGCCCGCGCAACAGGTAGCAGCGGCTGTCGCCGGCCCACAGGCAAGCCACCTGGCTGCCCTCGGCGAGCAGCGCCACCACGGTGCTGCCGACCAGCAGGTCCTGGGTCTCGCCGGTCAGGGTCAGGCCCAGGCTGAGGTGGCGGTTGATGCGGTGCAGGCTGTCACGCACCGCGTCCAGACGGTCTTCGAAATCCAGGCCGGCGGGCAGCTCGGCCAGGCTCTCGACGATCAGGCGGCTGGCCAGGTCGCCGGCCTGGTGCCCGCCCATGCCGTCCGCGACCACCCACAGGCCCATCTGCGGCTGGTCGAGAAAGGCGTCCTCGTTGCGTGCGCGCACCTTGCCGGTATCGCTGCGCGCGGCGCTGGACCAGAGGCGTTGGGCGACCTTCATCAGAGGGTCGCCGGCAGCTTGAACTGGCGCAGCAGGCTGGCATCGAAGGGGTTCGGCGAGCGCTGGCTGTGCAGCAGGTACTTGGCCTGCAGACCGTCCAGATTGGCCTTGAGCAGCAGCACGTCGCGGCCGCTGTGCTGCTCCACCTGCATCATGTCGATCAGGCGGAACAGCGCCCAGGGTCCGCTGTTCTTCTCGATGCCGACACGGCGCCCGCCCTGTTCTTCCAGTACCAGGCTGGTGCGCTCGCTGGCGCCTTCGGCCGGCCAGCGGAAGGCGCTGGCGACGATCGGGCCGTGGCGATATTCCAGTTGCTGGCCACCGAACTTGAAGTCGGCGCGGTTGAGGCTGTAGTCCAGGGCGAAGGGCTCCAGCTTGAACAGCACCTGCGGCTCGGCCGGGTTCTCGGCGAAGAAGCTGCGGCGGATGACCTGGGTGCGGTTCATCTGGCTGAGGAACACCGGCGACAACGGCAGGCCCTGGCCGTCCATGCGGCGCAGCTGGTACTTGCCGTCGCTGTCGCTGACGAAGGCCTTGAGGTAGCGATCGACGAAGGCATCGGCCACGCCATCGGCCTTGAAGAACTCGCGGAAGTCGGCGATGGCCACGTCGCTCTCGCTCTTGGCGCTGAACGGATAGCGCTTGAGCAGCGACTCCTTGTAGAAGCCGTACAGCTCGCTGCGGTAGCGCTTGTTCAGGTAGCCGTAGGCGTCATTCAGCACCAGTTGCCAGCTGTCGTCGGCGACCAGGGTCAGCCAGTTGGCCACCGGTTGCGGCAGGCGTGCGGCGCTGCCGCGCACCTGATTGATCGCATCCGGACGGCCCTGCATGCGCGCCTTTGCCATTTCGAAGGCGGCCTGTTCCGGCGAACTGGCATGGGCTAGGCTGCTCAGCTGCAGTTGCAGGGCATCCAGCGCCTGCAGGGTGGCGGCCAGTTCCGGGCCGGCGCCGCTGTTGCTGTCGAGCAGGTGGTGCAGCGGCTCGAAACGGCGTTGCAGAGCCTTGCGTGCGGTATCCGGCAGGCTTTTGGCGACGGCATCCAGGCCTTTTCCGGCTGCAGCAGCGGCCAGTTTGCCCTTCTTGCCGAGCTTGGCCTGGGCGGCCAGGTCGTCGACCTGGTCGGCGGCGGCCGGCAGGTCGAAGCGGGTGTTGTCGCGCACTTCCACCAGCACCTGCAGCAGCGGCGAGTTGGCCGCGGTGAGCGCAGTGAGGGTGACAATGCCCTGGGCGGTGTTGCCGATCGGTTCCAGGCCCAGCTGGGCCACGGCCTCGCCCCAGTAGTTGGCGTAGTCGCGGAAGTACAGCTGCTCCAGCTCGACCATCAGGCGCCCGAGGTCGCGGTCGCTGAGCTGGTTGCCTTCGCCCAGCACCCAGTTGTCTTCGAGGATGTCGCGTACCAGGCTGAGGCCCTGGGCGACGAAGTACTGCTGGTAGCCCTTCTGCGTATACAGGCCGGGAATCGCGTAGTCGCTGCCCAGCAGCAGCGGTGCCTGGGCACCGAGGGCCTGGGCGATGCGGTACTCGGGCAGGCTGCGGGCCTGGTCACGGAGCATGCGGTAAACCACCTTGGCCAGCGACTCGCTGCGCAGGATCTGCCGTGCCTCGGCCACCAGCTGATCGTTCAGCGGATAGGCGCTGAAGGGTTCGCCCAGCAGGCGCTGGAAGTGGCCGTTGAGGCCTTTCTGCGTCGGCTCGTCGCCGGCGTAGCGCAGCGACCAGTCGGCGGCCAGCCAGTCCTGCATGAACGGCGCTTCGCGGCGCTCTTCCAGGTTGAGCATCAGGTAGGCGCGCAGGCTGCCGAGCAGCAGCTCACGGTCGTCGCGGTTGGCGCGGATCTGCCCTTCCAGCTGACGGGCCACGCGTGGCAGTAGTTCGCTTTCCAGCTGACGGCGGTAGGCGGCATGCACTTCGGGCTGCACGCTGGGGCCCTGGTACAGGCCACCGCGCTCCAGCAGGTGGGCGTCGTCGCTGCTCGGGAACACCTGGGTCGCGGCGTAGCTGCCGTCCAGCAGCGGTAGTACCTGCTTGGCTTCGTCCTGGGCGCTCAGGCTCTCGCCGTCGCGGCCCAGCTGCAGGGCCAGTTCGCGCAGTTGCTCCAGGCGACCGTGGTTGGCCGAGTAGCTGGTGCCCCAGAGCAGGCCGAACAGCAGCAGGCAGCAGGCGGCACCGGCGTACAGGGCGCGCTGGCGCCAGTCGATGCGGCGGATTTCCTTGTCGTCCAGCCCGGCCAGTTCGGCCTCGGGGAAGATCACCCGGCTGAGCAGCTGATGGATGAAACGTGCGCGGCCGCTGCGGTAGGTCGGCAGGCTGCTGCCGGCCAGGCCGAGGTTGCGACCGATGCCGGTGGTGCTCGGGTCGAGCAGTTCCTGCAGCTGCGGCGCGCTGGTCAGGTAGAAGCCGCGCAGCTGGCTGGCGCGCTGGTAGCGGTTGCCGCTGAAGGCCAGTTCCACCAGCAGGCACAGGCGCTCGCCGAGCTGGCCGAGCTGGTGCGGGAAGTCGAGGATATGACCACGGCGCTGGGTGTCGCGCTCCTGGTGCAGGCGCATGATTACCTGGCTGTTGAGGCGGCGCAGCAGCTCTTCGAACTCCTGGCGCACCACGTTGGCGTCGGTAGCCACCTGGCCCTTGCGGAAGCTGGCGCCGAGCACCTGGTCGCTTTCCTCGCGGCTCAGCTGGTCGAAGAACTCGTCGAAGCCCATGACCTTGTCGGCCTTGCTCAGCACCAGGTATACCGGCACCTCGGCGCGCAGCTCGGCGTGCAACTCGTGCAGGCGCTGGCGCAACTGGCGGGCGAAGTTCTCCAGCTCCAGCTCGCTGGCGTAGAGCAGGGTGTCGACCGGCACAGCCACCAGCACGCCGTTCAGCGGCCGCGCGCGGCGCTTGCGCAGCAGGCTGAGCAGGGTGTGCCAGGCGCGGCTGTCCACCGCCACGTCGGGCTGGGTCAGGTAGCGGCCGGCGGTGTCCAGCAGCACGGCGTGGTCGGCGAAGTACCAGTCGCAATAGCGGGTGCCGCCGACGTCCTTGGTCAGGCGGCGCTCGTCACCCTTGTTCAGCGGAAAGTCGAGGCCGGAGAACTCCAGCAGGCTGGTCTTGCCGCTGCCCTCGGCGCCGAGCAGCAGGTACCAGGGCAGCTCGTTGCGCCATTTTTCGCTGCGGCCACGGTACAGGCTGGAAGTCTTCAGGGTGCGCAGGGCCTGCTTGAAGCGGCCGCGTAGTTCGACCTGCTCCTCGCTGATCAGGCCTTCGCGGCGCAGGCGTTCTTGGGCGTCGACGTCCTCGGCTTCCTTCTTCTTGCGCACGTTGGCGCGCCAGCTGATGAAGACGATGAACAGGCCCCAGGCCAGGAACAGCAGGCTGATGCTGACCAGGCGGCTGGCCGCCGATTCCCAGAACTTGGAGTCGGCCACCGCCAGCAGCGGGCCGACGAACCAGATCAGCAGGGCCAGCACCAGGACCAGGCACAGGCTCCAGACCCAGGTCTTGCGGAAGAAGGCCGCAGTTTTCTTGAGAAAGTCCTTCATCTCAGATCATCCCTGATGGTTTTGTGCGGGGGCCGGGGCAACCTCGGCCGCCTGATAGGGTTGCAGCACGGTGCCGCGCTGCTCGTGCAGCACCCAGCTGAAGCCGGCGTAGAGCAGTGCCAGGCCGGCGACGGTGGCGACGGCCACCAGCCAGCCGGGGACGATGCGTACCAGCCGGCGGCGACCTTCCTTGAGGCCTTCCCAGTGCGGCGACAGCTCGCGCGGGATGTCGCCGCGCAGCTGGCGGATCTGCCGGTACAGGCTGTCGCGGATCGCCTCCAGTTCGAGCATGCCGCGTGGCAGCACGCGGTACTTGCCCTCGAAGCCGAGCGACAGGCAGATGTACATTAGCTCGAGCATGGGCAGGTGCTTGACCGGGTTGCGCGACAGGTGCTCGAGCAGCTGGAAGAACTTCTCGCCGCCGAAGGTCTCGTTGTGGAAGGTCGACAGCAGGCTCATCTGCGACCAGGCGCTCTCGTTGCCCCAGGGGGTGGTGACCACGGCCTCGTCGACCACGGTGCACAGCACGTAGCGCGCGGCCATGACCTGGCCGCCGTCGACCCCTTCCTGCAGGGCGCGATGCTCGAACAGCTTGATCGCCACGTTGAGGCGCTCGTTGAGCGCGTCGAAGTTCTCCGCGGCGGCGCTGGTCTTCAGCCGCACCACCTCCGAGAGCAGCAGCGAGGCGGCGGCCACCAGCGGGTTGAAGCTGATGTTGAAGACCTCCGCCGGGCGCATGCGCGCGGCGTAGACCATGCGCTCTTCGAGCTGCTCGAAGCGCGGTGCATTGAAGTCGGTGAGCGGGCCGCGCGGTGCGCTGCTCTCGCCCTGGCGGCTGAGGACGACGGTGGTGTCCTGTGCTTCCCTGATCATGTTCAGCTCCTGATCGCCCAGAATTTCAGCTCAAGCCCGGCGAAGTCGCCGGACACGTGGAAGGCAAAGCCGCCGGAGCTTTCCAGCTGCGCCAGTTCCTCGGCGCTGAACTCCAGGGCGAAGTAGCTCTTGCCGGCATGGAAAGGGATCTGCCGCGGTGCCACGGGCAGCGGTTTGACCTTGATGCCCGGTAGGTGCAGGTTGACCAGCTGGCGGATGCGCTCCACCGCGGCGATCTTCAGGTGCGCCGGCAGGCGCTTGCGCAGTTCCTCGGACTCGCACTGGGCGTTGGCCGCGAGGACGAAGGTGGCGCTGCCGAGCAGCTTGTGGTCCTGCAGCGGCGACACCTGGATGCCGTACTGGCGCTGCTGCAGCGGCAGCTCGATGGCGTGCTGTTCCAGCACCATCGACAGCACCTGGCGCAGGGCCTCCATCAGCTTGCGGAAGCTGCCGGCCTGGTCGTTGTGCAGGTAGCGGCTGTCCAGGCGTGGGCGCTTGTGGTCGGCGGCGAAGGTGGCCAGCTCGCCGAGCAGGCCGACCAGCTCGCGATAGAGCAGCTCCGGGTGCATCTGCTCCAGGCTGAGGTAGTGGCGCAGCTGTGGCTCGTAGCGGTTGACCAGCTGCAGCATGAGGAAGTCGCCCACCTCGGTATTGCCCAGCTTGCCGGCGGCACGCACGCGCTCGGCGAGGATGTCGCCACGGTGACCGAGCAGGCTGATCACTTCCTTGAGGCACGACAGCAGGTAGCTGGAGGCCTGGGTGTGCAGGAAGGTCGGGCTGAATTCCGGGTCGAGGCTGATCACCCCGTCCGGGCTGGTGTCGAAGATCTCCGCCACCTTGAGGGTGACGAAGGCCTGGTCGTGCTGCTGGTCGCCGAGCAGCAGGCGGAAGTCTGGGCGGCCGCAGCTGACCTGGCTGACGATAGCGTCCCCCGCGTTGGAGTCGGCCACGTCCAGATCATGGGCGCGGTAGCGCGCCAGTACGTCCTGCTGCTCCGGGCGACGGCTCTCGATATGGTTGCCGGTGACCAGCGGAAGGGCCAGGTACACCGGGGTGGCCGCCGTGTTCGGCGGCACGTCCAGGGCCAGCGGTTCGCGGCTGGCGTCCAGTTCGAACAGGCTGCCGTCCGGCAGCACGCCGCTGGCCTGGCTGAGCACCAGCTTGCCCATGCCGAGAAACTGGCGGTCGATCTCCAGGCTGAAGAAGCCCCAGGGATAGACGTCCTGCAGGCGCGAGCGCGACTTGAGCTGGTGCTCGAAGTAGCGATCGTTCTGCTGGAAGTGCTGCGGGCGCAGGAGCATCCCTTCCTGCCAGACAACCTTGAGCATTTCCATTGCTCAGTCCTCTTCCTTGAGCGGCGCGATGCCGTGTTTGTCCAGGCGCAGGCCGGCCCGGTTGATTTCGCTGGGTTGCAGGCTGACGACGAAGCGCCAGCTGGCCTCCGGCAGGTCGCGGTAGGCGGCGATCACCCCGACGTAACGGCTGCCGGGCTGTACCGACAGCTTCAGCTCGCGGGCTTCACCGGGGCGCACTTCCAGTTCCTCGAAGCTGACCAGGTCGGGCATCAGCGATTCCTTGGGCCGCTGGTACAGCGAGAAGAAGTCGCTGTTGTTGAACGACGAGGGATTCTTCAGCTCCAGCAGGCGCACGACGATGGGCGAGGGGCGACCGTGCAGGTCGGGGTTGAGGTCCTCGCTGGCCGCAAGCTTCAGGTCGAGTTTGGTGGTGTCGGAAAACGGCGACAGGCTGGAGCAGCCACCGAGGGTGGCGAGCAGAGTCAACAGGCTAAGGCTGATAAGACGGCGCATGGCATTCATCCTTGCTTCTTAGGAAGGCTGGTAGTCGGTGTTGAGGGTGGCGATCAGGCGAACCTGCTCTTCGTAGGTCTTGGCGAAGTCGCGGGCGAACAGGCGCTGGCTCCAGTCGTCGTCCTTCTCCAGCGCGCGGAAGTGGCGCTGGTAGGCACGCCAGCGACTGCCGGCGGTGGCGATCAGCGGCTTGCGTTCCTGCTCGAAGCGCAGGGCGAGCTGCTCGGGGGCGAACTGCTCGAACAGGCCCTGCACTGCCGTGCGACTGGCGGCGTACAGCGCCACCTGGTGTGCCTGCAGGTCACGGAAGGCGCGGCCCACGGCCTGTTCGGCGGGCAGCTGGCCGGGCTTGTTGCCGCGCAGCAGGGCGCTGAGGGTTTCGCCGGCATCGCCGACCTGCTTGAGCGGGTTGTTGCCGGCGCTCTGCACGGTGGTCAGGGCCAGGCGCAGCTCGTTCTTCAGCTCGCTGCGGGTGCGCAGGCTCTGCTGCAGGCCGCCGACGCTCTGTTTGAGCAGGCGTGCAGCCTGCACGGCCAGGGCTTCGCGCGCGGCCGCATCGAGATCGTCGAGCTTGACTCCGAGGGCCTCGCCGAAACGCTGCCAGAAACCGTCCGGCAGTGGCTCGGCGGCAGGGGCCGGGCGCGGCTGTGGCTGGGGCGGCGCCACGGGTTCGGGGGTGACGTCCTCGACCAGCTCGGGCACCAGCAGGCTTTCCATGTCGATGCGCGCGTACTGGGTGCGTGCCTGCTGTTCTTCTGGCGACTGCACCAGGCCGGCGAACTCGTCCAGCGGGGTGTAGCCGCGTGGTTGCTGCTGCAGGGCGGCGATGGGGTCGAGGTCGAGGAAGGCGTCGTCGGGGATGATGCTGCCGGCGTGCTGGCGCTGGCCGATGCTGTCCTCGAACTGCGACGGGTCCTGCAGCACGCGGGCGCGGATCTCCAGTTCGCCGAGGCAGTAGACGTTGCCGTGTTCGATGCGCTGCGGCTCGCCCTTGGGCAGGCGGGCGCCGCTGTCCTTGAGGGTCACGCCGTTGCTGCTGGTGTCGGTCAGGTAGAAGTGACCGTCGGCGTAGCTGACCTGGGCGTGGCGGTTGGAGAGGATGCGCTTGCTGTCCGGGATGGCCCAGTCGCAGTCCTCGCCACGCCCGATCACGCCGCCGGCCTTGAGGAAGCTCTTGCTGGTCAGCAGGCCCGGGGCGTACTGCTGGGCGCTGACGATATCGAATACCAGTTCCATGGTAGGGGCTCCTTGCGCTCAGTCGTCGCGCTGTTGCACTTGCGAGTCGCCCAGCGGGCGATAGTCGTCGTCGCTGGACTTGTAGTTGCCATTGCAGCCGGCCAGGCCGAGCAGGGCGGCGAGCAGGGTGAGTGTCAGTAGGCGGTGGGACATCGCGGGTTCTCCACTGGCGTTTTTGAGGAAGTCGGATTCAGGCGGTCACTGGCGATAGCCGGGGGCCGTAGCGGTTGTCTTTGGGCTGACCCGGCCAGAGCAGCAGCGGCCAGATGATGCCTAACAGCACTACCAGCACCCCGCTGGTGCCCATGTCATGCAGGCGGCGGATACCCAGGCAGAGGCCGGCGGCGAAGATGTAGAAGAGTGCGGCAGCGGCGAGTAGCTCGTCGCCAATGTCAGTCCAGGACTGCGGAAGAAGTTGGGCGAGCAGGACTGCGAAAACCAGTGCCCACCAGCTCCAGATCGAGAACAGCAGGTACTTGAGGCGACCGATGCGCCCGCTGGAAACCAGCGGCTCCAGGGTCAGCAGAAACAGAATGTCCTTGGCTTTGCTCATGAGTGTTCTTCCTTAAACATCGGCCTGGCTGATCTGCAGCCGGCTCATGCGGTACAGCAGGGTGCGGCGCGGCAGGCCCAGTTCGCGGGCGGCCTGGCTCTGGTTACCGCGGTTCTTGCGCAGGCAGTCGAGCAGCAGGTTGCGTTCGACCTGTTCGAGGCGTTCGCGCAGGTTCATGCCGCTGTCCTCGGGCAGGTGGGTCGGTTGCAGGTTGAAGTGCTCGGGCAGCAGTTCGCCGCCTTCGCACAGCAGCACGGCGCGGGCGATCAGCCCCTTCAACTCGCGTACGTTGCCGGGGAAGGCATAGCCGGCCAGGTGGTCCAGCGCCGCCTCGGACCAGCGATAGGGATCGCGCTGCAGGAAACAGGCGGCTTCGGTGGCGAAGTGCCGGGCCAGTTGCAGGATGTCCTCGGCGCGGGCGCGCAGCGGCGGCAGCTCGATGGGGAAGTGCGACAGGCGATAGAACAGGTCCTCGCGGAAGCGCCCTTCCTCGACCAGGGCGCGCAGGTCGCGGTGGGTGGCGGCGATGATGCGCACGTCGACGGTGTGCGTCTGCGTGCTGCCGAGCGGGCGGACTTCGCCTTCCTGCAGCACGCGCAGCAGCTTGGCCTGCAGGGCCAGCGGCATGTCGCCGATCTCGTCGAGGAACAGGGTGCCGCCGTCGGCGGCGTCGAACAGGCCCTTGCGGTCGCGGTCGGCGCCGGTGAAGGCGCCCTTGCGGTAGCCGAACAGCTCGCTCTCCAGCAGGTTCTCCGGCAGCGAGGCGCAGTTCTGCACGATGAACGCCTGGCTGCGGCGGAAGCCGCAGTCATGGATGGCGCGGGCGACCAGTTCCTTGCCGGTGCCGGTCTCACCGGTCAGTAGCACGCTGGTGGGGTTGTGCAGCACCTTGCTGATCAGCTGATACACGCCGCGCATGGCCGGGCTGCTGCCGATCAGGCCGTAGTCGCTGGGCAGCGCCGGGCTCGGTTCGGGCTGGCTCGCCTGGGGCGCGCGCAGGCGCTGCAGCAGCTGGTGCTGGGCCAGGGCGAAGGTGCCCAGATTGGCCAGCGAGGCGGCGAAACCTTCCAGGTCGCGGGTGCCGCTGCTGGCCACCAGCAGCAGCCCGGCGACCCGAGCCTGCTCATCCTGCAGCGGCAGGCACAGCAGGCTGCGCCAGGGTTTGTTGATCACCGGCAGGAAGCTGGTCTCGTGCAGGCTGGGGTCGAGGCTGGCCAGGCTCAGCGGGCGGTTCTGGCACAGGCAGTATTGCAGCAGCTGCTCGCCGTCGTAGTCGCTGGGCAGGCTGGCTTCGTGCTCGGCGAGCTGGCCGTCCAGCCACTCGGCGGCCAGGGTCAGGCGCGTGTGGGTGCTGTCGAGCAGGTACAGCTGGGCCAGGCGGCAGCCGCTCAGTTGCGCCGCCGCCTCGGTCAGGGCCGCCGGCAGGTGTTCGGCGCCGGCCAGACGGGCCAGGCGGGTGAACTGCTGCAGCAGCTGCTCGGCATAGGCCAGCGGCTGGCTGATCTGCCCCAGCAGCGGCACGGCCTCGGGGATGCGCTCAGGCAAACTCACAGCTCAGCGCTCCTTCGCCGTCCAGGGTGGCGTGCACGCGGGTGATGTGGCTGCCGCTGGCCATGGCGTCCAGCAGGCGGTCGGCGATCTGCGGCAGCAGGCTCTGCTCCAGCAGCTGGTCGATCAACCGCGCGCCGCTGTCGCTGCGGGTGCAGCGCTCGGCCAGATGCTCGATCAGCGCCGGGCTGTGGCTGAAGTCCAGCCGGCGCTTGCCCAGGCGTTGAGCGAGGCGCTGCAACTTGAGTTCGATCAGCTCGCGCAGCACAGCCCCGGCCACCGGGTAGTAAGGCACCACGCGCATGCGTGCCAGCAACGCCGGCTTGAAGTGACGACTGAGGGTCGGGCGGATCGCCTCTTCCAGTTGCTCCACCGGCGGCCGTTGCTCGCCGGCGCAATGTGCCTCGATCTGCTCGCTGGCCAGGTTGGAGGTGAGCAGGATCAGGCAGTTGCGGAAGTTGATCTCGCGGCCCTCGCCGTCGTTGGCCACGCCCTTGTCGAAGATCTGATAGAAGACGTTCATCACGTCCGGGTCGGCCTTCTCCACCTCGTCGAGGAGGATCACCGAGTAGGGTTTCTGCCGCACCGCCTCGGTGAGCATGCCGCCCTCGCCATAGCCGACATAACCGGGTGGCGCGCCGATCAGGCGGGAGACGGTGTGCTTCTCCTGGAACTCGGACATGTTGATGGTAGTGAGGAAGCGCTCGCCGCCATACAGCAGGTCGGCCAGGGCCAGGGCCGTCTCGGTCTTGCCCACGCCGCTGGGGCCGACCAGGAGGAACACGCCGGCCGGTGCGTCGTCCTTGTTCAGCCCGGCAGCGCTGGCGCGCATGGCGCGGTCGAGCACCTGCACCGCCTGCTCCTGGCCGCGCACGCGGGCGCGCAGGTCGCTGGCGAAGCTGGCCACCTTGGCGTTGTGCTCGCGGGCCAGCTGGCTCAATGGCACGCCGGTCCAGTGGCTGATCACCTCGGCCACCAGGCGCGGACAGACTTCGAAGCTGACCAGGCGTTCGGCAGTCTGGGCATCGCCGAGTTCGGCCTGCACGTCGCGCAGCTCGCACTCCAGGGCGGCCAGCTCGTCCTGGTTGTCGCTCGCGCGTGCTTCGGCGCATTGCTGGCGCAGTTCGAGCAGACGCTCGGCCAACTGGCGCTGGGCGCTCCAGCGCGCGTCGATCTGCTCCAGCTCCACGGTGGCTTCGGCCAGGCGTTGTTCCAGCGCGGCCAGCGCCGCTTCGTCGATATTCAGGCCGGCCTGCAGGTCGCGACGCAGGGCCAGGCGCTGGCGCTCGCCTTCGGCCAGCTCGCCGCGCAGACGCTCCAGGGCCTGCGGCGCGGCGGCCAGGCTGATGCGTACACGGGCGCAGGCGGTGTCCAGCACGTCCACCGCCTTGTCCGGCAGCTGACGACCGGCCAGGTAGCGGGCGGACAGCTCGGCGGCGGCGACCACGGCGTCGTCGCGCAGGTAGATGCCGTGGCTCTTCTCGTACACCGGGGCCAGGCCACGGAGGATGGTCACGGCTTCCTGCACGGTCGGTTCGTGCAGCTGCACCGGCTGGAAGCGCCGGGCCAGGGCCGGGTCCTTCTCGAAGTACTTCTTGTACTCGCTCCAAGTGGTGGCGGCGATGGTGCGCAGCTCGCCACGGGCCAGGGCCGGCTTGAGCAGGTTGGCGGCGTCCGAGCCGCCGGCCTGGGCGCCGGCGCCGATCAGGGTGTGGGCTTCGTCGATGAAGAGGATGGTCGGCTTGGCGGCGCCCTTCACTTCATCGATGACGCCTTGCAGGCGGCGCTCGAACTCGCCCTTCACGCTGGCACCAGCCTGCAGCAGGCCCATGTCCAGGCACAGCAGCTCGACGCCCTTGAGCACGTCCGGCACTTCGCCGGCGGCGATGCGCAGGGCCAGGCCTTCGACGATGGCGCTTTTACCGACGCCCGCCTCGCCGACCACGATCGGGTTGTTCTTTCGGCGGCGAGCGAGGATGTCGATCATCTGGCGGATCGAGTCGTCGCGGCACAGCACCGGGTCGAGCTTGCCGTCGCGGGCGCGCTGGGTGAAGTTGTGGGTGAAACGCTGCAGATTGGATTCGCCGGGCGCCACCGGCTTACCGGCGGCGGCTTGCGACTGTTGGCTCAGGGCGAAATCGCGCATGCGCTCGGCGTCGATCTTCGCCAGCAGCGGCTGGTAGCGGGTGCCGGCGTAGCGCAGAGGGTTGCGCAGCAGGGCCAGGAGCAGCGCGGCCTGTTCGATCTGGCTGGCGCCCAGCTCGAGATTGGCGACCAGCAGCGCGTCCTGCAGCCACTGCACCAGTTCGGCGGAGAACACCGGGTTGCGCGACTCGCTGGCCTCGCCGCGTGGTTGCAGGGTGGCGGCCAGTTCGCCGGCGTCCACCTCGGCGTCCTGCAGGGCACGGGCTAGCAGGCCGTCGCGACGTTCGAGCAGGCCGAGCAGCAGGTCTTCGACCAGGATCTTGCTGCCGCCGCGCTGCAGGCAGCGTTCGGCGGCGGCTTCGAGTTCGCGGCGGGTCTCGGCGTCCAGTGCCTGGACCAGCTGTTGTAGGTCGACGTTGATCATCGTTCTCTCTTTCCCTAGTGAGTCTTGCTGCCGATGGTGACCACACCGTCGGCCTGTTCGTGGCCCAGCCAGCTGGTCCAGCCCAGGTGGCAGGGGTTGTCTGCGCCGATGCGCAGCTCGCGGATTTCCTCGTGGCGCAGGGCCAGGCGGATGTCGTAGTCCAGCGGGTCGCGCAGGGTGAAGCGCACCAGCGCGCACAGTGGCTGGTAGCCGCTGCCGATCGGCAGGAATTCGTGGAAGCGCTCCCAGCTCAGCTGGCGGATGTGGATGCGGAACTTGCCGCCGCGGTCGCGCACCGCTTCGCCCAGCACCAGGCTCTCGCCCAGCTGGCTGTTGGCCAGGCCCAGGCGGTTGCGCTGCTCGGCGATGATCTCGACGCGGCGCTCGACGCACTGCTCGATGCGCAGGTCGGCATGCTTGAAGTAGTAGCGCAGCACCGACTCGATCAGCGCCGCCGAGTGGGCACGCAGGCTGAGCAGGCCGAGGTAGGGCAGCAGGCGGCGCCAGTTGAGGTCTTCGCTGGCGCGCATCTGTTCGCCGCCCAGGCCGATCAGGGCGAACAGCCGTGCCGAGAAGGCGTCGCGGGCGCCGGCATCGTAGTGCGCGTAGTAGCGGTATTTACGCCAGATCGGCAGGAGCAGGCGCTGCAAACGGTCATTGAACAGGTCGAGGAAGTCGCGGGTGGTGTTGCCGTCCGGACCGTCACCGAGCGCCTGCTCGCTGTAGAAGGCGGGCAGCGGCGAGCCGGCACCGAACAGGCCGACCAGGTTGATGCGCAGGCGCGCGCGCAGCTCGCCGTGCTCCTCGAAGAACTCCAGGCGATCGCTGTCGCTGCCGGGGAAGCCCAGGCTGGGGTTGGCCTGGAACTCCAGGCGCTCGTACAGCGCCTCCTCATCCAGTTCGGGATGAGCGGCGCGCAGGCGTTCCAGTACCCGCAATACGCCTTGAAAGAGGCTGTATTCGCGGATGCCGGAGCTGAATTTGCTCAAAGCAGGGGCTGTTGCCCCATGCGCGGCGTCCATTGGTACACCTCTCCCTGTGTGCTCTGTACGCGCAGCTCGTGGTAGCTGTTGAGGCTGGCGTAGAGGGCGAAAAACTCATTGAGTACCGAGGCGAACAGGAACAGGTCCCCTTCGCCCAGGTAGCCATCCGGATCCATGGTCAGTTCGGTGCGTACGCCGCGAATCGGCAGGCCGCGATGCAGGCGGTCGACGTGCTGATGGGCGATCTTCTTCAGGCCGCCGAGCATGCGCTGGCTGACCTTGAGCGCGTGCTGGTCGTAGTGGCGCGGCAGGTCGTAGGTCTCCAGGATGACCTTGAGCGCCTCGACGTCGGCCAGCGACAGGTAGTTCAGCGACATGTTGGAGATCAGCTTCCACAGATAGTCGCGGTGCAGCGGCGGCGCATAGCTCGGGGTGACGGCGCCGATATTGCGGAAGGTGAGGAACTCCGGGGTGTCCTCGCTGGGTAGGCAGATATCACCCGGCTTGAGCTGGCGCGCCAGGCTCTGGTTGGTACAGGTCAGCTCGATGGACAGGGTCTCCTGCACCTCGCCGTTGCGCGCGCCGAAGCTCAGCCAGGTTTCCAGGCCGTCGCCGAGTAGCGAGGGTTGCTGGCGCACGCTGTAGTGCGGGCGCGCGCGCGGCTGGTCGAAGCTGGTGTCGTGCTCGAACGACTCGAACGGCACGTACTCCTCGTAGCCCATGCCACCGGGCTTCCAGCCCGTCACCCGGTCCACCGAGAACACCCCGCAGTGCTGCGGGTCGAGCTCGGCCGGCAGCAGCAGGTACTGGTCCTGCTTGCCGTCCAGGCGGATCGGAATGGCGTCGTGGGCGAACAGGTTGACCACCGGCGCGCAGTACAGGCGCACGTTGTCCTGAGTCGGGCGGATGCGCTGCAGGCCGGTCTTGCGGATATCGAAGCGCAGTTCCAGGCCGCGGGCGCGCTCCAGCACCTCGGCGGGCTGGCGGCCGATGGCCTCCAGGCCCTTGAGGTCGACGAACAGGAACTTGTCCTGGAAGGCGAAGTATTCCTGCAGGTGGCGATAGCCGCGGAAGGTGTTGTGCGGGTAGGGGATCAGCGCCTGTTCTTCGCTGAAGCCGACCGCCTCGACCTGATTGGCCGCCAGGCCGATGGTCGGTAGCGGCAGGCCGTAGTCGTCCGTCAGCGCCTGGCCGGCGTCGTCCAGCAGCACCAGATGGATGCCCCCGAGATGACGCAGCAGGCCGAGGTAGAGCAGCTGGGCGATATAGCGCTCGCCGGCCAGGTGCAGGCGCAGCTGCTTGAGGCCGACCTCGCCGAGGTGACCGTCGGCGCTCATGGCCAGGCGCAGGCTGAGCAGCGCGCCATCGCCCTTCACCGAATAGTCCAGGCCGCTCAGCGCCAGCGGCAGCACTTCTGTCGCGTAGGCGGTGCGGAAGCGGCAGGTCACACCTTCGATGGCCTTGGCCTCCACTGGCGTATGGCGCGGAACCTGCAGGGCCGGGCCGGGGCGCTTGAGCGGGTCGAACTGCAGCATGCTGAAGGCCGGCAGCGGGCGCATGTAGTTCGGCCACAGCAGGTGCATCAGCGAATGAGTCAGCTCCGGCAGCTCGTCATCGAGCTTCTGCCGCAGGCGCCCGGTGAGAAAGGCGAAGCCCTCTAGCAGGCGCTCCACATCCGGATCACGCCCGGCCTGACCGAGAAACGGCGCCAACGCCGGACTGCGCTCGGAAAAGCGCTTGCCCAGTTGGCGCAGGGCGGAGAGTTCGCTCTGGTAGTGGTGGTTGAAGGACATTAGTGGGCCTGCTCCTTGGCCGATTCGATACAGCGCCAGAGATCCTCTGTGGAGTCTTCTTGCGAGACTGCGATGTGCTTCGGCTGCAGCGTGATGGGCGGCAGCTTGATTGGCGTCGACGAGCACCAATGCATGTTCATCCAGATGCAGTGGCGCGTTTGGTAGCCGGGGGCGCTGATCGACAGCGTGGTGCCGCAGCGCGGCGCATCCGCCAGCAGGGCGAACAGGCGATAGTCGTTATGCTCGTCGAAGGCAAAGCGGCCCTCGGCGTCGCTGCGGGTTTCGTAGCGCCAGGACTCGTCGCTGCCGATATTCAGCTCGATCCTGGCGCCCACCATCGCCTGGCCCGTTTCGGCGGACAGCACACGGCCCTCGATGGCCGGGTTGCGGGTGACCGAGTGGGGGTAGGGTACGCAGGCGCTAAAAATCAAAGGCGCTGCACAGGAGATTGCCAAATGGGCCATCGCCTTACTCCGCGAGAATAGAGCTGCCATCTCTGTTCTCCAGGCGAAGCTGCTGGCCATTTTTGAGCTCGACGGTATCCCCACCGTAGTAGCCGAGGAAGTCACTGCTGGTCAGGGCTTGGCCCTGCCCGTTTACCCAACCTTGGGCCCAAATAGTGCCGCTCTCATAGCGAATTTCAACGAAGTAACGCGGCGGATCGACATCCGTAATTTCAAAGAATGAGCCACCATCCACACCCCCGCTCCACTGAGCGTTAGGGTGATCACGCAGTGGCTGTGGTGTAGCGGCAATTGGCTCCAGCTGAAGGAAGAGCACTACAGCCAACGTCAGGATGATTAGCAGTGCTGCTGCTATCAGAGATATCCACTTGAGCACCTTCAATCCGATATCTCCAGGGTGTCGTTTACATAGTCGTACTCCAGATCAGGGTTGCCGATTTGAAATTGCATCATGTAGGCACTGGGAACTACGACAGGTGGCCTAAAGGGGCTGTCCAGTCCGATGTGATCGACTAAGTCCGCGACAAAAGTCATGCAGTTGTGATCGCTGAGGTCATATGCCTTTCGTTTGGGATTAGAGTTCTCGGCCTCTTTGGCCTTGAGCCAGGCAAGCGCCTGGTCGAATACCTGACCGCGTAATACGACCCCAACAATTCGACCTGCTTGGCCGTGCTGGCTGGATATCGCGCGCAAAGTTCTCTTCAGTGAAGACTCGATGATCATTCCGCCTTTCAGGCTTACATCCGGGATCGACCCCGAGCGTGTCTTTCCGTTAGGCCCGTATCGACCGTATTCGTAATATTTGGTTAGCCCAGTTTTACCGTTAACGATCAGGACTCCGGCGTGGCCTAGATATGGAGCTTTTTGCGAAGGAATTTTGATTTTTCGGCCAAAGAGCTCGGCTTCGTAACCGTCGATGTGAATTAGGTAGTCAGGGAAAACCACAGGTATGACGAAGTCTTCCTGCCCTACCAGGTAAAGCCGGGCCGGCGATTGATCTTCGGATGGAGTGGTGGCAACGCTGCCTACCTTGACTGCTTGTGGTTTGGCCATCTCATTCGCCTCGTAGTAGCCAGCCTGGCTTGGCGACAATGGCTACTTGCTGAGGTGCGCCTTTATGTCCCAAGGTTTGGGTGAGGCCACTCTGGTCAGTAGTTCCATGTACTTCACTGCCGTCTTCCAGAGCGGCGGTATAGGCCATGTTTGCTAGCGGTTGGCCGCTGGCCTGGTCGAGTATCTGTACTCGAATGTCGAAGCTTTCTGTGGGGGTGCCAAGTACCGTCATACCCGAGGCTTGGTTGAGCGCTTGGGTGTGAGTAACCAGTTTTTGAATCGACAGCGGCATGGGAGCGCTGAACGCCGCGCCCCCCCCACTGGCCCCGATCAACACCGTCCCCGACCCTGCCACCACCACATTGCCGTGATTACCCACGGTGCCGATTGTGGTCGCCGGCTTGCCGTTGATCAGCACGGTCGGGATCACGTTGCCGCTCAAGGCGCCGCCGCAGGCGGAGGCGTCGCCCTGGCGGGCCGCCGGCAGGCTGTCGAACAGCACATTGGGCGAGCCGACGGCGATGGGGTTGGTGCCGTGACCGGGGATCGGGCAAGCGGTGGGGTCGCCCAGGCGGGCGGCGGGTTTACCGGACATCCATGCTCTCCTTTGAACAGGCCCTTACCTGACCTTCACTTGCCCGCTGCCATCCAGCTGCGCGGCGAAACTGACCTGGCGCTTGATGCCATCGACCTGCAGCAGCCCCTCGATGGCGAAGTTGAGGCTGAGGGGGTCGTGCTCGCGCGGCAGGGAAATGACCCGCACCTGTTTCAGGCGCGGCTCGTATTGTTCGATGAAGCGTTCGATCGCCATGCGGGCCTGCTGCAACGCGTCGTGCAGCGACAGGCGCATGTCGTTGAGATCGGGCAACCCGTAGTCGGGCAGCGTCTGCACGCTGCCCGCCCGGGTGCTAAGCATCTTGGCCAGATGGGCAGCCACCGAGGCCATCACGGCCACCTCGTGGTCGAGGCGGGCGCGATTGGCGGTGTCGCCGCCGAGGCGCTCGAACAGGCTGCCGTAGGCCATGTGCTTATTCCTTGTCCAGCTTGCCGACCAGCGACAGGGTGAAATCGGCACCCATGTACTTGAAGTGCGGGCGCACGTTGAGGCTGACGCGGTACCAGCCCGGCTCGCCTTCCACGTCGCTGACGATCACCTGTGCGGCGCGCAGCGGACGGCGGCTGCGGACTTCGGAGCTGGGGTTTTCCTGGTCGGCGACGAACTGGCGAATCCACTTGTTCAGTTCCAGCTCCAGGTCGGTGCGCTCTTTCCAGGCGCCGATCTGCTCGCGCTGCAGCACTTTCAAGTAGTGCGCCAGGCGGTTGACGATGAACAGGTAGGGCAGCTGGGTGCCGAGCTTGTAGTTCAGTTCGGCGGTCTTGCCTTCCTCGCTGATGCCGAAGAACTTCGGCTTTTGCGTGGAGTTGGCGGAGAAGAACGCGGCGTTGTCGCTACCCTTGCGCATGGTCAGGGCGATGAAGCCTTCCTCGGCCAGCTCGTACTCGCGACGGTCGGAGACCAGCACCTCGGTGGGGATCTTGGTCTCGATCTCGCCCATGCTCTCGAAGTGGTGCAGCGGCAGGTCTTCCACCGCGCCACCGCTCTGCGGGCCGATGATGTTCGGGCACCAGCGGAACTTGGCGAAGCTGTCGGTCAGCTTGGAGGCGAAGGTGTAGGCGGTGTTGCCCCACAGGTAATGCTCGTGGCTGGCCGACACGCTCTCCTTGTAGACAAAGGTCTTCACCGGGTTCTCTTCGGGATCGTAGGGGTTGCGCAGCAGGAAGCGCGGCAGGGTCAAGCCGACGTAGCGCGCATCCTCGCGCTCGCGGAAGCTCTGCCACTTGGCGAACTGCGGGCCTTCGAAGTGATCCTTGAGGTCCTTCAGGTTGGGCAGGCCGGTGAAGCTCTCCAGGCCGAAGAATTTCGGGCCGGCGGCGGCGATGAAGGGCGCGTGCGACATGCAGGCCACGGAGGCCACATGCTGCATGCACTTGATGTCCGGCGAGCTGGGGTCGAAGAAATAGTTGGCGACGATGGCGCCTACCGGCTGGCCGCCGAACTGGCCGTACTCGGCGGTGTAGATGTGCTTGTACAGGCCGGACTGGGTGATTTCCGGGCTGTCCTCGAAGTCGTCCAGCAGGTCCTGCTTGGATGCGTTGAGGATTTCCAGCTTGGTGTTCTCGCGGAAATCGGTGCGATCGACCAGCAGCTTGAGACCGCGCCAGGCCGATTCCAGGGACTGGAACTGCGGGTTGTGCAGGATCTCGTCCATCTGCCGGCTGAGCTTGGCGTCGATCTCCGCAATCATGCGGTCGACCATGGCCTTCTTCACCGGCTCGTTCTGGTTGTGCGGCTTCAGCAGCTCTTCGATAAAGGCGGAAACACCACGTTTGGCGATGTCATAGGCCTCGTCGTCCGGGGTCAGGCGGGTTTCCGCGATGATGCGGTCGAGAATGCCGGCGTCGGCGACATTCCGGGTACTTTCCACTACTGCACTGGTGCTCATGCTCGGGCTTCCTTGTCGAGAAATCAGGCGTCTTGCGGGGCTTGGGCGGCGAGGCCCAGTTCACCCAGCACGCGGTCGCGGGAGTCGTCGTCGGAGAGGACGCTTTCGATGGCCTTGCGGAAGGCCGGGGCGTTGCCCAGCGGGCCTTTCAGGGCGACCAGGGCGTCGCGCAGTTCCATCAGCTTCTTCAGCTCCGGCACCTGTTCGACCACGGCGGCCGGGTTGAAGTCCTTCAGCGAGTTGATCTTCAGCTCGACCGGCAGTTCGTCATCGGTTTCTTCGTCCTGCAGGCGGTTGGGTACGGCGAAGGTCAGGCTCAGCTCCTGCTTGCCCAGCACTTCGTCGAAGTTGTTCTTGTCGATGCTGATCGGCTTGCGATCCTCGATCTTGCGCTCGTCGGCGCGCTGGGTGAAATCGCCCAGCACCATCAGCTTCAGCGGCAGTTCGATCTCTTCCTGAGCGTTGCCTGTCGCGGGTTTGAAGGTGACGTTGATGCGTTCCTTGGGGGCTACCGAGCCTTCTTTGGCCATGGTTGTTCTCCTTTACGTTCGGAGGCCTTGCGGCCTCAATCCAGCACCACTTCGAGGTCGAGGTGGCACAGCCTGCGGTGGATCTCTTCCTTGCGCTCGCGGATCGCGTGGTTCTGCGGCAGCAGCTCGTAGCAGTTGTGCAGCAGACGCAGCACTTCCAGGGCGAGATCGGGTTCCCACTCGCCGAGGCCGGAGGCCTGCAGCGTCTGGTCGAGGGATTCGAGTTGGGTCTTGGCCAGTTCGTGCTTCTTCGCCGCACTGCACAGGCGCGCCAGGGCCAGCTGCCAGAAGAACCGCGCGCGCCCGCCCTGGGCCTGTGCCATGCCCTGCTTGAGCTGCTGCACGGCGGGCTTCAGGCCGTCCTTGCGCAGGCGCGGCAAGGCGGCTTGCAGGGCGATTTCCCAGGCTGGCAGCTCGCCGCCGGAGCCGACCTGCACGGTTGGCTCGGCGCTCGGCGCCTGCAGGTGCGGCATGACGCTGGCGCCGATCCAGGCGCGAGTCTCGGCGTCGGCGAAGGGCGCGCCGTCGTGAAAGCGCAGTTCTTCCAGGCCGGGCACGCGCTGGAGGAACAGCGCCAGCTGCATCTCCACTTCGACCATGGCCGCCTCGGCACCGAGTTCCTGCAGGCATTCCCAGGCCAGGCGTTGACCATCCAGCCAGAAGGGCGCGCGGGCGATGCTGGCCTCCACTTCCACCAGCAGGTCGGCGTACTGGCCAGCGGCGAAGCGCTCGGCGAAGCTGGCCAGCTTGTCCGCTGGCAGGCCGCGCAGGGCGGTGATCTGTTCGGCATTGGCTTGTGGAAGGCCATCGATCGGCAGCCACAGCAGGGTGCGGGACAGGCGCAGGGCGCGCAGGTCGCTGGCCTTCTGCTTCAGCCACCAGGCACACAGCGGTCGGGCGCCATCCTGCAGGGCGCGCAGCGACTTGTGCGCGTCGCGCTCGTTGTCCAGCGGGGTGGCCGGGTTGAACACCTGCGCGGCGGCCTGCTTGACCTGGGCGATGGCGGCGCCGACCGTGCCGGGCTCACTGTGGCCCTGGGCGGCGCGGGCGATCTGTTCGTCCAGGCGCCGGCACAGCGGCAGTAGCAGCGGAGCGTCTTCGCCGAGGCGTTCGCCCAGGCAGCTTTCCAGGCCGCGCAGCAGTTCGGCCAGGCTGCGGAACAACGGCAACTGGGCGGCGATCGGAATGTCTTCGCCGAGCACCTTCTCCACGCGTGGCATGAGCCAGGTGAGGGCGGCGGCGCGGGTGCGATCCTTGCGCGGGTGCAGGTCGTCCCAGCGCTGCTGGCACAGCTCCAGCAGCAGGCCCAGGCCGGCCTGCAGGCCGTTCAGGCCCTCGCGCTGGTGCAGGCTCCAGACCAGCCAGCAGGCGGCGCGCAGGTCCTTGGACTGGTGGCGCAGCAGGGCTTCGCTCAGGTCGCGGATTTTTTGCCAGTCGATGGCCTCGGTCTGGTGCAGCGCGCCGGCCTTTTCCAGCTCGCTTTCGAGGGCTTCGTATTCACTGGAATAACGCATATCGGCACCGGCGAAGTTACCCTCCTCAACGGGGTTTTTCGCCAATTTCAGATAATGTTCGGCCAGTGGGGTAAAGGCAGTCATTCCTTGACTCTATATAGGCAGTGAGCAACTTGAGGGCGTTTCCATATATATGAAGAACGCCGCTGGCTCATTCGCTATGCGCAACTTCTTGCGCAGTTTCCATGCGCAACAAATTGCGCAAAGTCCTTATGGGGTGGGCATCCTAGTCCCGGAGGAAAGGATCGACAAGGCAAGAAGTGTGATGAGTTCGGCAAGCGGAGCGATTAGCAAGACGCAATGTCGCGAATGGGAAGTTGCAATTATGGCGTCAATAAAAAGTGTATTAATGAGGTGTGGGAAAGTTCGCCGATATATGTAAGTAATGACTTACCGATTAGTAAGTTGCAGTTCACAAAAGTGTGGCGACGAATGCCTCGTAGTGTGAACCTGTAGTGATTCTGGTGTGCGCGGCTGAACATGCCGACAGGCTTCTTCGTCGGTTCCGCTGCAGTCGCTCGGCCTGCGGGCGCCTTTGCTACCATGCCGGCTCTGCGTCGGTGCGAGCCCCTCCATGCCTTCGGTCCTTCCACGTCATCGCCTTATGGTCGTCATCGGCATCCTGGTCGGACTGGCGCTGTGTGTCTGGCTGGCCGGCCTGTTGGCAGAGCGGCGGGCCTGGAGCCAGCGCAGCGAGGAGGCGGCTGCACAGCTGGAGCTGTATGCGCAGTCGGTGCACACCCTGGTCGAGCGCTTTCGTTCTGTGCCGGCGCTGCTGGCGCAGGATGGGGCGATTCGCGACCTGCTGAACGCGCCCGGCGACCCTTTGCTGCGCCAGGCGATCAATCGTCGCCTGGAGTCGCTCAACGGAGCTGCCGGCTCCGCGGTGCTGTACCTGCTCGACAGTTCCGGCGAAGCCATCGCCGCCAGCAACTGGCGTGAGTGGAGCAGCTTCGTCGGTAACAACTATGCGTTTCGCCCCTATTTTCAGGACGCCGTGCGCGAGGATTCCGGCCGCTACTTTGCTGTCGGCGTGACCACCGGCGTACCCGGCTATTTCCTTTCCCATGCGGTCAAGGACGCCAGCGGCCAGGTGCTCGGCGTGCTGGTGGTCAAGCTCGAGCTGGAAGAACTGCAGCGTGAGTGGGTCGGCCAGACCGATGTGCTGCTGGTCAGTGATCGGCATGGCGTGGTGATTCTCAGCAACCGCCCGGCCTGGCGCTTTCGCCAGCTGCGGCCGCTGGCCGAGGCGCAGCGGCTTGAGTTGGAGCAGGCGCGCAAGTTTGCCCGGCAAAACCTGCAGCCGCTGCCCAGCACCACCTTGCGACAGATCTCGGCACTGGCCGAGCAGCGCCGCGTCGAGGGTCCGGACGGGCGCCGCGACTATCTCTGGCAGCGCCGCGAGCTGAACGACGAGGGCTGGACCCTGCACCTGCTGGTCGAGCCCGCTGCCGTGGCCGGCGTGGTGCGCAGCTACCGCCTGGCTGCCGCCGGTCTGTGGACCACCGCGGTGTTCCTGCTGCTCTGGCTGCTGCAGCGGCGCAAGACCCAGCGCCTGCAGCAACGCAGCCGCGAGGAGCTGGAGCGCCTGGTGGAAGAGCGCACCGCGGCCCTGCGCACGGCCCAGGATGAGCTGGTGCAGGCGGCCAAGCTGGCGGCGCTGGGGCAGATGTCGGCGGCGCTGGCGCATGAACTGAACCAGCCGCTGACCGCCATGCAGATGCAGCTCGGCAGCCTGCGCCTGCTGCTGGAGCAGGATCGCGTGGAGCCGGCACGAGTTGGCGTGCAGCGTATCGAGGGTCTGCTGCAGCGCATGGCCGGGCTGACCGGCCATCTCAAGACCTTCGCGCGCAAGAGCCCGGGTGGCCTGCGCGAGCGCCTGGAGCTGGGCCAGGTGCTGGACCAGGCTCTGCAACTGCTGGCGCCACGCATGCGTGCCGAGGGCGTGGAGATCACCCGCGAGCAGGCCGAGCCGGCCTGGGTGCTGGGTGATGCCATCCGCCTGGAGCAGGTGCTGCTCAACCTGCTGCACAACGCCCTGGATGCCATGGCCGAGTGTGCGCAGCGGCAACTCAGGTTACGTATCGAACGCGAAGGCGAGGCCTGGCGACTGGACGTGGAAGACAGTGGCGCGGGCATCGCCGAGGAACACCTGACGCACCTGTTCGAGCCATTCTTCACCACCAAGCCGGTGGGCGAGGGGCTGGGCCTGGGCCTGGCGGTGTCCTACGGCATCGTCCACGAACTGGGCGGCAGCCTGACGGCGCGCAATGGTGAGGCCGGGGCGATCTTCAGCCTGCGGCTGGCGGCGGCCTAGTCCATCCGGGCTACACTGCGGCCCTTCGCAACGGGAGGTGGCATGAACGGCCAGGTGATCTTTGTCGACGACGAGGCGGCGATCCGCGAGGCGGTGCAGCAGTGGCTGGAGCTGTCCGGGCTTGAGGTATGCACCTGTGAGTCGGCGGCCGCGGCGCTGGCGCTGGTCGAGGCGGACTTTGCCGGCGTGGTGGTCAGCGATGTGCGCATGCCCGGCACGGACGGCCTGCAACTGCTCGATGCCCTGCTGCAGCGCGACCGCGACCTGCCGGTGATCATGGTCACCGGCCACGGCGATGTGCCCATGGCGGTGAAGGCGCTGCGCCAGGGCGCCTACGACTTTATCGAGAAGCCTTTTACCCCTGAGCGTTTGCTGGACAGCCTGCGCCGTGCCCTGGACAAGCGCCGGCTGGTGCTGGAGAACCGCCAGCTACGCGCCCAGGTGGCTGCCACCGGGCGTATCGAAGCCGAGCTACTCGGCGTGTCGCCGGCCATGCAGACCCTGCGCCGGCAGGTGCTGGAGCTGGCGCAGACTTCGGTCAACGTGCTGATCCGTGGCGACACCGGCAGCGGCAAGGAGCGGGTGGCGCGTTGCCTGCACCAGTTCGGCCCGCGGGCGGCCAAGCCTTTCGTCGCCCTCAACTGTGCGGCGATTCCCGAGACCATCTTCGAGAGCGAGCTGTTCGGCCACGAGAGCGGCGCCTTCACCGGTGCCCAGGCCAAACGTATCGGCCGCATCGAGCACGCCGACGGCGGCTCGCTGTTCCTCGACGAGATCGAGAGCATGCCGCTGGCGCAGCAGGTCAAGCTGCTGCGGGTGATCCAGGAGCGCAGCCTGGAGCGCCTGGGTTCGAACAAGAGTATCGCCGTCGACCTGCGGGTGATCAGCGCGGCCAAGCCGGACCTGCGCGACGAAGTACGCGGCGGGCGCTTCCGCGAGGATCTGCTGTATCGCCTCAATGTCGCCGAGCTGCATATTCCGCCGCTGCGCGAGCGGCGCGAGGACATTCCCCTGCTGTTCGAACACTTCGCCGCCGAGGCCGCCCGGCGCCATGGCCGCGAGGCGCCGCCGCTGCCGCCGGGCGAGCTGGCGCGGCTGCTGGCCCACAACTGGCCGGGCAACGTACGCGAGCTGATCAACGCCGCCGAGCGCCATGCGCTTGGTCTTTCGGCACCGGCGGTGGAGGCGGCGGGCGGCCAGTCGCTGGCCGAGCAGATGGAGGCGTTCGAGGCGCAATGCCTGCGTCAGGCCCTGCAGCGCTGCCAGGGCAATATCGCCGAGGTGATGGCGCTGCTGCAGCTGCCGCGGCGAACCCTCAACGAGAAGATGCAGCGCCATGGCCTGAGCCGCGTGGACTTCCTCGGTGAAGGCGGGGCGGGCGAGGAGTAGGCGGATTCTTGCTGATGTGCGATGCGTGATCGGCGGATTTCCGCTTATCAACACCCTGATTTTGTGGGGGAACCCCTCTAGATCGGCCTTTTCAGCCTCTGGCACGCTGGCTGCTATGGTTTCTGCCATGCCCTCTCGAGGGTGAGAACAAGAACGACCGAGTGGGCATTGCCTGCCTGGAGTCTGCCGACTTCTGATCCAGCCCGGCCCGCCGGGGGACGCTCGCCGTTCTTGTTGCCAGGTTGCTGCCCAGCTCCACGGGCGCGACCCACCGACAACAACAATGGAGACATCCGCATGACCCTGACCAAGCGTCTCAGCCTGTTCGCCGCCGCCGCAGCGTTCACCGCCAGCACCGCGGCCATCGCCGCCCCGACCTTCATCAACATCCTCACCGGTGGCACCAGCGGCGTGTACTACCCGATCGGTGTTGCCCTGTCGCAGCTGTACGGCAATGGCATCGAAGGTTCGAAGACGTCGGTGCAGGCCACCAAGGCCTCGGTGGAAAACCTCAACCTGCTGCAGGCCGGTCGTGGTGAGCTGGCCTTCGCCCTCGGCGACTCGGTGGCCGATGCCTGGAACGGCGTGGAAGAGGCCGGTTTCAAGGCGCCGCTGAAGAAGCTGCGCGCCATCGCCGGCACCTACCCGAACTACATCCAGATCGTGGCCAACGCCGATGCCAACATCCAGACCCTGGCCGACCTCAAGGGCAAGCGCATCTCCGTCGGCGCGCCGAAGTCCGGCACCGAGCTGAATGCCCGCGCCATCTTCAAGGCCGCCGGTCTGAGCTACGAGGACATGGGTGAGGTGCAGTTCCTGCCCTACGCCGAGTCGGTCGAGCTGATCAAGAACCGTCAGCTGGACGCCACCCTGCAGTCCTCCGGCCTGGGCATGGCCGCCATCCGTGACCTGGCCTCGACCATGAAGGTCAGCTTCGTCGCCATCCCGGCCGACGTGGTAGGCAAGATCGGCAACGCCGCCTACCAGGCCGCCACCATCCCGGCCAACACCTACGACGGCCAGGCTGCAGACGTGCCGACCGTGGCCATCACCAACATCCTGGTCAGCCACGAAGGCGTGTCCGACGAGGTGGCCTACCAGATGACCAAGCTGATGTTCGACAACCTCGACCGCCTGGGCAATGCCCACTCCGCGGCCAAGGACATCAAGCTGGAAGGCGCGGCGAAGAACCTGCCGATTCCGCTGCATCCGGGTGCCGAGCGCTTCTACAAGGAAGCCGGCGCACTCTGATCCCCACGCGCGCCGGGTGGGCCGTTCAGCGGCCTCCCCGGCGTGCCACCGTCGGCCCGCCAAGGGCGGCCAGAACTATTCTGCTTAGAGACACCGGCAAAGGCTGAACCCACGTTTGCCCTTTGCCGGCAGCTCTAGTCCCATGGTCATTGAGGTACTAGGTTCATGAGCGAGCACCACGAAGGGCTCTCGGCCAGTCCGAGCAGTTGGCCCAAGGCGCTTTTCGCCGTGGCACTGCTGTTTTCCATCTTCCAGATCGTCACCGCCGCCTTTCACCCGGTGTCCACCCAGGTGCTGCGCGCGGTGCACGTGGGTTTTCTGTTGCTGGTGGTGTTCATCAGCATCCCGGCCTTCGGCAGCAAGCGCCCGTTCCAGCCGCTGGGCTGGCTGCTGGGCCTGGCCGGCATGGCCACGGCGGCGTACCAGTGGTACTTCGAGGCCGACCTGATCCAGCGCTCGGGCGATCTGACCAGCAGCGACATGGTCATCGGCCTGGTGCTGATCGTGCTGGTGTTCGAGGCGGCGCGGCGGGTCATGGGTATCGCCCTGCCGATCATCTGCGCGCTGTTCCTGGTCTACGGCCTGTTCGGCCAGTACCTGCCGGGCGACCTGATGCACCGCGGCTATGCCCTGGATCAGCTGGTTAACCAGCTGTCCTTCGGCACCGAGGGCCTGTACGGCACGCCGACCTATGTCTCGGCCACCTATATCTTCCTGTTCATCCTGTTCGGCGCCTTCCTCGAACAGGCCGGCATGATCAAGCTGTTCACCGACTTCGCCATGGGCCTGTTCGGCCACAAGGTCGGTGGCCCGGCCAAGGTCTCGGTGGTGTCCTCGGCGCTGATGGGCACCATCACCGGTTCGGGCGTGGCCAACGTGGTCACCACCGGCCAGTTCACCATCCCGCTGATGAAGCGCTTCGGCTATCGCGCCGGCTTCGCCGGTGGGGTGGAGGCCACTTCGTCGATGGGCAGCCAGATCATGCCGCCGATCATGGGCGCGGTGGCCTTCATCATGGCCGAGACCATCAACGTGCCCTTCTACGAAGTGGCCAAGGCCGCGCTGATCCCGGCACTGCTGTACTTCGGTTCGGTGTTCTGGATGGTCCACCTGGAAGCCAAGCGCGCCAACCTGGTCGGCCTGCCCAAGGACGAGTGCCCGAACCCCTGGAAGTCGGTACGCGAGCGCTGGTTCCTGCTGATCCCCTTGGCCATCCTCATCTACCTGCTGTTCTCCGGGCGCACGCCGCTGTTCTCCGGCACCGTGGGCCTGGCCCTGACCGCCATCGTCATCATCGGTTCGGCGATCATCCTGCGGGTATCGTCCAAGGCCATGCGTTTCGCTTTCTGGATCGCCCTGGGCGTGCTCTGTGCCGGCTTCTTCCAGCTCGGCATCGGCGTGGTATTCGGCGTCATTGCGGCGCTGGTGGCGGTCTGCTGGTTCGTCAAGGGCGGCCGCGAGACCCTGACCCTGTGCCTGCACGCGCTGGTCGAAGGCGCCCGCCACGCGGTGCCGGTGGGCATCGCCTGCGCCCTGGTCGGAGTGATCATCGGCGTGGTGTCGCTGACCGGTGTGGCCTCGACCTTCGCCGGCTACATCCTCGCCATCGGCCAGGACAACCTGTTCCTCTCGCTGGTGCTGACCATGCTCACCTGCCTGGTGCTGGGCATGGGCATCCCGACCATTCCCAACTACATCATCACCAGCTCGATTGCCGCGCCGGCACTGCTCGATCTCGGCGTGCCGCTGATCGTCTCGCACATGTTCGTCTTCTACTTCGGCATCATGGCCGACCTCACGCCGCCGGTGGCGCTGGCCTGCTTCGCCGCCGCGCCGATCGCCAAGGAGAAGGGCCTGAAGATCAGCCTGTGGGCGATCCGCATCGCCGTCGCCGGCTTCATCGTGCCGTACATGGCGGTGTATTCGCCCGGCCTGATGCTGCAGGGCGACAGCCTGCTGGCCACCGCCTACGTGGTGCTCAAGGCGGTGCTGGCCATCGGCATCTGGGGCGCGGTGTTCACCGGCTACCTGCAGCGCAGCCTGAGCTGGTGGGAGCGCATCCTCGGCTTCGCCGCTGGTGCGGCGCTGATCATCGCGGCGCCGATCACCGATGAAATCGGCTTTGCCCTGGCGGCGCTGTTCCTTGTCCAGCACTTCTGGCGGGCACGGCGCGCGAGCCTGGCTGCCGCGTGATCGGCCTGTGCATGGGCCTGGCCGGAGCGGTCTGGGCTCAGGTGGCGTTGCCGGAGGCCGGGTTCACCCTGGCCTGGAATCACACCATCGAGAAGATCCGCTGGGAAGAAGACTACCGCGTCACCGCCGAGGGCTTGTTGCTCGGCGAGGCGCGGGTACGCGGGACAGGCGCCGGCATGGAGATACCGGACGGCGCCGAACTGCGTGACGGCAGCTGGCACTACCGCCGGCAGATGCCGCCGCTACAACCGCTGCGTGTCGGGCGTACGCCCGAGGCCGGCGACTATCAACTCTGTTTCGACCAGCGCTGCCATACCCTTGGCGAGTGGTTGGGGCCGCCACGAGCGGACCGGCCGGCACTGGAACTCTGGAGCTGCACGCTCCATCGCTGATCCCGGCGCCACAAGCGTCAGGATGGACCCGACCCCCGCAGGTTCGCCTGCGGGGGTTTTGTTCGTCTGGGGTCTAAGCTGGCAGGACTGTCCTCTGGAGAAACTCCGTCATGCGCCCTTTGATCGTGTTGCTGTTTGCCCTGCCAGCCCTCGCCTGCGCCGAGCCGCGTGCTGGCCTGTGGGAGTTCACCAGCCAGATGCAGCATGGTGGCCAGGCCATGCCGGACATGCAGCAGATGCTCGGGCAGCTGCAGAACCTGCCGCCCGAGCAGCGCCAGATGATGGAGGGGATGCTGGCCCAGCAGGGCATCAAGCTCGGTGGCAGCGGCGTGCAGCTGTGTCTCAGTGCCGAACGCCTCAAGGCCGGCGACATCCCTCTGCAGAACGAAGACTCCGGTTGCAGCCATGAAATCACCGAGCGCAGCGCCGAGGTCTGGAAGTTCCACTTCAAGTGCCCGAATGGCGAGGGTAAGGGCGAGACCCGCTTCCAGGGCGATACCGCCTTCACCACCACGGTCAACGGCGTCTACGACGGCCAGCCCAGCAGCATGCACAGCCAGGCGAAATGGCTGGGTGAGGACTGTGGCGGGCTGCCCAGTCGCTGATTCGGTGGCCGGGGTACACTGCCCGCCTGACAGGGCGGGGGAGCCGTAAGCATGCAAGGACTGGGTGGCTGGATCGCACTGGCGCTGGTGGCGGCTGTGCTGCTGGCGATCATCTATGGCTACAACCGCCTGGTGTTCAACCGCGCGCGGGTGGCCGAGGCCTGGAGCGGCATCGACGTGCAGCTCAAGCGCCGCTCCAGCCTGATCCCGCAGCTGGTGGCCTGTCTCAAGGCCTACATGGCCCACGAACGGGAAACCCTCGAAGAACTGACCAGCCGCCGCGGTGCGGCCCAGGCCCATGAGCGCGACGGTGCGGTGGATCGCGCGGTGGTCGAAACCCAGCTCACGGCCGCGCTGCTGCGCACCTTCGCCCTGGTGGAGAACTACCCGCAGCTCAAGGCCGATGCCGCCTTCCTCGACCTGCAGCGCAACCTCAGCGAGGTCGAGGAGCATATCCAGATGGCCCGGCGTTACTACAACGGCGCCGTGCGCGAGCTCAACGTGCTGGTCGAGTCCTTCCCCAGCAACCTGCTGGCGCGCGCCTTCGCGTTCCGCTGCGCCGCCTATTTCACCCTGGACGACGCCCGCGACGGGTTGTCGCCGAAGCTGGAGTTCTGAACATGCCGGGATGGCTGAAAGCTTTGTTGCTGTTGTGCTGCCTGCTACCCGGCGTGACGCGGGCACAGGAAGTGATCGAGGACTTCGCCGTCGAGGTGCAGGTCGAGGCCGACGGCGGTCTGCTGGTGAGCGAGCGCATCACCGTGCAGGCCGAGGGCGAGCAGATCCAGCGCGGCATCTATCGCGACTTCCCGGTACGCACGCGGCTGGCGGGGCTGCTCGAACGCAAGGTCGGCTTCGAGCTGCTCGAGGTGCAGCGCGACGGCGCGCCCGAACCCTATTTCGAGCAGGCCCAGGGGCCGATGCAGCGGGTCTACATTGGCCGTCACGACCGCCAGCTGGCGCCGGGGCGCTACCAGTACCTGCTGCGCTACCGCAGCAATCGCCAGTTGCTGCATCGCCCCGGCGAGGACGAGTTGTACTGGAACGTCACCGGCAACGACTGGGCCTTCCCCATTCGCCATGCCAGCGTGCGCGTGCTGCTGCCGGCGGGTGCCGAGGTGTCGGCCGCACACGGCTACACCGGCTGGGCGGGCGAGCAGGGCGAGGATTACCGTAAGGTCGACGACGCGCCGCCGAGCTACGAGACCACCCGCGAATTGCAGCCCGGCGAGGGTTTCACCATCGCCCTGGCCTGGCCCGAGGGCCTGGTGCAGCGGCCTGGTGCATTGCAGCGACTTGGCTGGCTGATCGACGACAACCCCGGCGCGCTGCTCGGTCTGGCCCTGTTGCTGGCGCTGCTGGGCTTCTATGGCCACCAGTGGCGGCGGGTCGGCCGCGATCCCGAGGCCGGCGTGGTGATCGCCCGCTTCGCCGCGCCCGAGGGTCTGTCGCCAGCGGCGGCCGGCTTCATCTGGCACCGTGGTTTCGCGCGCGGCTACAGCAGCGTGCGCGCGCTGACCGTGGCGCTGACCTCGATGGCGATCAAGCAGGCGGTGCGCCTGGAGGACATCAACGGCGGCAAGGGTTTCGCCGTGCATCGCGGCCAGGTGGACGACAAGGCGCTGTTCAGCGGCGAGCGGAAGGTCCTGGCCAGCCTGCTCAAGGGCGACATCGGCTACCTGGAAATCGGCAGCGACTACGAGCCGCGTCTCGGTGACGCGGTCGGCGTGCTAGACAAGCTGCTGCACAAGGAACAGCACGAGCGCTGCTTCCACCTCAATCGCGGCATCTGGTGGCGCGGCGTGCTGCTGGCTCTGGCCGGCATCGCCGCCTGCCTGCTGCTGGGTGCCCGAGACGGCGACGGCCTGGCCCTGATCGGCGTGGCCAGCCTGTTCATGGTCTGCTTCGGTGGCGCCGGGCTGTTCATCATCGGCACCGGGGTGCGCAGCATGGGCGAGGGCGGGGTCGGCAGCGGTCTGGTCATGGTGCTGTTCGGCCTGCCGTTCTTCGGCGTCGGCCTCGCCGCGCTGGGCATGATGGCGGGGGCGGTGGCGCCGCTGAACCTGCTGTTGGTGTTGGCCTTCGTGCTGTGCTGCGCGCTGTTTCGCGTGTGGCTGGAGGCGCCGACCCTGCAAGGCCGGCAGTTGCTCGACGAGCTCGCCGGCTACCGCGAATACCTGAGCCTGGCCGAGCGCGAGGAACTGGCCGGCGCCGGCAAGGCCCCGGCCATGAGCATCGCCCTGTACGAACAACACCTGCCCTACGCCATGGCCCTGGGCGTGGAGAAGGAATGGAGTGCACGCTTCACCCGCGCCCTGGCGGCGGGCCTGATCTCGGGTGCCAGCAGCGACAGCTACCGGCCGACCTGGTATGCCAGCGAGCGCGCCTTCAGCAGCCCGGAACAGTTCTCCAGCCGCCTGTCCTCGGGCCTGGCCGGCATCGCCGCGAGCGCCGCCAGCCCGCCGTCGAGCTCGTCTTCATCCGGTGGCTCGTCCGGCGGCGGTTCCTCGGGTGGCGGTGGCGGCGGCGGAGGGGGTGGCGGCTGGTAGGGGCCGCCCCGAGGGGACTCAGCGTACCAGTGTGACCGGGCCGTGATCGTCGCAATGGTTGCCATGCGGGTGGTGCAGGTGACCATCGACCAGATAGTCGACATGATCCCCGTGCGGCACCGCCTCATGACCACAGCCGGGGCCGTGTACATGGTCGGGTGCGTGCCCGGCACACTGATGGTTGGGGGTGCAGCGGTCAGGGTTCTGGGCGCTGACCTCCAGCACATGCTCGTCGACGTGATCGCCGTGCATATGGTGCAGATGACCGTCGTGCAGGTAGTCGACATGCCCCTCGTGCTGGATTGCGGTGTGCCCGCAGCCCGGGCGGTGCTGGTGGTCGTGATGCGGGTGCTGGTTGCAGGTACCCATGTTGGCGTCCTCCGGAGGTCGACCCGTTTCAGGCTAGTCGCTGCCTGGTGCTGGGTTCGACCGTTCATCGCTGCCGGGGCTAGTCCTGTGGCAGCCCCGGAATACGCCCTTCTCCACGCAGCCGCTCGACCAGCTCGGCCAGCGGCAGGCTGCCGAGGTTGTCGCCGGCGCGGCTGCGCAGGGTGATGCGGCCCTCGGCCTTCTCCTGTTCGCCGATCACCAGCAGGTAGGGCACTTTCTGCAGGGTGGCTTCGCGGATCTTGTAGCCGATCTTCTCGTTGCGCAGGTCTGCCGCCGCGCGCAGGCCGGCGCGCTTGAGGGCGGCGAGTACTTGGCGGGCGTAGTCGTTCTGCCCTTCTGAGATGGTCAGCACGGCCGCCTGCTGCGGCGCCAGCCACAGCGGGAACAGGCCGCTGTAGTGCTCGATGAGGATGCCGGTGAAGCGTTCCAGCGAGCCGAACAGGGCGCGGTGCAGCATCACCGGGCGCTCGCGCTCGCCCTGCTCGTTGATGTAACCGATGTCGAAACGCTCCGGCAGGTTGAGGTCGACCTGCAGGGTGCCGCACTGCCAGTCGCGGCCGATGGCATCGCGCAGCACGAACTCCAGCTTGGGCCCGTAGAACGCGCCTTCGCCGGGGTTGAGCTGGTAGTCGATGCCCATCCGCTGCAGCGCGCCGGAGAGCGCGCCTTCCAGCTGGTCCCAGGTGGCGTCGCTGCCGATGCGGTTGGCCGGGCGGGTGGACAGCTTCACCGCCACCTCGTTGAAACCGAAGTCGCGGTAGATGGCGAACACCAGGGCGATGGTGTCGGCGCACTCCTGTTCCATCTGCGCGGCGGTGCAGAAGATGTGCGCGTCGTCCTGGGTGAAGTGGCGCACGCGCAGCAGGCCGTGCAGCGCGCCGGACGGCTCGTAGCGGTGCACCTTGCCGAATTCGGCCATGCGCAGCGGCAGGTCGCGGTAGCTCTTCAGGCCACGGGCGAACAGCGCCACGGCGCCGGGGCAGTTCATCGGCTTGAGGGCGAACACGCGCTCGTCCTCGGTGCTGGTGGTGAACATGGCGTCGCGGTAGTTGAACCAGTGCCCGGAGGTTTCCCACAGGCTGCGGTCCATCACGTCCGGGGTGTTGACCTCGACATAGCCGGCGGCATCCTGCTGCTGGCGCATGTAGCCGATCAACTGCTGGAACAGGGTCCAGCCCTTGGGGTGCCAGAACACCGAGCCCGGGGCGCAGTCGTCGAAATGGAACAGATCGAGTTGCGGGCCGAGCTTGCGGTGGTCGCGCTTGCCGGCTTCTTCCAGGCGGGTGAGATAGGCCTTGAGCTCTTTGCTGTTGGCCCAGCAGGTGCCGTAGATGCGTTGCAGCGCGGCGTTCTTCGCATCGCCGCGCCAGTAGGCGCCGGCCACCTTGGTCAGCTTGAACGCCTGCAGATGGCCGGTGCGCGGGATATGCGGGCCGCGGCAGAGGTCTTCGAAGTTGCCCTGGCGGTACAGCGACAGCACTTCGCCGGCCGGAATGTCGCGGATCAGCTCGGCCTTGTAGTGCTCACCCTGGGCCGCGAAATGGGCGATGGCTTCATCACGTGGCAGCTCACGGCGGCTGACGGGCAGGTCGGCGGCGGCCAGCTCGCTCATGCGCGTCTCGATCAGCGCCAGATCATCCGGGGTGAAGGGGCGCTCGAAGGCGAAGTCGTAGTAGAAGCCGTCCTCGATCACCGGGCCGATGGTCACCTGGGCGCTGGGGTACAGCTGCTTGACCGCCATGGCCAGCAGGTGCGCGCAGGAGTGGCGCAGCAGCTCCAGGCCCTCGGGGTCGCGCGCGGTGATCAGGCTGAGCTGGGCGTCGTGGTCGATCAAGGCGCTGGTGTCCACCAGGCGGCCATTCAGGCGGCCGGCCAGGGCGGCCTTGGCCAGGCCGGGGCCGATGTCGGCGGCGACTTCGGCCACGCTCAGGGGTTGGGCATAGTGACGCTGGCTGCCATCGGGCAGGGTGATGCTGGGCATGTCGGTTCTCTGATCAGGTCGGTTAACAGGGCGCTCAGCCGCGCTGGTAGCGCAGCGGCAGCCCCTGGCAATCGTGTTGCAGCTGACCTTCGTGCCAGGCCAGCTGGCCGGAGACGACGGTGCTGCGTACGGCATGGCGGAATGCGCGGCCCTGGAAGGGCGTCCAGCCGCAGTGGGCGAGGATCGGGTCGGCGGCCACCGGGCGTGGCTCGGCCGGGCGTTCGATCAGGCACAGGTCGGCCCAGTAGCCTTCGCGCAGGTAGCCGCGCTGCTCGATGGCAAAGCGCTGCGCCACCGCATGGCTGGTCTTTTCCACCAGGGTGGTGAGGGGCAGCAGACCGTCGGCGACCAGTTCCAGCAGGGACGGCAGGGCGTGCTGCACCAGCGGCAGGCCGGACGGCGCCTGCAGGTAGGGCCGCTGCTTCTCGTCCAGGGTGTGCGGGGCGTGGTCGGTGCCGATGATGTCCAGCCGCCCGCACAGCAGGGCCTGGCGCAGCGCGTCGCGGTCGGCCTGGGTCTTGATCGCCGGGTTGCACTTGATCAGGTGGCCGAGCGCCGCGTAGTCGCGGTCATCGAAGTACAGGTGATGCGCGCAGACCTCGGCGGTGATTTGCTTGCCGGCCAGCGGCCCGGGCTGGAACAGGCTCAGCTCACGGGCGGTGGTCAGGTGCAGCACGTGCAGGCGCGTTCCGTAGCGCCGCGCCAGGCTCACCGCCAGGCTGGATGACTGGTAGCAGGCCTCGGCGTCACGAATCAGTGGGTGCTGGTCGGCAGGGATGTCCTGGCCGTAACGATTGAGCCAGAGCAGTTCGCGCTCGCGGATGCGCGGGGTGTACTCGCAGTGGGTCAGCAGTACGGTCGGGCAGTCGCGGAACAGCCGCTCCAGCGAGGGCAGGTCGTCGACCAGCATATTGCCGGTGCTGGCGCCCATGAACACCTTCACCGCTGCCACCCGGGCGGGGTCGAGCGCCGCGACGATGTCGAGGTTTTCGTGGCTGACGCCGAAATGGAAGCCGAAGTTGGCCATGGAGCAGCTGGCGGCGCGCCTTTCCTTGGCCTCTAGCGCTTCCAGGGTCAGGGTCGGCGGGTGGGTGTTGGGCATGTCCATCACGCTGGTGATGCCGCCGGCCACGGCCGCGCGGGATTCCGTGGCGAAGCTGCCCTTGTGCGGCGCGCCGGGGTCGCGGAAGTGCACCTGGTCGTCGATCATGCCCGGCAGCAGGTACTGCCCGGCGGCGTCGATCTCCACCTCGGCGCTGCGCCCGCTGATGCTGCTGGCGATCTTCTCGATGCGGCCGTGGCTTACCAGCAGGTCAGCCTCGAACTCGCGGCCCTCGTTGATCAGGCGGGCGTTGCGGATCAGCAGATCAGTCATGGGGATGTTCCTGATTGCAGCGATGGATGGGTGGCACGGGGTCATAACCGCCCGCATGCCAGGGATGGCAGCGGCCCAGGCGCCGCACGGCCAGCCAGCCGCCACGCAGCGCGCCGTGGCGTTCAATGGCCTCGATGGCGTAGTGCGAGCAACTGGGATGGAAGCGGCAGCGTGGCCCGAGCAGGGGGCTGATCAGGTACTGGTAGAGCCGTACCAGGCTGAGCAGCAGGCGTTTCATTGCGGCACGCTGATCACGCACACCCGTTCATTGCGGATGGCGTTGTAGAAGCAGTTGGGGCGACCGGTGTGGCAGGCCGCGCCCTGTTGCTCGACCAGTAGCAGCACGGCGTCGCCGTCGCAGTCCAGGCGGGCCTCGACCAGCCGTTGGCGGTGGCCGCTGGTTTCGCCCTTGCGCCATAGCTGCTGGCGCGAGCGCGACCAGTAGCAGACCTGGCCGCTGGCAAGGGTTTCCTCCAATGCCGCGCGGTTCATCCAGGCCAGCATCAGCACCTCGCCTGATCCGTGCTGCTGGGCGATGGCGGCGATCAGGCCGTCGGCATTCCAGGGGATGGCCGCCAGCACCTCGGCCAGCGGGCGGCTGTCGCCCAGCCCGGCCTGCTCCAGTTGCAGCCACAGGTTCATGGTTTGAGCGCGGCCAACAGGGTGTCGAGGTTGTGCTGGAACATGCCCAGGTAGGTGCTGGGCGGCCCCTCGCTGGCCAGGGCATCGGAATACAGGGTGCCGCCGACGCGGGCGCCGGCTTCCTCGGCGATCTGCTCGATCAGGCGCGGATCCTGAATGTTGTCGACGAATACGGCGCGCGCGCCTTCCGTGCGCAGCTGGCGGATCAGTGCAGCCACTTCGGCGGCCGAAGGCTCGTCGGTGGTGGACAGACCGACCGGGGCGAGAAATTCGAGTTGCCAGGCCTGGCCCAGGTAGCCGAAGGCGTCATGGCTGGTGACCACCTTGCGCTGGCTGGCCGGCAGGGTGGCCGTGCGCTGGTTGGCTGTCTTCAGCAGGGTGTGCAGCTTGGTCAGGTAGGCGTCGCGGTTGCTGGCATAGGTCTTGGCGTTTGCCGGGTCCACCTCGCTGAGCGCCTTGGCGATGTTGCGCACGTACAGCTCGGCGTTGCTCAGGCTCTGCCAGGCGTGCGGGTCGGAGACAGTCTCGCCGTCTTCTTGCACCTGCAGCGGCACTACGCCCTGACTGGCGTTGATGCGTTTGCCGCGTGCCTCGCTGCTGGCCAGCAGGCGCTCCAGCCAGGGTTCGAAGCCTAGGCCGTTGGCGACGACCAGGTCGGCTTCGAGCAGGCTGCGTACATGGTCTGGGCTGGGTTCGAAGTGGTGGGCGTCCTCTTCCGGGCCGACCAGGTTGGTCAGGACGATGTGCTCGCCGCCGATCTCTTGGGTGAGGTCGGCGAGGATGCTGAAGCTGGTGACCACCCGTGGCTTGTCCGCGGCAGGCAGTGACAGTGGCAAAAGCAGGGCGAGAGCGGCGAGCAGGACGCGCATGACGAGACTTTCCTCAGGTTGCAGTGGGCAGTGGGGCGGTACGCAGCAGGCCGTGAACCGGTCCGGCGATGACGGAAATCAGGTAGATGGCACCTGCCAGCAGCACGATGCAGGGCCCGCTAGGCAGGCTGGCGTAGAAGGACAACAACAGACCGAGCCAGACGCTGCTGGCGCCGATCAGTGCGGCCAGCGCCAGCAGCAGCGGCAGGCGGCGAGTCCAGAAGCGTGCGGCGGCTGCCGGCAGCATCATCAGGCCGACGACCATCAAGGCGCCGATGGCCTGGAAGCCGACCACCAGATTGAGTATCACCAGGCCGAGGAACAGGCCATGCACCAGCGGGCCGATGCGACTGCGGCCGCGCAGGAACAGCGGGTCTAGGCTGTCCAGGGTCAGCGTCCGGTAGATCGCCAGCAGCACCAGCAGGCTGAAGGTGGCGACGCCGAGCATGGCCTGCAGGGTGATGGCGTCAACGGCCAGCGCCGAGCCGAACAGCAGGTGCAACAGGTCCAGCTTGCGTCCGGCCAGGCCGAGCAGCAGCACGCCGCTGGCCAGCGAGATGGGATAGAGGGCAGCCAGGCTTGTGTCCTCCCGCAGCCCGGTGCGGCGCGACACCCAGGCGGCCAGGGCGGCCATGCCGAGGCCGGCGCCGAGGCCGCCCAGAGTCAGCGCCGGCAGGCTCAGGCCGAACAGCCAGAAGCCCAGTGCAGCGCCTGGCAGGATACCGTGGGCGATGGCGTCGCCGATCAGGCTCATGCGCCGTAGCATGAGAAATACCCCCAGCGGCGCGGCACTGCAGGCCAGTGCCATACCGCCGAACAGGGCCCGGCGCATGAAGGCAAATTCCACGAAGGGTTGCCACAGCGCTGCAAACATCAGGCGACCCGCTCCAGGGATTTCCCCATCAACTGGGCAAGGGGGGCGAGGATGCAACCCTGCGGCGAGACCAGCAGGGCATTGTCCAGACGGCTGCTGAGGTGGCCGATGGCATGGCTGACCACCAGCAAGGTGCGGCCCTCGCTTTGCCACTGCCTGGCGCGCTCCCAGAACAGCGCTTGCGAGGCTTGATCCAGCGCCGCCTCCGGCTCGTCCAGCAGCAGTACGGCGGCATCGGTCAGGTCCAGGCGGGCCAGCAGGGCGCGCTGTAGCTGTCCGCCGGACAGCGCCTCCAGCGGCAGACGTTGCAGCGCGCAGAGTTGCCAGCGGCGCAGAGCCTGATCCAGGCGTTCCTGGCGCTGGCGGTGGTTGCCGGTGCTATGCCACAGCCCAGTACCCACCAGTTCGCGCAGGTTGATCGGAAACTGTCGGTCGAACGCCTGTTGCTGTTGCAGAAAACCGATGCCGCCCTGACGTGGCGCATCGACTCGCACCAGGCCTGCCAGTGGGGCCTGCAGGCCTGCGATAACTTTAAGCAGGCTGCTTTTGCCGCAGCCGTTAAGGCCGATGATGCCGGTCAGGCTGCCGGCCGCCAGGTGCAGATCCAGCGGCGGCGTCAGTGGCCGTCCGGGCGCTCCCCATTGCAGGCCCTGGCAGTCGATCATGACGGCCGCCTCCAGCTGGCGCGGGCCACCGCATCGTGGGCGTGCAGGCTCTCGGCATGCACCACTTCCAGGCTGAAACCGAGCAGGCCGCCGTGCTCGCGCAGGCACTGGTGCAGGCGCCGCGCGGCGTCTTCGCAGAACATCAGGTTCTGTCCGTTGGCCAGGGCAAAGGCCTGCTCGTCGGCACGTTTGACCGCGGTTTGCAGGGCAGTGCTGAGGGCTGCCTCGGCGCTGTCCAGCAGCTGGCGAACGGGCAGGCTCTGCTGGTCAGGATCTAGGCGTAGCTGCAGACGGGCTTCGCTGCGCTGGCTGTGCGGGGTGGCGAGAATGCCGCTGGGGCTGCCGATCCACGCGAGGATGTCGGCATGATCGAGCTTTTTATCAGCAAAGTCCGCCACGAACTGTTGCTGGATCAGCTGCCGGGCCAATGCCGCCGAGCACGGGCAGGTGGAGGAATAGCCGAGGGTCAGCTGCAGTTCCACGTGAAACCCCAGGTCATCCAGGTGGGTATTCAAGGCCAGCGGATAACCCTTCCAGCCGGCCAGTGGGCTGACCAGCGCCGGACGCTTGAGCAGCAGCTCGCCACGCAGGTTGAGGTGGGCCTGGCGCGACAGCCCCTCATGACTCTGCAGAAACTGGGTCAATACCGCCTGGATGGCGGGTAGAGACAGCTCGCGCTGCTCCAGAGCCTCCAGGGCCAGGTACAGGCGCGACATATGAATGCCGCGTGCGCTGGGGTCGTCCAGGCTGACGCCGGCGTCCACCCGACAGTCCAGCGGCTTGCCATCGAGCAGCACGGGCAAGGCGATCTGCTGCATGCCCACGAAGTCCAGACTGGGCTGGGCTTGTGTGTTGGCCTGTGCGGCGATATCGGGGAGTGTCAGGGCAGTCATCGGATTTCCAGGGCACGTTGTGAGTCTTTAATGTTATGTTATAACAAAAAATAGAAACAACCCTGACGAGACCGCCCTGTGATCAGCGAAGCCGACCTGCTTGCCATGCCTGCCGACACCTACATGAACGAGGTGCAGCAGGCGCTCTTCCGTCAGCGCCTGCTGGAGCAACGTGCCGAGTTGCAGCAGCGCATCGACGAGGAGTTCGGCCAGCTGCGCGAGCAGCAGCCGGCCAGCGATCCGGCCGACCTGGGCAGCGCCGAGGAACAGCGCCAGTGGCAGCTGCGCCTGCTGGAGCGCGAGAAGAAGCTGCTGGACAAGATCGACGAAGCGCTGGAGCGCCTGGCCCGCGGCGAGTACGGCTGGTGCAGCGAGACCGGCGAGCCGATCGGCCTGCGCCGCCTGCTGCTGCGGCCCACCGCCAACCTGTGCATCGAGGCCAAGGAGCGTCAGGAACAACGTGAGCGACATGTCCGTGATATGCGAGGAAACCCCAATGGATAACCGTCTACCCGTCACCGTGCTGTCCGGCTTTCTCGGCGCCGGCAAGAGCACCCTGCTCAACCATGTGCTGAAGAACCGCGACGGCCTGCGCGTGGCGCTGATCGTCAACGACATGAGCGAGATCAATATCGACGGCAGCGAAGTGCAGCGCGACGTCAGCCTCAATCGCGCCGACGAGAAGCTGGTGGAGATGAGCAACGGCTGCATCTGCTGCACCCTGCGCGAAGACCTGCTGGAGGAAGTGGCGCGGCTGGCCCGCGACGGCCGCTTCGACTACCTGCTGATCGAGTCCACCGGCATCAGCGAGCCGCTGCCGGTGGCCGAGACCTTCACCTTCCGCGACGAGCAGGGCCAGAGCCTGTCCGATCTGGCGCGCCTGGATACGCTGGTCACCGTGGTCGACGGGGTCAACTTCCTGCGCGATTTCCATGAGGCCGAGAGTCTGGCCAGTCGTGGCGAGACCCTGGGCGAGGAGGACGAACGCTCGATCACCGACCTGCTGATCGAGCAGGTGGAGTTCGCCGACGTGATCCTGATCAGCAAGACCGACCTGATCTCCAGCGCCGAGCGCGAGGAGCTGACCGCGATCCTGCGCGGGCTGAACACCGAAGCCGAGATCGTGCCGATGGTGATGGGCCAGGCGCCGCTGGCGAAGATCCTCAACACCGGCCGCTTCGACTTCGACCGCGCGTCCCAGGCGCCCGGCTGGCTCAAGGAGCTGCGCGGCGAGCACGTGCCGGAGACCGAGGAATACGGAATTGCCTCGACCGCCTACCAGGCGCGCCGGCCCTTCCATCCCGAGCGTTTCTTCGCTTTCCTCAACCGTGAGTGGGTCAATGGCCGGCTGCTGCGCTCGAAGGGCTACTTCTGGCTGGCCAGCAAGTACCAGGAGGCCGGCAGCTGGTCGCAGGCTGGCGGTTTGATGCGCCATGGCTATGCCGGGCGCTGGTGGCGCTTCGTGCCTAAAACGCAGTGGCCTGAGGACGAGGACGGCCTGCGCACCGTCATGAGCAAATGGAGCGCCGAGGTCGGCGACTGCCGCCAGGAACTGGTGTTCATCGGCCAGAACATCGATTTCGCCCGCTTGCGCGCCGAGCTGGACGACTGCCTGCTGACCGACGCCGAAATGGCCGCCGGCCCCGAAGCCTGGCAGCGCCTGCCGGACCCCTTCGGTGCCTGGACCGAGGAGGCAGCCTGATGCAGGCCCTGCAGTTGCGCCCGGCGCCACGCCAGGTGCTGGGTGAGCATCATGAGGTGCTGGGCAAGGCGTTGCTCGACGGGGTCAACCTGGCCGTGTGGCAACGCCGTCTGCCGCCGCAGGTGGAAGACTTCAGTCGCCTGCTGCTGGCCCAGCCGCAGGAAGTGGCGGAGACCCTGCACATCGAGGTGGGCGAGGACGAGTCACTGCGCATGCCGGCGCTGCTTCCCGCGCTGGCCGATTTTCACGGGCACGCGGCCTTTGTCGCCGATGTCCGCTGGCTGGTCGAAGCCTTTGCCTGTCTGCTCGACGCGCGCCGCGTCGGCCTACGCCTGCGCAGCCTGAGCCAGCCGATGTGCCCGCGTTTTCATGTCGACCATGTGCCGCTGCGCCTGATCAGCACCTACGCCGGGGTGGCCAGCGAGTGGCTGGAAGAAGGGGGTATGGATCGGCGGCGCCTCGGCGAGGCCCAGGCCGAGCCGCGCGATGGTGAACGTATCCAGCGCCTGGATGCTGGCTGGGTGGCGCTGGCCAAGGGCGAGAAGTGGGCGGGTAACGAAGGCGCCGGGCTGATTCACCGCTCGCCGACACCGCCGCCCGGCGAGCGCCGCCTGCTGCTGACCCTGGACTGGCTGGCCTAGCAGACCGTTGCAAGCTACCCGCTAGCGCGCCATCCACACGCCCTTGCTCTGCTGTTCGCAGGCGGGCTTGAGGTAGCGGGCATCGCTGGCCACGCCGTAGTAGAAAATGTCCTGCTGATAGGGCGTGCCTTGCACCTTGGCGTTACGGCATTCACCGAAGGCGCCGCTTGGGCATTGGGCGACAAAGCTGACGTCGACCTTCTGCCCCTTGAGTTGCGGGGCGCAAAAACCCTCGCGGAACAGGTTGGCGGGTATGCTGCGATTCTGCTGGCACAGCTTAACGTCCAGTTGCTGGCCGGCGCTGTGGATCACGCAGGCTTCGGCCCAGGCCTGGCCGCTCAGGCCTGCCAGCAGCCACAGGGCAACGATCGCACGCATCACGTATCTCCTCGGAACAAAGCGGCGACTCTAGCCTTTTCCACCCATCGTTAAAACCGCACCATAGCGCCATGCTTACCCAGATCCCTACCCATCTGATCGGCGGCCCGCTGGGCGCCGGCAAGACCAGCCTGATCCGCCACCTGCTGGCGCACAAGCCGGCGCACGAGCGCTGGGCAGTGCTGGTCAACGAGTTCGGCCAGATCGGCCTGGACGCTGCGCTGCTGGCGACCCATGAGGACGGTATCGGCATCGCCGAGATTCCCGGTGGCTGCCTGTGCTGCGTAGCCGGCGCGCCGTTTCAGGTCGGCCTAACCCGCCTGCTGCGCAGGGAGCGGCCGGATCGCCTGCTGATCGAGCCCTCGGGCCTGGGCCATCCGCTGGAGCTGCTGCGCCAGTTGGGCGAGGCACCCTGGGCCGGTGTGCTGGATCTGCAGCCGCTGGTACTGGTGCTGGATGCACCGGCGCTGGCGGCCGGCAAGCCCCTGCCACCCAGTCAGCAGACGGCGTTGCAAGCTGCAGCATTGCTGGTGCTGAACAAGGCTGATGGCCTGGATGACGCGGCGCGCCAGCGAGTACGTGAGCGTTTGCCGCAGCGGGCGCTGCACTGGACCTGCCAGGGTGCGCTGGACTTCGCCGAGCTGCCACGCAGTGCAGGACATGACGGCGCGGCGGCGCCCCTGCCGCCGACTCCCGCCCAGGGTGCGCCGCTGGTGCAGATCTGGCGCGACCCCGGCGAGCCGATCTGCCAGGTACAGGATCAGGCTGAAGGCTGGAGCATCGGCTGGCGTTTCCATCCCAGCCAGCAGTTCGACCTGCAGCAGGTCCAGGCGTGGCTGGCGACCGTGCCGTGGCGCCGCGCCAAGCTGGTGCTGCACGGCGAGGCGGGTTGGCGCTCGGCCAACGCACTGGACGGGGCGCCACTGCAGTGGCGCGCCAGCGAGTGGCGCAAGGATTCGCGACTGGAGCTGATTTGTGCGGCGCCGCAGGACAACACGGTCTTGGCCGCCGGCCTGCAGGCGTGCCGGGTCAGATCAGCCAGCGCTCGGCCAGCAGACCCAACAGCAGCATCGCAAAGGCAAACGCCGAAACCTTGAGCGCCAGCGGCGACACCAGGGCAGCATGCAGGGTCTGCACCGGTTCCTCGCGCAGCGCCAGCAACTGCGCCCGATGGGGTGGCGGCAGGAAGATGGGGAAGACCGGGTCGCGGTAGAGCAGGGTGCGCATGGCGGCCATGTCCAGCGCTTCCACGCCCTGCATGACATAGCGCGGTCGCCCGTCGTCCAGGCTGCCCTGCTCGGTGACCAGGGTCTGCAGACCTCTGGCCAGGAACAGCGCGTGCAGCTGGTCGAGAAAGTCCCGATCGGGTGAGTCCAGCAGATAGAACATGGGCGCCTCCTTGCGAGGCGCCGATCCTCCCTGTTCAAGGCGCTTCCGGCAAGCGCAGCGGTTCGTGCCCCATGGCCCTGGGTTATCGGGGCCGCTTATCGCCGCGCATTCGCCGACGTTGCCCGCCTGACTAGCCGCAGGCGCATCGTTACACTAGCCGCTGATTTTGGTGGCGGCTCATTCCATGCACTTGATTCCCTGGTCCCATCCCTCTTCCGCCGGCTTCACGCTGACCGGCTGGCATAGCGCCCCTTCCGGCAAGCCGCTGCTGCACTTCCTGCATGGCAACGGCTTTTGCGGGCGTACCTACGAGCCGATGCTGGCGCTGTTGGCCGAGCATTTCGACCTGTGGCTGTGCGACGCCCAGGGCCATGGCGAAACCGAGCACGGTGGCCGCTTCCACGGCTGGAACCGCAGCGCCGAGCTGGCAATTGAGGCCTTCGAGGCAGGGCGTGGCCTGTTCGGCGAGGTGCCGCGCTATGCCCTCGGCCACAGTTTCGGCGGGGTGCTGACCAGCCTGATCCTGGCGCGCCACCCCGAGCTGTTCCTCCGCGCGGTCATGCTCGACCCGGTATTGTTCAGCAAGTCGATGATTGGCGTGATGGCGCTGTCCGAACTGCTCGGTCTGCATCGGCGCAACGTCATGGCGAAGAAGTCGGCGGCGCGCCGCCGTCACTGGCCGGACCGGACCACGGCATTCTCGCTGCTGCAAGGCCGCGGCATCTTCCGTGGCTGGACCGATGCGGCGCTGCAGGCCTATGTCGATCATGCGCTGAAGGACGCCGAGGACGGTGGTGTCGAACTGAAGTGCCGGCCCAGCCGTGAGGTGGATATCTTCAGTTCCTTCCCCAAGCGCCTGTGGCCGTCACTGAGCAAAATCACCACGCCGAGCCTGTTGCTCTATGGCAGCAAGACCTACCCCTTCGTTGGCCAGTCGGCGCGGCGCCTGACAGTGTTGAGCCCGAGCGTGGCTATCGCCGAGGTTGAGGGCGGGCACTGCTTCATGCAGGAACACCCAGCAGAGACTGCCGAGCGTGTACGGGCCTTCCTGCTGGCGCAGGACTGACATGCGCGCCAGTCGCGAGGATGTGTGGCTGGCGCTGTCCGACCTGTGGCTGGATGTGGCGCCGGATGCCGCCGGGCGCCAGCACATCGTCCGTGTATTGCGCGCCAGCGGCCTGCCATTGGCCGAGCTGGAACGGATCTTCTACACCGAAGTGGCGCCGGTGGTCTGGCTCAATGGCTGGAGCGTGGCCGGCGTATGGACTGGATTCGATCCTCAGTGGCTGGCCGAAGCCTGCCGGCGCAACCAGACGCGCGGGCGCTGGCACCGGGCCAAGTGTCGGCTGCTGCGTGGGCCGATGACCTCTATGTGTATCGAGGAATGGCGATTGATCGCCGCCGAGCTGGCGCAGGGCTGAGTGGCAGCGCAAGTCAGATGTAGGTTGGGTCGGGCCGCGTAGGTTGAGCGCAGCGAAGCCCAACAGCAGGCTTGCCTGGATGCTCGCACCGCTCACAAAGTCCCCGGTCAGTCGGCGCGGCGCTGTTCGTCCGGTTTGGGGTGGGTACGGCGCCAGTCGTCCAGTTGGATCACCTTGCCGTCCGCCGGCTCCGGCGCGTGGAAGGGATGGGCGTCCAGGGTGATGAGGCCTGGGCGCTGGCCGAACATCTGCACGCTGCCGCACAGGCGCTGCTCGCCGGTGACGGTGAATTCGAAGTCGTAGAGGCGCGCCAGGCGTCTGCGCCCCTGGTTATCGCGAACCAGAGCGAGGCGGCGGAAGGCGACGTTGCCGTCGAGCAGTTCGACATCCAGGCGGGCGCAGTGCTGCTTGGCCAGCAGCAGGGCGCGCTCGCGAATGCCGTGGCCGCGCCACAGCCAGGCGCAGCAGGTGGCGAACAGCATCAGCAGCAGTACATCGAGCAGGTCGATCATCACAAATCCTCGGCGTGTGTCAGAAGCTTAACCGATTCACCACAGCGCGCTTGAGCCGTTCGCCCAAGTTGGCTAGGGTCGCGGTCGGCATCTCTTCCGCGAAAAGGACTTTCCCATGCATTGCCCCGCCTGCCGCACGTCCACCCTGAAACCCACCAAGCTCGATGACGGCCTGCTGGCCCACGGCTGCGAGCGCTGTTCCGGCGCCCTGGTGGCGCTGCTCTATTACCGCGACTGGGCCGAGCGCACCGCACCGCCTGCCGAGAGCGACGCGCCGCTGCAGGCCGAACCGGCCAGCGACACCCAGCAGGCGCTGACCTGCCCCAAGTGCGCCAAGTTGATGAGCAAGTTCCAGATCAGCGGCACCCACGGCAATCGCCTCGACCTGTGCACCTCTTGCGACGAGGCCTGGCTGGACGGTGGCGAATGGCAGCTGCTCAAGGCCCTGGAGCTGAGCCAGCGCATGCCGGCGATCTTCAGCGAAGCCTGGCAGCGCCGGGTACGCCAGGAGGCTGCCGAACAGGCGCGCCGCGAGCGCTTCACCCGCATCGCCGGCGCCGAGGCGATCACCCGTGCCGACGAGGTACGCGCCTGGCTCAAGGAGCATCCGCAGCGCCGCGAGCTTTTGCACTACATCGGCCACGAGTGAGGTGCCCATGAGGCTCTGGCCGATCGTCCTGCTTGGCAGCCTGGCGGCGCTGGGCGCCGGTGCCTGGCTCTGGGCACAGGACGAGCCACCGCCGCCGCGATAACGGCTATGCTTGCCGGCGGGGCGCGTTGGCGCCCCTTTCTTGAGCGAATCGGATAGCCGTCCTTGCCGTCGACCCGCCACCTACACAGCACCGCGCGCCTGGCCCTATTGGCCATGTTCCTGCTGCTTGCTGCGCCGCTGTTGTCTCAGGGCCTGGCCCGGGCACAGGCGGGCGGTGTGCCGAGCTGGCTGGACGAGCTGGCCTGCGGCGATGCGGCGCCGGCTCACCACGGCAGTCAGCCGCTGTGGGCCAAGTGCGGCTACTGCACCCTGCTGTTGTCCAGCCCGGCCCTGCCCGGCGCCCTGGTCGAGCTCGGCGGCGCCGCTGCTGTCCTGGCTGTCGGCATTCCGCTACCCCTGGCTGGCACTTTCATGCGCCGGCTGGCCCCTCACGACGCGCCACCGCGCGCCCCGCCGCACTCCGACGTCTGATCCGTTAGCACAGGGGCCGCAGAGCCCCCTCGATCCGACCATTGCGGAGTATTCACCGTGAGCAAGCCCAAGGTGTCCTTCCACAACCTGGCCTGGCGCTGGCACTTCTATGCCGGCCTGTTCGTCATCCCCTTCATGATCATGCTGGCGGTGACCGGCATCGTTTACCTGTTCAAGCCGCAGCTCGATCAGCTGATGTACCCCGAGCTGCTCAATGTTCAGCCGGTTGGCACGCCGCTGTCCGCCGATCAGCAACTGACTCACCTGCAGCAGGTGCTGCCGCAGGCCGAGGTGAGCAAATACCTGCCACCGGTCGACGCCGAGCGCAGTGCGCAGTTCGTCGCCAGCCTCGATGGCCGCCTGATCAATCTGTTCGTCGACTCCTACAGCGGCGCACTGCTGGGCCAGCAGGATGCCCAGGACAACCTGCAGGCCATCGCCCGCGCCCTGCATGGCGAGCTGCTGATCGGCACCGTTGGCGACCGCCTGATCGAGCTGGCCGCCGGCTGGGGCATCGTCCTGGTGGTGTCCGGCATGTACCTGTGGTGGCCGCGCGGTCAGGGCGGCGCCGGGGTGCTGTGGCCGCGCCTGAGCGCCCGCGGGCGCCTGTTGTGGCGCGATCTGCACGCGGTGAGTGGTTTCTGGGGCAGCGCCCTGTTGCTGTTCATGCTGCTTACCGGCATGACCTGGACCGGCTTCTGGGGCGCGCAGTTCGCCGGCGCCTGGAACCACTTCCCGGCGGCCATGTGGGACGACGTGCCGCAATCGACTGTGCAGGCGCGCAGCCTCAACACGGCGACCGCGCAGACGGTGGCCTGGGCGGTGGAAAACACCCCGCTGCCGCAGTCCGACCCGCATGCCGCGCATCATGGCCACGCCATGCCCAGCGCGCCGGTTGCGCCCGAGCGCATCGGCCTGCAGCAGGTGGTCGACACGGCCAGCCGTCTTGGCGTGCAGCCGGGCTACAGCATCAGCTTTCCCGGCGACGAGAAAGGCGTGTTCACCGTCGCCCTGTTCGCCGACGACCCGCGTAACGACGCCACCCTGCACCTGGACCAATACAGCGGTCAGGTGCTGGCGGATATCCGTTGGGCCGACTACGGCCTGGTGGCGCGCACGGTGGAAACCGGCGTGATGCTGCACGAGGGCAAGCTGTTCGGCCTGGCCAACCAGCTGATCATGCTGCTGGTGTGCCTGCTGATCCTGCTGGGTTCGGTCAGTGGCCTGGTGATGTGGTGGAAGCGCCGTCCGGCGGGCCGTTTCGGTGTGCCGCCGCTGCGCCACGATCTGCCGCTGTGGAAGGGCGGGGTGGCGATCATGTTCGGCCTGGGCCTGCTGTTCCCGCTGGTCGGCGCGTCGCTGCTGTTGATGCTGGCGCTGGACTGGCTCGGCCAGCGCCTGACCCGGCGTAGGGCCGAGCCAGTCGCGGGTTGAGCCTTAGATCTCGGCATCGAGGGACTGGTAGCGGCGCACCAGTTCCTCGCGGATTTCCCGACGGCGCTGGGCCTGGCGGAAGCGTCGCTGCTCGTCCGGCGTCTGCGGTTGCAGCGGTGGCACCGGGATCGGCTGGCGCTGGTCGTCCATCGCCACCATGGTGAAGAAACAGCTGTTGGTATGACGCACCGAGCGTTCACGGATGTTCTCGGTGACCACCTTGATGCCGATCTCCATCGAGGTGCGCCCAGTGTAGTTGACCGAGGCGAGGAAGGTGACCAGCTCGCCGACATGCACCGGCTCGCGGAAGATCACCTGGTCCACCGACAAGGTCACCACATAGCAGCCGGCATAGCGCGCGGCGCAGGCATAGGCCACCTCGTCGAGGTACTTGAGCAGCGTGCCGCCGTGCACATTGCCGGAAAAGTTGGCCATGTCCGGGGTCATCAGGACGGTCATCGACAGGGTGTTGTTGGCAAAATCCATGGTTGTCTCATAGGCAGTTTTTAGGGCGCTGGCGTTGCAGTTCCTGCGGGGTCTGCTTGTTGTTATAGGTGCTGCCTGTTTACTTCGCGTTGCCAGCGGGGAAACACCATGCAATTTCGCGACCTGGAGAAAAGCCGGTGTTCGGGAGGTTATTGACGCTGCCGACGCCCTGTTTAGGCACTTATTGCACGCTTGTGCTGCAGGAAAGGGCAGCGCAGAGGGGCAGTGACGGATAAGTCCTGGGCGGCTGCGAGTGGCTGCAGAACGGCAGCCGGAAGGATAAAGCGGGGCAGGGTGGGACAGGGCAGAGCCTGACCCACCACTGCGGATGGCTCAGGCGTGGGTCAGGTACCAGCGCCAGTCCTGCTCGCCGACTTCGCCGACGAACTGGCGGAATTCTTCCCACTTGATCGCCAGGAAGATCTTCAGGAAGTCCTCGCCCAGGGCTTCCTTGGCCCAGGCCGACTGTTCCAGGTTGCGCAGCGCTGTGAGCCAGTCGGTCGGCAGGGTTTCGCGGGCCTGCTCGTAACCGTTGCCGATGATCTCTTCGCCCGGATCGATCTGCTCGCGAATGCCTTTGTGGATACCCGCCAGGATCGCGGCGGCGGCCAGGTAGGGGTTGGCATCGGCGCCGCAGATGCGGTGCTCGACGTGGCGGCTCTTGGCCGGGCCACCCGGCACGCGGAACGACACGGTGCGGTTGTTCACGCCCCAGCTTTTGGCCAGCGGCGCGTAGCTGTTGGCCTGGAAGCGCCGGTAGGAGTTGGCGTTGGGGCAGAAGATCGCCAGCGCGTCGTTGAGTGTGGCCATCATGCCGCCGATGGCGTGCTTGAGCAGCGGGGTGCCGTGCGGGTCTTCGCTGGCCATCAGGTTGTTGCCCTGCTCGTCGGCCAGGCTGACGTGCATGTGCAAACCGCTGCCGGCCAGGTCGCCGAACGGCTTGGCCATAAAGCAGGCGATCAGCCCGTGCTTGTTGGCCACGCCCTTGACCAGGCGCTTGTAGCGGATGCCTTCATCGACTGCCTGCAGCGCGTCGAACCGGTGCTCTAGGGTCAACTCCAGCTGGCCGGGGGCGTACTCGGAGATGGCGGTGCGTACCGGCAGGCCCTGGGCCTCGCAGGCGCTGTAGAGGTCGTCGAGGAAGGCCTGCTGCTGTTCCAGCTCCAGCACGCCGTACACCTGTGGCGCCTGCGGGCGCACGCCGTTGGCTTGCAGCGCCGGCTGTGGGCGGCCGTTGGCGTCACGCTGTTTATCCAACAGGTAGAACTCCAGTTCCACCGCCATGACCGGGTGGTAGCCGTCGGCCTTGAGCCGCTCGATGGCGCGTGCCAGCACATGGCGCGGGTCACCAGCGGCGGCCGGCGCGCCCTGGGTCGGGTGCATGCTCACCTGCACCTGGCCGGTCGGGGTGGCGCGCCAGGGCTGCAGGGTCAGGCTGCCGGGCAGCGGGTAGGTCCAGCAGTCGGCATCGGCGACTTCCCAGACCAGGCCGCTTTCTTCAACGTCTTCGCCCTGGATGGTCAGCGAGAGGATGGAGCTGGGCAGCGGGCGGCCGTTCTCGAAGATCGCCAGCAGTTCGTCGCGGTGCAGCAGCTTGCCGCGCGGAATGCCGTTGGCGTCGATCAGCATCAGCTCGATCAGGCGCACGTCGGGGTGTTGTTCGAGGAAGTCGCGGGCTTCCTGGGGATGGGCGAATTGCATGGTGGTGTCCTTTGCTGTTCTCCCCTCTCCCACTGGTGGGAGAGGGGCCGGGGGAGAGGGAAGGGGCCGTGGGGGGGGGG
>NZ_JARPUS010000023.1 GCF_029537485.1 Pseudomonas sp. GOM6
ACGCTCCGCGTGGGAATGCCGCCCTCGACGCTCTGCGTCCACCTGAGCTACTTCACATACTCAACCCCGTAGCGACGCGGAGCGTCACCGGCTAGGCTCCCACGCGGAGCGTGGGAGCCATCAGTCCAGAAAGGAGAGGCTGGCACGCATATCAGGCAACCGATTCACGGATGAATCTCATGGGCCGCAGTCGCTACGTCATCACCGATACCGCACAGCCGCACTTCCTCACCTGCACGGTGATGGAGTGGCTACCACTGTTCAACCGCCCTGCCCTGGTCGACATCCTGCTCGACTGCTGGCGCCATCAACAGGCCAATCAGGGGCTCAGGCTTTACGGCTACGTGGTGTTGGAAAACCACCTGCATTACCTGGCCCAGGCTCCCGACCTGGCTAAATGCGTCAGCAGTTTCAAGTCCTATACGGCCCGCCAAATGCTCGACCATCTGGAACAACGCGGCGCGGATTCCACACTGCAACGTCTGAGCTTTGCCAAAAGAGCGCACAAGCAGGACCGGGAATACCAGCTCTGGCAGGAAGGCAACCACGCCGAATTGGTCTGCACTGCTGAGGTGATGAGACAGAAGCTTGATTACATCCACCTGAATCCCGTGCGGCGCGGTTATGTGGATTTGCCTGAGCACTGGCGCTACTCCAGTGCTCGCAACTACCAAGGGCAGCCGGGATTGATCGAGATTGACCACTGGCTGTGAGTGGACGCGGAGCGTCGATGGCGGCATTCCCACGCGGAGCGCGGGAACGATCAAAAAAGCATGAGTCGGCACTCGAACTTTCAGGTTCATTGTGGGGTGGCAGGTAAAGCACGGAGCATCTTTTGTAGGATGGCCCCCTCCTACGAACAGCAAGAGCGGCTGGGGGTAGCTCTGGCATTGCCCATGCCGCTTCTGCGGCATCGGCAAGTCTCAAGCGCAACCGGCTAATCGCCATAGGGCATTTGTCCCTATAAAAAACAGGGTCTAATCTCCAGATACTCGCCTTCTGGAGACTCCTGGCATGTCCAAGCATGTGCCCAAGGCCAAGGAAACCAGGCTGTTTCTGTTCCTGGTGATCTGCCTGTTCCCCATTCTCTCGGTCGCCATCGTCGGCGGCTACGGCTTCATCATCTGGTTCCTGCAAATCCTCACTGGCCCGCCCGGGCCTCCCGCCTGAGTCCGCAGGAGCATTGTTCATGGACGCAACCCTGCATATCGCCAGCCTGCTGGTGCATGCGCGCCCGCAATATCTAACCAGCCTGAAAGACAACCTGCGCCTGCTGCCCGGCCTGGAACTGCACCAGGAAAGCCCCCAGGGCAAGCTGGTGGTGGTGCTTGAAGCCGAGAGCGAAAGCCAGATTCTCACCCGTCTGGAGCAGATCAACAGCCTGCCCGGCGTGCTCAACGCCGCACTCGTCTACCACGAGATGCTCGGTGCAGAAGGAGATGCCTGATGAAACTGACTCGCCGTGAGTTCGCCAAGGCCCAGGCCGCTGCCATTGCGGCGGCGGCGGCCGGGCTGCCGATCGTGACCAGCGCCAGCAACCTGGTGACCGACGCCGACATGACCACGCTGGACTGGAACAAGGCCCCCTGCCGCTTCTGCGGCACCGGTTGCAGCGTGATGGTAGCGACCAGGGACAACCAGGTGGTGGCCACCCACGGCGACGTCAAGGCCGAGGTCAACCGTGGCCTTAACTGCGTCAAGGGCTACTTCCTGTCGAAAATCATGTATGGCGTCGACCGCCTGACCCAGCCGCTGCTGCGCATGAAAAACGGCCAGTACGACAAGCAGGGCGAGTTCCAGCCGGTTACCTGGGAGCAGGCCTTCGACATCATGGAGGAGAAGCTCAAGGCCACGCTCAAGGCCAACGGGCCGGAATCGGTCGGCATGTTCGGCTCGGGGCAATGGACGGTGTGGGAAGGCTACGCCGCCAACAAACTGATGAAGGCCGGGCTGCGCAGCAACAACATCGACCCTAACGCCCGCCACTGCATGGCCTCGGCGGTGATGGGCTTCATGCGTACCTTCGGCATGGACGAGCCGATGGGCTGCTACGACGACATCGAGGCCACCGACGCCTTTGTCCTGTGGGGCTCGAACATGGCCGAGATGCACCCGATCCTGTGGAGCCGGGTCACCGACCGGCGCCTGAGCTACCCCCACGTCAAGGTCGCCGTGCTGTCCACCTTCGAGCACCGCAGCTTCGACCTGGCGGACATCCCGATGGTCTTCACGCCGCAGACCGACCTGCTGATCCTCAACTACATCGCCAACCACATCATCGAGTCGGGTTCAGTCAACAAGGACTTCGTCAACAAGCACACCCGCTTCGCCCAGGGCGCCGACGATATCGGCTACGGCCTGCGCCCGGACGACCCACGCGAACAGCAGGCCAAGAACGCCGACAAGGCTAATACCTGGAGCGACATCTCCTTCGAGCAGTTCGCCGCCTTCGTCAAACCCTACACCCTGGAACGCGCCGCCAAGGAGTCCGGCGTGCCCGCCGAGCGTCTCAAGGCCCTGGCCGAGTTGTATGCCGACCCAAAGCGCAAGGTGGTTTCGTTCTGGACCATGGGTTTCAACCAGCACACCCGCGGCGTGTGGGCCAACAACCTGATCTACAACATCCACCTGCTCACCGGCAAGATCAGCGAGCCGGGCAACAGCCCCTTCTCGCTGACCGGCCAGCCCTCGGCCTGCGGCACCGCCCGCGAGGTGGGCACCTTCGCCCATCGCCTGCCGGCCGACCTGGTGGTGACCAACCCGAAACACCGCGCCACTGCCGAGAAGATCTGGAAGCTGCCCGCCGGCACCATCCAGGAAAAGGTCGGCTTCCACGCGGTGCAGCAGAGCCGCATGCTCAAGGACGGCGTGCTGCGCTTCTACTGGACGCAGGCCAGCAACAACATGCAGGCCGGCCCCAACATCATGCAGGAGGTGCTGCCCGGCTGGCGCAACCCGGACGCCTTCGTGGTGGTATCGGATGTCTACCCCACCGTCTCGGCCCAGGCTGCCGACCTGATCCTGCCCAGTGCCATGTGGGTGGAAAAGGAAGGCGCCTACGGCAATGCCGAGCGACGCACCCAATTCTGGCACCAGCTGGTCAAGGCGCCGGGCCAGGCCAAATCCGACCTGTGGCAACTGGTCGAGTTCTCCAAACGCCTGACTACCGATGATGCCTGGCCCACCGAACTCTTGGCCAAGGCCCCGCAATACAAGGGCAAGAGCCTGTACGAGGTGCTGTTTCGCAACGGCAATGTCGATCGGTTCCCCAGCAGCGAACTGGCCAAGGGCTATGCCAACGACGAAGTCGACGCCTTTGGTTTCTATCTGCAAAAGGGCCTGTTCGAGGAATACGCCGCATTCGGCCGCGGCCATGGCCACGACCTGGCGCCCTTCGACACTTACCACGAAGCCCATGGCCTGCGCTGGCCCGTGGTGGAAGGCCAGGAAACCCGCTGGCGCTACCGCGAGGGCTACGACCCCTACGTGGAGAAAGGCAGCGACGTGCAGTTCTACGGCCACCCGGACAAGAAGGCGATCATCTTCTCCCTACCCTATGAGCCGCCAGCCGAGGTCCCGGATCAGGACTATCCGTTCTGGCTCAGCACCGGCAGGGTACTGGAACACTGGCACACCGGCTCCATGACCCAGCGGGTCGATGAACTCTACCGCGCCGTACCCGATGCCCTGGTGTACATGCACCCGGACGATGCCAAACAGCTGGGCGTGCGCCGTGGTAGCGAAGTCAAGGTCATCAGCCGGCGCGGCGAAATGCGCGCGCGCATCGAAACACGCGGTCGCAACAAGCCGCCGCAGGGGCTGGTGTTCGTGCCCTTCTTCGATGCCAACAAGCTGATCAACAAGGTCACCCTGGACGCTACCGACCCGATTTCCAAGCAGACCGACTACAAGAAGTGCGCGGTACGCATCGAACTGGTCAGCCTGGCCTGAGGAGCTTGATCATGAAGACCCTGCCTCTTGCCTTATTCCTGATCGCCGGCCTGGCCCAGGCCGCCGACTATCCGCTGGATGCGCCGGCGCCGGACGGCCGTCGTCCCGGCGGCACAATCAGCCAGGAGTTGCCGACTCCGGTCATCCCCGCGGACGAGAACAAGGACATCAAGCGCGAACGCAATTACCCCGAACAGCCACCGACCATTCCCCACAGCATCCGCGGCTACCAGATCACCGGCGACGCCAACAAATGCCTGGCCTGCCATAGCCGCGCGGGCAGCGCCGTCAGCCAGGCGCCGATGATCAGCATCACCCACTACATGGATCGCGACGGTCAGGTGCTGGCGGCGGTATCGCCACGCCGCTATTTCTGCGTGCAGTGTCATGTGCCGCAGAAAGAGGTGAAACCGCTGGTGGATAACCGCTTCCGCACCATTGACGACGTGCTGCGCGACGCCGTCGATGGCACATCCAAGCAACCCTGAGGAGGCGTCATGAAGGCACTGTTCGCCCTGCTCAAGGACTACTGGGGCATCCTGCGCCGCCCGAGCGTGCACTACAGCCTGGGCTTTCTCACGCTCGGCGGCTTCATCGCCGGCATCATCTTCTGGGGCGGCTTCAACACCGCGCTGGAGGCCACCAACACCGAGCAATTCTGCATTTCCTGTCACGAGATGCGCGACAACGTCTTCGTGGAGTTGCAGGACACCATCCACTACAGCAACCGCTCCGGCGTGCGCGCCACCTGCCCGGACTGCCATGTGCCGCACCAGTGGACGGACAAGATCGCGCGCAAGATGCAGGCTTCCAAGGAGGTCTGGGGCAAGATCTTCGGCACCATCAATACCCGCGACAAGTTTCTGGAAAAACGCCGCGAACTGGCCGAACACGAATGGGCACGGCTCAAGGCCAACGACTCACTGGAATGTCGCAACTGCCACAACTTTGACTTCATGGACTTCACCAAGCAGAGCCAGCGCGCCCGGCAGATGCACTCCACCGCGCTGGCCAGCGGCGAGGCCACCTGCATCGACTGCCACAAGGGTATCGCCCACCACCTGCCGGACATGAGTGGGGTGCCGGGCTGGTAAACGGAAGGATTAGCGCCTCACCCGACGCAGTTGGCGCGGCAGGCTAGCCCATGCGCCCCACGCCTCTGCTTTTGCCGGAGTGCACTTGGAGCGACTGTATCGATCAGGTCCCTTCTGCTGGCAGTGCCGGGTTGTTTTTTATGAGCGCGGCGTTAGCCGCGATTGAAGCCAGCCAGGAGCATCGCGGCTGAAGCCGCTCCCACGCAAGCATGCCTGGCCATCCGCACTGCGGCTGCAGCGCAACAAACTAACGGCGCCGGTCCAGCAGATTCACCGTCAAACGATCCAGCCAACCCCACAGGCGCTGCTGCATGCGCTTGAGCAAGGGCCTCCTGCGCCAGTCTTCCAGGGTGATCTCGCGGCTCTGCTCGAAATCGTTGATAAAACAGGCACTCACAGCCTGTGTCAGCTGCGGGTCTAAGGCTTCCACATTGGCTTCCAGGTTGAAACGCAGATTCCAGTGGTCGAAATTGCAGGAGCCGATGCTGACCCAGTCATCCACCAGCACCATTTTCAAGTGCAGAAAGCGCGGCTGGTATTCGAAGATACGCACCCCGGCCTTGAGCAGCCTCGGGTAGTAGCGCTGGCCGGCATAGCGCACGGGCGGGTGATCGGTATTGCGGCCGGTCAACAGCAGGCGCACCTCCACGCCACGTGCTGCCGCGCGCATCAGAAAGCGCCGCACCTTACGACTGGGCAGAAAGTAGGGTGTGGCCAACCAAACCTGGCGTTTGGCGTGACCGATGCTGCGCAGCAATGACTGGACAATGTCCAGGTGCTGGCTGGCGTCGGCGTAGGCCACACGGCCCATGCCCTGCCCCGCGGGCGGAACCGGCGGCAGATGGGCTAGCCCGGGTGCCTGGCCGGGTTTCCAGGGCCGACGACCCTCACTGGCCAGCCACTGGATGTCGAAGAGTATCTGCCAGTGCGCCACCAGCGGCCCCTCGATGCGCACCATGACGTCATGCCACACCGCCTGCTGCGCTTCGGTCGTCCAGAACTGATCGGTAGCCCCGGTACCGCCGGTGTAGGCACAGCGCTGATCCACCACCAGCAACTTGCGGTGATCGCGATACAGGTTGCGCAAGCCTCGGCGCCAGCGCAGCGGGTTGTACTGGCGCAGATGTACGCCGGCCTCAGCCAGGCGCTGACGCTGAGCCTGACCGAAACGCAGCGCACCAAAGCCATCGAACAGGCAGCGTACCTCCACGCCACGCATGGCGGCGGCGCACAGGGCCTCGACCAACGCCGCGCTGCAATGCCCGTCCTCCACCAGATACAACTCAAGCAGCACCATGTGCTGCGCCGAAGCGATATCGATCAGCATGGCCGGAAAGAAAGCGCCACCATCGACCAGCAGCTCAAAGGCGTTGCCCGCTTTCCAGGGAAAAATGTCGCCACTCATCGCGAGGTAAAGATCATCACCGCGCCGACCGGTACCGACAGGCTGATGGACTCCAGCCGAGCGACCTTGCGCAGCGCTTCGACGCCAGACGCCAGGCCAAAGTGCTCGGCGTGCAGCACCAGCGGCGCCAGGGTAACGACCTGAAAACGGTGCATATCCAGGCGGGTGACCAGTAGCTCCGCCATATAGCCGTGTTTCCTGTCACGGATCTGCACCTGTACCGGCAGGCGGGTTTCCAGTTGGGCACCGGGAGCGAGATCGGTCATGGGGCCGAGATCGAGCTGAGCCATGACCAGGGCATCGGGAAACTGCTCGACATCGAATAGCAGGCTGCGCATACGCTCGTCGCGTACCGGAATACCGGTGCTCAGAGAGTCCATCTCGATGCGCAGACGGGCCGCTCCCTTTGCGTCAATGCGGCCGTGCAACGTGAGGAAACGATGTACCTCGGAGAAGTTTCCGGCCTTGGTGGAGATAAAGGAAAGGCGCGAGGACTCGTTGTCCAGGTACCAGTCAGCCTGCGCCGGCAGGGCCAGGCAACAGGCGAGCAATGCTGGAAAAAATCTGACCATGGGCTCACTTTCGTTACGTTTGCCCGCAACGATAGCGGCCCCGGCCGGCCTTGCCAAACCACAAGCACCAACTCGCCGCGCGGTTGAACACAGAGCATCTGTCGCGTTGATCGGGCGCGGCTGGCGGCCTCTCACTGCAGCTGCAACCTTTTGCAGCTATCCGGATTGATCGCGGCTAAAGCCGCTCCCACAAAGACAGAGCGGCAATGTGGGAGCGGCTTCAGCCGCGATTGAGACAGGCATGGCAAAACGTATCTTCGCGCTGTAGGAGGAGCCGATCAGTGCGGCGAGGCGTGCTCGTCCGGCATCAATACGCAACCGCTGCGCTGATCGCGCCACACCGCCGTGCGCGTCTGCCCCAGCCCCACTGCAGTGACTTGCTTGCGCTCGGCGTCATCGCGCAGCTCACCTAGCGGCACATACTGCTCGACATAGCCCTCACAGTACTTGGCTGGGTTGTCGGTGACATAACGACAGGAGCAGTACTCCTTGGCGGCATAGGCAGGCAGGATGCCGGGAAAGGCCGCCAGGTGCGCACGATTGCTCCAGGCCAGCACGATAAGGCCCACGAGCAGCGCAAGAAACACCGAGAGAAACGGACGACGACGGATCATGGTTGTTCTCCATAGGCAGCCAGGACGCGCTTGAGCAGTTCGTTATCGTTGAAGCTCTTGTCGCGATCATCGGCATAACGCACCACGACCAGCTGCCTCGAAGGCATGACATAAAGCGCCTGCCCCCAGTGACCCAGTGCCGCGAAACTGTCATCCGGGGCATCCGGCCAAGGCAGTGGCATGCCTTCCACCACAGTGTTCAGCCACCACTGTCCTCCCGGCACGGCGCGACGTGGCTCTGCCGGATCGGGCTGATAGTTGGCAAAGGGCGTGCGGTTGAACGCCACCCAACTCTGCGGCAACAGCTGGCGCTCGCCCCAGCGACCGCCACGCTGCATCAGCAAGCCGACTCGCGCCAGATCCCGTGCCGTCATGTAGGCATAGGACGATGCCACGAACGTGCCGCTGGCATCGCGCTCCCACACGGCGGAGCGAATACCCAGCGGCTCGAAGAGCGCAGTCCAGGGGTAATCGGCGTAGGCCTGCTCACCGAGCATGGATTTGAGGCTGGCGCCCAGCACATTGCTGTCGCCGCTGGAGTAACGAAAACGCGTTCCCGGTACAGCCCCCAGGCCATGAGTCGCGGTAAAGGCGGCCATGTCGCCACGCCCGCGGGTGTAGAGCATGGCCACCACGGAGGACTTCAGCGGGGCGTATTCGTAATCCTCCTGCCAGTCCAGGCCGGAGGCCCAGTTGAGCAGGTGCCCCATCTTCACATCGGGGTGAGCCGCAAAAGGGGCGTAATGCTGAGCAACCGCATCGTCCAGTTTGAAACGCCCCTCGCCGTAGGCCACGCCAAGCACACTGGCGAACAGGCTCTTGCTCATCGACCAGGTCAAATGCGCGGACTGGGCGCTGGTCGGTGCGGCATAACGCTCGTGGACGATGACGCCATCCTTGATCACCAGCAACGCATCGGTGCGCACGCCTTTGCGCGTGACGTCGTCACGCAGCGGAAAGGCATAGTCATCCAGGGCCTGCGCGGCAGGCGTTTCCGCGGTTGGCTGACTCTGCCAGTCCGCAGCAGGCCAGGTTTCGGCCAATACAGGGCCAGCAGCCACAAGGCATCCGGCCATAAAGATTCCACGCAACATCGGGCTCGCTCGCGACAGTTGATGAGGAGCCGACGCTAGCACGCCCGACATGACGGCAATAGCGCCGATCACGCCGATCAGGGGGACGAATCAGTCCGGCAGGCGATAGTCCTGCTGGGTCATCAGGTCGAGCCCGCACTCCAGGTGCTCGATCCAGTCGAGGAAAGCACCGATCATGGCCTCGCCCACGAAGGGCCGACCGTGCTGCGGCACGATCTGCGCCACATCCATCTCGCGCACCATCTGCGCCCAGAAGCGGCAGGCCCTGTTGCTGGCCATGTAGCGCCGATGAAAACCCGCCATATTGGGGATATGGTTGACGAAGTCGACCACCGGGCTGGCGTCATCCACCAGCGAAGCGCCCATGTCACCGGAAAAGAGGATTTTGCTCACCGGGTCGTACAACTGGAAGTTACCCACCGAGTGCAGGAAGTGCGCCGGCACGGCCTTGAGCTGGCACTTGCCCAGGGTAAAAGACTGGCCACGATCCGGCAGCGCGACGATGCGGTCATAGGTATTGATGCCATGGCTCAGGGCCAGGTAGTTGGCCGTCAGGTGCGGCAGGAAGCGCGCCCACAGCTTGGAGCAGATCACCCGCGCACGGGTGTGCAGCAGCCACTTGTCCAGCGAGGCGATGATGTCCGGGTCCTGGTGCGAGGCGAAGATGTAGGTCAGCGCCTGCACCGGAATGTGCTGGGACAGCGCCAGCGACAGCGGTGTGTAGGTCAGGTCGCCACCCGGATCGAGCAGCAGGTACTGGTCGTGATCGATGATCAGGAACTGGTTGGACTGCACGCCCTCGCCGCTGACCAGGTCATCGAACATCAGGCATTTGTGGCTACCGTTATCGAACAGCACGATGGGCTCGCGGCGCATGGAAACCTCGCAAAAAATGGCGAGGCGACCTTAAGCCAGAACAAGGCTCCGCTTACTGACCTGGATCAAGCCAGCCAGAGCCTTTGCAGCCGGAAACCGAGCATCACGCCGCCTGCCGGCCCGGCTCCTCTGCCGCACCGAACAAGGCGAACTGCACGGCATGCTGTGCCTGACGGGCCAGGGCGTTTCGCTCCAGGCCGGCACTGGCGATCGGCGCGAGTAGCTGGATCTGTACTCGCGCACGCTCGGCACGGAACAGACGCAGCAGGTGCGACGGCAGGTCATCATCACCGATGAAAGGCGCCAGTGCATCGTGCTCGCCGCCTCGCAGATAACGAATCGCCACCGGCTGCACGGCAACACCGGCCTCGATGGCGCCAGTCAGCAGGCGACCATGAAAAGTGCGCACCTGCTGGCCGTCGGTAGTGGTGCCCTCGGGAAAGATCAGCAGATGGCGACCTGCATTGAGGTGGCGGTGCAGCTGCCGCGCCAGCAAGGTGCTGTCGCCCGAACCGCGACGGATAAACAGCGTACCGGCCTTGTGCGCCAGCCAACCGGCCAGTGGCCAGGTACGTACCTCGGCCTTGGACAGGAACGACAGTGGCAGCAACTGACCGAGCAGCGGGATATCGGTCCAGGACACATGGTTGCTGACCCACAGCATCGGCTCGGCGGGTAGCTCGCCCTGCACCTCAACCTCGAACGGCAGCGCCGCACTCAGACGGCGCAGGTACCAGCTGGTCAGACGCTGGCGCAGAGCCATCAGGTCGTGACGGCGCAGCCGTTCCAACAGCGCGACAAAGCTCGCCAGCATCAGCCCCAGCAGCAAGACCACAGCCAGGCGCGCCAGGCGCAGGAACAGCCGGAACTTGTTCATCCACATCACACCGCTGCCTTGAAATGACGGGCATAACGCGGGCACAGCTCGTCGCGCTTGAGCAGGATGAACACGTCGGCGACCTGGAAGTCCTGATCCCAGCAGGGCTCGCCGCACACCTTGGCACCCAGGCGCATATAGGCCTTGAGCAGCGGCGGCATCTCGGCGATGACGTTGCTCGGGATATCCAGGCTGGGTAGCGGGTTCTTCGGCTCCGCGCGCAGGTGTTCGGTGCACAGGTGACGTTCGCGCAGGCGCTGCATTATCGCCTGGGCCTGGATACCGCCGTCCTGCATGGGGATGCTCGCGCACCCCATCAGGTAGCGGTAACCACCCTCATTGAGCACCTCGGCCAGCTCGCTCCACAGCACCGCGATGGTGCCGCCGTTGCGGTAGGCCGGGTCGACGCAGGTGCGCCCCAGTTCAAGTACCGGCCCTTCGAGATGGGCCAGGCCATGCAGGCTGAATTCCTCTTCGCTGTAGAAACGCCCCAGGCTGGCGGCAGCGCGGTGATCGAGCAGGCGGGTGGTGGCCACCAAACGCCCACTGCTGAGGTCACGCACGCCGATGTGCTGGCAGTGCGGGTCGTAGTCATCCATGTCCAGGCCCAGCTCGGCGCCTTTGAGCTTGGCATCGAATTCGCTACTGAATACCGCGTAGCGCAGCGTCTGGGCCTCGCGCAGTGCAGCCGGGCCGATCAGGCGCTCGGCTTGCAGACGACGTTCGGCAGTGCGGGCGATCTGGGTCATCGAGTAGCCTCCGTGAGCCAGCCTGGCAATGGGTTGCGGCCGGTCGATGTTGTTGGGCAAGCTCAGGCTAGGAAGACCCGGTGTCACCCCCATGAAGGTTTGGTGATGCTTGCATGACAGACAACGAGGACTGCCCCGATGCCCTGGCAAAACCTGCTGCACACCCGTGACCGCCTGCCGGCAATGAGCCTGGAGGACTGGTACGCCGCCCTGCTGGAACGTGTCGGCGACAGCACACCGCTCAATCTGGCCCTGCTGGGCGGGCGCCTGGCGGCCACCCCGGGGCTGGCCTTCCTTGCCGGCTACCAGGCCGCCCTGCGCGCGCTCTGGCCGGCCGCACCGCACAGCCTTGGCGCCCTGTGCGTGACCGAGAACAAAAGCACGCGCCCAGCCGACATGAGCACCCGCCTGGATGAGCTGCACCTCTCCGGGCGCAAGGACTTCGTGACCGCCGCCGAGGCGGCCGACTGGCTGCTGGTCGTCGCCCGTGAGGAAGCAGCCGGCGCCGCGCCGCGCCTGGCCATGGGCGTGGTGCGCAACGGCGACCCGGGGGTTCGTATCGAGCCATTGCCGGCGCTGCCGCTGATGCCGGACATTAGCCATGGCCGCCTGCACCTGGATCGCGCGCACTGCGAGCGCCTGCCGGGCGATGGCTGGGACGCCTACGCCAAGCCCTTCCGCACCATCGAGGATCTGCATGTACTGAGCGCGGTATGCGCCTGGCTGTACGGTGTGGCTCAGGACAGTCACTGGCCACGCGAGCTGCAACTACGGCTGCTCGGGCTGCTGGCTGGCTGCGCCGAGGTGGCCCGCCTGTGCCCGAGCGCCGCCAGCTGCCACCTGCTACTGGCCGGCCTGTTTACCCAGTTCGCCAGCCTGCGCGCGACTGTCGATGCCGCCATGGCCAGCGGCCCCGAAGAGTGGAACAGCCTCTGGCAGCGCGATGGCAAACTGCTGGAAATTGCGCGTACGGCGCGTGAAAAGCGCCTGGAGAAAGCCCTGGCCGAACTAGGCCTTTAGAAGCAACAAACCCGCCGATTGGCGGGTTTGTTGTTGCAGCACTTGGCGCTTACTTCTCGACGAAGGCACGCTCGATCAGATAGTCACCTGGCTCGCGCATGCGCGGAGAAATCTTCAGGCCGAAGCTGTCGAGCACTTCGCTGGTCTCGTCGAGCATGCTCGGGCTGCCGCAGATCATGGCGCGGTCGTCCTGCGGGTTGATCGGCGGCAGGCCGATGTCGGCGAACAGTTTGCCGCTGCGCATCAGGTCGGTCAGGCGGCCCTGGTTCTCGAACGGCTCGCGGGTCACGGTCGGGTAGTAGATCAGCTTGTCTTTCAGCGCTTCGCCGAAGAACTCGTTCTTCGGCAGGTGCTCGGTGATGAACTCGCGGTAGGCCACTTCGTTCACGTAGCGCACGCCGTGCACCAGAATCACCTTCTCGAAGCGCTCGTAGGTTTCCGGGTCCTGGATCACGCTCATAAAGGGCGCCAGGCCGGTGCCGGTGCTAAGCAGGTAGAGGTGCTTGCCCGGGTTGAGGTCGTCTAGCACCAGCGTGCCGGTGGGCTTCTTGCTGATGATGATCTCGTCGCCTTCCTTGAGGTGCTGCAGCTGCGAGGTCAGCGGGCCGTCCGGCACCTTGATGCTGAAGAACTCCAGATGCTCTTCCCAGTTCGGGCTGGCGATGGAGTAGGCACGCATCAGCGGGCGGCCGTTGGGCTGCTGCAGGCCGATCATGACGAACTGGCCGTTCTCGAAGCGCAGACCCGGATCGCGGGTGCATTTGAAGCTGAACAGGGTGTCGTTCCAGTGATGCACACTGACGACACGCTCCGAGTTCATATTGCTCATGCTGAATTCCTTGATAGATCGCTCTGCCCGACTCGGCAGCATTGCGCGCCATTCTAGGCAAGCGCACAATATCTGTTAAGTGAATTATCAAGATATGGAATATTGGTTATATCGATATGCGATTCACACTCAGACAGTTGGAAGTCTTCGTCGCCGTGGCCAAGCAGGAGAGCGTCTCCCGCGCGGCCGAATCACTCGCCCTCTCGCAATCTGCCGCCAGCACCTCGCTCAGCGAGTTGGAGCGCCAGTCCGACTGCCAGCTGTTCGATCGTGCCGGCAAGCGCCTGTCGCTCAACGCGCTCGGCCGTCAGTTGCTGCCCCAGGCCGTGGCGCTGCTTGACCAGGCCAAGGAAATCGAACGCCTGCTCAGCGGCAAGACCGGCTTCGGTCTGCTGGAAGTCGGCGCCACGCTGACCGTGGGCAATTATCTGGCGACCCTGCTGATCGGCAACTTCATGCAGCGTCACCCCGAGTGCCGCCTCAAGCTGCACGTACAGAACACCGCGAATGTGGTGCAGCAGGTCGCCCACTACGAGCTAGATCTGGGCTTGATCGAAGGCGACTGCCAGCACCCGGACATCGAGGTCCAACCCTGGGTGGAGGACGAACTGGTGGTGTTCTGTGCCCCGCAGCACCCGTTGGCCGAGCGCGGCACGGCGAGCCTGGAGGAGCTGTCGCGGGAGGCCTGGATTCTCCGTGAGCAGGGCTCCGGTACACGCCTGACCTTCGACCAGGCCATGCGCCACCATCCGGCCCAACTGAACATCCGCCTGGAGCTGGAACATACCGAAGCGATCAAGCGTGCCGTCGAGTCGGGCCTGGGCATCGGCTGCATCTCACGCCTGGCCCTGCGCGATGCCTTCCGCCGCGGCAGTCTGGTGGCCGTGGCGACGCCGGAGCTGGATCTGATCCGCCAGTTCTATTTCATCTGGCACAAACAGAAGTACCAGACGGCCGCGATGCGCGAGTTTCTCGAGCTCTGTCGGGAAATGACCGCGGGTATCCGCCGCAGCGACGAAATTATCCTGCCGCCCTTTAACTAGACGGATTCAGGCCGAGGCAGCCAGGGGATGAAAGCTGAAGTACAGATGCAGGGCATCGACCATCTCGACGTACTCGGCCGGCGGGGCAACCAGGGCGAAACCCGAATCATAGGTGCCCGGCGTGATGTCTTCACGACTCCACTGGCAGGTGGCGGCGAAATCAATGTTGTGGATACGGCCGTCCTGGCCGGGAATTTTCAGACGCATGTCGAAACGTGCGCTGACCAGCATGGGGTACTGACTGATCAGCATTAACCCATCCAGCGACACATTGCCGATATAGCCCATGGGTTTGTCGGTGATTCGATTGAACACCTTGAGGTAGTAGGGCAACTGGTGACGGTCGATGCGGCGCTGGATGTGCATGATGGCCAATCGCTATGGGCGGGTGTTCGAGTATGGTCGTTGAGGCAACGCAGTACCAGACTTAGCCACACCGCGCGGCAATTCGAGACGACAAACGGCTGCGGGCCGCCTCGACCTCATCCGCGCTGATATAGCTGCGCTCTCCCCTGGCATCGGTGGTGAAGTAGCGGCCGTCACGCTCGATCTGCCTCAACTGATCGCGCAATTTGCCGCACTCCTTACTGCGTTCGGCACGGGATGAGGCCGCACGTGACTGGGCCTGGGCTTTCTCGTCGCGGCGCGCGTCGAAATACTTCTGACTGCGCTCCTCACGCTCGCGGGTGGCAGCATCACGCTCCACGACTTGCGGCTTGACCTCGACCTGCTCGGCCCCTGCCCCGCCGGGCTTCTCGGAGAAGTGCACACGCCCCTGGGCATCGGTCCAGCGATAGATTTCCGCGCTCGCCATAGCCGGCACGAGCAAGAACACGACGAGCAGATGACGCATGGCAACCCTCCCTACACGCAGCTTAGCCGCGCTGAAAACTCCCTGATAATGCGCCGACTGGCGGCCACATCAGAGGGATGCAGGAGACGCCTTGGCCGGTTCGCTGGCCGAATAATGCCCAAGCTGGCGCAGAGTCTCCAGTCGGGCGCGTGCGCGGTAGGCGTACTCGCTGGCCGGATAGCGGCGCAGGATGAACTCGTAGGTCTGCGCCGCGTCGACGAACAGGTTCTGCCGCTCCAGGCACTGCCCGCGCAGCAAGGAGATCTCCGGTTGCACATAACTGCGCGAGCGGCTGGTACGTTCGGCGCGCGAGAGGTCGAGCATGGCCTGCTCGCAATCGCCCTTGTTGTAATGGCGATAGGCATCGTCCAAATGACGATCAAGGGAGATGCGATTACAGCCAGCCAGGCTGGTCAGAGCAAGAAACAGGATCAGGGTACGCATGGTCGGTTCCTCCATTGCGCAGGGTATCGGCTGGCTGGCATTTTCCTGCAGTGGCCGAGCGTTCACCAGCAAATCAGCGCTGCGTAGTGCAGGCGAACAATGACTACAGTGAAAGGCCGTAGTAGCCTCGCCGCACGCATAGAGAATGGAGTTACCGCATGACCCTGCGTCGCACCAAAATCGTCGCCACCCTCGGCCCGGCCAGCAGCTCGCCGGAAGTGCTGGAACAACTGATCGTCGCCGGCATCGACGTCGCCCGTCTGAACTTCTCTCACGGCAGCCCCGAAGACCACAAGGCCCGCGCCACGCTGGTGCGCGAACTGGCCGCCAAGCACGGCCGCCACGTCGCCCTGCTCGGCGACCTGCAGGGTCCGAAGATCCGTATCGCCAAGTTCACCCACAAGCGCATCGAACTCGAAGAAGGCGACCTGTTCCGCCTGTCCTCCAGCCACTCGCGCACCGAGGGCACTCAGGAAGTGGTCGGCATCGACTACCCGGCGCTGATCCAGGACTGCGACGTGGGTGACGAGCTGCTGCTCGACGACGGCCGTGTGGTGATGCGCGTCGAACTCAAGGGCGCCGACGAACTGCACTGCCGTGTGGTGATCGGCGGCCCGCTGTCGGACAACAAGGGCATCAACCGCCGCGGTGGTGGCCTGACCGCCCCCGCCCTGACCGAGAAGGACAAGGCCGACATCAAACTGGCCGCCGAGATGGAGGTGGACTACCTGGCCGTGTCCTTCCCGCGCGATGCCGCGGACATGGAGCTGGCCCGCCGCCTGCGCGACGAGGCTGGCGGCAAGGCCTGGCTGGTAGCCAAGATCGAACGCGCCGAAGCAGTGGCCGACGATGCCGCGCTGGACGGTCTGATCCGCGCCAGCGACGCAGTGATGGTGGCCCGTGGCGACCTCGGCGTGGAAGTCGGCGATGCCGAGCTGGTTGGTATCCAGAAAAAGATCATCGCCCACGCCCGCCGCTACAACAAAGCGGTGATCACCGCGACCCAGATGATGGAGTCGATGATCCATAGCCCGATGCCGACTCGCGCCGAAGTGTCGGACGTGGCCAACGCCGCACTGGACTACACCGACGCGGTGATGCTCTCGGCCGAGAGCGCCGCCGGCGAATACCCGGTGGAAGCCGTGGAGGCCATGGCCCGTGTGTGCCTGGGTGCCGAGAAGCACCCGACCAGCCAGAAATCCAGCCACCGCATCGGCCGCACCTTCGAGCGCTGCGACGAGAGCGTGGCACTGGCCACCATGTACACCGCCAACCACTTCCCGGGCGTCAAGGCCATCATCAGCCTGACCGAGAGTGGCTACAGCCCGCTGATCATGTCGCGCATCCGCTCGTCGATCCCGATCTACGCCTTCACCCCGCACCGCGAGGCCCAGGCTCGCGTGGCGCTGTTCCGCGGCGTCTACACCGTGCCGTTCGACCCGGCCTCCCTGCCGGCCAACAAGGTCAGCCAGGCGGCGGTGGACGAGTTGCTCAAGCGCGGCGTGGTCGAGCCCGGCGACTGGGTGATCCTGACCAAGGGCGACAGCTACCACGGCACCGGCGGCACCAACACCATGAAGATCCTGCATGTCGGCGATCCGATGGTGTAAGCACGTGCTGCAACAAAAAGGCCGCTCGATGAGCGGCCTTTTTGTTTGAACCTCTCCCCGTCAGAGAGCAAGCGGTCAGGCGAACTTGGAGAAATCCGGCTTGCGCCGCTGCATGAAGGCCGACAGCGCCTCGATGGCCTCTGGCGAACGCAGACGCTGGCCGAACAGCTCGCCCTCCTCCTCAATCACCTTGCGCAGCTCCTCGCGCCCGGGTGCACGCATCAGGCGCTTGCTGACGGCCAGCGCCGACGGCGCCAGGTCGAGAAAGCGCAGGGCCATTTCCCGCGCCTTGGCCAGGGCGCTAGGCCCGTCTTCCAGCGCGGCACTGGCGATGCCCCACTCGGCCGCCTGGCCACCGGTGAAGCTCTCACCGAGCAGCAGCACCTCGGAGGCACGGGCCTGGCCGAGCAGGCGCGGTAGAAGCAGACTGGAGCCGAACTCCGGGCACAGGCCGAGGTTGACGAAAGGGGTACGTAGCTTGGCGTCGCGACTGACGTAGACCAGATCACAGTGCAGCAGCAACGTGGTGCCGATACCCACCGCCGGGCCGGCCACGGCAGCCACTACTGGTTTGCTGAAATCGAACAGCGCGCGCATGAACTGGAACACTGGGCTGTCCATGCCGGTAGGCGGCGCCTGGAGGAAATCGGCCACGTCGTTGCCACTGGTAAAGCACTCGGCACCGCCGGTGATCAACACTGCACGCACACAGGGGTCCTGATCGGCCGCGTCCAGCACTTCGGCCATCTGGCTGTACATGGCGCGGGTCAGGGCATTCATCTTGTCCGGACGGTTCAGGCGCAGGGTCAGCAGACCAGCGTCGCGCTCGACCAGTACGTGTTCGCTCATGGCAATTCCTCGGGCAGGCCTCGCGCCACCAGAGGGTCAGGCGTGGGGCAGAAAAATATCGGCCAGCACCTGGTTGCGCGGCACGCCGAGAAGATAGAGGCGGCGAGCGAAGGCTTCCACGCTGGCGGGAGAGCCGCAGAGTAAGGCGATGGTCTGGCGCGAAACAAGCCGCAGATCCGCCAAAGCCGCCGCCGGCTCGGTCGCCACCAGCAGCTCTACCTGCAGGTTGGCGTGCTGCGCGGCCAGTGCCCGCAAGGGTTCGGCCAGATAGTGCTCGCCGGCGTCATGGGCCAGGTGAATAAGGCGAATCGGCCCTTGGTGATGCTGGCGCAGCGCCTCGCGCAGCACGCCCCACAGCGGTGCCAGACCGGTGCCGGCGGCCAGCAGCCAGAGTGGGCGTTCCTGCCAGTCCGGGTCATAGTGCAGGGCGCCGCCGCGCAGTTCGCCCAGGCGCAGACTGTCGCCTGAGTGCAGTTGGCGCGCGCGATCGCTGAAGGCTCCCGGCTGGCGGCAGTCAAGGTGAAATTCTAGCCAGGGCTCCTCGCCCGGCAGACTGGCCAGGGAATAGGGCCGCGCGATGCCCTGGTCATTCCACAGCACCAGGTGCTGGCCCGCCGCATAGCGCAGCGGGCGTTCGGGCAACAGACGCAGGCGCAGTACGGTCGGGCTCGGCCAATCGAGCGCCTGCACCTGGGCTGGCAGTCCGTCGCGGGACGGGTCGAACAGCTGCACGTCCAGGTCATCGACCACCCGGCACTGGCAGGCCAGGCGCCAACCCTGCTCGCGAAGCGAATCAGCCAAGGCATCAGGCTGCGCATCCAGCACATCGCCTCGTACGCAGCGCACCAGGCAGGCATGGCAGCGGCCGGAGCGACAGCTGTACGGCACACGCAGCCCGGCGCCATTCAGGCTATCGAGCAGGTTGCTGCCGGCAGGCACGAGCCAGGTCTGGCCGGACGCGGTGATCTCAGGCACCCGCGCCCTCCCAGGCCGCATTGCAGCGGTTGCGTCCGCCGCGCTTGGCCCGGTACAGCGCCTGGTCAGCCCGCTGCAAGGCCTCGTCGAGGTCGTCACCCTCACTCAGCAGGGTCATGCCGGCGGACAGGCTGAGATTGTGCACCTGCACACCCAACGGCTCGGCGCGGGCGAAGGCTTCGCGCAGACGTTCGCAGCAGGTAGTGAACTGATCGGCATCGGTGTTCGGTAGCAGCAGCACGAATTCTTCACCGCCATAACGGGCCAGCACATCACCGTCACGCAGGCAGGCCCGGGCCACCGCTGCAAAGGTCTGCAAAACGCGGTCGCCAGCAGCATGACCATGCACATCGTTGATCCGCTTGAAGTGATCCAGATCGATCAGCGCCAGGCCATGCTGACGACCATGTCCGAGCGCGCCCAGCTCGCGCAGGGCCAGGCGCAGGAAGTGACGGCGGTTGTACAGGCCAGTCAGTTCGTCGGTGGCCACCAGGTCTTCGAGCTGGCGCATCATACCGCGCAGGGTGTCCTGGTGCGCCTGCAGCGCATAGCGGCGTTGACGCATGCGCTGGCGCAGGGCCTGCACATAGCTGGCGAACAGACTGAGCCAGATCAGCGCGATCAACAGGGCACTGCTCTGCAGCAACGCCTGCTCCGGTTCAGCCAGGCGCAGCTGATAAGCCTCCCACAGGTTGAGCCCGGCAAAGGCAAAGAACGCAACCGCCGCACAACGCACGAATACTGGCGGGCGAAGCTGGAACACGCCGAACATCAGGATGATGACGTAGAACATCAGCAGGCTGCCCCGCGCATCAGAAAGCTGCGCCAGCAACAGGGTGTGCAAGCCCAGGCCCACCAGAATTTGCGCCTCGGTCAGGCTGGGATCACGAAAGCGTAGATTGATGCCACTGCGAAACAGGCTGTAGAAGGTCAATTGACTGAATATCACCAGCCCGGTGCAGTAAAGGGCAAAGAGGCTGCCGCCTGGATATTGACCCACCCAGTTAGCCACCCAGATCAGCAAAACCACCAGGGCATAAGTGGCCACCGCCATGCCAAAACGCTTCAGCAACAAGCTTTGCAGGCTTCTTTTGGTAACCCCAGAACTGCGTGTACTCATGGGTTCCGTCCCGTACTGGCACCTTGCCCAACTCTAACGCCGTGATCACAAAATTGATAGCGCGGCTCCATCGCCCTGATTAGACCAATCGCCAGCCAACGCGTGTGACCAGCCAGCAGCGGCGCGGTATACTGCGCCGCCTTTTTGTGGCACGCCATCCTTGGCAGCCACCCCACGGGCCTTCGCGGGACGACACAAAACTCGTTCCTGACCGTTTTTGCCGTTGCGCCGGGTCGTGGTCCGGCGCTTCCTTATAGATGTTCCCTGATAGAGGAGCGCCCCCATGACCGTGATCAAACAGGACGACCTGATCCAGAGCGTCGCCGACGCCCTGCAGTTCATCTCCTACTACCACCCCGTCGACTTCATCCAGGCCATGCACGAGGCCTACCTGAAGGAAGAGTCGCCGGCCGCCAAGGACTCCATGGCGCAAATCCTGATCAACTCGCGCATGTGCGCCACCGGCCACCGCCCGATCTGTCAGGACACCGGCATCGTCACCGTGTTCATCAAGGTCGGCATGGACGTGCGCTGGGACGGCGCCACCATGAGCGTCGACGACATGATCAACGAGGGCGTGCGTCGCGCCTACAACCTGCCGGAAAATGTCCTGCGCGCCTCGATCCTGGCCGACCCGGCAGGTAGCCGCAAGAACACCAAGGACAACACCCCGGCGGTGATCCACTACTCCATCGTCCCCGGCGACAAGGTGGAAGTGGACGTCGCGGCCAAGGGCGGCGGCTCCGAGAACAAGTCGAAGATGGCCATGCTCAACCCGTCCGACTCGATCGTCGACTGGGTTCTGAAGACCGTGCCGACCATGGGCGCCGGCTGGTGCCCGCCGGGCATGCTCGGCATCGGCATCGGCGGCACCGCCGAGAAGGCTGCGGTGATGGCCAAGGAAGTGCTCATGGAGCACATCGACATCCACGAACTGCAGGCCCGCGGCCCGCAGAACCGCATCGAAGAGCTGCGCCTGGAGCTGTTCGAGAAGGTCAACCAGCTGGGCATCGGCGCCCAGGGCCTGGGCGGCCTGACCACCGTGCTCGACGTGAAGATCATGGATTACCCGACCCACGCGGCTTCGCTGCCGGTGTGCATGATCCCCAACTGCGCCGCCACCCGCCACGCCCACTTCGTGCTCGATGGTTCCGGCCCGGCCTCGCTGGAAGCACCGGATCTGGACGCCTACCCGGACATCGTCTGGGAAGCCGGCCCGAGCGCCCGCCGCGTCAACCTCGACAGCATCACCCCGGAAGAGGTGCAGAGCTGGAAACCGGGCGAGACCATCCTGCTCAACGGCAAGATGCTCACCGGCCGCGACGCCGCGCACAAGCGCATGGTCGACATGCTGAACAAGGGCGAAGAGCTGCCGGTGGATCTGAAAGGCCGCTTTATCTACTACGTCGGCCCGGTCGATCCGGTGGGTGACGAAGTAGTCGGCCCAGCCGGCCCGACCACCGCCACCCGCATGGACAAGTTCACCCGCCAGATCCTGGAAAGCACCGGCCTGCTGGGCATGATCGGCAAGTCCGAGCGCGGCCCCATCGCCATCGAGGCGATCAAGGACAACAAGGCCGTGTACCTGATGGCCGTGGGCGGCGCGGCCTACCTGGTCGCCCAGGCGATCAAGAAGTCCAAGGTGCTGGCCTTTGCCGAACTGGGTATGGAAGCCATCTACGAGTTCGAGGTGAAGGACATGCCGGTCACCGTCGCGGTCGACACCAACGGTGAGTCGGTGCACATCACCGGCCCGGCGATCTGGAACAAGAAGATCGCCGAAAGCCTGGCGGTGGAAGTGAAGTAAGCGCCCCTGGCGTCAGACAAAGGCCCGGCTCACTGCCGGGCCTTTGCGTTTCAGGTATCCAGATGCCCGCTGATGAACTGCTGCAAGCGGCCATGCAGCAATGGCCCCGTATTACCCAGGCGTGCAATGGCCGAGCCTGCCAGCTCCTTCTCGATCAGGTCGCAGACATCACCCGCCAGCGCCAAGGGGCAGTCCAGAGACAGGGCGAAGCGCTTGAGTTGTGCGAGCCACTCTTCACTCGGCGGGCGATTGGAAAACAGCACCATGGCCTGCGGATGGAGCTTGCCGCCCACCAGCGCCAGTTCGGCCAGCGGCAGACCTGGGCCGAATACCTGCACGCCGATATCCTCGCCGCCGAGCAGCACCCCCGCCACCAACAGCTCCAACTCATGACAATGCCCGGCCAGAGCCGTCAACACCACGCGCGCCGGATGCTCGCCCGCTTGCAAAAACGTCAATGCCTGCGTACGCAAAAAAGCATCGAGCAGCAGCCATTCACCCGCATGCCCGGGCTCATCGCGACGCAGCAGCAACTCGCGCCATAACGGCATGCAGATGTCCTGAAACACCTGCGCCTTGCTATGCCGCGCGCATGCCTGCTGGAACAGTCGCGCCAGTGCAGCCGCATCGAAGGCGACCAGCGCTGCACGAAAACGCGACCGATATTCACCCCAAGCATCCCCATGCCCCACGACCACCGGCGCCGGCCGCACAGCCTGGCTGCGCTCAAGCAGTTTGCCTACCTTGCTGACCGCCACGCCACGCTCGATCCAGGCCTGGATATTGCGCACCGTCTCGATGTCAGCAGCCGAATAGAGTCGATGACCACTGTCGGTACGAGTGGGTTGAATCAACCCGTAGCGCCGCTCCCAGGCCCGCAGGGTGACCGAGTTGACCCCTGTGGCACGCGATACCTCGCGAATAGGGAACAGGATGGCGTTGGTTTCAGCACGAGCAGCTTCAGTCATGGCCAGCAGAATCAAAAAATGAAGATGAACCGAGTGTACTCCGCTATGGACGCGACCTGAACCGCCGCATGGCCACGCGGCACGCGCCCGCATAATGCAAAGGCAGGACCCATGACGAAATACAGAGGCCAATAGCCCTAAGCACTGGCTTATTCCGGCAAAACGGGAATAATCCTTGCCTGTTCTGTCATGCGCCGCCACCACCCCGACGACGCATCATGCGCAAGCCCTATCCGGGCAGCGCCAGTCACACTGGAGATACACAATGTCCCCCGTCACCATGCTGGTGGCACGCCGCGTCCCACGCGAGTGCCTGCAGGAATTCCGTCTGTGGCTACACGAAGGCCAGCAACTGGCCGCCGACTTCCCTGGCTATCTGGGCTCAGGCGTGTTGGCCCCGCCACCCGATGACGATGAACACCAGATTGTCTTCCGCTTCGCCGATGAAAAAACCCTCGGTGCCTGGGAGCACTCCGCCTCGCGTCGCGCCTGGCTCAAGCGTGGCGCGGGCCTGTTTGCCCAACCCCATGAACACCGAGCCCAGGGCCTGGATACTTGGTTCGGCAGCGCCCTGCGCCGCCCGCCACGCTGGAAGCAAAGCGTGGCCATCTGGCTCGCTTTCTTTCCGGTATCCCTGGTCTTCAACCTGCTGTTCGGTGGCTGGCTGGCCGAGCTACCGCTAGTGCTGCGGGTACTGCTCGGCACCCTGGCCCTGACGCCGCTGATGACCTACTGTTTCATCCCACTCTCCACGCGCCTGCTGGAACCCTGGCTACAAGCAAAGCCACAAGAGCAGAAACAGCCGCTCGAGATACGCTGAGCAACCTCACCATGACGCCTCCGGGGTAGCAATGCGAGCCCCGCTCGGGAATACTCTGCCAGACCCTGCGCATGGCGCAGCGGCTTATATTCCCCTGCCGTAAGTTCAGCACGACCATGACGACGCACTCCCCCATCCTAGTGACAGGTGCCAACAAGCGCGGCGGCCTGGCCATCTGTAAGGCGCTGGTCGCACAAGGCCAGCCCGTAGTCGCCATCTATCGCAACACCCCAGGCGAACTGACCAGCCTGGCCAATGTGGACATGCTCAAAGCCGACCTCAGCCAACGCGACAGCCGCGACGCTCTGATCGACAGCATCAAGACCCGCTATACGGCGCTGCGCGGCATCATTCACAACGCCTCGCTGTGGCTGGATGACTCACTCGACAATCTGAACCAGATGTTGCAAGTGCATGTCGAGGCACCCTATCAGTTGAATGAAGCCCTGACCCCCCTGCTGCAAGGCGTCGAGCGGGCGGACATCATTCATGTCTGTGACGACACCGCCACCCAAGGCACCAAGAACCATATCGCCTACGCTGCCAGCAAGGCCGCCCTGCTCAATCTGACCCTCTCCTTCGCCGAGAAGCTCGCCCCTAAGATTCGCGTCAACGCCATCTCTCCCGGCCTGCTGATGCTCAAGGAAGGCAGCGACGCCGAGTATCAGAACAAAACCCTGCGCAAAGCCCTCCTGGAGATCGAGCCAGGCAACACCCCCCTGGTGGATGCCGTGCTCTATCTCTTGCACAGCACCTACAACACCGGCAACAACATCGTCATCAACGGCGGCCGCCACCTGAAACGCCACACCAGCAAATAAGGAAGTACCCGCATGGAGCTCAAGCAGGCCATGGAGATCGTCGAGTTCGTCTGCACACTGGCCACCGGCCTGGCCAGCATCGTGATTCCGGTCATCCTCTATCGTTCGCAGAAACAGAAGGCCACGCTGGACTACATCAAGGCCGGGCGCGACTCCTGGATTCAGATAGATCTTGGCCTGATGGGCAGACCGGAGCTGTTACGCCAGGCCGACAGCATCCTTGCACCTGACAATGCAGGCGCCAGCGACGACGAGCGGCAGAAGACCTGGATCGCGCTGATGATCCTCAACGTGGCCTTTTCCGACTTCATCGGCTTGAAGTACGGCTACCACGAGCAGGAGGAAAAGAAGATGCTCGACAACTTCATCAAAACCCTGATGCGCGACGAACTCACTTTCAAGCTCAGCCAGCAGGCTTACAATGAAGCCTTCCGCGCCGCCTGCCGGGAAGCCCGGCGGCAGATCCTCGACGAAGAGCTCGTCCAGGTTCCACAAACCCAACCCATCGAATGCCTGTCATGAACGACCAACAACGCCTCGAACTGGAAGCCGCCGCCTTCCGCAGCCTGGTTCAACACCTGCGCTCGCGTCCCGACGTGCAGAACATTGACCTGATGAACCTCGCCGGCTTCTGCCGCAACTGCCTTTCCAAGTGGTACAAGGCCGCCGCCGATGAACACGGTTTGGCAGTCGATATGGATCAGGCCCGCGAAGAGATCTACGGCATGCCCTATGCCGAATGGAAAGCCCGCTACCAGAAGGAAGCCAGCGCCGAGCAGCAGGCAGCCTTCGCCAAAGGAAACCAGCACTGATGAACCTGCAAGACTTCCGTGCCCGCCTGCACAATGACCAGTTCGAGTTCGCTGAAACCCTGGCCTTTGTCGCCGAGCACTATGACTATCAGCCCAGCGCCTTCCGCAACGGCGATGTCGCCAACGCCGCCGGCCAGAACGAAGGCTCCTGCAAGACGCTGAGCCTGGCCCTGCTCGAAGGCTTCACCCTGGAAGAAACCTTGCGCGCCTTCGGCGAGCACTATCGCGCTGTACTGGCCACGCCAGACGGCAGCGACCATGCCAATATCCGGGCGCTACAGAGCTGCGGCCTGAGTGGTGTCCAGTTCGAACAACCCGCACTGCAACGCAAGGCCTGACACTGCGCAACAAACTGCTCAATTATCAGCTTTGGCTGACAGACAGGTTCTGACCTCGCTCGTAGACTTGCCCCACCAAGCGCCAGCAGGAAGCTGGCGCGGTTCTATCCATGGAGCGCAAGGATGCAACAGAACCTGGTCTGGAAGCCCTGGATCGACCCAGGGGTCGAGCACCTCAGCCTGGCCATCACCGAAGACGGCGTGCATGCCAGCAGCCATCTGATCCAGAGCATTCGCGGCAACAGCATGGCCGCGACCTACGTTCTCAGATACGACGAACGCTGGCGCTTCCGCAGCCTATGGCTAAAAGCTGACAACCTCGGGCAACGCAGTCTCACCCTGCACCGCGACATCCGCGGCCGGTGGTTCGTCGATGGTCGCCTACGTGAAGACTTGGGTGAGTGCCAGCAGATCATGCTCTCCTCCTCACCGTTCACTCACACCCCCATACTGCGTCGCAGCGCCCTGCCCACCGGCGATAGCGAGCGATTCTGCGTGGCCTATGTCGACCTACTGAGCCTGCGTGTCGAAGCTCGCCAGCAGCGCTACCTCTGCCAGCAACGCCAGACCAGCCATACCGTCTACCTGTGCGAATCGGAGGGACACGAGAGCATCGAACTGACACTCGATGACGGGGGCTTACTGGTACAAGCCATCGGGCAATTCATCCGGGTGCGCCAGGATATTCTGCGTCAGGCAGAAAGCGCCTGAGCCCAGCCCACTACCGCAGAACAGCCCAGATGAAAGCACGAAGCAGCCTGTAAGGAACTGGACGCCATCACCACCATGGCCTTCTCATACAGCCATGGCGGCTATCGCAGCGATGCCTCAGAGGCCATCCTTTTCCAGATGATCGAAGTTCACGGTTTCGCCAGGCTTTGCACCCAACTTTTCGCGAATATCGTTAAACATCTTGTCGAATTCATCGTGACTGCGCATGACCAGCGAATGATTGGTCGGCAGGCCGTGCTTGGCAGCCACCCGCGAAGCGACGCTGGCAAAGTTGAAAGCGGTATCGCGGTGCAACTCGAACTCGTCCGTGAAAGCCTTGCCGGCAATCTGGCCTTCCATGCGGAAGTGCAGCATCGGCCCTTCCTTCGGATCGCGCCGCACTTCGTAATAGAGATCTACCGTGTAATCAATCTGGCCAGGCAGACTGGCTCTGTGCAAATGCCCCGGTTCGAACATGGTGGCTCTCCTTGCTGGTCGGAAAGCTCAGTCTAGACCAGCCGTATCGAGCGCAACTGATCTGGATCAGTGCATCGTCGCACCAGCGGAGCGCTCCTGAATAAGCACCCAAGGCGACACCACCACGGCCCACAGTTCAGGATCGCGCTGCAGGTAGTCCTCAGCCTGCGATTCAGCCACCTTGAGCACCTGCCCGGACTGTAGCCAGGCGCCCACCTTGCCACCATCGTCCTCGGCCACGGCCTGCGCGACCTCCACCAGATCGAGCCCTGGGGCGACCTGCAGCAACTGGCCCCGCGCGAAGAACGGCTGGAGTTCCTGCCATGAAATCCTGGCTGTCTCACCCAGTAACTTGGCATAGAGGGTGCTTGTTTGCTCTGTCATATCTTGCCCTGTGTAGAAAGCACACGTTTGCTGGGAGCGCATGATAGCGCCCACCCTGCCTCAGGCAAGATCAGCTCGAATATCCCTCCGCAGAAGGACCCATGAGTCACTGAAAAACAGCGCCGTTATTCTGTACGTTTATTTCAATTAAGCGACACCCACCCAAAATGCCTCGAACTACGCGCTTTCCAAGCCGCGAAACTGAGTTCTACACTGTGCCGGTACAGTTGCCGGGGGGCATGGCCGAGGTATCGCATTCGGTCCTGCAGCTTTTGGCCGCATGGATTACAAGAACGAACAACACCTATAAGAGTGGAGCACTATGAAACAGGCTACCAAGCAAGTGACCAAACTGTTCGCCGCCATGGCTCTCGCCGGCGCCGCCAGCTATTCGATGGCCGCTGACACCATCAAGATCGCCCTGGCAGGCCCGGTGACCGGCGCTGTTGCTCAGTACGGCGAAATGCAGTTCATCGGTGCCGAAATGGCCATCGAGCAGATCAACAAGGCCGGCGGGGTGAACGGCGCAATGCTCGAAGGCGTTAAGTACGACGACGCCTGCGACCCGAAACAAGCCGTGGCCGTAGCCAACAAGATCGTCAACGACGAAGTGAAATACGTCGTTGGCCACCTCTGCTCCAGCTCCACTCAGCCGGCGTCCGACATCTACGAAGACGAAGGCATTCTGATGATTACCGCGGCCTCCACCAGCCCGGACATCACCGCTCGCGGTTACCAGCTGGTATTCCGCACCATCGGCCTGGACAGCCTGCAGGGCCCGACCGCCGGCAACTTCATCGCTGACCACGTCAAGCCGCAAACCGTTGCCGTCGTTCACGACAAGCAGCAGTACGGCGAAGGCATCGCCACCGCGGTCAAGCAGACCCTGGAAGGCAAAGGCACCAAGGTTGCCGTGTTCGAAGGCATCAATGCCGGCGACAAGGACTTCTCCTCGCTGATCTCCAAGCTCAAGCAAGCCAACGTCGACTTCGTCTACTACGGCGGCTACCACCCGGAACTCGGCCTGCTGCTGCGTCAGTCCGCCGAGAAAGGCCTGAAAGCCAAGTTCATGGGCCCGGAAGGCGTGGGTAACAAGGAAATCTCCGCCATCGCTGGCCCGGCCTCCGAAGGCCTGCTGGTGACCCTGCCGAAGTCCTTCGACCAGGATCCGAAGAACCAGGCGCTGGTTGAAGCCTTCAAGGCCAAGAACCAGGACCCGAGCGGCCCGTTCGTATTCCCGGCTTACGCCGCCGTGCAGGTCATGGCTGAAGGCATGAAGAAAGCCGGCAGCACCGACACCGACAAAGTCGCCGAAGCGCTGCGCGCCAATAGCTTCGACACCCCGACCGGCACCCTGGCCTTCGATGAGAAGGGTGACCTGAAGGACTTCAGCTTCGTGGTCTACGAGTGGCACCAGGACGGTTCCAAGACCGAAGCCAAGTAAGCGTCCCGCCTGAACCCAAAGCCCACTGCGCGAGCAGTGGGCTTTGTTTTATCGAGTTTTCCGGCCATCCGTTGCGTCACAAGCGCCGCTTTACGGAACGCGCCGAGGAGTTAGGTAATGCCTGAGCTCTATCACTACCTGCAACAGCTGGTTAACGGTCTGACCGTTGGCAGCACCTATGCCCTGATCGCCATCGGCTACACCATGGTCTACGGCATCATCGGCATGATCAACTTCGCCCACGGCGAGGTGTACATGATTGGCTCGTACGTGGCCTTCATCGTCATCGCCGGGCTGACCATGATGGGCTTAGACAGCCTGCCTATCCTGATCATTGGCGCCTTCGCGGCCAGCATCATCGTCGCCAGCGCCTACGGCTACAGTATCGAACGGGTGGCCTACCGGCCGCTGCGCGGCAGCAACCGCCTGATCCCGCTGATCTCGGCCATCGGCATGTCGATCTTCCTGCAGAACGAGATCCTGCTGGCCCAGGATTCGAAAGACAAAGCCATTCCCAACCTGATCCCCGGTAACCTGGTGTTCGGCGAGAGCACCATGAACGGTGTGGTGATCTCCTACATGCAGATCCTGATCTTCGTCGTCACCTTCCTGGTGATGTACGGCCTGACCATGTTCATCTCCAAGTCCCGCCTGGGCCGCGCCTGCCGTGCCTGCGCCGAGGACATCCGCATGGCCAACCTGCTGGGCATCAACACCAACAACATCATCGCCCTGACCTTCGTCATCGGCGCCACCCTGGCCGCCGTCGCGGCGGTGCTGCTGGGCCTGCAATATGGCGTGATCAACCCGCACATCGGCTTCCTCGCCGGCATCAAGGCGTTCACCGCTGCCGTGCTCGGCGGCATCGGCAGCATCCCTGGCGCCATGCTCGGTGGCCTGGTACTCGGTGTAGCCGAAGCCTTCGGCGCCGACCTGTTCGGTGACCAGTACAAGGACGTCGTGGCCTTCAGCCTGCTGGTGCTGGTGCTGCTGTTCCGTCCGACCGGCATCCTCGGCCGTCCGGAGGTCGAGAAAGTATGAACACCAAGAACCTCAAGACCGCCTTCTTCAGCGCTCTGCTGGTGCTGGCCGTGGCCTATCCGGTGCTCGGCCTGAAACTGACCACCGTCGGCATCAAGCTGGAAGTGCACGGCGCCAGCCCTGCGGCGCTGTGGACCATCGCCGGCTGCGCCATCGCTATGTTCTTCTGGCAACTGTTCCGCGACCAGCTGAGCAACGCCTGGGCCACCGCGCCGAAACTGCCAGGCATGCCGAGCCAGGCCAGTAACTTCCTCACCCTGCCCTCGACCCAGCGCTGGGTCATCCTCGGCCTGATCCTGGTCGCCCTGGCGTGGCCGTTCTTCGGCAGCCGCGGCGCGGTGGATATCGCCACCCTGATCCTGATCTACGTGATGCTCGGCCTCGGCCTGAACATCGTGGTCGGCCTGGCCGGCCTGCTGGATCTGGGTTACGTCGGCTTCTACGCGGTGGGTGCCTACAGCTACGCACTGCTGTCGCACTACTACGGCCTGGGCTTCTGGGTGTGCCTGCCGATCGCCGGCCTGATGGCGGCGTTCTTCGGCTTCATCCTCGGCTTCCCGGTGCTGCGCCTGCGCGGTGACTACCTGGCCATCGTGACCCTCGGTTTCGGCGAGATCATTCGTATCCTGCTGCGCAACCTGACCGAGCTGACCGGCGGTCCCAACGGCATCAGCAACATCGACAAGCCGACCCTGTTCGGCCTGTCGTTCGAGCGCCGTGCGGCCGAAGGCATGCAGACCTTCCACGAGTACTTCGGCGTCGCCTACAACTCGGTGAACAAGGTGATCTTCCTCTACCTGATCGCCCTGCTGCTGGTGCTGCTGACCCTGTTCGTGATCAACCGCCTGCTGCGCATGCCGATCGGCCGCGCCTGGGAAGCCCTGCGCGAAGACGAAATCGCCTGCCGTGCGCTGGGCATGAACCCCACCGTGATCAAGCTCTCCGCCTTCACCCTGGGTGCCGCCTTCGCCGGTTTCGCCGGCAGCTTCTTCGCCGCACGCCAGGGTCTGGTCACGCCGGAGTCGTTCACCTTCATCGAGTCGGCGATCATCCTCGCCATCGTCGTGCTGGGCGGCATGGGCTCGCAGCTCGGCATCATCCTCGCCGCCGTGGTGATGATCCTGCTGCCGGAACTCATGCGTGAGTTCAGCGAGTACCGCATGCTGATGTTCGGTGCCCTGATGGTGCTGATGATGATCTGGCGTCCGCAGGGCCTGTTGCCCATGCAGCGTCCCCACCTGGAGTTGAAACCATGAGCCGCCCGATTCTTGAAGTCAGCGGGCTGACCATGCGCTTCGGCGGCCTGCTGGCCGTCAACAATGTCGCCCTGAGCGTCCAGCCCAAGCAAGTCGTGTCGATGATCGGCCCCAACGGCGCCGGCAAGACCACCGTGTTCAACTGCCTGACCGGCTTCTACCAGCCCACCAGTGGGGAAATCCTGCTGGACGGCGAACCGGTGCAGAAGCTGCCCGGCCACAAGATCGCCCACAAGGGCGTGGTGCGTACCTTCCAGAACGTTCGTCTGTTCAAGGAAATGACGGCGGTGGAAAACCTGCTGGTCGCCCAGCATCGCCACCTCAACACCAACTTCCTCGCAGGGTTGTTCAAAACCCCGGGCTTTCGCCGCAGCGAAAAGGAAGCGATGGAGTACGCCGCGCACTGGCTGGACGTGGTCAACCTCACCGACGTGGCCAACCGCCCGGCCGGCACCCTGGCCTACGGCCAGCAACGCCGCCTGGAAATTGCCCGCTGCATGATGACGCGCCCGCGCATCCTCATGCTCGACGAGCCGGCCGCCGGCCTCAACCCCAAGGAAACCGAGGACCTCAAGCAGCTGATCGGCATGCTGCGCAATGACCACAACGTGACCGTGCTGCTGATTGAGCACGACATGCACCTGGTCATGAGCATTTCCGACCACATCTATGTGATCAACCAGGGCACCCCCCTGGCAGACGGCACGCCGGAAGAAGTCCGCAACAACCCGGACGTGATCAAAGCCTATCTGGGGGAGGCGTAAGCATGCTGAGTTTCAAGAACGTCTCCACCTTCTACGGCAAGATCCAGGCCCTGCATGACGTCAGCATCGAGGTCGAAAAGGGCGAAATCGTCACCCTGATCGGTGCCAACGGCGCTGGCAAGTCGACCCTGCTGATGACCCTGTGCGGCTCGCCGCGCGCGGCCAGTGGCAGCATCCGCTACATGGGGGAGGAACTGGTCGGCCAGGAATCCTGCGACATCATGCGCAAGAGCATCGCCGTCGTGCCCGAAGGCCGCCGCGTGTTCGCCCGCCTGACCGTCGAGGAAAACCTGGCCATGGGCGGTTTCTTCGGCACCAAGGAAAGCAACCAGGAGCAGCTGGACAAGGTGTTGCACCTGTTCCCGCGCCTGAAGGAGCGCTTCGAGCAGCGCGCCGGCACCATGTCCGGCGGCGAACAGCAGATGCTCGCCATCGGCCGCGCGCTGATGAGCAAGCCGCAGCTGCTGCTGCTCGACGAGCCATCCCTGGGCCTGGCGCCGATCATCATCCAGCAGATCTTCGACATCATCGAACAGCTGCGCAAGGATGGCGTGACCGTGTTCCTGGTCGAGCAGAACGCCAACCAGGCGCTCAAGCTGGCCGATCGCGCCTACGTACTGGAGAACGGTCGGATCGTCATGCAGGGCACCGGTGAGGCACTGCTCACCGATCCGAAAGTCCGCGACGCCTATCTCGGCGGCTGACATTCGTGGCGCGAATCAAAACGGCCCCTCGCGGGCCGTTTTCATTTACCACCTGACGGAAGGCCGGCACGCGTGGCCTTGAGCCATTAGAATCGCCGCCTTCTTTTTTCTGTGCCTATCGTTACCCGACAGGCCTCCGGAAACCGGCAGCCGTAACCCGGCCTGCCGCCCAGTGCAGCAGCTCATAAGCCGCTGCGCCGAATCACAGGAACCATCACCCATGATCCTCAACCCTCTCGTACAGCTGCTCGGGCGCACCAGCCTGGTGCTGCAGATCGCCATCGGCCTGGTCGCCGGTATCGCCCTCGCCCTGCTCTTCCCCCAGGCCACCGATGAAGTCGGCTTCCTCGGCACCCTGTTCATCGCCGCCCTGAAAGCCGTAGCGCCGGTGCTGGTGTTCATCCTGGTGACCTCCGCCATCGCCAACCACAAGCCCGGCCAGCCCACGCATATCCGCCCGATCCTGTTGCTGTACGTGATCGGCACCCTGGCCGCGGCGATGGTCGCGGTGGTCGCCAGCAGCCTGTGGCCCTCGACCCTGGTTTTGCAGGATGCCGCCACTGGCACCACCCCGCCCGGCGGCATCGCCGAAGTGCTCAAGACCCTGGCGCTGAACGTGGTGGACAACCCGGTCAACGCCCTGCTGCGCGGCAACTTCGTCGGCATCCTGGCCTGGGCCATCGGCCTGGGCATCGCCGTGCGCCATGGCAGCGACACCACCCGCGCCATCTTCGCCGACCTGGCTCACGGCGTGACCCTGATCGTCCGCGTGGTGATCCGCTGCGCCCCGCTGGGCATCTTCGGCCTGGTCGCCACCACCTTCGCCGACGCCGGCATCAAGGCCCTGGCCGGCTACGCCCACCTGCTCGCCGTGCTGGTCGGTTGCATGCTGTTCGTCGCGCTGGTGGTCAATCCGCTGATCGTGTTCAGCCAGATCCGCCGCAACCCCTACCCGCTGGTGTTCACCTGCCTGCGCGAAAGCGGCCTGACCGCCTTCTTCACCCGCAGCTCGGCAGCCAACGTGCCGGTCAACCTGCAACTGGCCGAGCGCCTGGGCCTGCACGAGGACACCTACTCGGTGTCCATCCCGCTGGGCGCCACCATCAACATGGCCGGCGCCGCCATCACCATCAGCGTGCTGACCCTGGCCGCCGTACACACTCAGGGCATCGTCGTGGACATCCCCACCGCCCTGCTGCTGTGCGTGATCTCGGCGGTCTGCGCGTGCGGCGCCTCGGGCGTGGCCGGCGGCTCGCTGCTGCTGATCCCGCTGGCCTGCGGCCTGTTCGGCATCCCCAGCGACGTCGCCATGCAGGTGGTCGCCATCGGCTTCATCATTGGCATCCTGCAGGACAGCGCGGAAACCGCGCTGAACTCCTCCACCGACGTGCTGTTCACCGCTGCGGCCTGCCTGGCGCGGGACAAGAACTGAGTAACGGCCCGTGAAGAAAGCCGCCCATGTGGCGGCTTTCTTTTGTGCCGGATTCGGGTTATCTAAAGGGTTGCTCAAGGATGGAGCCACCCCACATGTTCATCGCCCATGCCCCCTCCGGCTACCTGCTCGGCAAGCTATTGCAGCAACTGCCGCACTGTTCCCTAGCCCCGCGCGCGCTCATGCTCGCCTGTGTGGCCGGCGCGACGGTACCCGATGTGGACCTGCTCTATTTCTACCTGGCAGATGGACGCCAGACCCACCATCACCAGTACTTCAGCCATTGGCCGTTGCTCTGGCTTAGCCTGGCAACGCTGAGCATCGCCTGGCTGGGTGTTCGCCGGCACAGCCCCTGGGCTCAGGGCAGCCTGGCGTTCACCCTCGGCGGCCTGCTGCACATGCTGCTGGACAGTTTCGTTGGTGATGTCTGGTGGCTGGCGCCTTTCCATGATGAGGCCTACGCGCTGTTCAGCGTACCGGCTCGCTACCATCCCTGGTGGCTGAGTTTCGTGCTGCATTGGAGCTTTGCCGTGGAACTGCTGATCTGCGTGTCTGCGACCCTGGTTTACGTTTACCGTCGCCCTTCTCGAATGGAACAACCTTCATGCCCGCCCTCTGCATAGCCGCAGCACAAAGCATTTCCGTACCGGGGAATGTGGCCGCCAATATTGAGCGTCACTGCACCTTCGTCGAAAAGGCCGCCAGCGCCACATTACAACTGCTGCTCCCCGAACTCTCGCTAAGCGGCTACGAGCCCGGTCTGGCCGCAGGGTGCGTGATCGAGCCTGCCGATGAGAGCCTGGTGCCCTTGTGCGAACTGGCGCGGTATTACGGCATGGAGCAGGTATCGGGCGTGCCGCTCTGGCACAAAACCAACTTTGCCCAGTGAACAAGGACAGTCCGATGCCTGCAAACGACCCTATTCTTCTCGGCGCCTACTGGTTCGACCTGGACGGCATCCGCCAGCGTCATGCCGACGGCGCCGATGCCAACGCCCTGGACGAGAATGGCCATACACCGCTGACCGAAGCCATCGCCGGTGGCACGGGCTATCCGAAAGTGGTCAAGCTGCTGCTGGAGCTGGGCGCCGACCCCAACCGCGCAGATGGCGAGGGACTCACGCCCTGGCAGACCTGCCTGACGCGGCGCCACGACCGCGTGGTAGAGAATGAGTACCGCAAGATTCGCGCGTTGCTGGAGGAGGCTGGCGCCGACCGTGGTGGCGAGGCGCTGTTCGATCTGGAAGACCAGGCCGCTGCCGGCGATCTGCAGGCGGTAACGACCCTGCTGGACGGCGGATGTCCGCTGGAGGGGCCACACGCCTCACCCATTGGCGCGGCCCTGCACAATGGCCACACGGAGGTCGTCGAACTGTTGCTGCAACGCGGTGCCAACGTCGAGGGATCGGGCGCCGCCGTGCACGGCATGACCCTGCTGATGAGCGCCGCCAACCACGGACAACTGGACATCCTTAAGCTGCTGGTGCGCCACGGTGCCGACGTTTGCCGCGCCATCGACGGCGCCGACGGCTGCATGACCGCCGCCTGGTACGCACGCCAGGCCGGGCACCATGCAGCCGCCGACTGGCTGGCGGCCCAGCATCCAGGCGCCGAGCGCAAGCCCATTCCGAAGGCAGCGCTGAATGGTGGGCCCAAGGCCAAGTACCTCGACCTCTACCGTCACTACACCCATGGATCGAACTACGGCCTGGACACCGAGGCCATCGTCAAACGCCTGCAACGCTGGGACAAGGAACATGGCATCCACCTCCTCGACGTGGCCACGGATCGCTTCACCCTGCAGTTCGAGCGCCTGCCCGATGATGCGGCCAAGCTAGCCAAGGAGATCGCCAAGTTCTGCCCGGATACGCTCGACAGCTTTGCCGCCCTGGCCGAGCAGAGCGAGCAGCTGGAGGCACTGCCACCCGACACGCGCGAGCTGTTGCAAGGCCTGCAGCCTGACGACAAACATTTCGCCCTCAAGGTGCTGCAGCGCTGGCTGCAGACCCACAAAGCGGTGCAGCTGTGGTGGGACTGATACACAGAGGATGCTTCGCCGCACTGATGCTCATGCTCGGCAGTGCTGCCTACGCCGGCTGCGGCGAAGGCCGTGGCACCTGTTACTACTACAAGGCCGGTGAACTCAAGGGCCAGGGCGCCTGCGCCGTGACCACCTGCGCCGCCACCGACCAGTACTTCTTCACCCACTGGGACTGGGACAACGGCAACGCCGTACGCATCGACTGGGACCCGAAGAGCGAACAACTGCTGGTCAACGGCAAGCCCGGTTACAGCCTGGCCCTGCCCTACAAGGACGAGAAGATGGTCTGTTACGCCGTAGCCGAGAGCGACGAGCTGCTGTGCAACGACTCAGGCAATTACTGATCGGCGTAGCACACGGGCGAACTGGGCGGGCCGCGCCGCTCCAGTTCCTCCTCGAGAAACTCGGCCAGCACCCGGGCATTGTTGCAGCGCTCGTCGCGCGCGGCGAACAGCAGGGTCAGGTTGCCCTGCTCGGCCAGGGCCAGAAGCCCCTGCCAATGCTCGGGATGCGCCGCCAGTTCGGCGCGATACAGTAGGCGAAACTCGTCGAACAACACCGGATCGTGGCAGAAGCCCTTGCGCAGGGCCTCTGAAGGGGCAACGTCCTTGAGCCAGGCCTGCAGTGCCAGGCTGTCCTTCTTGCAGCCGCGTGGCCACAGGCGATCCACCAGAACCCGCGCGCCGTCATCCGCTGCCACGGACGCATAGACCCGCTTGCAGCGAATCACGCCTCAGGCCTCGTCGGGCTCGTCATCATCATCGTTGCCCGCGCCAATGGCGCCTAGGCAGACCACCTCGTGCTCGGCCTCAGCGCCCGCGACCAACCAGCTGTCTGCGACCTCGCCCGCACGTGCCGCCGCCACTGCGGCAGCGGTGAATTGCCAGACGCGCCGGGTACGGCCATCGATGCACTCCACGGTCAATTGCAGCTGCTCACCACTGGCCTGCTCATCCAGCTCGAACTGCCAGGCATGCAGGCCATCGATCAACAGCATGTCGGCGCCTTGCAGGGCCGACAGAAAGGTCGGGGTATCGCTCATGGGGAATCCATCCAGAAAATCAGGTGTGCATGATACGTCAGCCTTGGCGCGGTAGTTCCAGCGTAGCGCGCAGCCCCCCAGCGTCCAGGTTGCTCAGGCGAATGGCGCCGCCATGCTGCTCGGCAATACGCCTGACGATGGCCAGGCCCAACCCCGCCCCCTGATGGTTGTTGCGACTGTGGAAACGCTCGAATACCCGCTGCAGATCCTCCTCGGCAATGCCCGGCCCTTGATCCTCCACCTGCAACGCCACCCGCTCTCCCTCACCACTGAGCACTACACGCACCCGGCCGCCGGCCGGCGAGAAGTTCACTGCATTGGTCACCAGGTTCTGCAGGGCAATACCGACGGTGGCGGCATCGGCGGCGAGGTTGAAGTCGCCTTCGCCCACTTCCAATGACAGCTCAAGGCCCTGGCGCAGCACCCAGGGAGTCAACTCGGCCAGGGTCTCGCGCACCAGAGCCTGCAAATCGACCTGGCCCCGCTCGGGCTTGCCCAGCATCGGTTCGATCCGCGCCATGGTCAGCAATTGGTTGACCACGCGCGTGGCCCGGTCGATGCCGCCGATCAGATAGTGCAGTGACTGACGGCGCTCGTCGTCATCCTGCGCCTGGGTGGCGTTCTGTGCATGAACCTTGAGCACGGCCAGGGGCGTGCGCAGCTCATGGGCAGCGTCGGCGATAAAGCGCCGCTCCCGCTCCAACACCAGGTCGATCTGTGCCAGCAGACGGTTGAGCGCCGCCTGCATCGGGGCCAGCTCGCTGGGTAGCGGGTCGAGTTGCAGCGGCTCCAGGCTGTCGGCATGACGGCCACGGATGACCTCGGCCATGTTGCGCAGTGGCGCCAGCCCCCAGCCGATCGCCCACCAGAGCAGCGCGGCCAGCGCCATGCTGCCCAGCAGGTTGGGATAAAGGGTGTGGCGCACGATGCTGTCGATCAGCTCCTGACGCACGTCATCGCGCTCGCCGGTCCAGATCAGCAGTCCTCGCTGCGGGTCCTTGAGCAGGAACCCGCGCCATTGATGGCGGCCCAGGTCAAAGGTCGAGTAGCCCTCGGCAACCGGCGGTGTATCGAGTGGCGGCGCCGCGGCGCTGCGTACCAGCACCTCGCCGGCCGGGCTCCAGACCTGAAAGGCCAGCTTGCTCTCGTAGGGGTGGCCCGGCATGCGCTGGCCGGCATGCTCCAGCGCAGCATTGAAGGCGGCGTAGAGGCTGTCACGCTCACTGTCCTGCACCGGCACGCGCATCACGCCCTGGAGCATGCGCGCGGTATGCGCCAGCTGCGCGTCATAGACTTCCTCGATCTCGTGGGCGCTATCGAAGTAGTTGAACAGGGTCACCAGCAAGGTGCCGAGCAGCATCAGCCCCAGTACCAGCACCAGGGTGCGGCGGCGGATGGAGCTCATGGCTGCTCCTCGACCAGATAGCCGACCCCGCGCACGGTGCGGATCAGGCTGCTGAACAGCTTCTTGCGCAGATGATGGATATGTACCTCCAGCGTGTTGCTCTCGGCCTCTTCGTCCCAGCCGTAGAGCGACTGGGCCAGGCGCTCACGGGTCAACACCTTGCCCGGTTGTGACAGCAGTTCGTGCAGCAGCAGGTATTCCTTGGGCGTCATGGGTACGGGCTTGCCCAAGTAGCTGACCTGCTGACTGGCCGGATCGAGACAGATGCCGGCATGTTCGATCAGCACCTGGGCGCGGCCGGCACTACGGCGCAGCAGCGCGCGCAGGCGGGCCTTGAGTTCGTCCAGGTCGAACGGCTTGACCAGATAATCGTCGGCGCCGGCATCCAGACCGGCGATGCGGTCCTCGGTGGCGTCGCGCGCGGTGAGAATCAGCACCGGCAATGCCGAGCCGCTGCCACGCAATTGGCGCAGCACCTGGATGCCATCCAGGCGCGGCAAGCCGAGGTCGAGCACCAGAAGATCGAATTCCTCGCTGAGCAGCGCGTGGACAGCACTGGCACCGTCCTGCAACCAGTCCACCGTATAACCTTCCTGGCGCAGGCCCAGGCGCAAACCTTCGCCCAGGGCCTTGTCGTCCTCGACCAGCAATAAACGCATCGCAGCTCCTTAGTTGAGCTTGTTGTCCACAGCCTTCAGCAGCTCGCTGATCTCACCCTGGCGGCCCTTGTCGGCCAGCTCGCGACCGGCACGCGGCGGTGCCTGGCGGGCTTTTTCCAACGCCTCGCGCGCCTGCGCATACTGCCCCTGACGGAACAGATGGTCACCCCAGAAGTAAAGACTGTCGATGCCATTGGGGTTGATCTGCAGCGCCTGCTTGAGCAGTTGCTCGGCCTTGTCCTCATCGCCAAAGCCGATGGGCCAGCCCGGCACCCGGTCATACAGGGTACCCAGGCTGGTATAGGCCGAGCCGTTGAGCGCCTTGGGGTCGAGGGCCAGGGCCTTTTCCAGATAGCGCTTGGCGTCCTTGACCTTGCCCAGCGCGCCCAGACCACCTTCGGCGCCGGCCCAACTGCTGGTGACGATGCCATGCCAGATCCAGGCTTCGGCTGCAGTGGGTTGAGCCTGGGTGAAGGCCGAAGTTTCCGCCGCCAGTGCTTCGAAAGCCTTGGGGCGCTGTTTTTCAGGCGTCGCGTACTGAATCTGCGCCCAACGCTCCTGCACCTGCTGCAGACGTTGGCTGCCGGCTTCATCCAGCGCCCAGGCCGACAGGCTGAAACAGAGTGCAGTGATAAGGACAAACAACTTGTTCATGCTCAAATCTCCTTCTTGCTGAATTGGCGAATGGTCGGCAACTGCTTGCGCAAGGCGCGATCCACCAGGCCAGGCAAGATGCCGTTGAGGCGGACGAAAAATTTCTCCGGCCAGCCGAGATAGAGTTCGCTGCGGTCGGCCGTGATTGCCGCCAGCACTTCGCCAGCCACCCGCTGCGGGCTGTCCGTGGCGACCTTGAGCGCCGAATTGAGCGCCTCGGCCGGGCCACTGTTCATCGCCGTGCGGGTGGCCCTGGGTGCCACGTACAGCACGCCGACGCCGGTGTCGGCCAGCTCGCGGCGCAACGCCTCGGAAAAACCGCGCACGGCGAACTTGCTGGCGCAGTAGGTGGCGTAACCGGCATAGCCGATCGAGCCGTAGGTGGAGCCGACATTGACCAGCAACGTCTGGTGCTGCTGACGCAGCAGTGGCAGGAGGGCGCGGGTCAGCTGCACAGTGGCCACCAGGTTGATGTTGAGCATCTCGGCAATCTGCTCATCGTCGAGCTGTTCGAGCATGGCGAAGCGATTGATCCCGGCGGCGTTGATCAGCAGGTTGAGCCCGCCCATCTCGCGCGCTGCAGTCACTACAGCCAGGCGCCCGGCAGGCGTAGTCAGGTCGGCCTCGACCCACAGCAACTGCTGCGGATAGCGCCGCGCCAGGTCATCCAGCGCCTCGCCACGCCGCGCCACGGCAATCAGCCTGGCGCCTCCGACACAGAGTTGCTCGGCCAGGGCCAGGCCGATGCCGCCGCTGGCCCCGGTCAGCACGGCACGGCACTCAGGCAAGCGCATGCTGCACCTCGCTGACCCGCGGCAGGCCACGGAACATGTCGGCATACAGGCGATACACCACCTGGCTGACATGAATGACGGCCGCCTTGTCCTCGTCGCGTTCGAGCTGGTTCATCAGATTGCGGTAATGCTGCATGTGGCCGATATCCAGCGAGCCATGGGAGAACAGGTAGCTGAAGGCTTCCTTGGGCAAGGCCAGGGTTTGCTGGATGGTGCCCGCCGCCTGGGTGGCCAGGGCGATGCTGGTGCCCTCCAGTACGTTGACCATGCCGAACAGGCCGACCGGATTACCACGGGCAATGGTGTCGTACAGGTAGCTGACCATCAGCTCGATGGCCTGGCTCGGCTGGCCCAGGCGCACGGCCTCCGCATCGCCGCCACAGGCAGCGATATCGTTGAGGATCCACTGCTCGTGGCCGTACTCCTCGTCGATGTATTCGCACACGGCCTTGCGCAGCCACTCCATCTCCCGCGGCAGGCGCGCACCGCACGCCATCATCAGCGGCACGGTGTGACGCACGTGGTAGTAGGCCTGGGTCAGAAAGGCGATATAGCCGTCCAGGCTGACACGCCCAGCCAGGGCATCGCGGATCACCGGCACTGAAAACAGCGCATCGCGCTCGTTGTGGGTGGCGGTTTGCAGTTCATCGAAGAAATTCATGGGCCTTACCTCAGACAGTCAGGGATTCACTAAAGAGTTCGCCATAGCGCGCCAGGATGGCGTCGCGGCGCAGCCGGCCATTGGCCGTGAGCAGGCCACTGGCGGGTGTGAAGGGTTGCTCCAGGCGTACCCAACGGCCGACCCGGGCGTAATCCGGCAGCACGGCGTTGGCCTGTTGCACGGTGGTTTGCAACTGGGCATCGGTGCAGTTGGGGTCAAGCGGCCAGAGCAGCGCGACGTTCTCCGCCAGGCTTTCGCCATGAACGAAGGCCTGGGCGATCACCCCGCGCTGGGTCAGTTCGGACTCAACCCACTCCGGGTTGACGTTGCGGCCGAAGCTGGTGACGAACTGATGCTTCTTGCGCCCGCGCAGCTGCAGGTAGCCATCGGCGTCGAACTCACCGATATCGCCGGTCGGCCACCACTCGTCCTGGAACGCGGCCTCGCCGAGGTAGCCCAGCAGGTGCGAGCCGGCCACCAGCACTTCGCCGTCCTCGGCCAGGCGCACGCGCACATGTGGCAGTGGCTTGCCCACCGTACCTGGGCGCACCGCGCCAGGGCGGTTCAGGCAGACCACCGAGGCGCACTCGGACAGGCCATAGCCTTCATAGACAGGCAGCCCGACCTTGGCGGCCCGTGCCAGCAAATCCGCAGACACCCGCGCACCGCCCACGGCGATAAAACGAAAGCCCCCCACCGGCATCAGGCCGCGCTCGACCGCAATCACCAGGCCAAGCAACAGCTGCGGCACCAGAATCAGGCTCTGCGCACCGCGCATTGCCATCTGCCCGAACAGGCGAGGCCAATCGACACCACTGGCACCACTGATGCCCAACTCCTGCTGGCTGGGCAGGCTGAGCGTGGCTCCGGCCAGCAAAGCGGCGTAGATACCCAGGTTCTCCAGCAGCACCGCCAGCGGCAACACAGCCAGGTATTGCTGCGGCGCCGTCTCGCGGCTGGCCCGTTCCAGCTCGCGAGCCACCTTGAGCATGCTCTCGGCACTCAGGCACACCCCCTTGGGGCTGCCGGTGGTACCCGAGGTGTAGGTGATCTTGGCCGTACCCTCGGGGAGGGGTAGACGCTTGATAGACACAGGAGCGCGCCAGAACAGCCCCTCCTGCTGAAAACCACAGGCCAGCAGCTCATCAGCCATGCGCGGCTCGACGAGCGCTAGGGTCGCCCCGCTCTGCTGCAGGCAGTGGGTCCGCTGGCTGGCGCTGAAAAACGGCGGCAGAATCAGGCAAGCCACGCCGGCGAACAGTGCCGCCAGGTCCCACAGTACGGCCTCTGGCCCATTGTCCAGAGCCAGCGCCACCACCTCGACCTGTTCGGCGCGCAACAGGGCCTCACGACGCTGCACTTCTTCGAACAGACGCTGGTAATCCAGGCGCTCAGTGTCGCCCCATAAGGCCAGGCGCTGCGGCTGGCTCTCGGCATGAGCCAGCAGGGTATTGCGCAGGAAACTCACTTCAGGCTGCATGGATATCCCCCGGGCAAGGCTGGAGAAACCCCAGGCGCTGCATCACGCCCTGCTCGCACAGGCGGCGATTGCCCAGCTGGATATTGCCGGCGAAGACCTGCGGACGCTGCTCGTAGTACTGGCCCCAGTCGTGACGCTGCTCGCCCAGCAGGTGAGGGTCGGCTTCGCAAAGACGCATCGGCTCCAGGCCCAGGCGACGGAAGCTGTTGATCAGGGTCGGCGCCCCGGTAAACACCACCCACTGCAAGCCGCGATGGGCCAGCAAGCCGGTCATGGCAATGATGATCAGCCGCGCATTGCCAGGGCTGCTCGCAGCCAGGTTGCCGACTTCGACGATCTCGCCACGCTGCACCGGGCGCTCCGCCAGACGGGCGATCACGCTCTGCGCCGGCACCTGCAGGTAGTGTTCGAGGAACAGGTTTTCTTCACGTGCCAAACGCACGCCACACACTGCGGTCAGCTCACCGGCAGGATTGCGCAGGCCGATCAGCTCCGGCATGAAACGGCTGATCCGCGCGCCGTGCGCCTCGTTGAAGCGAACCTGAACGAACGCCTCGAACTCCGCACGCAACTGTGGGCTATCCGCCAGCCAGAGGCTGGATTGCTGCATGGGATCGCTGCCGAAATGCAGCGGAAAGGGGATGTTCCAGGGATTTTGACTCATCGAACGCCCTCCACGGGGTTGACCATGGAGGGCAGTATCGGCAGTGAGTCTTAATGAATTCTGAAGCTAGAAAATCTCAGCTTTCCAGGCGGGCCAGACGCTCTTCCAGAGCCGCCACCCGGGCTTCAAGCTCGGCGATGCGAGAATCATCCGCCGTACCCCGAGCTGGGGTATCAGCCTGGCGCGCGGCCAGCAGAGCTTCCAGATCCGCCGCCGCGCCCAACTGGTGCATATAGCGATCCTCGCGCTGACCGCTCTGCCGCGGCAGCAGCACCACCAGCTCACGACCGATCAGACGCTCCAGCTGGTGCTGTACCTCGGCGGTGTCTTCGAAGGCGTAGAGGCGATTGCTGCGGGTGAGCAGTTCACTGAGCGTCTGCGGCCCCCGCAAAAACAGCAGGCCCAGCAGCGCTTGCTGGGGTTTGACCAGCTCCAGCGCCTTGTCCACCCGATGCTCCCAGCGATCGGCGCGGCCGCCCATCACCAACCGGGTAAAGCCGAGTCCTTCCAGGGCGCGCAGGGCCTGGCCGACCTGGCCTTCGGTGAGGTTCATCAACGGCTCGCGGCTGGTCTTCTGATTACAGGCCAGCACCAGGGCATTGAGGGTCAGTGGGTAGGTTTCCGGGGTGGTGGCCTGCTTCTCGATCAAGCAACCGAGAATGCGCACATCGATGGCACTGAGCGGCTCGCGCTCAGTCTGGGTTTCGCTGGTCATAGGGCGTTCCAGTCTGTGGATAGGGTTTCAGCCTGCCACGCCCAGGCGTAGTTGGGAACTTGGCAGGCCGCCTAGTCGGCAGCACTTACTACCTGGTTTCGTCCCTGACGCTTGGCCTGGTACAGCGCCTGATCGGCATCCTTGAGCCAGTGATTGGCATCCAGCTGCATCGGGCTATACCCCGCCAGGCCTATGCTCAGGGTGATCTGCAGGTGCGGCGCCAACTCGCTGCGCACCTCGGCCAGCTCTTGGCGCAGGCGCTCCATCACATCGGCCGCCAGAACCGCAGGGGTGTTGGGCAGGATCACACAGAACTCATCGCCCCCATAGCGGCCAGCCAGGTCATCTTCTCGCAGACTCAACGCCAGGCGCTCACTCAGCAGACGCAGCACGCTGTCGCCGACCAGATGGCCATGGCCGTCGTTGATCGCCTTGAAGTGGTCCACATCGATCAACGCCACGGTGGCGCGATGCTGCCCCTGCCGGCACTTGTCGAACTCGCGGTGCAGCAGGTCCTTCCAGTGCCCGTGGTTGTATAGCCGGGTCAGGCTGTCGGTGCGGCTGACCGCGCGTAGCGCCTGTTTGTGCTCGGCCAGCTTGATGCTCAGGCGATAACTGACCCAGCCCAGGGCCAGCGGGTAGAGCACCAACATCGGTAGGCAGGCGTAGAGCTGCAGCATGCTGGTTTCGGGATTGAAGGCCGGGCCGAAGGTCAGCAGCCCCAGAAGCATGCCAAGCAGCATGCTCAGGCAGCCCTTGAAGAAGAACCTCCCGCCACCGGCGGCGATATTGTTCATGGCCATCATGGCCAGGATGGTCACGGTCGGCAGTGCGTTGAACTGCATGGCCGCCGCCCAGAAACCGCCGAAAACCGAGTCGATCAGCAGGTTGCGCCGTTCTGACTTGAACGGCGCTTTCGACATACGCGCCAGTAGGTAGGCCAGGTGCGGCCAGAGAAAGCCGTTGAATACCAACAGCGCCCATACCCAGGGCTGCGGCTGCAACGGCCACAGGCCGGCAGCGACGCACATAAAGCCGATGCCCAGCCCGATGCTGCGCGGCAAGTAGATACGCTTAGCGAAGGAAAGGCCTGAACCGGTGCTTCTGTCCATGATCACATCCGGAGGAAATGCACTGAGAATGGGCGCCTGGCAGCGACTTTACAAGAAACGCGAAACACTCACCCTTGAGCAGCAGGCCACCTGCGGGTAAGTTCGCCGCATGTCGCCAGGAGAGCTTCATGAATACCCGCCACCTGCTATTTGCCCTGCTGCCGTTATTTGCCGGCTGCCAGATGTTCAGCGTGTACAGCAACAAACCCGTCATCCCGCCGCAACGCCTGCAAGGGCAGCTGACCCAGAACGAGGGTCGCCTGCTATTGGCTCCATGTGGCGAAACCCGCAGCATCGAAGTGGTCAATGACGGCAGCAGTGAGATCGTCCGCGAAGCCGCTGGCTTGTTTGCCGACGGCCACCGCGAGCTGTTCGTCGACCTGCTCGGCGATGTGACCGGCAGCAAGAGCCAGGGCGTGGACGGCGAGCTACAACCACGCCTGGTCTACCGCCTGCAAGGCGAAGGCCCAGGCTGCGGCGCACCCGGCTTTGAGCGTTTGCTATTGCTTGCCAGTGGCCATGAGCCGGATTGGAGCCTGGGCGTCAGTGGCAAAGGCCTGGTGCTGCAGCGTCTCGGCCAGGAGCCACTGGCGGTGCCCTATCTGGAAGAACAACTGCCGGAGGGCCGCTTCAATCTCAGCAGCGAAGCCAACGGCCAGAAGCTGGAGCTGTGGCTGGCACCCCAGCGCTGCACCGACAGCATGAGCGGCAGCGTGCAGCACCTCAGTGCCGAGTTGCGCCTCAATGGCGAAGTGCTGCGTGGCTGTGCCTACTTTGGCGGGGCCCGGCGCTAACCCGCAATACGCAGCTCCGAACCTGGCCGCCTATGCTGAAAGGCAAGACCAGACAGAAGGAAACTGCCATGTTGCGAATTGCCCTGAACGGATACGGGCGCATCGGTCGCGCCCTGCTCCGCGCCCTGTTCGAACGTGGACTGGAAAACCAGATCCGCATCGAAGCCATCAACGAACTCGGTGATTTCACCACCCTCGCCCACCTGACCCGGTTCGACTCGACCTTCGGCCGTTTTATCGGCCAGGTCGAGCTGCAAGATGACATCCTGCAAGTGCGTGGTCAGCCCATCCGCCTGAGCAACCACAAAGACATCGCCCAGTTGCCCTGGAGGCAACTGGCCGTCGACGTGGTGGTGGATTGCACCGGCAAACTGAAGAAACGCGCTCTGGTCGAGCAGCATCTGAACGCCGGCGCACCGCGCGTACTGCTCTCGCACCCGCTGGAAGCAGCCGACCTGACCGTCGTCTACGGCGTCAATCACCACCTGCTGGGCAACCAGCAAATCGTCTCCAACGCCTCCTGCACCACCAATTGCCTGGCCCCGCTAGCCCAGGCGCTACACACCACGGTCGGCATCCGCCAGGGGCTGATGACCACGGTGCACGCCTACACCAACGACCAGAACCTGCTGGACAAGACCCACAGTGATCTCTACCGGGCTCGTGCGGCGGCGGTGTCGATGATCCCCACCAGTACCGGCGCGGCCAAGACCATCGGGCTGGTGATACCGGAACTGACAGGACGCCTGGATGGCATGGCGGTACGGGTACCGACCAGCAATGTGTCGCTACTCGACCTGACCTTCACCAGCGAGCATCCCACCGACCGGGAACAGATCAACGACATCCTGCAAAAAGCCGCGCGGCAGCTGCCGTTGGGAGTGATGGAGTGCAACGAACTGCCGCTCGTGTCCAGCGACTTCAACGGCTACCCGGTATCCTGCGTGGTCGACCTCAACCATACCCGGGTGCAGGGCAGCGACTTGGTCAAGGTGCTGGCCTGGTACGACAACGAATGGGCCTTCGCTAATCGTATGCTGGATGTGCTGCTGGCCTGGCTCAAACCCTGAAGACAGGCTCGACTCAGATCAGGTGGTGATCGTCGTCGCCCAACAGGCCGCTCAAACCCTCGATCTCGGCGCGCGTCACCGCGCGCTGGTCCAGCTTGCGTCGGGCAGCTTCGGGGAGGTCGGTATAGCGAATAACGCCTTTGCTCACCAGGGCAGTGACCACGTCCTCCAGCACCCGGACCAATTCCAGGTCAGAATCCTTGAGGCTGGCCAGGCGCTCCCTGACCTCTTCCCGAGCCGCGATCCACCGATGCAGCTCCTCACTCTCCACCGCCAGCGTTTCGTTCATGCCTTCGAACGGGTCATGTTCCACCCGTAACAACCGCCCCTCCGCGTCCCGCTGCACGTACACCATGTGACCTCCCTCCAAGCATGAAAAAGCCCGCTACCCGGTTAAGGGTAGCGGGCTAATCATCAAAAGCTCCGGCTTAGTGCTAAAAACAACTCAATAAACCATCAAGCATTATCTACCTTCAGTGTGCCATCACCGAGCATGCTGAGGATTAGAGCCGACTCATTGCCCGGTGCATGACCATAGGCGGCGTACAGGTTTACATCCTGCAGAACAATGGTTTGCTCAGTAGAGGCAGCCGGATCTAAAGCTGATGTCTCACTGACTTTGATCACCGTATCCAGGGCGGCCGTTCCCGATTCATTGCTGAGGCTAATATCAAGGAAGCTCAATAGATTTCCAATGCCACCGGTTGTATTTTCTCCCGTCAATAGCTGGGAGAGATCCAAACTGTCGCCATTAGCACTTCCATTGTAGTTATGAATAAAGTTTAAAATAGTATCGGTGGCACCGCCTGCATCACCGGCTTGCCATACGAAAATATCCTTACCTGAACCGCCAGACATGAGATCACTCCCCGTGCCGCCGGTGATGATGTCGCTTCCTTCCTGGCCGAAGATCCAATCATCTCCGCCTCCACCCAACAGGGTGTCATTACCAAGAGCACGCCCTGACTCGGCACTAAGCTGCAACGCGTTGGCCTTGATATAAGCCAAAGTATCCGCACGATCCCAACCGGCGTAGGCAGCCCCAATACCCTGCCCAGCTTCAAGCGCTTGGAATACCGCCCAACCAGCGCCTGGCAAGGTACTCAAACCGGCATCACTAGCCAGTACATCGGTATAGAGAACATCGCCAAAGATCAGATCATTACCAGCGCCACCCTCTATCCGATCATTACCTGCATCAGCGAGAACCGTTTCAGGGTTGAAATTTAGCAACACACTTTGTAGTTGGTCACCCGTAGTGACATTGCTTGCCACATCAGGATTAGAGTTAGCAGGTTCGCCTTCCATCTGATTAAGGATATCAAGTGCACTGCCCCCGACATTGATACCGACCGCCTGTATTGGCCCAAAACTCGACTCTAGTTGACTCACCTCATTAACCGTGTCGTCATTACTATTGGGATTAGTATCATAAGCGCCCAAAACCTGCTGAACCGCAGTAGCTGAAGAACCATTAGTGATCGCATTACCAAGATTAGTAGAATTACCACTCAGCCAACTATTAGGCTCACCATCAGAGACAAATATGGCTTGATTAATTACCTCACTGCCGGCATACGGAGCAGTTGCCCCTGCACTACCAACCCAATTCAGCGCTACTTGAAGTGCAGCTTCATAGTTAGTAAAACCACTCGCAGCCATACTATTAACAGCCGCCTGAGCTGCAGACAAACCACCTGGAGCCTTTAGATCAAAAACACCAAGACTGGTTGCCGAGCTATCAAAGTCGATCAGATTCACACGAACATTCGCTGCCGCCCCTGCGGCCAAAGTCGCAAGCATCGTATTCACAGAAAGCTTTAGTGCTGCCATCCGAGTCATGCTCATTCCATTGAACAAGATGTTATCTCCCATGCTACCGGAAGAGTCCATCATGACAATCAAGTTAACGCTCTTGCCGACAACGCTTGCACGACCCTCGTCACCAACCAGCACATCGCCACCAGCATTACCTGTTATAACACCTGCCCCCCCTGTAACCACATAGGGAGTAGAACTTCCGGCAACATCATGCGCATTGGAACCCACAATAAATGTCGAGGGAATTACTGGCTCAAAGGTGACATTTAGGGTGGCGCTCGCCTTATCTCCGTCGCCATCAACCACAGCCACATTAAAGCCGGTCGACACAGGGTCTTCATCAATACGATCTACAATCTTAAGAGATTTCACCCTAAAACCATCACCTCCAGTATCGGAAAGTTCAACTCGGGTGATATTGGTTAAAGTCGTCGGTATTTGCAACTGCACGCCATTACTAAATACCGTAGTACTACTTTCCGAAGTCAGTACACCATTTGAATCGGTACCATAGACAGTCCAAGCCACAGTATTGCTAGCCCCTCCACTTTGAATATCGATAGCAAAGGAGACTTTAACTGCAGGTTCGGCAAGATCAAAAAACAGTTTTTCAGCACCACTAACCCACTGATTACCAGCAGCCAAACCTATGGTGCTGGAGTTAACCGTGGTAATAGATGAGTCAATTGACACAACAACATACTGACCTATCGGCACCGCATCTCCAGGCTTAAGTATCAACCCGGTATTAGTCACAACCAAATAGTCCTGCTGACCACCAGGAATATTGCTGAACGTCGCCGAAAACTCTTGAGTCTCAGCATCCAGCTTACCATTCATATCAATGACATAATTGCCAGCAGCATCAAATGTCATCGTAAATATCAAAGACTGCCCAACCCCTGTATAAACACCAGGAACAGCACTGGTGTACGCATAGAGCACACCCGGAGAAGCAGGGTTTACGTAGTAATAAACTATTAAATTATTAGAGGTTAAATCTGTAGCAGAATAAGTCGTGGTTGTACCATTCCAACCAACTATATTGCCAGTCAGATCGCCATAACCTGCACCGTCACTGCCTAAGTCGACCAATGAGCCGCCCGTTGTGTAACCGTCGGCGGAGTTTGCCAACACGGCGGCTTGAACATTACTGATGGCCGGACCGTCATCTTCGAAGCCCAGCACAGAGCCCAGATCCAGGGTG
>NZ_JARPUS010000024.1 GCF_029537485.1 Pseudomonas sp. GOM6
TCATCGTCAAGCTCCTATCCCAAACCCCCGACCCGCTCACGCTGGTCGGGGGTTTGTCTTTGGGCTGAGAAACTTTCATAGTCTGCTCGGTTCTTTACGATAGGCTTTGCTATTGCCAAGGTTTCTATTGTTAGCTTGATGCGCCCCCTCTATGTCTGATCAAAAGGAACGGAGTCTTTCCCGACCATGAGTCAAATCAGTACAGCCAAGACCCGTCATACCACCAATTGGTCTGCGATCTGGATATTGCCCCTGATAGCTTTGCTGATCGGAGGATGGCTAGCGTGGCAGGCTTATCAGCAGGCCGGGATCGAGATTGAGGTGTTCTTTCCGTCCGGTGAGGGCATCCAGGTCAACAAGACCGAGGTTATCTACAAGGGTATGACCATCGGCAAAGTCATCGGCATGGAGCTGGACGATCATGGCGATGAGCGCGGTGTTCGTGTGACGCTTGAGATGGACAAAAGAGTAGAGTCTCAGCTGCGCACCAACACGCGTTTCTGGTTGGTAAAACCGAATGTTTCCCTGGCGGGGATAACTGGACTGGAAACGCTGGTGTCCGGCAACTACATCACCGCCAGTCCAGGTGATGGTGAGCCTACTCGCCAGTTTGTTGCCTTGGCTGAGCAGCCTCCGCTCGCTGACAGTGTTCCTGGACTGCACCTGACTCTCAAGGCTGAGCGTCTGGGCTCGCTAAATCGCGATAGCCCGGTGTTCTACAAGCAGATTCAAGTCGGTCGGGTTAAAAGCTTTGAGTTGGCTGAAGATCAAACCACAGTCGAGGTCAAGGTGTTCATTCAGCCCGAGTTCGCGAGCCTGGTGCGGAAGCATACGAGGTTCTGGAATGCCAGTGGGGTGTCCATCGATGCCGGGCTATCGGGGGTCAAAGTGCGTACCGAGTCGCTCTCGAGCATTGTGGCTGGCGGGATCGCCTTTGCCACACCCGAGCATCGGAAGGACAGCCCGCCCACCGACCCGGCAATTCCCTTTCGTTTATATGAAGACTTTGAGGCCGCTCAGGCAGGGATCAGGGTGACGCTGACCCTACAGGATTTCGAGGGGCTGGACCCGGGCCGTACGCCGGTCATGTACAAGGGTTTTGCGATTGGTACTTTGCGCAAGACGCTGAACGTTGCTGAGAACCTCGAGTCTGCTCAGGTTGAATTGATGCTGGATCCGCGTGCGGAGGATTACCTGACCGAGGGTGCTGAGTTCTGGATGGTCAAGCCATCCATATCCCTGGCAGGTATCACCGGGTTGGAAGCGCTGGTTAAAGGAAACTACATTGCCATCAAGCCAGGGCCTAGGGGGAGTCCTCCGGTTCGCGACTTCGTGGCGCGCGCGAAGGCTCCGCCGCTGGACGTGGGGGCGCCTGGTCTGCATATGGTGTTGTTCGCCGATACGCTGGGCTCACTGGAGATCGGCAGTCCGATTCTCTACCGGCAGGTGAAGGTTGGCAGTATCCAAAGCTTTCAGTTCTCGCGTGATCGCAAGAAAGTTGTTCTGGGGGCTCATATCGAGCCTACCTATGCCGGCTTGGTGAATAGCTCAACGCGCTTCTGGAACTCCAGTGGCATCACGCTGAAAGGTGGAATCTCTAGCGGTATCGAGGTTAAAAGCGAGTCGCTGCAGACGCTGATGGCTGGTGGTGTGACCTTCGAGACGCCGAACATGAGTGCGCCTGTCAATCGTAAGGTCCAGCGCTTCACCCTGCATGCAGACCGCGACACGGCTATGCAGGAAGGTGTGGCCATCCAGATTAAGGTCCCGACAGGCGATGGCATCAATCCCGGCACGGCCATTCGCTTCAAGGGCATCGAGGTCGGCAAGGTTGAAAGCGTAGAGCTCACTGACGATCTCAAGGCGGTACTGCTCAATGCGCGTATTACCAAAGCAGCAGGGCGTATTGCCAGCGCTGGCAGCGAGTTCTGGGTGGTCAAACCTGAACTCGGTCTGGTGCGTACCGCTAATCTGGACACCTTGGTCAGTGGGCAATATCTGGAAGTACTGCCCGCAACCAAAGCCGGCAAGACGCAGACCTATTTCGAGGCTCGCCAGCAGGCGCCTGCTATGTCTGTTCGCGAAAATGGCTTGCGACTCGTGCTCAGTGCTGCCCGCCGTGGCTCGCTCAAGCCCGGTGTGGTGGTTAGCTATCGCGAAATTCCCGTAGGCAAGGTGACCGACTTAGAGTTGGGGCCGACGTCTGATCGCGTCTTGATTCATATACTGATCGAGCCACGCTATGCGCCCCTGGTGCGCAGCGGAACGCGCTTCTGGAATGCCAGTGGTATTGGCGTGGATGCTGGCTTGTTCAAAGGGGTCAAAGTGCGGACCGAATCTCTGGAGGCTCTGCTGGAGGGGGGTATTGCCTTCGCCACACCGGATAACCCGGTGATGGGCGGACCAGCGCTCCCCGGTCAGACCTTTGCGCTCAATGATGAGGTCAACGAAGAGTGGTTGAAGTGGGCGCCGAAAATTCGTCTGGAGAACTAGGTCCATTCAGTTTGGTTTAAGTCGGCTTGGCTATCTTGATCTCCGTCGAAACCATTCACTCCCGACGGAGCATAGAGATGAACAAGCTGACTGCCCTTTTCGCCATCACCACCCTTGCCGCCACTGCTGGTATCGCCCAGGCCCGTGACCTCGGCCCCGACGAAGCGCTCAAGCTGCGCGATGCCGGCACCATCCAGAGCTTCGACAAGCTCAACGCTGCGGCGCTGGCCAAGCACCCCGGCGGTCAGGTCACCGAGACCGAGTTGGAAGAAGAGTACGGCCGCTACATATACCAAGTAGAGGTGCGCGACGCCCAAGGCGTGAAGTGGGACCTAGAGCTGGACGCCATTAATGGCCAGGTCCTGCAGGATCACCAGGACGATTGATCCCATCCCCAAGAAAAAGGGCCGCATCAGCGGCCCTTTTCGTTTGCGCGAAGGAATCAGGCCAGCTCGGCCTGTTCCTCTGTCGCCTTGGTGGTTTCGCGACGCCTGATGAACTTCCAGTCCGCCTCGTCGATATAGATGCCGTTCGGCCCGCTGCCGCCTTCCAGGTCGATGGCCACATGGGCCGAGACCTGCGGTTTCACCGACGCCAGGATCGGCACGAAACCGAGTTGCAGGCTGGTCTCGATCAGCGCCTGCTGGTTGCGCTCGTCGATGTCTGCCGCCTCGTCGAGGTAGTAGGGCAGGCGTACCTTGCCGGCCTGCTCGCGGTCCATCAGGTGCAGCAACAGGTACATGTTGGTCAGCGCCTTGATGGTCATGGTGGTGCCGTTGGAAGCGGCGCCGTCGATGTCGGTGTGCATCACCGGCTGACCGCCGACCTTGGTGATCTCGAAGGCCAGCTCGAACAGGTCCTTGAGGCCCAGCTGGTTACCGTTGGCGGCCACCAGGCGCGACAGGTAGTCCTTGGCCTCCTCGTTCTTCGCGTCCTGCTCGGCGCTCTGCGAGAGGTCGAACACCGAGAGGGTCTCGCCTTCTTCATACTGGCCTGCGCTGTGGATGATCTGGTCGATGTGCTTGAGCGCGTCGCGGTTGGGTGCCAGGACGATGCGGAAGCTCTCCAGGTTGGAGACCTGACGTTTGTTGATTTCGCGATTGAACAGCGCCAGCTGGTGTTCCAGGTTGTCGTAGTCGCTGCGGATATTGCGCAGGGTGCGGGCGATGTCGGTGACCGCCGCGCGACGCGCCTTGGCCAGAGTGAGGGCCTCGTCCTGACGGTGTGCATAGGCGTTGACCAGCAGCTGCAGGCGACGCTCCGGATCGTCCTCGCTGTCGAACTTGGCCACGCCCTTGAGGCGCACCTGCGCATACAGTGCGTCGATCTGGCCGTCGATGCGCTGCAGTGCCTGCCAGCTGTCCTGGTAGTCGTTGAGCAGTGGCAGCAGGTTCTCCAGGCTGTCGTCGACCGGCTCCATGAACGGTGTGCCGAAGGGGAGGTCGGCCGGCAGCAGCTGGCGACGGCGCAGGGCATCTTCCAAGGTGCGCTCCTTGGCTTCCAGATCGGCCAGCTGGCGACCGATCAGCTGCAGCTTGGCGGACAGCTGCTGCACGCGCTCGGTAAAGGCGTCGCTGGCACGCTTGAGTTCGTCCTGGGCGGCCTCGGCCTGGGCCAGCTGCTCCAGTTTGGCCGGCTCTTCGGCGGCCAGGGTCTGGCTCTTGCGGAAGTCTTCCAGGGCCTTCTGTGCATCCAGTACGGCCTGGTACAGCTGCTCGGCCTGAGCCTTGCTCGCCGCACGGTCGCCGGCCACGGCCTGCTGGGTCTTCAGTTGCTTGAGCTCGCGCTCCAGGCGGTCCTTCTGGTCGCGCAGGGCGGCGCGGTCAGCCAGGGCCTGCAGGGCCGGCGGCTCGATGTGCGAGAGGTCGATGGATAGGCCCGGCACGGTGAAGGTGTCGCCCTTGAAGCGATCGAGCACCGCTTCGACGGCCTTGACCCAGTCATCGCCTTCGGCCTGGATGCCTTTCTCGCCCAGCGGCAGGCTGAACAGCTGGCCGTTGAACAGGCGCATCAGGCGGTCGACGTCCTGCTGGCTGAACTCCTCGCGCAGGCGTGAGTAGCTGTTGTTGTCGGCGTGGTCGAGCTGCTGCTTGACCGACTTCAGGCGCTTCTCCAGGTCGCGCACGCGCTCGTCGAGGTCTTCGCTGGAGAACTGGCGCGACTGCGCCAGGGCGCCGGCCAGTTCGTCGTGGGCGTCCTTGGCAGCGAGCAGTTGCTCTTCCAGCACCTTGGCGTCGGTGACCAGGGCGAAGCGGTTCTTCAGTACCGCCAGTTCGCCGAGCCAGCGCTGGATCTCGCTGATCTCGCGCTCCAGGCGCATCAGCTCGGCGGTGCCGCCGCGTTGTTCGTTCTGCAGGCCGTCCTGCTCGCGGCGGTAGTGCTCGGCCTGGATCACCAGCTCTTCCTTGCGCGCGCCGGAGTAGTCTTGCCAGGCGCCGAGCAGGTTATCCAGCAGCGGCGAGAGGCGGTGCAGCTTGCCGCGCAGCACGTCGCGCTGGGCCACGCCGCCGCTCAGAGCCTCGACCAGTGGGCCGGCGGCGACCAGCGCCTGGTAGTCCTGCTCCATGCGGCGCACGTCGCGGAAGGCTTCTTCGGTGGCGGCGATGTAGTCGACGCTGCCGGAGCGCAGGCTGTGCTCGAAGGCATCAAGGAACAGCTGCTTGAGCTTGGCGGCGGTGATCTCGCGCATATGCAGCAGGTTGATAAACAGCGCGCGGAAAGTCTTCAGGCTCTGTTCACTGGTGGAACGTAGCGGAATCAGGGTCAGGTCCAGCGGGATGCTGGTATGGCCACCGACCAGCAGGCGGCGCAGTTCCTCGGGCTTCAGCTCATAGGGCGTGATGCCGGCCTGGCCGAGGTTCTTGAACAGCTCGCGCTGACGCAGACAGACGCCGTCCTGCTGGTAGTGCTGCAAGTCCAGCTCGCCCTGGTAGGCGAAGAACTGGTGGCCGAAGCCGCCGCCGGGGCCGCGACCGGCCACGCCGATCACGTGCGGGCCGTGGGGCAGGGCGACCTCGACCAGGATGTAGCTGGTGTCCGAGGCGAAGTAGAACTTGCGCGAGGCTTCCAGGCTGTACTTGCCAAAGCTCATGTCGGACATGCGCGCGAGGATGGGGAACTGCAGCGCGTTGATCGACGCCGACTTGCCCAGGTTGTTGGCGCCGTACACCGACAGCGGGTTTTCCAGCGGGAAGATGCCGAGGCTGTAGCCGGCGGTGTTCAGCAGGGCGAAGCGGCGAATGCCGTAGCGTTCCTGGCTCATGCGTCGATCTCCTGGGCGTCACGTTCCTCGGCCATGGCGCGTGCCAGGGCCTCTTCTTCGGATTCCTCGGTAGCTGCGGGCAGCGGCTCGATGCGCACGATGTCTTCCTCGGCTTCGTCGACCACCAGCTCCGGCGTCGGTAGCGGCAGGTTGCTGTGCAGGGTGGCCGCGAGGTCGCGGTCCTGCTGCACCGACAGGCACACGTCGAGGAAGCGGTGCATGGGAGCGAGGAAGCGGTACACGCCATTGTCTTCGCTGGCGAAGCCGAGCTGGGTAAGACGGCGCATGACCTTCTCTTCCAGCTCATCCTGGGTGGTGACCTCGGCCTGCAGGAACAGGTCCTTGTACTTCTCCAGCAGCGGTGGCAGCTCGTCGCGGCCGAGGCTGCCGCCGTCGAGCACGGCCAGCGGGTCGCGGCCCTGGTCGGCCAGGTGCTCGACCAGGATGAAGGTGAACAGCGCCAGGCGCTGGGCGGTCTTGTTGACCTGGGCGCCCATCTGCTCGGGGACGAAGTAGTAGAAGCCGCGACTGTCGCAGACCAGCTCGTAGCCGAGCGACTTGAACAGCGCGCGGTAGGCGTCCTGCTGCGCGCTCAGCTGGGTGTACAGCTCGGGGGCGGAGCGGCTGATGTGGTAGCCCTTGAACAGCTCACGGAAAATTGGGGCGAGCTGGGTCAGTTCTTTCAGATCGATATTCATGCGGTGGTCCCGGCCGGCTTGATCAGGGCATAGGAGCTCAGGCTGACCTGATGCTCACGGGTGAGGTAGTCGCGACGCTCCAGGCGCTCGCGCTGGAAGCGGCTGTCACGCGACAGGCGCGAGAACCAGTAGAGCAGCTCGTCGGTGGCGCCTTCCGGCTCCTGTTCCAGCAGCCAGACCATCAGGTCCGGCAGCGGCAGGGCCTGCTCGCAGCGCTCGATCATCTCGCGGGCGGTGCGTGGCGCCTTGGGCGCTGCGCCCTTGCGCGCGCCGCTGGCACGCGGGAACTGGTTGGGCTTGGGCTGGAAGCGGGCCAGGGCGTAGACGTAGCTCTCGACCTGGCTGGCGGTACCGAGGAAGGTGCTCTGTGGGCGACTGAACAGTGGCATGGATGCTTGCGGCAGGGCGTCCAGGCCTTTCTTGCGAATCACCGACAGGGCCAGCGCGGCGCCACGGGTCACTGCGTTATGCCGGCGCGCTTCCTCGCGCAGTGGCAGCAGCAGCTCGCGCGCTTTGCGCAGAGTCAGCTGGGCGACGGTCTGCATTTCCAGGATGCGCGCGTGGGTGCGCAGCAGCAGGTCGTCGTCGACCAGCTGGCCGAGGCGCTGCTGCTCGCCGAGCAGGCGCAGCAGCACCTGCTCGACGCGGCGTACGCCCTGCTCGAAGGCGCCGTCGGCGGAAACCAGCTGAATCATCGGCTCGACGTATTCATCCCAGGTGGCCAGCACTTCGGCATAGCGCTGGCGCAGCGGAATCTGCCGGTCGCTGGTCTTGGCTCGTTCGGCCACGCCGACCAGGGCCTGCTCGTCGTTGGCCAGCTTCTTCAATACGTCGCGCACGCGCATATCGAGCAGACGCAGCTGGCGCGCCAGGTCGTTGCCATCCCGAACCTCGAAGGCGTCCTGGATATAGCCGGCCAGGCGCTCCAGGTGACGCAGGTAGGCCTCGATCTCCAGGCACAGGCCGAGGCGGTGCTCACGCCGTAGGTAGGCGAGGAAGTCGTGGATCTGTGCGTTCAGCTCGAAGCGGTTGGGGCTCTTGGCCACCGGCACCAGGATGTCCAGGCGGATCCACTGGTCGAGCAGGGCGGTGATGTCGGCGGGGCTGCCTTCGGGCAGCTGCGTGCCGAGCTGGTTGCGCAGCTCGACCAGGCTCAGGGTACCGGTGTCGAAGCGTTCGCACAGCGGTTCGAGCAGCGTCCAGTGCTCGGCGAGGGCGCGCAGTACGCGCTTGGGATCGATCATCGCGAGGCCATGATATCCGTAGGATCAAAAGGGGGCGATTGTAGCCTATCGATCCGAGGGCGATACCCGCGTCCGTCATGTCGCTGCAATGGCGCTGCGGCAGGCTGTCGGCTCACTCCTTTGATCGAAAAATGCACACTGCTCTTTCGATATGCGCCGGTTGTCGGCACAATTCGCGTCCGTTTTTTTTCGGGGGGCTGAAAACCCTCCATCGGTCGACCTTGCCAGGGCTACGAGATGATCAAGACGCCGTACTACCTCATCGACAAGCAGAAGCTGCTGACCAACCTGGAGAAGATCGCCTACGTGCGTGAACACTCCGGGGCCAAGGCGCTGCTGGCGCTCAAGTGCTTCGCCACCTGGTCGGTGTTCGACCTGATGCAGCAGTACATGGACGGCACCACGTCCTCTTCCTTATATGAGCTGAAGCTCGGTCGGCAGAAGTTCGCCGGCGAGACCCATGCCTACAGCGTGGGCTGGGCCGACGATGAGGTCGAGGAGATGGTCGCCAACTGCGACAAGATCATCTTCAACTCGATCAGCCAGCTGGAGCGCTTCGAGGCGGCTACCGAGGGCACCATCCGTGGCCTGCGGGTGAACCCGCAGGTGAGCAGTTCCGACTACCTGCTTGCCGACCCGGCGCGTCCGTTCAGCCGCCTGGGCGAGTGGGACGCCGAGAAGATCGCCCCGGTGATGGGCAAGATCAGCGGCTTCATGTTCCACAACAACTGCGAGAACGGCAGCTTCGAGCTGTTCGACAAGATGCTCACCACCATTGAGGAGCGCTTCGGTCATCTGCTCGCCCAGGTCGAGTGGGTCAGCCTCGGCGGCGGCATCCACTTCACTGGCGAGGGCTATCCGCTGGATGCCTTCTGCGCGCGGCTGAAAGCCTTCTCCGAGAAGTACAGTGTGCAGGTCTACCTGGAGCCGGGTGAAGCGGCGATCACCATGAGTGCGTCGCTGGAAGTCACCGTGCTCGACACCCTGTACAACGGCAAGAACCTCGCGGTGGTCGACAGCTCGATCGAGGCGCACATGCTCGACCTGCTGATCTACCGCCTCAACGCCAAGATGGCGCCCAACGAGGGCGAGCACACCTACATGGTGTGCGGTAAGTCCTGTCTGGCCGGCGATATCTTCGGTGAGTACCAATTCGATCGTCCGCTGGCCATCGGCGATCGGCTGTCGTTCATCGACGCGGCAGGCTACACCATGGTCAAGAAAAACTGGTTCAACGGCCTGAAAATGCCGTCCATCGTCGTGAAGCAACTCGACGGCAGCGTCGAAGTGGTTCGCGAATTTACCTTTGACGATTACCTCTCCAGCCTCTCCTGAGGCTGGTACACGGGTAAAGGAGAGATAACGAATTGAAGAAGAACGTTCTTATCATTGGTGCAGGAGGTGTTGCCAAGGTGGTGGCCCATAAGTGCGCGCAACACAATGACGAGTTAGGTCGCATTGCAATTGCGTCGCGCAACATCTCCAAATGCCAGGCCATCATCGACAGCGTGCAGGCCAAAGGTAGCCTGAAGCAGCCCGCGGATATCCGGGCCTACGCGCTGAATGCTCTGGACGTGGAAGCGACCAAGGCACTGATCCGCGAGACCGAATCGCAGATCGTCATCAACGTTGGCTCCGCCTTCCTCAACATGTCCGTGCTGCGCGCCTGTATCGACACCGGCGTGGCGTATCTGGATACCGCGATTCACGAAGATCCGAGCAAGATCTGCGAAACCCCGCCGTGGTACGGCAACTACGAGTGGAAGCACCTGGCCGAGTGCCAGGACAAGGGCATCACCGCGATTCTCGGCGTCGGCTTCGATCCGGGTGTGGTCAACGCCTATGCCGCGCTGGCGCAACAACAGTACTTCGACAAGATCGAGTCGATCGACATCCTCGACGTCAACGCCGGCTCGCACGGCAAGTACTTCGCCACCAATTTCGACCCGGAAATCAATTTCCGCGAATTCACCGGCACGGTCTGGAGCTGGCAGAACAGCCAGTGGACCGCCAACAGCATGTTCGAGGTCAAGCGTACCGACGACCTGCCTGTGGTGGGTGAGCAGAACCTGTACCTGACCGGCCACGATGAAGTGCACTCGCTGTCCAAGCACCTGAACGTGCCTAACGTGCGTTTCTGGATGAGCTTCGGCGACCACTACATCAACGTGTTCACCGTGCTGAAGAACCTCGGTCTGCTCTCCGAGCAGCCGGTCACCACCGCCGAAGGCCAACAGGTCGTGCCGCTGAAAGTGGTCAAGGCCGTGCTGCCGGACCCCGCCTCGCTGGCGCCGGGCTACAGCGGCAAGACCTGCATCGGCGACCTAGTCAAGGGCAGCAAGGATGGCCAGCCGCGCGAGCTGTTCATCTACAACGTGGCCGACCACGAAGAAGCCTTCACCGAGACCGACAGCCAGGGCATCTCCTACACTGCCGGCGTGCCTCCGGTCGCCGCCGCCCTGCTGGTGGCGCGTGGCGAGTGGGATGCGCAGCGCATGGTCAACGTCGAGGAACTGCCGGCCGAGCCGTTCCTCAAACTCCTCGATGTGATGGGCCTGCCCACCCGCATCAAGGACGAGCACGGCGACCGCCCCTGGGATCAGGCGCTCTGATCCGCTGAGCAAGGCCCGCCAATCGGCGGGCCTTGTGCATTTGGGGGCAGGTGGGCACTTAGCCCGGATGCGATCCGGGGAGTAAGCAGCTCAGCCCCCGGATTTCATCCGGGCTACAAAGTTCGTCACCCCTCGCCCGTTTACGGGAGAGGGGCGGGGGAGAGGGGATTCGCTGCGGGGTATCAGCCAGCAGCATGACTCGGGCTTGGCGCAGGGCGACTTTCCGAGGGGCGGCTTTCCGCAGGGCGGCTTTCCGCACGCCGCGTTTCACGCGACAATGCCCGGCCATGCGCTCCCGTGAAAGGCCCGTGTCCTTGAACCGCATCTCCAACATTCATTTCCCGCAGGTTCGTCCGTGATTGCCGAATTGCGTCGCCGCGCCTATCTGAGCGCCATGCAGGTGGCCAGCTGGTTGCCGCGCGTGGAGCTGCCCTTCGCTGCGCCCTCGCGCGCGGAGCTGCTGCAGCCGTTGCCCGAACCAGAGCCCGAGGCCGAAGCTGCTGTGCCGATCAGCGAGACGCCTGCTGCAGCACCTGTTGCGTCGCCGCGCCCAGCTGTCGAAGTACAGCGCCCTTCAGCGGCTGCCAAGGTGTTCGCCAAACCCGAGCCCAAGGACGAGCCGGAGCAGCCCGAGGTGGTTGAAGCCAAACCGGTCGTGCCGCCGCCGCGCTTCGCCCTGCAGCTGCTGCGTGCCGGTGACTGCGCGCTGCTGGTGGAGCTGGCCACCGGCGAGCCGTTCCAGAGCCGCGACCCTTCCTATCTGCTGCTCAAGGATATGTTGCGCGCCGCCGGCCTACCGGATGCTCCGCAGCAGGTTGGTGATGGCTCGCCGATCCGTTGGCCATTGCTGTCGCGCGGTAACCTGGATCAGGGGCCGGACGCCGCGCGCGACTACGTGCAGGGCGTGCTGGCCGGGCAGCTGGAAGCCGAACCCTGTCGCTGCCTGTGGTTGATCGGCCTGCCGGCCGTACGCTTTGCTGGCGAGGCGGCTGACGAGGCCTATTACCGCGAGATTCAGGTCGAAGGCCTGGGCACCGCCTGGGCGTTGCCGAGCCTGGAGCTGCTGATGGATGAACCCGAGCGCAAGCTAGACGTGTGGCGCGCCATGCGCCGCATCATGCCGCGCTGGAAAGCTCCCGTATGAGCGGTGCCATCAGTTTCCGCCCGATGACCGAGGCGGATCTCGACCGCGTGGTGCAGATCGAAACTGCCGCCTTCAGTCACCCCTGGAGCCGCAACCTGTTCGCCGACGGCCTCAAGTCCTACGACTGCTGGCTGATGTTCGAGGGCGAGGAGCAGATCGGCCACGGCGTGATCCAGATCATTCTCGACGAGGCGCACCTGCTCAATATCACCGTGCGCCCGCAGAGCCAGGGCCAGGGCCTGGGGCTCAAGCTGCTCGAACACCTGATGCGCCGGGCAATGGAGCTCAAGGCCGGCGAGTGCTTCCTCGAAGTGCGCGCCAGCAACCAGGGCGCCTACCGTCTGTACGAACGCTACGGCTTCAACGAGATCGGCCGCCGCCGCGATTACTACCCGGCACCCGGCGGGCGCGAAGATGCCCTAGTCATGGCCTGCACCCTGATCGACTGAATAAGTCGCCCCCTTTGGCGGTTACGGCTTTTGTCGCCCTGTCCGCGCCCCGCTAGCATCGCTGCATAACCACAAGAAAGGATGGGGCCATGCAGCCGGTCGATGTATTGGTAGTGGGGGCAGGCATTTCCGGGCTGACCGCGGCCTGGCGCCTGCAACAGGCGGGGCTTTCGGTACGGGTGCTGGAGGCCAATGATCGGGTCGGCGGGCGCACGCTCAACCACGCCTTCGCCACCGGCGAGCAGGTAGAGGTGGGCGGCCAGTGGGTCGGCCCGACCCAGGATCGCGTTCTCTCCCTGATCGCCGAGCTGGGCCTGCAAACCTTCCCGCTGTGGAACCAGGGCGACAACCTCACCCTGTTCGGCGGGGCGCTCAAGCGCTATCGCGGTACCATCCCGCGCTTCGCTCCTCACGTGCTGCTCGACGTGCTGCAGGCGCAGCTGCGTTTCGAGCGGCTGTGCAGGCAGATCCCCCTGGACGATCCGGCGCGTCACCCCAAGGCCGCGCAATGGGATCGCATGACTTTCGCGGAGTGGATTCGCCGCACCCTGAAGACCGCCCATGGCCGCCAGGTATTCGAGCTGCTCAGCGGCGCGGTATTCGCCGCCGCTTCCCACGAGCTGTCGTTCCTCCACGTGCTGTTCTACGTGAAGAGCGGCACCGACTTCGACACCATCCTCGCGGTCGAGGGTGGCGCCCAGCAAGACCGCATCGTCGGCGGCTCGCAGCGCATCTGTCTGGCCCTGGCCGAGCGCCTCGGCGCTGCCATCTGCCTGAACGAGCCGGTGCGTGCCCTGCGCCATGACGCGGCGGGCGTCGAGCTGATCACCGAGCAGGGTAGTCATCGCGCGGCGCGGGTGATCTTCGCCGTGCCGCCGACCATGCTCCTGCGCATCGACCAGCAGCCGCCATTGTCGGGTTGGCGTGACCAGTTATTGCAGCGCCAACCGCAGGGCGCGGTGGTCAAGTGCATGGCGCTGTACGAGCGGCCGTTCTGGCGCGATCAGGGCCTGTCCGGGCAGATCACCAGTGATGTCGGGCCGGTGCGCCTGACCTTCGACAACAGCCTGCCGGATTCGCCACGTGGTGTACTGATGGGCTTTATCGAGGGCGAGGACGCGCGCGAGTGGGCGGCGCGCAGCGAGGCCGAGCGGCGCACCGTGGTGCTCGACTGCTTTGCCCGTTACTTCGGCGAGCAGGCCCGCCAGCCGCTGGACTATGTGGACAAGTGCTGGGCCGATGAGCCCTTTGCTCGAGGCTGTTACGCCGCGCTGTTCCCGCCGGGGCTGTGGACCAGCGGCGCGGCGCGCCTGCGCGAGCCGGTCGGGCGCGTGCACTTCGCCGGCACCGAAACCGCCACCCGCTGGCTGGGCTACTTCGACGGCGCCGTGCAGGCCGGCGAACGGGCTGCGGCCGAAGTGCTGAGCGCCGAGGGGCGTGGCCATGTGTGACACCCTGGTGCTGCGGCAGAGTGGCCAGACCTGGTTTGCCAAGAACAGCGACCGCGAGGCCGCCGAGCCGCAACGCCTGCTGCGTCTGGATGAAGTGCGCGGCGACCGCAGTGCCGAGCTGCAGGCTACCTACCTGCGTATCCCGCAGACGGCGGATCGTTACGGGCTGGTCCTCAGTCAACCCAGCTGGATCTGGGGCGGCGAGATGGGCGTCAATCAGCACGGCGTAGCCATCGGCAACGAGGCGGTGTTCACCCGCCTGACCCGCAAGCGCGGCCAGGCGCTGCTCGGCATGGACCTGCTGCGCCTGGGCTTGGAGCGCGGCGCCACGGCACGCGAGGCGCTGCAGGTGATCGTCGAGCACCTCGAACGGCATGGTCAGGGCGGCCCGGCTGGCTACCGCGACAAGGGCTTTCGCTACGACAACAGTTTCCTGATTGCCGACGCCGGCGAGGCCTGGGTGCTGGAAACTGCCGGCCAACTGTGGGCAGCCAAGCGCGTGGAGCGCTGGGCCATCTCCAATGCCCTCACCCTGGGGCATGAGTTCGACCTGTGCAGCGCCGATCTTCCCGGCCAGGCGCGCAAGCTGGGCTGCTGGGACGGGCGCGGCGACTTCCACTTCGCCCGCGCCTTCGATACCCGTCTGCTGCCCTGGATCGGCGGTGCGCATCGGCGTCGGGCGCTGAACCAGGATTTCCTCGCCGCCTGCCCGGCGCAGCCTGGCTGGCGCGAGCTGACGGCCGCACTGCGCAGCCACGGCGCGCGCGGCGACGACCTGCACGGTCACGACAACCGCCAGGTGTGCCTGCATGCCGGCGCCTTCTGGCGGCCATCGCAGACCACCGCCAGCCTGATCGCCCGGCTGCAGGGGGCTGCCACGCAAATCGCCGTCACCGCTACCTCGGCGCCATGCCTGAGCCTGTTTCAGCCGCTCGACCTGACGCCAGCGTCGGGCGCGGGGTTGCTCAGCGTGGCAGGGCAGTCTGTCGAGCAATCACTGTGGTGGCGCTTCGAGGCGGCGCACCGCCGCGCCCTGGTCGATGCCGAGTTTCGCCAGGCCCTGCGTGCCAGTCGCGATGCCCTGGAGCCGCAGCTGTTGAGTGGGCTCGATCAATCGAACCCGGACTGGGTGGCCCTGGCTGCGTCGGGAAGTGCCTGGCATGCCCAGTGGCGGGCGGAAGCAGCTGAGTGCGATGTAGTGCTGCCGCGCTGGTGGCGGCGCAGCGCCCGCTTGTAAATCTCGGGTCGCCTCCGTATGGTCGCGGCGAACCCGGAGATGACCATGAGCGACCGACAGCAGCCCGAGCAACCCACGCCCTCCGGCATGAGCCGTAGTGTCATCCTGGCCTGGGCCGGTCTGGTCATGGCCAGTCTGTGCTGGGCCGGCAACTCGCTGGTGGCGCGCGCCTTCAGCGGTGAGATTCCGCCCCTGTCGCTGGCCTTCTGGCGCTGGGCCACGGCCCTGGCCATCCTCCTGCCGCTGGTCGGTCCCTCGCTGTGGCAGCATCGCCATATCCTGCGCCAGGCCGGCTGGCGCCTGTGGATGTTGGCCGCGCTGGCCATCGCCACCTACAACTGCCTGCTGTACACCGCCGCGCAGAGCACGGCGGCGATCAACCTCAGCCTGGTCAGTACCTGCCTGCCGCTGGCGACTTTTATCGGTGCCGGGCTGCTGCTCGGCGAGTGGCCTGCGCGTAAGGCCTGGCTCGGCCTGCTGCTGGCGCTAGTGGGACTGCTCTGGCTGATCTGTCAGGGCAACTGGCAGGTACTGGCCAGCCTGTCCTTTGCACCGGGTGACCTGCTGATGGTGCTGGCCACCCTGGACTGGGCTCTGTACTCGCTGCTGCTGCGGCGCTGGCGTGCACACTTCCCGCTACCGCCCTTCACCTTGCTCGGTGCCCTGGTGTTGCTCGGCCTGCTGATGCTGGCGCCGCTGTATGCCTGGGAGCTGTGGCAGGGGGCGCGCTTCGAGCCCAGCCTGCCCAACCTCGCCGCCATCGGCTACACCGCGCTGTTCGCCTCGGTGCTGGCCTACCAGCTGTGGAACATCGGCCTGCGCGAACTGGGCCCTGCTCGTACTTCCATGAGCAACTACCTGATGCCGGTGTTCACCGCCATTCTCGGTTGGGTGCTGCTGGGCGAGAGCCTGCAGCCCTACCACTGGGTGGGTGGTGCGCTGATTGTCAGTGGCTTGTTGCTGGCGGGGAGAGTGGCGGAGAAGTAGGGGGAAATACCCCTTAGAAACGACAAAGGGCTAGCTTTCGCTAACCCTTTGTTTTGTATGGTGGCTACACCGGGACTTGAACCTGGGACATCAGCATTATGAATGCTGCGCTCTAACCGACTGAGCTATGTAGCCGAGTGGCGCGCATTATTCTCTTGTCGGTGCGGGCTGTCAACCCTGTTTTGCAGATAAATTGATTCTTTATCAAGCGCTTAGCAGAGCGGCCTAGGCCGGAGGCTGGAAATGAAAAGCCCCGCGATAGCGGGGCTTTTGCAAGGGTCAGACGTTATCCACTAAGTCAGGCCTGAGGCGGCCACCAGTCCTGAGGGAGTTTCAATATCTGAAAATTATGTACCCGGTTTTGTACCCGGTTTTGTGCTTCGTGCCTGCTTCAGTGCGAGGTGAGATGATTAGCGCTCGTCATGCCCTCGGTCAGTTGTCACTGCGTCTCTGAAGGCAATGTAGGCTAGCTTGTCCTTTAGGTCTTTCATTTTGGACTCCACAAGCTTCGACACATCCTCATCGCTTGCGGTGGGTGGCGTTTCGTCAGGCCACATTAGCTCCCATTGAACTAAAAGCCTCAGATACCGCTCGGCGTATTTCAACGCCTCGTCCCGTTGAGCGGTCATGGTCGCAACTGTCTGGGCTGCGTTCTTTTGCTCGCGCGCGACTGATTCCTTGAGCTGCTTTTTGTAATCCCTCTCGGCCTCGGCGGCCAGTCCTTCTCTTTCTATGAGCGCTGTGATTACAGCTGTCTCGTCAGTGTTATTTCGCTTTGCGATTGAGTCCAGCTTGGAAAGGGTTTGTTTGCTGAGGGTGAATGTTCGAGGTTTTCGGCCATTGCTGTCAGAGCGGTAGCGACGCTGCCGTATAGCTCCCTGCAGTCTTATGACCAGGTCCAGCCTGTCCTCTTGGATCTGCCTGATAGCAGCAACGACGTTCTCGTAGGTCGAAAACCGGGTAAACGCATCGCCCTTGAGCCTCCTCATGTACTCGGCATCGAGCCGGTGCCTGAGGTAATCGGCTGCCCATTCCCACTCACCATCCTGCTTGCGCAGCCACTTCAGTGGTTTCTCATTTTCTGACATCTCATCTTCCAGGCGGGCCATTTGGGCTATGAGCCAAAGCCAATCCTTCGGGAAAGATTTATACCGTTACTGTTTCGTTACGCAACCGTTATCAGCTTTGACACTGATATGTGAGTAAAACGTTACGTGTTGTTATATGAGTCGTTACTGTAACTAAGGTATCGTAGATATAGGGTATATTTACGAGTTAAAAATTGGAGGTTATATGCTTGCTAGGATTCTTGATGCGAAGCTAAGGACAGGTGATCCAGATGCTAAATTTTTGCTCATTGCATTCTGGGAGCACTATGGCGCGGTGACGCCTAAGCCTCGTTCGCAGAAGCAATTGGCTGAAGACCTGCGGCTTCCGGTGCAAGCCGTTTCAAAAGCGGTTGCCCAACTGGTTGATGTGGGGGTACTGCGAGTCGTTACTCAGCCCGAAGGGAAGGGGCGGCCAAGGTGTACCTACGAGATGAGCAAAGCTATCCAGTCGGCTCTGCGGGATGTTGAGGAAAGGACGCTGAACCACCCCGGTTTGGTCAAGCATGTCTTGGGTGGCGAGCGCATCAGGGCCATCTGGTCTGGCTGGAAGGACGATGCGCCGACTGCGAAGGAGCTCAACACACGCTCGCGAGACGAGAAGCGAGTTGCTCCAGTGCGGCAGGGGAAGCTCAGCTTGGCGAATCGTTTGCTGCTCATGATATTGCTAAGCCATGCAGATCCGTTTGGGGTTGCCAGGGGGCTGAGTAGCAAGGAGCTCTGCTTGCTGACGGGAATGGATGCGGCCTCTCTTAAGCAGCGCTTGCGCAGGCTTACGGAGCTGGGATTCATTCGTAGACACATACCTGGGTTGGCGAGTCCGATTTTCGCTGAGAAGCTCAGGAGCGTTTATTGGCTTAATCTGAACCACCTTCAGCTTTCACCTGCTGACGACGTTGTTTCCGTCGTGGTGCATAAGAAGGCCGCCGATCAAGACATCGACTACAAGTTTTTGGCTGGCGTCAGACTTGATCGCAACTCCTTCCTAAGGCGAGGGGAATACTTGGCACCTCGCAGCGTGGTTCGTCTCTTCAGGCGAGCGCCAGATCATGCGTTTGATCAGCTTGAGCTTTTTATTTGTGACTGCGTATTGGGCTTTCTGTCGCGCCACTGGGTTCAGGCTGATTCCGCCGGATGGGGAAAGGTGCGCGGTGTGGACTCGACGGTGAAGGAGCAAGTGGCGGCATTCTTTCGACTGCCGATGCTTGATCCCAAAGACAAAGCGATTCTGGACCACGAGGAGATTTTCGACTTCCTCCACCACCAAGTCCTTGAGCTGGCCAGAGAGGTGGTCCAACGTTTTTCGCAGGTATCCAGCATTGATCTGGCCAGGGTTAGCTACAGCTTGGTCCCGGCGCATGTGTCGACTGGCCACCGTTGCATCGCTCTGTTGACTGAAAGAGCCTCGGACGAAGGTCTGGCCAAGCATTGGATGGTCACCAAGGGGTGCGATGATCCTGTGGTGAAAAGCGTGTTGAGGGAGGTGGATATTCCGCTGGAGCTGCGCGAAAAGTCAGGGTTGCTCACGCCGGCACGGGCTGCTGGGTAACAGGCAGTTTTTTTATACGGCCCTCGCAAATCCTCTGGGACAAACAGAGGAGCCCTATTCATGCGAATTCTCCGCTTGCAAGATGTGATAATCGCTACCGGCCTATCTAGGTCGACGATCTACAAATACATCTCGGATAACACGTTTCCGAAGCCGGTATCGCTGGGCGACCGCTGCGTCGGCTGGGTCGATAGCGAGGTGCACGACTGGATCCTGGCCCGGATCGAGGAGCGTGACCAAGCTGAGGGAGCGTCCACGCGTCCCATCGGCCATCTGAGCATGGCCAGCTAGAACCGCCACCTGCGCCATGATCGGCTTCGGCTGGTCATGGCGCTTATGCCGACTCGAACAGCTTTGGGCTCTCAGCTAACTCTCCCAAAGCGCAATGCGGCAAATCTCTCGACAGGCTCGGCAATGTTGCTCCCCATTGCCCGGCCTGATCGGGACGGTCGGTTATGGGCGGGGCTGCATCTATTGATATAGCTAATAGCTATTAACTACCAACTCTTACTATCCATCACTACCCATCACCACTGACTACACCGGAGGGAAAGAAGACCAGTAAAAAGAAACACATCACGTACCTGGTATGCACCAAAAACCAACCAGGTACTCAGCCATGAACAACCGCAAGCTCAACACCCACCTATCCCAGTCCGACATAGCCCTGCAGATCGAGTCACTCGTCCAGGCTATCGAGCGCAGCGATACACCCGCATTCCGGATCACGCACAAACGGTCAGGCTATGAGCAGGTCGAGCAGACCAGACTCTCCCGGTACTTCACCAACGTCCAGCAGATGTACAACCTGTTCGATGATCGAGTGCCGTACGACTATAGCGAGCACCTGTTAGCGTTCCGGGAAGCCTGTGACGACATCGGTCTTCAGCGTTCACCCAATGGTCCTGTCTGCATGAGCGAGACGGAGACGTACTGGCTCAGTCATCACCAGAGCATGAACGTCCTGACCGCACGGATCCGTGAACTGACACGAGAGCAGTGGTATCGGCGTAGGAAGTGGGACCGGCAGCAGTTGGCCAAGCAGCAGGATAGGGAAATCACCGAGTACACGGATGCGATGATGAGCCGATACTCGCGTACCGCGATCATCAGGTTGAACCTGTACTACTGGTCTGAGGGACAAGCCAGGCTACGTATCGAACAAGTGTTCAATCACTTGGATGCCCTGATTACCAAGCACCACCGCCATCCGATCTTCGAGCATCTTATCGGATACATCTACGCCGTTGAGCAGGGGGATCGAAATGACGGCAGGGGTTACCACATCCATGCAGCCTACTTCTTCAATGGCAACATAGTGTGCCGGGATGTCTGTAAGGCAACTAGGATTGGCAAGCTGTGGGAGGAGATCACTCGTCGTCAGGGCTATGCCCACAGCTGCAACCATGATAAGGAACAGTACGGCGACAAGCTAGGCATCGGCCAGATCCATAGGGAGGATCAGTCGAAGCGGCCTAATACCCACGAGGCAATGAGGTACCTGGTCAAGGACAATCAGCACCTGCGCTTGAAGCCTGCGGGGGCTCGCTGTCTGCGCAAGGGGACTCTTAGTCGTTCTCGTCGGTGATGGTTCGGTGCTGCTTGCTGAGCTGGTATGAAAGCTACGGGCCTCGACACCTATGCGTGGTGCCATCAAAATAGCCCTAGTGCCGCTTCCGCTTGATATATCACCCCTCGAAGGTGTTGAACTGGGACGCAAGAATTTTATTCAGCCTTCTCCATTCGGTTCTTGAAATATTGCTGCTAGCCTCAGGGCAACAGTGTCGATTCTACGGTCTGAGTGGCAACGCAGAATATCGTTGAAATGCTCGTCGGTGTTATTGAAGGGATGCCCAGGGGTTAGTTCGAAAGTTTCTCCTCGTGGGTCAGATATATCCCATGATCGGTGGTCCGTGAGCTAGAAGTTGGGCTATTTGCTGGCTGATATAGAGAAAGTGCGTCTGTAAAAAAGCAAAAACCCGGGTCGAACCCGGGTTTTCGGTTGAGTCACTCGGTTGAGTCCTTTTGGGGTATGAATTGAGCAATGCTGCTCTCAGACCGGCGTTGGTTTCTTGGAGGCTTTTTTTGCGGAGCCAGGTTTAATTGGCATCTATATCCAGTGCTCGCTTGTAACTTATCTGATTTTCAATATTAGTAATATAGCTTTCGATATGTGGAAATGCACCGCTAGACTTGAGCAGATTAAGTGCGCCTTTCACTACAAAACCCAGCATGAAGTCTGCTCCTGTGAGTCTGTCTTCGACTAAAAATTTTTTATTATTCAAGTGATTGTTTAGGTATGAAAAAACTTTGTTGAATTCAATTTCTGCATAGTTCTTGAGGAATTTTAGGTCGGTTCCGGATCGTGTTTCGAACTCATTGAATATTTTAAGTAGGAGCGGGAGCATCGCTGAGCTCTCTGAGAAGTGTATCCATTGTAGGTAGTCAATATATTCTGGACTTTTTTCGTTTGGTGCTAGATGGGGGGCGAATTCTTTAATCAAAACTTCTGTAATCGACCCTGACTCCGCAATTATCTTGCCGTCGAGCTCAATAACCGGAGATTTGCCTAGCGGGTGAATGTCCTTCAGGGTTTCGGGGGCCAGATGGGTTTCTTTATCACGCTGATACCGAATGATTTCATATGGTTGGCCTATTTCTTCCAGTAGCCACAGAATACGAAACGACCTAGAATCATTTAGATGGTGGAGTTTTATCATCGTTATTACGCCTTGTAAGTTATCGTGGGAGGGGAGGTGTGCTTTGTATGAGGGATCTCGGCAGGGGGGGGGGCAGCAACCGGCGATCAAAATTTTATCTGTCACTAAGCGACCAGTCTACTGGCATGGCAAGCTGAGTGCGGCGATGCCCTTTAGGTTCCCTCCGGATCCACTGAGGTCTCTATCCAGCGGCTTTCCTTCTGGGCACGAGCGAAGGGCGGTTTGAAGGTTCCCCGTTAGCTTCAGGTAGGTGCTTCGCCGTACTGCGCCGCCATGAGCTCGCTGTGTGTGGGTTGGTCTGTATACTGTCTGAGTGTCATCAAGAATGGCTAACAATTCTCTCAGAAATTCACTATAGACGACTGGTCTATTTATTGATACATTAATCCGATGAAACTACGTTACGACGATACGCGTCAGCATCTACTCGATACCGGCCACCGCATGATGGTGGTTAAGGGCTTCACTGGTGTGGGCCTTAACGAGATTTTGCAGGCCGCTAACGTGCCGAAAGGCTCGTTTTACCATTATTTTAAGTCCAAAGAGCAGTACGGCCAGTCGTTGCTTGAGGATTACTTTCGCAATTATTTGGCGAGCATGGATGAGCGTTTTGCCGTCACGGGCAACACGGCTCGCGAGCGCCTGATGGGGTATTGGCAGAAGTGGCTAGACAGCTACTGCGAGCCCTGCGACGACCAGAAGTGCCTGGTGGTGAAGCTGAGCGCAGAGGTAGCTGATCTTTCGGAGCCCATGCGCCTCACGCTGCGCGATGGTGCAGATCAAATCATTGCGCGGATTTCTGAATGTATTGAGCAGGGGCAGCGAGACGGTTCTCTGGCAATGGGCGATGCTTTCCACACTGCGACGGCCCTTTACCAGTTGTGGCTCGGTGCGAGTCTGCTGAGCAAGCTACACCGTAATAGTCGGCCGCTGGAAAACGCCATGGCCACAACTCAGACCATTCTGACCTCTGACAACATCTGATGGCGCGGTTGCCCACCTGTTGGTGGGCATTTTTTTCACTGACCAACTAGTCGACTGGTCTAATCAGGGTGATCGAGACAAGCCCAACTTCAGCAACCCCAGGAGTTTGCACATGCCCCAATCAAAGCTAATCAATCGGCGCGTCGTTCTGGCCTCACGTCCCCACGGTGCGCCTCTCGAAGCGAATTTTCGCATTGAGCAAAGCCCCATTCCTGAGCCAGCAGAAGGGCAGGTTCTGTTGCGTACCGTTTACCTCTCACTTGACCCTTACATGCGTGGTCGCATGAGTGATGCACCGTCCTATGCTGCGCCGGTGGAAATCGGTGGAGTGATTGTGGGTGGCACTGTATGCCGTGTGGAGGCTTCGAAAAACCCGGCCTACAAGGTCGGTGACTGGGTGCTGTCCTTTGCTGGCTGGCAGGACTACACGCTGTCCGATGGAAGCGATCTGACCGCGTTGGGTGAGTCGCCGGCGCATCCTTCTTATGCCTTGGGCATCTTTGGCATGCCGGGCTTCACCGCTTATATGGGCTTGCTCGATATTGGCCGGCCGCAGGCGGGTGAAACCCTGGTGGTGGCGGCGGCCACCGGGCCGGTTGGCGCGACTGTGGGGCAGATCGGCAAGATCAAGGGCTGCCATGTGGTCGGTGTCGCCGGTGGCGCGGAAAAATGCCGGCATGCGGTCGAGGTGCTGGGTTTTGATGCCTGTCTAGATCACCGTGCGCCGGACTTCGCCGAGCAACTGGCCAAGGCCTGCCCGGCAGGTATCGACATCTACTTCGAGAATGTCGGCGGCAAGGTCTTCGATGCGGTGCTGCCGCTGCTCAATACCAAGGCCCGAGTGCCCGTCTGCGGCATTATTGCGCACTACAACGATACCGCTTTACCCAACGGGCCAGATCGTTTGCCTGCTTTGATGGGCAGCATTCTGCGCAAGCGTATTCATGTTCAGGGTTTCATTATTTTTGATGATTACGGCCACCGCTACAACGAGTTCTTTAACGATATGTCGAGCTGGTTTGCGCAGGGCCGGATTAAATACCGTGAAGAATTAGTGAGTGGTCTGGAGGAGGCGCCTAAGGCCTTTATCGGCCTGCTCGAGGGGCGAAATTTTGGCAAGTTAGTGGTTCGCGTCAGTGAGGACTGATTGCCGCTTGTTGGGATAACACAGGTTATTGCTCTGCCAGCTCAAGCTCCTTGCTGGTAGGGCTTTTTTATTTAAAAAATCCAGATTGCTAAGTTACAGGCAATGCCTGCAGGGGGAGTTATGCATACACCCAGTAAGCGCTCGCATAAAATAAACGCCATGTTCTGGCGTGTAGTGGTTGGTTGTCTGGGGCTTTACCCAACACTCTTGTTGGTGCTGAGTGTATTAGCCCCGCTGACCCGTGATCTGAGTTTCCCGGTAATGGTGCTGGTGGAAGTGCTGGTATTGGTGCCTGTCACCCAGCTTATTTCCTTTCCATTGGCCGGGTGGCTGGTTGCCCGTTTAAGGCGAATAGATTCGTGAGGGCATGACGCTGTTTAAGTCTGCCTCACGTCGCGCACCCACATGATCAAAGCGATAACCAAGGTTGTCGGCATCAACACTTTAAGCAGAGGAAATACCATGCAAATGTTAATCATTAACGGACAGTCGCAGCAGGTTGACGTTGCCCCCGATATGCCTCTGCTATGGGTCCTGCGCGATGTGCTGGGCCTAACCGGAACCAAGTATGGCTGCGGCATTGCCCAGTGCGGCGTGTGCACCGTGCACCTCGATGGCCAGCCGATTCGTTCGTGCGTGACGCCGATTTCCGCCGTGGCGGGCCGCGCTATCACCACCATTGAGGCCATCGGTGAGACGGTCGTGGGCCAAGCCGTGCAGCAGGCCTGGCTGGCGCATGAGGTGGTGCAATGCGGTTACTGCCAATCAGGGCAGATCATGGCCGCCACGGCGCTGCTGCAGAGCCAGCCGAAGCCCGATGATCAGGCAATTGATGCCGCCATGGCGGGCAATCTGTGCCGCTGCGCCACCTACACCCGGATTCGCACGGCCATTCACAGTGTTGGCCAGGTTGAGGAGGCGTGAGATGAAAAAGCCTAACGAAGTGACTGTTGATATGTCCCGTCGCCGCCTCTTGCAGGGCAGCGGTATCGCCCTCGGTGGCTTGGTGTTGAGTACCTGGCTACCGCCGCTGGTGGCCAAAAGCGCAGCCGCCGAGGCGGCTGCGGCAGGTCGGCTTGGTGATCACTCCGCGGAGGGTTACGGTGCCTTTGTCCGCGTTGGCCCCGATGGCGTGGTCACGGTGATCTCGCCGAAAATTGAAATGGGCCAGGGTGCGCAAACCGGTATTGCCATGATGGTCGCCGAGGAGCTGGAAGTGCCCCTGGATCAGGTAGTGATCCAGGAAGCGCCACCGAACTCGGCGCTGTATACCGACAGCCTGATGCAGTTTCAGGCCACCGGTGGTTCGACTTCTACTCGTGTTACCTGGGAGCCGCTGCGTCGGGCGGGCGCTACGGCGCGCATCCTGTTGATCCAGGCGGCTGCTCTGCAATGGCGCGTCGCGCCGAGCCTGTGCCATGCGCAGAACGGCCAGGTGCTTGGCCCCAATGGCCTGCAGGCGGCCTATGGCGACTTGGTCGAGGCGGCTGCGACGCTGCCATTGCCCGACGCAGTGCCGCTGAAAACCCCCGAGCAGTTCAAGTTGCTGGGCACCCCCGCGCAGCGTCTGGATACGCCTGCGAAGGTCAACGGCAAGGCGCACTTTACCATCGACCTGCAAATCCCCGGCATGCTGGTGGCCTCCAGTATCACCTGTCCGGTGTATGGCGGGCGGCTGCTCAACGTTGATGACAGTCAGGCGCGACGAGTGCCTGGGGTGCGCGACATCGTGCGCCTGGACAATGCCGTGGCCGTCACTGCGAGCAACTTCTGGGCCTGTCAGCAGGCCATCAGGGCGCTGAAGATCGAGTGGGACCTCGGCCCACATGCCGCGATTGGTTCAGCGCAGTTGGACCAGGAGCTGCTCGCCGCCAGTAGCCGTGATGGCGTGGTCGCCAAGCGCAGCGGCGACATTGAGCAAGCCAAGCAGCAATCGGCCAGCCAGTTCGAAGCGGTTTACGAGCAGGCGCTGTTGTCCCATTCGCCGCTTGAACCCATGAGTTGTGTGGCCCATGTGCGCAAAGATGCCTGCGAGCTGTGGGTCGGCACCCAAGTACCGGTGTTTGCCCAGCAGACGGCCGCCCAAGTCACCGGGTTGCCCGTGGAAAAAATCCAGGTGCACAACCAATTGATCGGTGGCGCATTCGGCCGGCGTCTGGAGTTTGATTTCATCACCCAAGCGGTGGCCATCGCATGCCAGGTCGATTACCCGATCAAGCTGATCTGGAGCCGTGAGGAAGACATGACCCACGACCTCTACCGGCCGCTGTATGCCGACCGTATGCAGGCCGCCCTCGACGAGCAGGGACGGCCGCTGGGTTGGGAGCACCGCATCGCCGGCGCCTCGATTCTCGCCCGTTATGTCGGCAGCTTGCCGCCCAATGGCGTGGATAGTGATGCCGTGGAAGTGGCGGTAGACCCCATCTACAGCCTGGCGCATTTGCAGGTTCGTTATATCCGCCAGGAGCCGAGCGTTGTGCCCGTGTCCTGGTGGCGCGGCGTGGGCCCGCTGCGCGGCACCTATGCCCTGGAGTGTTTTATTGATGAGCTGGCGCACAACGCCAAGGCCGACCCGGTTGCCTACCGCCTGGAACTGATGGCGGAGCAGCCGCGTGCCCAGGCGGTGCTGCGTTTGCTGGCCGAAAAGACTGACTGGAATAAGCCGTTGCCCGCAGGGCAAGGCCGTGGTGTGGCGGTCAGTGCGGTGTTCGGCAGCTATGTGGCGACCCTGGTTGAACTGGAGATGCAGGGCGACTTGGGCATACGCATCAAGCGGCTGGTCAGTGTGGTGGATTGCGGCTTTGCGACTAACCCGACCTCGGTTAAGGCGCAGATCGAGGGCGGCACGCTGTTCGGACTGTCCGCCTCGCTATTCAACGAAATCCTCATCGAAAACGGCCAGGTGCAGCAGACCAACTTCCACAACTACCGGCAGCTGCGCATCAGCGAAGCGCCGGCGGTGGAGGTGCACCTGCTGCCTAGCTTGGAGGCGCCGGGTGGCGTCGGCGAGGCCGGTACTGCGTTGATCGGTCCGGCCCTGGTCAACGCCCTGTTCGCCGCCTCGGGTCAGCGCATCCGTCGCCTGCCGCTGAGCCGCTTCGGCTACTACCCGGTTTAAGGAGCACTTGATGAAATTAATAAGCAACCTACTGACGCTCGCCAGCGCGGCTCTGCTGGCGCAAGCGGCCTATGCGCAAGAGGACTTGCTGGCTAAGGGCGAATACCTGACGCGCGCTGCCAACTGTGTGGCTTGCCATACCGTGTCTGGCGGTCAACCCTTCGCCGGTGGTGTTGAGTTCAAGCTGCCGTTCGGCTCGCTGTTTTCGCCCAACATTACCCCGGACACGCAAACCGGCATCGGTGCATGGACGGATGACGAGTTCGTCAGTGCGCTGCAGACCGGCATTGGCCGTGACGGCAAGCACTACTACCCGGCGTTTCCCTATACCTCCTACAGCAAGATGTCGCGCGATGACATCCTCGCGATCAAGGGTTATCTCGATAGCCTGGAACCGGTCGAGCAAGCACCGCGCGAAAACCACATCGGCTTCCCGTTCAATCAGCGCTGGGGCATGGTTTTCTGGAATTTGCTGTTCCTTAACGATGAGCCATTTCAGGCGGACAGCCAGCGCTCTGCTGAGTGGAATCGCGGCAAATACCTCGTCGAAGGGCCGGGTCACTGCGGCGAATGCCATTCACCGCGCAACCTGTTTCAGGCTGTCAGCAGCGAGCGCTCGCTGGCCGGTAACCTGATCCAGGGTTGGAACGCCTACAACATCAGTGCCGACCCCGTGCACGGCATTGGTGCCTGGCCCACGGACGTGCTAGCTGGCTATTTGAAGGATGGCGCAGCGCCAGGCCTGGGTTTGTCTTCAGGGCCCATGGCGGAGGTGGTGGAAAACAGCTTGCGCCACCTGACTGACGCTGACCGTCAGGCGATTGCAGTGTTCCTCAAGGACTCGCCACCGCGCAGTGAAGGCGTGCCTCGCCCGCAGCAGGTCACGCTTGCAGAACCGGGCAGCGGCAGTGCACTCGGTAACAAGCTGTTCGCCGAAGCCTGCGCCAGTTGCCACCGCTGGGACGGCACGGGCAACCAGAGCCAGACGGCCATGCTGCTGGGCTTGAAGACGGTCAACGATCCGGCCGCCAGCAACTTGCTCGGCATTCTGTTGAGTGGCCACGGCGCCGCCGACGCCCCAGTGAATCGGCGTATGCCATCGTTCGGCAACATTTATACCGATCAAGAGTTGGCCGCGTTGAGCAGCTTTATGTTGCAGCGTTTCGGCGAGAGTGGTGCGCAGGTTTCGGTGCCGGCTGTGGCTAAGCGCCGGACCGAGTCCCTGCATTGAGCGGAGGTTCTGCATGTCGGGCCTGAACACATTGCTGGATGCGCTCCTGGCCGAGCGCGAGGCTGGCCGCGAAGCGGTGCTTGCGACTGTAGTCAAGGTCGAAGGTTCGGCGTATCGGCGGCCCGGTGCGCGCATGCTGGTGTCGCGCTTCGGCCGGCCCGAGGGCACCATCAGTGGCGGCTGCCTGGAGGCGGAAGTGGCGAAAAAGGCTTGGTGGCTGACCGAAGCCGGGCCGGCGCTGCGCAGCTACAGCACCGCAGAGGCGGATGACGCCAGCGAGGAAGCGCTGAGCTTCGGCCTGGGCTGTAACGGCAAGGTTCACGTGCTGTTCGAGCGCCTGCCGGCCGGCCCTTGCGCCTTGGTCGATGCTTTGCTCAGCGTGCGCGACCGCCAGCAGCCTGCGGCCATCGCCACGGTAATCGCCAGCTCGGGCGCGGCTGCGCCACGCTTAGGCGAGCGGTTGTGCTTGATGCCTGGGCAGGAGGCCGCGGGCGAGTTGCTGCGCTCGGTGCTGGTTGAGCAAATCAGCGCCGACCTGCAGCAGACCTTGCTGCGCGGCAAGTCATCCCGTGGTCTCTACCCGAATGGTCTCGGCGAAGTGGAAGTGCTTCTGGAGTACTTGCCGCCGGTGCGGCGTCTGGTGATCTTCGGCGCGGGCCATGATGCCCAGCCGCTGGTGCGCATGGCCAAGCTGTTGGGTTGGCATGTGACGGTGATCGACGGCCGGGCGCACTTTGCCCGGGCCGAGCGTTTTGCCGAGGCTGACCAGGTGCTGGTCGGCGATGTAGAGCAGCCTTTCGATTACCACGAGCTGGTGCGCGGGGCTGCGGTGGCGGTGATGACCCACAGCCTGGTGCAAGACGCGCATTGGCTAAAGGGTGTGTTGCACAGTGAACCCTGCTATGTCGGTCAGTTGGGGCCGCGTGAGCGCACCGAGCGCTTGTTGGCCGGCATCCACGAACAATTGGCTAAACCACAGGACGAGCTGCCGGGGCTGGAATGTTTGCATTATCCGATCGGCCTGGACCTGGGTGGCGACACCCCGGAAAGCGTGGCCATGGCGGTGCTGGCGGAAATTCAGGCAGTGCTCAACGGCCGCAATGGCGGCAGCCTGCGCTTCAGATCTGCGAGCATCCATGACAGCGACCCTGTGCTAATGGCTGGCCGGGATCAAACGGATGTTGCGGCAGAAGGTTGTCGGCTGGTGGCCGTGCAGCGTTAACAATTTATCAACCGAGGAACCCATCAGCATGAGTCAAGCCATACGCGTTGTAGCGATACTGATAGCCAAGGCTGGCAAAGAGTCGCAGGTCGAGCAGATTCTGCGCGCCTGTGTGCAACCATCGCGCGCCGAAGACGGCTGCCTGTCTTACGTCCTGAATCGCTGTATTGAACAGGCCGGGCGTTTTGTCTTCGTCGAGCGCTGGGCCAGCCATGAGGCGATAGCGCGCCATCGGCAGATGCCACATTACACGGCCATGGCCAATGCCTTGGGCGAGCTGCTAAGCGATCGTCAGGTTTATGTGCTTGAAGCGCTGGCGGAGGACATCGAACCCGCCATTGATCCCCGTACGGGCGTTGTCGAGTGATAGTTGATCGACATGGTCGGCGTTTTCGCAAACTTCGTCTGAGTCTGACTGCCGCATGCAATTACGCCTGCACCTACTGTGTGGCCGATGGCCGTCGCTTGGTGGCCGCACGCGATGAGCTGACGTCCGCGTCGATGCTGCGTGCCGTCGAGTTGCTCAGGGATGTTGCCGGGGTTGAGGAACTGCGCATTACCGGCGGCGAGCCGCTGCTGAGTGACCGGCTGGAGCCCTTTCTGCAGGGCGTAGGTAAGCTGGCGTTGCAGGACATTAGCCTGACCACCAATGGCCAGTTGCTGGCCGGCAAACTGCCGTTATTGCGCAGCGCCGGCATCCAGCGGCTCAATGTGTCCCTCGATACGCTCGACCCGAGTGCCTTCCGCACGATCGCCAAGGGCGGCGACCTGCAGACGGTGCTCAACGGCATTGAGCAGGCGCGCCGAGCCGGCATGAGCATCAAGATCAACATGGTGCCGATGCGTGGTAGCAACCTCGATCAAGTTTTGCCCATGTTGGCGTTCTGCCTTCAGCAGGGCTACGAATTGCGTTTTATCGAACTTATGCGCATGGGCCATCTGGCCCAGAATGCAGAGGCTTTTCGTACCCAGTTCGTCGGCCAGCGCGAGCTGCTGGAGCTTATCGGCGAGCGTTATGCCTTCACCCAGGCTGAGGCGCCGGTAGACTCCACCGCGCTGCGTTATAGCGTTGGCGAGCGCGGGGCGTTCGGCATCATTGCCAACGAAAGCGCGCCCTTTTGCCGGAGCTGCAGCCGTCTGCGCCTGTCGTCTACCGGCAGTTTATACGGATGTCTGTCATCCAATCGCGGGCACTTTATGGGCACGCTGTTGGATCTGCCGACTGAGCAGGCACAGCCGCAGCTCACCGCGTTGCTCGGCCGTGCGCTGGCGGACAAGCAGGACGCTACGTTTACCGGCAGCGCGCTGATTATGAAATCGGTGGGTGGCTGAGGTCGTCCGGCCTGTCGACGTCCCGCAGAATGCCGTGGTCATCGAGCGTCACGGCAATCACCTGTTGCGCATGGCTGGCGATCAAGCCCCTGGCCCCATTCTCGCCTTGCAGTTGCATCAGCTCCGGCCAGAAGCGCCGGCCGAACAACACCGGGTGGCCGCGCTGACCCTCGCAGTAAGCCACGACGATATGTTCAGCGTCGGCCTGCGCTCGCAGTTGCCGCAGGGTGGCGGCAGAAATCCACGGCATATCTCCAAGCAGCACCGCCACCGCAGTGGCCTGCGAGTGTGCCAGGCTCTGGATGCCGGCAGCCAGGCTTGAGCCCATGCCCTGTTTGGCGTGGGCCGCACGTACCAGCTGAACGCCAGGCGGTATAGCCAGGGCCTGGGCATCGTCCTCGGCTTTTAGCACGACTCGAACATCGCTGAAGGCTTCTTGCGTGCGCAGCACTGTTGCGCGTAGCAGGCTGTTGCCGTCGGCCAGCTTGGCGCAGCGTTTGTCGCTGCCGAAGCGCTGCCCGGTGCCGGCGGCGAGTACCAGGCCAATACACTCAGGGTTGCGGCGCGGTTCTGTCATGTTGAAAATCTATGTTGCCCCCGAAAGAAGGTTGGCCGTAGAAGAGCACTTGAAGGGCTTCGCGTCCTCTCTGGAGTGTGCTGTCGTTTGCGTGTACAGCCCCTGGTTTCAGCGTTATCAAGTGGCAGTTTTGCTATAGGAGCGTTTTTTCCGCGCACCGCATCACTGGTAATGCTGTTCGATCACTCGAAGCTTCGGATGATCTGATCGTTATTTGGTCAGATTGCTGTTTTTGACATCGGCAAAGACTGAAATCAGTCAGAAATACAAGGGTGTGCAGCCCTAGATTCTTTCTTGCAGCGCCTTGAAGAAGGCATCGATATTCTCATCGTGGCGTTTGTAGTAGGTCCAGGGGCCGATCCGCTGCGATGTCACCAATTGCGCGCGCTGTAGAGCTGCGAGATAAAGCGATGTCGTTGACTGCGAGAGGCCCGTGCGTTCCTGGATGATACTGACGCACACACCTACCGTCTCTGGATCTACCTCCTGCTCGGGAAAGTTTGTCCTGGGATCCTTGAGCCAATTAAGGATGGCTAGGCGCATCGGGTTCGCCAATGCTTTAAGGGCTTCGTTGACATCAATGGTCATAGATTTTTCTATACCTATTTTTTGCGATATTTAGATATTTTCCTAGTTCGCGTAGAAAATTGGAAGGCGTCTCCGTGACCTCTGCGCGCCCGCCTGTCAAAAAGACTGGCTGCTCTGGACTGAAATCCTATTGCCCTATCAGGTCGGGCTATCGGACGTCTGTGTGTCGAAGTGCGGGATGATGTGCTTGCCAAGTTCCTCGATAACCTCTGCTGCGGGGCGTTTACCGTACTTGAGGTTCAGGATGACGTGGTTCACACCGATTTCCTCAAGCGTATCCAGTAAGGCCCGAAGGTGGTCACGTCCCAGGCGGAATCCAAGATGGATATGCGAGGGCGGCGTGGACGGGTGTTCGTCAAGGTCGATATAAAGCGACTGCAAGAACGGCTTGTAGGTGGGACCACACTGTTTCAATATTTCCTGTCGCCAATCCTCCACGATCAGTCGCTGTATTTTCGGTGGGCGTGGATAGTTGATCCATCCATGGCTTTCGCGCGCGATCCAATCGAGCGACTGGCGGCTGTGTCCGGTTACAAATAGCGGTATTTCACGGGTCGTGGGTTTGGGAATGAGATCGGCCCCCAACAACTCGCCTCCACTCCAGCGAATGGGCTCGAAGTGTGTTCGATGAGCTTGACGTATCACCTCGCAGTTTTCTTGAAAGGTCTCGCCACGCTTTTCGGGATCGATGCTGAATGCGGGAAACTCCACGGGACGATCGCCAGAGGCTACTCCCAGGAGCAAGCGACCTCCGCTCAACTGATCAATGCTTGCTGCGGCCTTTGCCGTGTGCAGGGGATTACGCAGTGTAAGGGCGATGGAGGCCGTGCCTAATGCGATTTTTGTTGTATGGGCGGCCATATATCCCATGTACACCCAAGGGTCGAAAACCTGGCCGACATCGCCGAAGCTTGGGTCCCTGAGTGGGACGTCGCGAAACCAAAGCGCCGAAAAACCAAGCGCCTCTGCACGTTTGGCCAGCGCTACCTGATCTAGCATGCTCGGTGTATCACCTTCGAAAGCCTCCAGGGGAAAGAACAGCCCAAGGCTTAGATGACCCTGCCTGAAGGTTCGTTTGAATCCCCTATGCTCTTGGTAGGGGATCGTGCTCGGTTGGTACATGCTTAACTTCCTCGGTCAGCAAACGCAAAGCCACGCCCCTGAGTTATGGGGCGTGGCTCTGAGCGTTTAGGATTTGTAAGTCGGGTAGTCGGTGTAGCCCTTATCGGTACCGCCGTACATGCTGCTTGGATCAACTGGGTTAAGCGGCCAGTTGTTGGCGATGCGAGCGGGCAGGTCGGGGTTCGCAATGAAGGGGCGGCCAAAAGCGATCAGGTCGCCCCAGCCAGCTTTTATCACGCGATTTCCTCGTTCAGCGGTGTACTTGCCGGCATAGATAATCTTGCCGCTGAAGGTCTTACGAACAGCTTCCCGGAACGTCTCAGGCAGCTCGGGTGCGCTTTCCCAATCGGCTTCGGCGAGCGACAGGTAGGCAATGCCTACTTCCTCGAGGATCTTCACTGCCTCGATGTAGGTTTGGTGAGGATCTTCTTCGACCAGGCCAAGGTAGACGCGGTCTTCGTCTGTGGTCGCGAACAGCGGGGCGAAGCGAACGCCAACGCGCTCCTTGCCGACGACACCAGCAACGGCGAGGGTGATTTCGCGCAGGAAGCGAAGACGGTTCTGCAGCGAACCGCCATATTCATCATCACGCTGGTTGGTATGCGCCGAAATGAACTGGTTTACCAGGTACCCATTCGCGCAGTGAAGCTCCACCCCGTCAAAACCTGCGTCCAAAGCATTTCGGGCTGCTTGGGCGTAGAGCTCAACCAGTTCCTTTACCTCTTTGGTGGACAGGGCTCGTGGGGTCGAAGGGTCGGCCAGTGTACCCGTGCCGGGGCCAGTTTCGATGAACACCTTGACGTTGTCCGCGCGGATGGCTGATGGCGCGACGGGCGCTTCACCACCGGGTTGCAGCGACGTGTGCGACACGCGGCCCACATGCCAAAGTTGAGCAAAGATCACCCCCCCTTCGGCGTGAACAGCGTCGGTGACCTTACGCCAGCCTTGTATCTGTTCCGGGCTATGAATGCCAGGTGTCCAGGCATAACCCTGTCCTCGAGGTTCGATCTGTGTGCCCTCGGTCACCATGAAGCCAGCACCGCTGCGCTGACGGTAATATGTGGCCATTAGGTCGTTCGCAATATTGCCGGGTTGGGAGCTGCGTGAACGCGTCAGTGGCGGCAGAACGATACGGTTCTTGAGGGTGTATGGGCCCAGCTGAGTGGTTTTAAAAAGTTCTGAGTGTGTCATTTTGCTTACCTGCATATCTAAAATATTCGATGTTATAAGTCAAAAAAACATGGTTCAAGGAGGTCAGAAGAGCCCGAGCGGTGCTTCGTTGAGGCTGACGTAGATGTTCTTCTTCTGGCTGTAGGCTTCCAGCATTGACTTGTGAGTTTCCCGTCCTAGGCCAGATTTCTTATAGCCACCGAAGGGGGCATGGGCAGGGATCTCATGGTAGGTATTTACCCACATGCGTCCGGTTTCCACCGCGCGTGCCACACGTAACGCCCGGTTGATGTCTTGGGTCCAGACTGCACCGGCTAGGCCGTACTCGGAGTCGTTGGCCATGGCGATGACCTCCGCTTCATCCTTGAAAGGAATGACGCACAGAACAGGGCCGAAAATTTCCTCGTAGGCGACGCGCATATCGTTGCGAACACCGACCAGAATCGTTGGCTGGATGAAGAAGCCGGCATCGTAATTGGCACCTGTGAGACGACCGCCGCCGATCAGTACCTCAGCGCCTTCCTGTTTAGCGATATCGACGTAGCCGAGGATCCGTTCCATCTGGGACTTGCTGACCTGTGCACCCATCATGGTGTCCGGGTTCAGTGGGTCACCCACACGCACAGCTTCGAACTTATGCTTGAGCTCAGCCAGGAATCGCTCGTAGATGGATTCGTGAACGAACAGCCGTGCGCCGGATTCGCAGACTTGGCCTTGGTTCCACAGGATGGCGAGGACTGCGCCTTCCACGGCCTTGTCCCAGTTCGCATCGGGGAAAACGATGTTGGCCGACTTGCCGCCCAGTTCAAGGGTGGCGGGAATGATTTTCTTCGCTGCCGCATTGGCGACGAGTTCGCCGACACGCGTCGAGCCGGTAAAGGCAAGCTTGCGCAGGTCCGGATGATCCAGTAACGCCTGCCCAACTGTGGTGCCTAAGCCTGTGACGATGTTGACCACGCCGGCTGGAAGTACCTTAGCGAAGATCTTCGCCAGTTCGAGGATGGTTACCGGGGTCAGCTCGGAAGGTTTGATGACTACGGTGTTACCCGCTGCGATGGCTGGAGCGATCTTCCAGGCGGCCATAAGCAGCGGGAAGTTCCACGGAATCACTTGGCCCACGACGCCGAGGGGTTCACTGAGAGCGATGCTGAGTGTTTGCTCATCCAGCATGACCGCCTCATCCGATTGGCTGCGGATTACGCCAGCGAAGTAGCGGAAGTGATCAATCGCCAGTGGGATGTCGACGGAGCGACTTTCACGAATGGGTTTGCCTACATCAAGGGTTTCCAGAACCGCGAACCGATCGGCATCGGCTTCCAGTAGGTCGGCGATCTTCAACAGCGCATTGGCGCGTTCCGCTGGTGAGGTGGTACGCCAGGTCACGAAGGCGCGCTGTGCGGCCTGCACCGCGCGGTCGACGTCGGCAGCTGTGGCGTTTGGAATGTTGGTGAGAATTTTTCCGTTGGCGGGGTTGATAATGTCGAGGGTTTCACCGTATTCGGCCGTAACCCACTGGTTGTCGATAAACAGGCCGTAGCAGCTGTCGGGAAGGTGATTCGGATGGGTATCGCTGGAATCTTTCATGGGGTACCTCCTGAGGTGCCTAGGGTGGTTTACGAGTCCAGGCTATTCGTAATATTCACATATGTCAATATGCAGCTTTGTATTCCGGCACTTATGCATATCTCCGCACCCTTGCAGCTCACTTCTGGATCAGCCGGGAACGCGCCGTGCTTCGCGCCAGGGTTGCCTATGTAGTCCAGCCCCCTTGATCTATTCATCAAGGAGGCTGGCTGCATCAGGTATTGATGTTTGCGTTGATGTGCAGATGAAGTTAGAACGGCGCGTCAATATCGATGACGCTAATCAGCTTGTGATTGACGAATTCCTTGATGCCCAAGCCGATTAGCTCGCGCCCGTAGCCGGAGCGTTTGATACCACCGAAGGGTAGGTTGGCCCTCGAGGTGCTGGGATGGTTGACGAACACCATACCAGTGGAGATGCGTTTGGCCACCTCGGCGCCATGCTTAGTATCGGCGGTGAATACCGAGCCGCCCAGACCGAACGGCGAATCGTTGGCAATACGCACCGCGTCCTGCTCGTCCCTGGCACGGAAGATCATCGACACTGGGCCGAAGAACTCCCAGTAATAGGCGGGATTATCGGGCTCTACGTCAGTCAGGATAGTTGGTTGCACGAAGGCCCCCAGTCTAGGGACTCTGGGGCCGACTTCGGTGGCTCTCGCGCCGTGAGCGACTGCCACCTGGATCTTCTGACGAATCTCGTCGGCGGCGGCCTGCGATGACAAAGGGGCCAGCGTGGTTTCCTGGGCAAAGGGATCACCAGCCTTAAGCTGCGCCACTCCTTCTGTGTAGCGACTCAGAAACTCCTCATAGACCTCGTCCACCACAATCATGCGTTTGGAGGAAATACACACCTGTCCAGCGTTCCAGTGACGCCCGATTACGGCCCACTTCACAGTCTTATCCAGCTCGGCATCGCGCAGTACCACGAAGGCATCTGCACCACCTAGTTCCAGGGTCGACTTCTTCAACGCCTTGCCGGCCTGCGCAGCAATGATGGCGCCTGCTCCTTCAGAGCCAGTCAGAGCGACACCATGAACACGATCATCGCTGATAATGCTTTCGATCTGTTGACGCGTTGCGTAGAGATTGCGGAAAGCTCCCGAGGGTAAGCCCGCATCTAGCATCAACTGTTCGAAGGCTGCAGCACACTGCGGTACGTTTGACGCATGTTTGAGCAGTAGGGTGTTGCCGGCTGCTAATTGCGGAGCGAGGATGCGTGCTACTTGGTAGTAGGGGAAGTTCCATGGTTCGATGGCTAGAATGATTCCCAGCGGCTCGTGAGTTAAAGTTGCCTCTCCCTCGGACGGTTCTGCAACAGGGAGTTTCTCTGGAGCTAGCAGCCCCTCCGCATGCTTAGCGTAATACTCTAAAATTCGCGCTGAAATCTCGACTTCGCCCAAAGCTTCAGCGGTGATCTTGCCCATCTCTAAGGTTAGCAGGTGGGCATAGTCGCTGGCCTGGGCGCGTAGCAGCTCAGCTGCCCGCTGGAGAATGGCACTGCGTTCGGTAAAGCTGCGTTCTTTCCAGTCGAGGAACGCGCTATGTGCGTCGTCCAGCGCCTGATTGACCTGGTCGTCGGTGGTTTCTGGGAAGGTCTTGAGCAATTCCCCGTTATAGGGGTTGATAGTGGCGTAAGCCATGTGATTCTCCTACTCGTGGCATGGTGGCATGGTGGCATGGTGGCATGGTGGCATGAAAAGCTCCGGTCTTTCCGTACGTGGTGACAGGGGCTGAAACTCGGATTACTCCACCGGCGTATACCGTTCGAGCCAGTGGGCGTAAGGGGGGGGCAGTACCCATGCGGGGCGCTCGACGCCAAGGGTGCGAGCTGCCGCGTATGGCCAATGTGGATCAGCGAGGTGGGCCCGGCCGACCATTACCAGATCAGCCTGGCCATCGCGCACCAAGCGGTCGGCCAGGGCTGGCGACTCGATACCCCAGGCCGCAGCAACGGGAATGCCCGCCTCATGGCGTATGCGTTCGGCGATTGGTGCAAGGAATGCCGGTGCCCAGGGAGTGTCAGTGTTCGGGATGTTGAAGCCCGTGCTAACGTTGACTAGGTCGGCACCTGCGTTCTTGAGTTGCCGTATCAGCGCAATGGCTTCGAGCAGTGTCTGCTCATCCTGGTTGTCGTACTCGATTACGCCGAGGCGTACAGTCAGCGGAAGGTGCTCAGGCCATACTTCGCGCACTGCAGACATGGTTTCGATGAGAAAACGCCTGCGGTTTTCCACGTTGCCACCGTAGCCATCGCTGCGTCGGTTGGAATGCGCAGAGAGAAAACTCTGGCCTAGATAGCCGTGCGCGAAGTGTAGTTCCAGCCATTCGAAACCGGCTGACAAGGCTCGTCGTGCAGCCATGACGAATTCTTCACGCACCTGCGCGATATCGCTCAAGGACATTGCCCTGGGGACCTTTGATAAATGGGCTCCGAAAGCGATGGCAGACGGTGCGATTGTTTGCCAGCCACGGTGGTCGTCTTCGGCTATATGACCATTGCCCTCCCAAGGCCGATTCGCGCTTGCTTTGCGACCTGCATGAGCGAGCTGAATACCCGCTACGGAACCAGCTGCCTTAATTGCCTGGGCAATGGGGATGAAGGCTTCGCCTTGCTTGTCGCTCCATAACCCAGCACAACTGGGTGTGATTCGCCCCTCAGGTGAGACTGCGGTCGCTTCAACTATCACTAGTCCTGCTCCGCCACGCGCGATACTCGCGTAATGGATGTGGTGCCACTCGTTGACCAGCCCCTCGTTGGCCATGTACTGGCACATAGGCGGCACGGCAATGCGGTTACGTAAGCAATGACTTTTTAGTTCGAACGGTTCGAATAGCGCTGACACGATGGTTCTCCGATTGAATTATGGAGGAACTCACCCACATCGCTCGGATAGAACCGTGCAATGAGGCTCCGGAAACCAAGAGGTAGGCTCGTCCAACTAAAGTCCTTAGATCATTTACGGTTTAACTCGCTTGACCTTGCCGTTCTGGAAAGGTGTCTGTCGGTGTAGTTGGTTGGTTGTGAATAAAGCCCGAAGTCTTGCAGTGCGCGGCTATCCGGCCACTGGAACCTTGAGTGTCGGGTGAATGTCGACCAATGGATCACTACCGTTTCAACAAGGAACGGCGAGAGCGCAGCAAAGCAAAGTTGCCAGGTATTAGTGCTCCGGTTCAGGGCGGCGGGAATAGGCATGGGATATCTCACTATCTCAGCGCAGGCCGAAACCTAGGGTGTTTAATGCATCTCGCAAGCGGTGTCTTCCGCTCAGTGAATCCGCTCCTTTTACACGTTCCACGGCCTGGCTGGACCAGGAACGGTTTTCGCGTTGTTGACGATGTTGGAAGTCGCTCATCCTTCGGTCATAGGCAGCAACTGAAACCGCCTCTGCCTCGGTGGCCTCATAGCGCTCACGGTGAAGCACCACTGATTGCGCCAGGCGTGGCTTGATCTCGGCGGGCTGTGCCGGATCGGGATGACCGACGCACATGCCAAATACAGCGAAAGTGTCGTTTGGCAGGCCAAGCTCCTCGGACATCGCTTCCGGGTGGTTGCGCATTCCGCCGATGTAAACGATTCCCAGTCCTTGGGCCTCGAAAGCTAGTGCGGCGTTCTGAGCGGCCAGAGCTGCATCTACAACACCGACGGTGTAGCTTTCTAAATAGTCGATACCTGCAGTCGGTGCCTGAAGGGTTCTGGCTAGTCGGCGTAGGCGTGACCAGTCCACGAGCCAGACCAGGAACAGCGGTGCCTGCTCGACATGGCGCTGGTTACCGGACAGTCGGGCAAGCCTCGCGAGACGCTCGCGATCCCGCACGGCGAGCACGCTCCAAGCTTGCAGGTTCGAGGAAGTCGAGGCTGACTGGGCCGCCGCGATCGCCCAGCTCAGCATCTGCTCATCCACAGGAAGATCGCTGTAGGCACGTACTGATCGATGCTGCAACATCTGCGCGATCACGGTGTCGGCAGCAGGTAAGTTAGCTGGCTCGCCATAACGGGCTTGCCAGGCTTTGAGTGCTTCGTCTTGAAGGCTCATGATGGATTGTTCCAGTGCAATGACATGCACAAGCCGAGATATACGCTCATAACGACTTGTGCACGCGTGTCAGTTAGGTGATGTGTCGGTGCCTTCGATTAGAAAAACTCGGTACTCCGCACCGGAGAGACGATGCTTTAGCGCCGCCTGGTAAGCCGGGCTGGCATACCAGGCTCGAGCGGCTGTCATATCTTCGAAACGTAGAATGACCGCTCCCTCGATCGATGGACCTTCCAACACCTCCAGTTGACCGTAGAAAGCCAGACGTGTGACGTCGTGCCCTTCTCGTGCGGCAGGCGCCTCCTGCGCGTAACGTTGCAGTTCAGCAGCGTCGGTGGTGTGCTCGCGGGTGAAAACCACGAAGGCGGACATCGGGCCTCCTTAGCTCAGCACGTTGAGCAGCGCGTGGGCGGTGGCTTCGGAGGAGGCCGGGTTCTGGCCCGTGATCAGCAGCCCGTCGGTGATGACATGTACCTGCCAGTCGGCGGTCTTGCTGTAGTGGCCGCCCTGAGCCTTGAGCATGTCCTCGACCAGGAACGGCACCACCTGGGTCAGGCCTACAGCCTCCTCTTCGCTGTTGCTGAAGCCGGTGACCGCCTTGCCGGCGACCAATGGCTGGCCGTCGCTGCCCTTGACGTGACGCAGCACCGCGGGCGCATGGCAAACCGCCGCAACAGGCTTGCCGGCGGCGATGGAGCGCTCAATCAAGGCGATGGACGCGGCATCTTCGGCCAAGTCCCACAGCGGGCCATGGCCGCCGGGGTAGAACACAGCATCAAATTCGGCGCCGTTTAAGTCGCTGAGTTTTAGCGTGTTGGCCAGCGCGTGCGTGGCGACTGAATCAATCTCGAAGCGGCGGGTGGCGTCGGTCTGGAAGTCAGGCTCATTGCTCTTTGGGTCGAGCGGTGGCTGGCCGCCATTGGGCGATGCCAGGGTCAGTTGCGCGCCTGCGTCGATAAAGGCGTAGTAGGGCGCGGCCAGCTCTTCGAGCCAGAAACCGGTCTTTTCACCAGTGTTGCCAAGTTGCTCGTGGGAAGTCAGAACGAGGAGGATCTTCATGTGATTTACCTTGCGGATAAAAGTAGTTATGGCTGTTTGGTTATGCGCCGCTAGCGTGGGTGTGCGACGCTAGCGGCACGGCTTAGAGGCTGGCTTCAAGCACCCTGCGGCTGACGTCTAAGCTGACGTCGGCATGTTCGCCGAGTGCGGTTAGGCGGTGAGCGGCGAGCTGGTTGATCAGCGCATCGATGACGTCAGCGCCAAGCTGGTAGGCCGATAGGCGCGTCGGTAGGCCCAGACTCTCGAAGAGTGTCCGGGTCTGTTGTATGGCGGCATCAATGCGCTGTTCTTCGTCCCCTTGGCTTATATGCCAAACCCGCTCGGCGTATTGCAGCAACTTGGCGCGCTTGGCTTCACGGCGAACTTCGAGATTTGCGGGTAACACGATAGCCAGCGTCCGTGCGTGATCGATGCCGTGCTGTGCGGTCAGCTCATGACCAATCATGTGCGTAGACCAGTCCTGTGGCACACCCGCACCGATCAAGCCATTAAGCGCCAGAGTGGCCGTCCACATGAGGTTGGCGCGGGTGCTGTAGTCCGCAGACTCCTCCAGCATCAGCGGACCGATTTCGATCAGTGTTTGCAGCAGCCCTTCGGCGAAGCGGTCTTGCACGCGGGCATCGATTGGGTAGGTAAGGTACTGCTCCATGACATGCACGAACGCATCTACTACGCCGTTTGCGAGTTGGCGGGTAGGGAGGGTCTGGGTCTTAGTAGGATCAAGAATCGAGAATTGCGGGAACACGTGAGGGCTGCGAAACGGCAACTTGTCTTGTGTCGCTCGGCGAGTTACCACACCGCCGTTGTTCATTTCTGAGCCAGTTGCGGGCAGAGTTAGTACGGTACCGAATGGCAAGGCTTGCCGAATACTTGCGCCCCGCGTTTCAAGGATGTCCCAAGCATCACCGTCGTAGCCAACAGCGGCGGAAACGAACTTAGTGCCATCAATGACCGAGCCTCCACCAACGGCTAGTAGAAAGTCCAAGCGATGGATGCGAACCGTATCAACGGCCCTGATTAGCGTTTCGTAGCTGGGGTTCGGCTCTATACCCCCGAACTCCTGCACCTCCCGGAAACCTAATGCCTCTCGGACTTCGTGGAGCGTCCCGCTCGCACGAGCGCTTTGGCCACCATAGAGCAGCAGAATGCGGGCTTCAGTCGGAATCAGCTCATCCAGCCGGGCAATGGTTTGGTTACCGAAGATAATTCGCGTGGGGTTGTGGAAGTCAAAATTGAGCATAGATTTCTCTACTCCTTAAAAGTAGACCAGTCGTATATTTTTTGGTGAAATTTTTATTGCAGAAGCTCGTCGGCGCGCATTGCGCACCAAATAGCTGAAGATTGGTTAGAAGCTTGCTTCTAAAGGCAACCAAGTTGGTGTGGCATTCGTCTGCATTCCTGGTCCCGAGCCAAAGGCGTTGCCGCCAAGCAGCGTAAGCTCCGCGCGATGTCGAGGGTTGTTGCTAGGCACTGATGATAGGGCATCGGGAGTCATAGGTTTACCGTATCAAAAAAATAGACCGGTCGTCTACTTTCGGTTGTGGATAATCTATACAACGCTGTTTCGATGGTTGCTAATGAAGCAGCAGAAGCTTCATTGGCAGCGCATCGACTGATGCAGCCAAGCGTTACCACGCGGACTTCGCTTTGTAGCAGAAGGATCTGCCTGAGACCCAGTGCCTCACCGGAAGGGTGGTTGTGAACCAGCACGGTTGCCGCGGCGTTGTGCTCCAGAGCAGTCTTGACGACTTCCCGGGGATAGACGCTGGCACTGTCCAGAGTGCCCCGGAACAGTTCGTGAAAGACGATCACCCGGTGCCGGCTGTCGAGCAGAAGCAGGGCGAATACCTCATGCTCGTAGTCGCCCAGCAGCGCCTGCAGGTGGCCGAACACTTCCTTTGGTGAAGTCAGTGCTCGCCCCCGGCGCAGACGCAGATTCGCCAACTGTCGGGCCATCAGCAGGATTTCGGTTTCGGTGACCGGCGACTCGACCAGGTAGGTGCCGGTCGATTCACTGGCCTTCAGCTTGTGCAAGCGCATGGTGGGCTCCTTGAGGGTTATCGGTCGGTGGGGTATGGCGCTGGGCTTGCGCTTCCAGCTTCTCAGCCAGGCTGGGCTTGCTGGAGGTGGCTTGTGGTCTGATTGTTGAGGCGGGCACTTCACCTTCTGGGTAGAACTCTTCAACGATGGCGCTGGCATCCTCCTCGCTGTCCTCGAATGCGCCGTTGCCAAAGCCACGCCGTGCCGCCTCATCCAAGGCATCCTGATTGAATCCTGCTGCCTGTCGCCGTGAATCGAGCTCATTGGCGGTCACCAGCGCTTCGGCCATATCCATGCCACTGCGCACCGTGAGGTCGGCGTAGAAGATCGGCGTGCCATGGCTTTGTCGGGTGGATTTCCCGCGTAAACGCAGCTCCAGCGGTAGGCAGGCCAGGCGGTTGCCCGAGATGGCCTGGAAGTAATGCAGGCGAGCTGCCAGGGTGCGGATGCTGTTGAAGCCCGTGGTGCGGAACACGAAGCTGCCTAGCGGATCCTCATCACCAATGACCACATTCAGTCGGCCATAGGGCTTGCAGGCACCGCCCTTGGCGAGCGGACAGGCATCCGGTGACGGGCATGGCATCGACTGCATGCCGTCCTGCGTGACCCGCTTGCAGGTTTCGCCATTGCCGACGCAAACCGGGCGCCCCGATTGCCGGTCGAACAGCGTGTAGTCAGCCCGGAAATTCAGCTCCGGTTCGTTGAACAGCAGGCGTACCGGAATGCTGCGCAGCTTGTCGTCCTTGCCCTGACGCAGCTCGTCATTGAGCGGGTGCAGAAGCCAGCCGTCCTTGCCCTGCACCTGGGACGTGATGGTGAATTGGTCATCCTTCTCCGGCAGTCGCTTGCCATTCTTCTCGATGACCTTACCGATGGAAATCCGCCCGAGTACCGGCGGAGTGATAGCCAGACCTTTGAGCATGGTGAGTCTCCTGGAAATGAAAAAAGGCCAGCCACGCAGCGCGAACTGCATCAGCTGGCCAAGGGGGAGGGAAGGGTTGGAACAGCTGGGTTTCAGCCGACCAGGAAGCGTCGTGCACCCGGTTTCAGCAGTGGGTACTTGGCCTGCAGGTAGGGCTTGTCCTTGAGCAACTGAGCGACATCGAGACCGATACTGTCCTTGGCCTTGCGCCAGCTGACGTAGCCGCTGGAGAACTCCGCACGGCTGGCATCGCCCATGGCCTGCTGCAGCATCTGCTTCAGTTCAGCCTCTCGTTTTTCCCGCTCAGCAATCGACTGACGAACAGCCTTCAGCTCGATGTAAGCCGCTGACAGACCAGCATGCTGGCTGAAGTCGACGACCTGGCCGTTGTCCTCCGGGTAGAGGCAGCGCAGGGCCGACTCAGCGGAGGCGGTGCCATCGGCCGGCGGTGGGGTGTCGGTTTCCACGTAGTGCCAGAACTGGCGCTCCAGCTCGATCAGGCGAGCAATCATCTGCTCGTCCCGTTCGATACGGTGGATCTCCAGCGTTTGGCCACCCAGCAGTACCGCTACATCCGCCGCCTGCTTACCGGTGACGGCGAGCTGGTGCATCACCTGCAGCTGCACATACTCAGGCACGCCCTCTTTCCAGAGTCGTGCCCCATTTATGCCTGCTGTCTTGCATTCGAGGATCTGCACATCGTCCGCCGCGATCACCTCGCGGTCGATGTTAGCCAGCATCCAGGGCAGCTCCGGATTGGGATGCTGCAGCACGGCGTTGATGCGGCGTACCTTATTCTTGGTGCGCTTGCTGTAGTGCCAGGCCACGATGGGCTCCAGCACGTTGCCCCAGTACATCGGGCTTTCCTCATCCTGTGGGTCGGCCTTGGGCATGCCAGCATCACGGCCGGTCTTCTCCATCCAGAGTTCCAGCTGCGACTTGTAGGGGTTGAGTCCTACGGCTGCAGCTGCATCCGAGCTGCCAATACCTTGCTTACGGATCTGCAGCCAGTCCTCGCGTGGCAGCTCCTTAGTGCTGACCAGGCGCAGAGCTGGACGAGATTTGCTGGTGCTGCGATTCAATGAAGTGGCTTTCATAGCGTTCACCTTGCAGAAATAGAAACGCCCGACCTGCAACTAAACGGGTCGGGCGTTATGGGTTGGGGTTGGTAAAAGGTCAGGCGACCAATTGCAGGGCTGTATCCAAGGCGCGTTGCTTGATCTGGGCACCCTGGCCGAACCAGGCGGAGTCGAGGCGATACTCCGTGCTGCGTGCCCGGCGCTCGTGATCGACGTACTCGGTGACGGCATTGAGCAGGCCCCAGGCAGTGCCGCGTGCTGAGTCCAGCTGGCTGCCGCGACCTCGACCTTCGTACAGCTCCTGCACTTTGCGCAGAGCGCGCTCGTTGGGTAGTTGCTCCGGCAGGGCGCCGGTCGGGCTGGTCTCGCACATCACGTTCATGAAAAAGCCTAGCGCCTCGTGCCATTGCACCTTGCGCTCAGCCAAGTGGCGCATGCGGTACATAAAGTCGTCCCATTGCGAGACGGCGAGTCCGAGCTGTTTCTTCACCAGGTCGCCGTCGAAGCGGGTGCTGTGCGGAACCTTGATCGCACGACTGGTGCCGTCCAGGGCGATGGTCAGGGTGTTGTTGCAGACTACGCGGATGGTGGTGGGCGTTGCAGTGGTAGCCAGGGTGCCGTCGCAGGAGGTCGCTAGCAGCAAATAGCCATTTACCTGATCGTTGCCCTTGAGTGCAGCGCCCTGCCCAGTACGCGCCAGCGCCCAGAACTTGCGACCGCCCTTGAGCACGCCAGCGGTTTCCAGCT
>NZ_JARPUS010000025.1 GCF_029537485.1 Pseudomonas sp. GOM6
CCTTAATGACCACGACCCCGCGCGGCTTCAATGCCTCCCAGACGATGCGATTGGAGGGAAACTCTTCATCGCTGATGACCACCTGATCGCCCGCCTGCCAATCCAGGCCGAAGGCAACGAAAGACAGGGCTTCGGAGGTGTTCTTGATCAGGGCGATGTCGCCCGTGGAGGGAGCGTTGAGCAGGCGCATCAGGCGTTCGCGCAGGCGCCGCTCGACCTTCAGCCACTGAGGGTAGTCGCGAGCACCGAGGCTTTTGTTTTCCCGGGCAAAGGCCATGACGGCCTCGCTGGCGCGCTTTGGCCAGGGCGCCACGGCTGCGTGGTTGAGATAGCAGAGGCCCTCTACTAGAGGGAATTCGTCGCTTATTGTGAACATGGCGCCGATGATCCGTGCATTTTCGGACTGGATAGGCATAATAACGCGCTTCGATTTTCCATCCTGCAGTCACCTTATGAACAAAGAACCTCGCAAAGTCCGTGAATTCCGCCGTCGCGAACAGGAAATTCTCGATACCGCGCTCAAGCTCTTCCTTGAACAGGGTGAAGACAGCGTCACTGTCGAGATGATCGCCGACGCCGTCGGCATCGGCAAAGGCACCATCTACAAGCACTTCAAGTCCAAGGCCGAGGTTTACCTGCGCCTGATGCTGGACTACGAGCGCGACCTCAACTCGCTGTTCCATTCCGAGGATGTGGCTCGCGACAAGGAAGCGCTGTCGCGTGCCTACTTCGAGTTCCGCATGCGCGATCCACAGCGCTACCGCCTGTTCGACCGTCTGGAGGAAAAGGTGGTCAAGGGCAACCAGGTGCCGGAGATGATCGAGCAGCTGCACAAGATCCGCGCCTCCAATTTCGAGCGACTGACGCACCTGATCAAGGGACGCATCGAGGAAGGCAAGCTGGAGAATGTACCGCCTTACTTCCACTACTGTGCGGCCTGGGCCCTGGTGCACGGCGCAGTGGCGCTGTACCACTCGCCGTTCTGGAGCAGCGTGCTGGAAGACCAGGATGGCTTCTTCCAGTTCCTCATGGACATCGGCGTGCGCATGGGCAACAAGCGCAAGCGCGATGGCGAGGCGCCGGGCGCCTGAGGTGCCATTCAGCCCGCCAATGATGCACCTATCAGCGGCAGCGGCGGGCATATACTTCGGGGATGAATGCTCCGGAGCCGCACCATGATCGTTGACCGCCAGGGCCGTCGCTTTCGCAACCTGCGCGTCAGCCTGACCGCCGCCTGTAACTACGCCTGCAGCTACTGTGTACCGGACGGCAAGCGTCTGGTAGCCGCGCAGGACGAGTTGTCGGCCGAGGCCATGGTGCGTGGCGTGGCCTACTTGATCGAAGCCGCCGGTATCGAGCGCTTGCGTATCACCGGTGGCGAGCCGCTGGTCAGCCCCAAGCTTGATCATTTTCTGCGTGAGGTTGCTCGCCTGGGTCTGCAGGACATCAGCCTGACCAGCAACGGCCAGTTGCTTGCGCGCAAACTGCCGCTGCTGCTCGAATGCGGCATCAAACGCATCAACGTTTCGCTGGACACTCTCGATCCTGATGCCTTCAAGCGCGTCGCCCGCGGCGGTGACCTGCCGACCGTACTGCAGGGGCTGGAGGAAGCGCGAGCTGCCGGGCTGAAGATCAAGATCAACATGGTGCCGCTGCGCGGGCAGAACCACGAGCAGGTGCTGCCGCTGCTCGATTACTGCCTGGAGCGTGGCTTTGAACTGCGTTTTATCGAGCTGATGCGCATGGGCCATCTGGCCCGTGATGGTGCCAGTTTCCAGCAGCAGTTCTATGGCATGGCGGATTTGCTGGAAAACGTGGCCAGCCGTTACGAGTACATCCAGGCTGCGGCGCCGGTGGATGCCACCGCGCTGCGCTACGAAATTCCCGGGCACGGCTTCTTCGGCGTGATTGCCAACGAGAGCGTGCCTTTTTGCCGAACCTGTTCGCGCCTGCGCCTGTCGTCCACGGGGTGGCTGCATGGCTGTCTGTCGTCGAGCAATCGCCACTACGTCGGCGACTTGTTCGACAAGCCCCGCCACCAGGCTCTGCCGGCGCTGCAACGCCTGTTGATGAAGGCCCTGGCTGACAAGCAGGACATTGCTTTTGCGGGCGGTACCACCATCATGAAAATCATCGGCGGCTGATTGCTGCCCACCGACGTATACGAAACCATGTCTGCCGAATTCCCCATTGCCTATATCGAGCCGGTGTTCCGGCCGCCGAGCGAAGCCCACTCGCTGATCCTGCCGGTCACCAACGGCTGCTCGTGGAACAGCTGTACCTTCTGTGAGATGTACACGCAGCCACAGAAAAAATTCCGCGCCCGCGACGAGGCCCAGGTGCTGGACGAGATTCGCCGCGCCGGCGAGCGCCTGATCGTACAGCGGGTATTTCTCGCCGATGGCGATGCGCTGGTGCTGCCGACGCGGCGTTTGCTGAACATCCTCAACGCCATCCGCGAGCACATGCCTGAGGTCGATCGGGTCTCCAGCTACTGCCTGCCGCGCAACCTGCGCAAGAAGTCGGTGGAGGAACTCAAGGAGTTGGCCGACGCCGGCCTGAAGATGGCCTATGTCGGTTGCGAGTCGGGTGATGACGAAGTGCTGGAGCGGGTCAGCAAGGGCGAGACCTACGCGTCCAGCCTCAGCGCCCTGGACAAGCTGGGCCAGGCCGGCATAACTCGCTCGGTGATGATCCTCAACGGTCTCGGCGGCAAGGCGCTGAGCGAGCAGCATGCCGACAATTCGGCGCGCCTGATGAACGCTGCGCAGCCGGAGTTTCTCTCGACTCTGGTGGTGAGTTTTCCGCAGGGCGAGGCGCGTTTCCGCTCGGGGTTCGAGAACTTCCAGCCGCTCGACCAGCAGGCTCTGTTCCACGAGGTGGAGCGACTGCTGCAGGGCTTGGAGCTGCAGGATACGGTGTTCCGCAGCGATCATGCCTCCAATTACCTGGTGCTCAAGGGCAACCTGGGCGCAGACAAGGCGCGCCTGCTGGCCCAGGTGCGCCAGGCCATCGAGCGTCCCGAGCAGGCCCGGCTGCGCCAGGAATGGCAACGCGGGCTGTAACGCGTGCCGCGTTGGCCTGGAAGCTGCTATGACTACCCATCTGCCGGTTTTCCGTCACCGGCACGGGAGGAAATGCAATGCGTAGCTTGATTCTGCTGCTGGTGCTGGGAGCACTGGGTGGCTGCATGAAGACCAGCGACCTGGCCGCCGGCGCCGAGTACCACTTGCGCGATGTGGGGGTACTGGACCACAGCGAGACTCGCCGCTCGGCCTCCTGGCGCCTGCAGGCCGATTCCTTCGTGTTTATCGCCCAGGCCTTCTACGAGCCGCCAGGCGGTGCCAAGCCTCGGCCCAATGTGGTGGCCGATGAGGCCTTCAAGGCCTTTGTCGAATACTTTCCGCTGGTCCGCCGCTCGCCCAACCCGCTGGGGCTGGACCAGGCCATGATCGAAGCCCGCGAAGCCGGCGCCCACTACCTGCTGTACGCCCGCTTTGCCGATGCCGACGACCGCATTGGTACGGTCGAGGAGTGGGAAGACGAGGAGGCACTGGATCGCCTTGGCATCGACAGCGGCGTGATCCAGTTGATGCTGATTGAGGTCGGCACCCGTTACCTGGTGGATACCGCCCGCATTCGCAATCGCGGCGGCTTTCTGACGCTGTATGACAACCAGCCCGCAGATCAGCTGCGCGCGCCATTCGAACAATACGCCCGTACCCTGCTCGGGGTGAGCGAGCGCTGATCGGCGCTGCGGGCAGCAAGGAGAAAAGCATGAGCGATGCAGACAAGGCCGGCGGCCTGCTGGCACAGATTCCCAAGAGCGAAGGCAAGGGCCTGCCGCCGGTGCATCTGTGGAATCCGGACTTCTGCGGCGACATCGACATGCGCATTGCCCGTGACGGCACCTGGTACTACCTGGGCACGCCGATCGGACGCAAGCCGATGGTCAAACTGTTCTCCACCATCATCCGCCGCGACGACGACAAGTATTTCCTGATCACCCCGGTGGAGAAGGTCGGCATCACTGTCGACGACGCGCCGTTCGTGGCAGTGAGCCTGCAGGTGGAGGGCGAAGGTGAGCACCAGGTGCTGCGCTTCACCACCAATGTCGAGGACGAAGTCGTGGCCGGGGCCGAGCATCCGCTGCGGGTAGAGCTCGACCCGCAGACCCAGGAGCCGTCACCTTATCTACATGTGCGCAGCAACCTGGAGGCGCTGGTACACCGCAACGTGTTCTACCAACTGGTCGAGCTGGCGGTACAGCGGGAAATCGCCGGCACGCTCTGGCTGGGTGTGTGGAGCAGCGGCGAGTTCTTCCCGATCGGGCTGCTGCCGGAGTAAGCGCGGGTGCGCCGCACTCAGGTGTTCTGTGCGATATGCCAGAGCACACCGCTGGGATCGAACAGCACGAACTCGCGCATCCCCCAAGGCTGATCCACCAACTCGCCCATCCGTACTGAAAAGTGCTCCGCCAAGCGGGTCGCGCTGAGGTGGCGGTGCCACGACGCCACGTCTTCCACCAGCAGGTGCATGACAAAGTTTTCCGCCTGCTCGCGCACATAGAAGTTCTGCAGCATGAAGCTGCAGCTGCCGTGGTGCATATAGGCCAGGTTGTCGTCGCTCCACCGCATGTTGAAGCCCAGGGCCTGGTAGAAATCCCGGGAGCGAGCGAAGTCCTTGGCCGGCACGAAAGTCTTGAGTTCCACGCTACTGAGGTTGCTCATTGTCGTTCTTCCTGGCGTGCAATGCCCTGTGCTGCCGAACAGGCGGTCAGCGTGGATACAGCGGAGGCAGCGGGCTAGTTTCCTGCGGGCTGGCCGTGGCCTCGAGTGGTGGCAGGCTGCGGATGGCCTTCCACAGGCTTTCGCCTTGCCACTGGTGGCCGCTTTCGCTGTAGAGGGTGCCGTTGAGGTCGTCGAGGGCTTCGGACAGCGGCTGGAAGCGTTCGGCCATGTCGGCCAGGGTTTCCGGTTGCTGGCGGGCCCAGGCATCGATGGCCTGACGGCTGGCCTGGCTGTCGTTGGCCAGGCAGGCGCGTTTGATGTCATCGAGCAGGGTGCGCGGGCTCGGGCCGCTCTGTGCGGTTGGCAGAATGGCGGGCTGACGGCGGGCGCGCCACCACAGACCGAAGCCGAGCAGGGTCGTCAGGCTCAGCAGCAGGCTGGCCAGCTGCCAGGGCCAGAGCAGTGGAGCGTCGCCTGCAGGCAGTTCACCCGCGTCGCTGGTTGGCGTTTCCACGTCGAGGCTGGGGTTGTGTGCGACCTGCAGCTCGCGGGCGGGCAGGCTGGCGGTCTCCAGTTGATCGGTCTCGGTGTTCCACCAGTGCAGCTGCACGGCGGGCAGGCTGATGCGGCCACTCTGGCTCAGCACCAGGGCTTCGCTTTCCTCACGACTGCCGGCCATCCCCTTGTCGTTGGTCTGGTTGCGCAGTTGCGGCTGATCCGGGTAGCGGCGCAGCCCGGCCACGTCCTGCATCGGAAGCGGAGGCAGCTGGGCGCTGGAGAGGCCCTCGGCGCGCAGCATGAGGTTGCGGGTCAGCGAGTCGCCGATGTTCAGCGTGGCTGCTGGCTCGGGGCTCCAGGCTTCGCTGAGGGTCAGGGCGCGGGCGGGTAGCCAGGGTTCATTGGCCGGCCAGCTCGCCGGCTTGGCCTTCACCTGCAGGGGGATCTGTGGCGAGCGTACCCGGGTCAGGCGCCCGGGACGTGGGCCGAAGGGGTTGTAGTCCTGGCCCGAGGAACGTAGCGCCGGGGTGGCACTGAAGACCTGGGCGGGGATGGTCAGCTCGCCGCTCTGCTGCGGGAAGATGGCGTAGCGCAGTTCGATCACGCCGTGGCGTACGCCGTTGACGTCGGTTTCATAGGTGCGCGGGTCACCCAATTGCTCGACGCGGGCATTGGGGATGCTCAGCGGGGTCAGGCTGCTGTCGTCGTACAGCGAGACCGAGTGGTAGATGCGCAGGGTCAGTACGGCCTGGGCCTGCACATAGACGCTTTCGCGGTCCAGGCTGGCATCGATGAAGATCGGTGCCAGTTTGCCGCCAGCTTCGCTTTTGATGATTTCCAGGGTGATTGGCATGCTTTCGGCGTCACCCAGCTTGAGCGGTGGTATCACCACGAAGCCGGTCTGCAGTGGGAGTAGGGTGACGACCCAGCGGGTACTGGCGCGGGCTTTGCCGTCAAAGCTGGACAGGCGGTTTTCCTGGCGCGTGCTGACCACTTCGAACTGTTGCTTGAGCGGGTTTAGGTCGGGCATGCCAAACACGGTGGCGTCGTCCGATTCGAGGATCAGATCGAGTGACTCGCCCTCGTTCAGGCGGGCGCGGTCGACGGTGGCGGAAAAACCGGCAGCACTGGCCTGCAGGGTGACAAGGCAAAAGAGGAGGGCGCAAAGCAGGCGCTTCATCGGGTCTGTTCCTGGCGTTGCTGTTGTTCGTAGCGGAATTTGCGCCGCAGCAGCTCGCCGGGGTCGTCCGGGATCTGCCGCAGCCATTGTTCCAGGGCGTCGCGCTGCTCGCCGTCGAGAGGCTCTGCGGCGCTGCCCAGGGTGTCGGTTTGCGACTCGCCATCGCCCGCTTGCTGGGCATTGGCCTGCTGCTCGCCTTCGGCGGCTTGCTCCTTGCTTTCCTGTGCCTGCTGCTGCCCCGCCTGCTGCTCGGGCTGAGCCTGTGGCTGTTGTTCGGACTGCTCGCCCTGGCCGGGTGAGGTTTGTCCGGTGGCGGGTTGCTGCGGTTCCTGCGGGTTCTGCTCTTGCTGCTGCTCGTTCTGGTTTTGCTGCTGTTGCTGTTGCTGTTGCTGGCGCAGTAGCTGCTCGACCAGGGCCTTGTTCTGCAGGGCCTGGGGGAATTCGGGCTGGCGCTCCAGCGCCTGCTCGTAGGCGTCGAGGGCCGCTTCCAGCTCGTTGCTTTTGGCCAGGGCATTGCCACGGTTGTAGTGGCCTGTGGCACTGTCATCCCGAGCGAAGCGTTCGGCTGCGGCGGGGTAGTCGCCAGCACGGTACAGCGCCTCGCCTTGCCATTGCGGGTCTTCGAAACGGCTGGCAGCTTGTTTGGCCTGATCAGCCTGCAGCAGGCGCTGGCCTTGCTGGTCCGGGCGTAGCCACAGGTCATCCCAGCTCAGGGCATAGCTGGGCTGGGGGCTCAATAGCATTAGCAGGGGCAGGCAGAACAGCCAGCCGCGCCGACCAGCGCAGGCGGCCAGCAGCAGCAATGGCAGCAGCAGCCAGTAGCCTTGGTCGGCCCAGGCCGCCAGCTGGGTCGGCTCGCCGTTGTCGCGCAGCGCCTGCGGACCCTCCAGCAGGCCGAGGGCGCGCAGGTCTTCATCATCCGGGCGGGCCTGGCGGTAGCGGCCACCCAGTTCGTTGGCGAAGCGGCGCAAGCCACTGTCGTCCAGGCGCGGGACCAGGATGGTGCCGTTGGCATCCTTGAGGAAGGTGCCGTTGTCATTGCGGATCGGCGCGCCCTGCACGCTGCCGACGCCGAGGATCGCCAGCTGTTCGCGGCGGTCCTGCAGGCTGGTGCGGATGCCCTCGCGCTCCGTCTCGCTCAATTCACTGCCGATCAGCAGCAGCCGGCCGCGGCCCTGGGCGCCCTGTTCGAGCAGTTCCAGTGCCTTGGCCACGGCCAGGTCGGCCTGGCGACCGGGGCTGGGCATGATCGATGGCTTGACCGCTTCCAGCAGATTGCGCGCGGTAGCCAGGTCATCGGACAGCGGCACCAGGGTGTGGGCGCTGCCGGCGTAGACGATGATTGCGGTTTGCGCATCGAGGCGCGCGCGGAGCAGATCGAGCAGCTTGCGTTTGGCCTGCTCCAGTCGGTTTGGCGCGGCGTCGCCGGCGAGCATGGTCGGCGTCAGTTCGAGTAGCACGACCAGCGGGTCGGCGCGTTTCTGGCTGGTCTGCTCCATGCGCTGCCAGCTCGGTCCGAGCAGGGCGAGCAGGGCCAGCAGCCAGGCCAGGCCGAGGGCAATCCAGGGCAGCTTGTTGCTGCGCGCCCGGCCGCCGCCCAGTAGCACGCTCTGGAAGGCCGCGGGCAGCAAGGCCTGCCAGCGGCCACTACGGCGCTGGCGATGCCAGAGTTGCCACAGCAGCCAGCCGAACAGCGGTAACAGGAGCAGCCAGACGGGGCGCAGCCAGTGTGGCCAGAGCATGTCCATCAGACTTTGCCCCCGAAACGCATGGCCAGGTTTTGCCAGTGCTGTGGCCACAGGTCACGCGCTACCAGCAGCAGGCTGATGAGCAGGGCGATGGCCAGCGGCCAGGCGTACAGGGCGTGAGCGGGGCGTGCGCGGGTCGGCAGCTGGGCGGCCGGTTCCAGGCGGTCGAGGGTGTTTTCGATCTCCTGCAGTTCCTCGCTGTTGCGGGCGCGGAAGTACTGGCCGCCGGTCTGCTCGGCGATGGCGATCAGGGTTGCCTCGTCCAGGTCGACGCCCGGGGTCAGGCCGAGCATGCCCATGATGCCGCTCTGTTCGGGATCGGAGCCGATGCCGATGGTGTAGATCTTCACCTTCTGCTCGGCGGCCAGGCGCGCGGCGGTTTTCGGCTCGATCTCGCCGCCGTTGTTGGCGCCGTCGGTGATCAGCACCAGTACGCGGCTGTCGGCTGGGCGTTCGCGCAGACGCTTGACCGCCAGGCCGATGGCGTCGCCGATGGCGGTCTGTGGGCCGGCGATGTTGATCAGCGCTTCATCCAGCCAGGTGCGTACGGTCTGGCGGTCGAAGGTCAGTGGTGACTGCAGGTAGGCGCGGCTGCCGAACAGGATCAGGCCGATGCGATCACCGCGACGATCCTCGATGAAGTCGCCGAACAGCTGCTTGACCAGGGCCAGGCGGGTGATGTCTTCGCCATCCCACTGCATGTCGTCATGCTCCATGGAGCCGGACACGTCCACCGCCAGCAACAGGTCGCGGCCACTGGCTGGCAGGGGCAAGGGCTCGCCGACCCATTCCGGGCGGGCCGTCGCCAGCAGCAGGAACAGCCACAGCAGCACGAAAGGCGCCTGCTGGCGCCAGGCCGGCAGGTTGGCGCGGGCACGGCGGCCGCTGAGGCCTTCCAGTTCGTTGAGGAAGCTGACCTTGAGCGCCGCTTCGCCACTGTCCGCCGCTGGCAGCAGCAGGCGCAGCAGCCAGGGCAGCGGGGCGAGCAGGAAGACCCAGGGCCAGGCGAACTCAAACATGCTTGCGAATCCAGATGGCGACGGCCTGCTGCAGGCCCTCGATGGCCTTGTCGTCGAGGCTGCAATTGGCGCGGTAACCGCCCTCCACCAGGATCATCCAGCGGGTCAGACCGGCGGCCGGGCAGCGACTGTCGAGAAAGGCTAGCCAGGCGCGCCCGCTCAGGGTGTGACTGTGATCCTGCGGGTAGTGGGCGCGGGCCAGGCGCTTGAGCAGGGCGTTAAGCTGCTGCAGCCAGGGCCCGGCGGGGGCTCCGTCGTAGGGCTTGGCCAGGCTGCTCAGTTCGTCGAGCGCGGCCTGGCGCAGTGGGTCCAGCGGCTGCTCTGCCAGTTGTTGCTGACGCCGCCGCGGCAGATAGCGGCGCAGGTACCAGAGCGCCCAGCACAGCAGCGGTAGCAGCACGGCCAGCAACCACCAGCCGGGCGCCGGCGGCCACCAGGCGACGGGTGGCGGGGCAATGGTCGGTTGCAGCTGATCGAGCGGGTTCATGGGCGCTTGCCCGCCTGCGGGCCGCTGAGGTGCTCGCGTAGCTGTTCCACCAGGTCATGCTCGGTGGACAGCGGTAGCAGGGGCACGCGCAGCTTCTGCGCCAGGCGCTGCCAGCGGGCCTGGCGTTGTTCGGCCTGCTGCTGGTAAGCGGCGCGCAGGTCGTGGCCGTGGGTGTCCAGCTCCAGCTGCGCGCCATGCTCGGTGAAGCGCAGCAGGCCGGCGGCGGGCAGGCCGTGATCCAGCGGGTCGGACACCGGTAGCAGGATCAGGTCGGTATGCCGCGCCAGCAGGCTGAGCTGCTGTTCGGCGGCGTCGTTCAGGGCGCGTTCGTCGCAGACGATGATCGCCAGGCTGCCGGGGCGCAGGACCTCGCGGGCGCGGCGCAGGGCCAGGCCGAAGCTGTCGCGGCCGTTCTGCGCCTCGGTGTGCAGGCTCTGGTTGGCACGAGCCAGGCGGTTGAGCAGCTGCAACAGGCTCTGCTTGCTGCGCCGCGGCTTGATCTCGTGGTGTTCGCTGTCGCCGAATACCAGGCCGCCGATGCGGTCGTTGTGCGCCAGCGCGGCCCAGCCGAACAGGCTGGCGGCCTGGGCGGCGAGCACCGATTTGAACTGCAGGGCCGAGCTGAAGAACAGCCGGCGGCTCTGTTCGACCATGATGAAGATCGGCCGCTCGCGCTCCTCATGGAACAGCTTGGTGTGCGGCTCCTGGGTGCGTGCGGTGACGCGCCAGTCGATGGTGCGCACGTCGTCGCCGGCCTGGTATACGCGTACCTGGTCGAAGTCGACACCACGGCCACGCAGCTTGGAGTGGTGCAGGCCGATCAGCGGACTGCGCCTGGCCGGGGTGGAGAACAGCTGCACCTCGCGCACGCGATGGCGCATCTCGATCAGCTCGGCGAGGCTGATGCGGATGCCGGGAGGCGTGGGCTGGGCGTGCATGGCGGATCAGCCGGTAGCCCGGATGCAATCCGGGAGCGAGGTGTGACCAATCCCGGATTGCATCCGGATTACGCCTCGCGGCCTGTAGCGTGTGACTTGCGACCGCACTCAGGCCACCGCCACCACGTCGAGGATGCGCTGGATCACCCGATCCTGGTCGATGCCGGCGGCTTCCGCCTCGAACGACAGGATGATGCGGTGGCGCAGCACGTCGAACAGCACGGCCTGGATGTCCTCGGGGCTGACGAAGTCGCGGCCGGCCAGCCAGGCGTGAGCGCGGGCGCAGCGGTCGAGGGCGATGGAGCCGCGTGGGCTGGCGCCGTAGGCGATCCATTCGGCCAGCTCGGCGTCGTGTTTGGCTGGGGTACGGGTGGCCATGACCAGCTGTACCAGGTATTCCTCCACCGCATCGGCCATGTACAGACCGAGGATTTCCTGGCGCGCGGCGAAGATCGCCTGCTGGCTGACCCGGTGATCTGGCTTGGCCTCGCCGTGCAGGGCATCGCCACGGGCCTGGGCGAGGATCTTGCGCTCCACGCTGGAGTCGGGGAAACCGATCTTCACATGCATCAGGAAGCGGTCGAGTTGGGCCTCGGGTAGCGGGTAGGTGCCTTCCTGTTCGATGGGGTTCTGCGTGGCCATCACCAGGAACAGGGGCGACAGGTCATAGGTGCTGCGGCCGACCGACACCTGGCGCTCGGCCATGGCTTCGAGCAGCGCCGACTGCACCTTGGCCGGGGCACGGTTGATTTCGTCGGCCAGCACCAGGTTGTGGAAGATCGGCCCCTGCTGGAACACGAAGCTGCCGGTTTCCGGGCGGTAGATCTCGGTGCCGGTGATGTCGGCGGGCAGCAGGTCGGGGGTGAACTGGATGCGGTGGAACTCCGCCTCCAGGCCTTCGGCGAGTTCCTTGATGGCCTTGGTCTTGGCCAGGCCGGGGGCGCCTTCGACCAGCATGTGACCGTCCGCCAGCAGGGCGATCAGCAGGCGTTCGATGAGTTTTTCCTGGCCGAGGATCTGGCTGCCGAGAAATTGCCGCAGCGCGACGAGCGCCTCACGATGTTCCATCGGGATGGTTCCTGGAAAGGGACTGACTGGGCGCCGAATACACCCGTTCGGGTAGGCAACTTTACTGCATTGGCGGCGTGACTGGCACACCTCGGCGTTCGGCAGTGCAGACCAGTTCCGCTTGCCCCGCCGCGGGGCGCCTCAAACAGACGTTGGCATGGCCGTTAAGTTCTGCTCGGGGCGTGCAGAGCGGGCAGCGGCGTGGTGCAGCTCAGGCCGCTGCTGGCGGGCGCTGGGCCGCGTATATCCGGTGCGCCGAACAGACGCACCGCCAGGTAGTAGACGAAGGCGGGCAGGCGGCCCATGCCGGCCTCGCGCAGCATGCGCAGGAACAGCAGGTCGGCCTCGTGCTTGGCCACCGGGGCGACGTTGAGGTACTGGTACAGGGCGTCGTGGATCAGGCTGGCGGGATGGGCCAGGGGCCAGAACACGTCGTGCTCGACCGCCTCGCCGGCGCGCAGACCGAGTACCCGGTGGCGCTTCTCCCACCAGTCCGGGGTGCCGATGATGGCCAGCCAGTAGAACGGCACCTTGGGTGTGCAGCCGTCCCAGGCGTAGGTCTGGGGACGGGCGAAGTCGTAGCGCACCTCGCCGCGCTGCAGGTCGACCTGGGAGTGCCCGGGGTTGACCATCAGCAGGCCGTCGTGGATCAGCAGCCACTCGCTGTAGAAGTAGCGCCCGGCGAACTCAGGGCAGTGGCGCAGGAAGGGCTGGTCGATGAAGTTCAGCCAGGGGCCGACATGGTCGCGACAGGGAAAGCCCCACTTGGCCTGGTCGCGGGCCAGGGCCGCCTCGGCGCGGCGCTGGCGTTCTTTTCGGCCGACCCAGCGCGGCAGCAGCACGCCGAGGTACACCGGCACGCCGGCCCACAGCAGCGGCTTGATCAGTGCCGGATACAGCCAGGCGGCCAGGCCGAGCAGGGCCAGGCCGATGGCGGTGATCAGCAGGTTGCCGTAGTGGCGGATCAGCGAGCGGGTGAGGTGTGGGTACTGCATGGAATCCATTCCTGCGAGCATGCGCGCGCACCATAGCAGCTCTCTGCACGGCCATGGAACCTGGAGGCAGGCCGTCTGCTGATGAACGAATATGTCGCAGCGCCGCAATCCAGAGCGCCGGGCTGCCGCTAAGCTGGTTATGACCTATGAGTCCCTGTGCGCACTGGCAGGTTCTATCAATCGCCTAGACTGCATAGGCATCTGATCTGCAGTGCGTCTCTCCGGCACCTGACGAATAACAAGCCAAGCGGAGCATCACCATGGCGTTCTTCACCGCGGCCAGCAAAGCCGACTTCCAGCAACAACTGCAAGCGGTACTGGCTCAGCACCTCGGCGACAAGGCGCTGCCACAAGTCGCGCTGTTCGCCGAGCAGTTCTTCGGCATCGTATCTCTCGACGAATTGACCCAGCGCCGCCTGAGCGACCTGGCCGGCTGCACCCTGTCTTCCTGGCGTCTGCTGGAGCGATTCGATGCAGCCAAGCCGGAGGTGCGGGTGTACAACCCGGACTACGAGAAGCATGGCTGGCAGTCGACCCATACCGCGGTGGAGGTGCTGCATCTGGACCAGCCGTTCCTGGTCGACTCGGTACGCATGGAGCTGAACCGTCGCGGCTACAGCATCCACACCCTGCAAAACAGCGTGTTCAGCGTGAAGCGCAACAAGAGCGGCGAGCGCCAGGAACTGCTGCCGCGCGGTACCACCGGCAAGGACATCCAGCAGGAAGCGCTGATGTACCTGGAGATCGACCGCTGTGCCGGCGCCAGCGAGCTGCGCGCCCTGGAGAAGGCACTGTACGAGGTGCTGGAAGAAGTCCGTCTGGCGGTATCCGACTTTGCGCCGATGAAGGCCAAGGCGGCGCAACTGCTGGAGTGGCTGGGCAAGGCCAAGCTCAAGGTCGACGGCGCCGAGCTGGCCGAGATCAAGACCTTCCTCGCCTGGCTGCTGGACAACCACTTCACCTTCCTCGGCTACGAGGAGTTCACCGTGGTCGAGGAGAAGGACGGCGGCCATCTGGTGTACGACGAAAGCTCCCTGCTGGGCCTGTCCCGTCGGCTGCGTAGCGGGCTGAAAAAGGAAGAGCTGCATATCGAACCGGAAGCCGTGCAGTACCTGCGCGAGCCGCAGCTGCTGTCCTTTGCCAAGGCCGCCACGCCGAGCCGCGTGCACCGTCCGGCCTACCCGGACTTCGTCTCCATCCGCGAGCTGGATGCCAAGGGCAAGGTCATCAAGGAATGCCGCTTCATGGGCCTGTACACCTCCTCGGTGTATGCCCAGAGCGTCAGTCGCATTCCTTATATCCGTCGCAAGGTCGATGAGATCGCCGAGCGCTCCGGTTTCGATCGCCAGGCGCACCTGGGCAAGGAGCTGGAACAGGTGCTGGAAGTGCTGCCGCGCGATGACCTGTTCCAGACGCCGGTCGACGAACTGTTCAACACCGCCATCTCCATCGTGCAGATCCAGGAGCGCAACAAGCTGCGCCTGTTCATCCGTCGCGACCCCTATGGCCGCTTCGCCTACTGCCTGGCCTATGTACCGCGCGATGTTTACTCCACCGAGACGCGGGTGAAGATCGAGCAGATTCTTATGGAGCGCCTGGGCGCCAGCGACTGCGAGTTCTGGACCTACTTCTCCGAGTCGGTGCTGGCGCGGGTGCAGTTCATCCTCAAGGTCGACCCGAAGAACCGCGTACAGATCGACCAGGCGCGCATCGAGAAGGAGGTCGTGCAGGCCTGCCGTTCCTGGAAGGACGATTACGCCAGCCTGGTGGTGGAGAGCTTCGGCGAGGCCCAGGGCACCCAGGTGCTGGCCGACTTCCCGCAGGGCTTCCCGGCGGGTTACCGCGAGCGTTTCGCCCCGCATTCGGCGGTAGTGGACATGCAGCACCTGTTCAGCCTGTCCGACTCGCGCCAGCTGGTGATGAGCTTTTACCAGCCGCTGGCCCAGAGCGAGAGCCAGCTGCACTGCAAGCTGTACCATGCCGACACGCCGCTGCCGCTGTCGGACGTATTGCCGATCCTGGAAAACCTCGGCCTGCGCGTGCTTGGTGAGTTCCCTTACAAGCTGCGCCGCGAGGATGGCCGCGAGTTCTGGATTCACGATTTCGCCTTTACCGCTGCCGAAGGGGTCAATGTCGATATCCAGCAACTCAACGACACCCTGCAGGATGCCTTCGTGCAGATCGTCGGTGGCGCGGCGGAGAACGACGGCTTCAACCGTCTGGTGCTGACCGCTTCGATGCCCTGGCGTGACGTGGCGCTGCTGCGTGCCTATGCCCGCTATCTGAAGCAGATCCGCCTGGGCTTCGACCTGAGCTACATCGCTGCGACCCTGGTCAACCATGCCGACATCGCCAAGGAACTGGTGCGCCTGTTCCGCACCCGTTTCTACCTGGCGCGCAAGCTCAGCGCCGAGGATCTCGAAGACAAGCAGCAGAAGCTGGAGCAGGCGATTCTCGCCGCGCTGGACAATGTCGCGGTGCTCAACGAAGACCGCATCCTGCGCCGCTACCTGGACCTGATCAAAGCCACCCTGCGCACCAACTTCTTCCAGAGCGCTGCCGATGGCCAGCCCAAGCATTACTTCAGCTTCAAGATCAGCCCGCGCTTGATTCCGGAAATCCCGCGGCCGGTGCCCAAGTACGAGATCTTCGTCTACTGCCCGCGCGTCGAGGGTGTGCACCTGCGCTTCGGCGACGTCGCTCGCGGCGGCTTGCGCTGGTCCGATCGCGAGGAAGACTTCCGTACCGAGGTGCTGGGCCTGGTCAAGGCGCAGCAGGTGAAGAACGCGGTGATCGTGCCGATGGGCGCCAAGGGCGGTTTCGTACCACGTAAGCTGCCGCTGGGTGGCAGCCGTGACGAGATCCAGGCCGAGGGTATCGCCTGCTACCGCATCTTCATCAGCGGCCTGCTGGACATCACCGACAACCTCAAGGAAGGCAAGGTCGTGCCGCCGGAGAACGTCGTGCGTCACGATCCGGATGACCCCTACCTGGTGGTGGCGGCCGACAAGGGCACCGCGACCTTCTCCGACATCGCCAACGGCATCGCCCAGGAGTACGGCTTCTGGCTGGGCGACGCGTTCGCCTCGGGTGGCTCGGCTGGCTATGACCACAAGGGCATGGGCATCACCGCCAAGGGCGGCTGGGTGTCGGTGCAGCGTCACTTCCGCGAGCGTGGCATCGACGTGCAGAAGGACGAAACCACGGTCATCGGTATCGGCGACATGGCCGGCGACGTATTCGGTAACGGCCTGCTGCTGTCGGACAAGCTGCGTCTGGTGGCGGCCTTCAACCACCTGCATATCTTCATCGACCCCTATCCGGACGCGGCCAAGAGCTTTGCCGAGCGCAAGCGCCTGTTCGATCTGCCGCGCTCCAGTTGGGCCGACTACGATGCCAAGCTGATCTCCGAGGGTGGCGGCATCTTCCTGCGCAGCGCCAAGAGCATCGCCATCAGCCCGCAGATGAAGGAGCGTTTCGACATCAGCGCCGACAAGCTGGCACCCACCGAGCTGCTCAACGCGCTGCTCAAGGCGCCGGTCGATCTGCTGTGGAATGGCGGCATCGGCACCTACGTGAAGTCGAGCAAGGAAAGCCATGCCGACGTCGGCGACAAGGCCAACGACGGCCTGCGCGTCAATGGCAACGAGCTGCGCGCGCGGGTGGTGGGCGAGGGCGGCAACCTCGGCATGACCCAGCTGGGCCGTGTCGAGTACGGCCTCAATGGCGGCGCCAGCAACACCGACTTCATCGACAACGCCGGTGGTGTGGACTGCTCCGACCACGAGGTCAACATCAAGATCCTGCTCGGCGAGATCGTCGCCGCCGGGGACATGACCGGCAAGCAGCGCAACAAGCTGCTGGCCGACATGACCGACGACGTTGGCAACCTGGTGCTGGGCAACAACTACAAGCAGACCCAGGCGCTGTCGCTGGCCGAGCGCCGCGCCCGCGAGCGTGTCGCCGAGTACAAGCGCCTGATGGCCGCGCTGGAAGGCGCCGGCAAGCTGGACCGTGCGCTGGAATTCCTGCCCACCGACGACGAGCTCAACGAGCGTGCCGCCAACGGCCGTGGCCTGACCCGCCCGGAGCTGTCGGTGCTGATCTCCTACAGCAAGATCGACCTCAAGGAGGCGCTGCTCAAGTCCCGCGTGCCGGATGACGACTACCTGGCCCGCGAGATGCAGACCGCCTTCCCGGCACGCCTGGCGCAGAAGTTCGGCGAGACCATGGAGCGCCACCGCCTGAAGCGCGAGATCGTCAGCACGCAGATCGCCAACGACCTGGTCAACCACATGGGCATCACCTTCGTGCAGCGCCTGAAGGAGTCCACCGGCATGAGCGCGGCCAATGTCGCCGGCGCCTATGTCATCGTGCGTGACGTGTTCCGCCTGCCGCACTGGTGGCAGCAGATCGAGGCGCTGGACTACCAGGTACCGGCCGAGCTGCAGCTGCAGCTGATGGACGAGCTGATGCGCCTGGGCCGCCGCGCCACCCGCTGGTTCCTGCGCAGCCGCCGTGACGATCTCGATGCGGCCCGCGACGTCGGTCACTTCGCTCCGCGCGTGGCCGAGTTGGCCGGGCGTCTGGATGAGCTGCTCGAAGGCCCGGCCCGCGAGCAGTGGCTGGCGCGTTACCAGAGCTATGTCGAGGCCGGTGCGCCGGAAGAGCTGGCCCGCGTGGTGGCCGGCACCAGTCACCTGTACACCCTGTTGCCGATCATCGAGGCCGCTGACGTTACCGGTAAGAGCGCCAGCGAAGTGGCTACCGCCTACTTCGCGGTGGGCGATGCGCTGGAGCTGAGCTGGTACCTGCAGCAGGTCACCAGCCTGCCGGTGGACAACAACTGGCAGGCCCTGGCCCGCGAGGCGTTCCGCGACGATCTGGACGGTCAACAGCGTGCCATCACCATTGCCGTGCTGCAGATGGCTGACGGCCCTCAGGACATCGAGCAGCGGGTGGCCGTGTGGCTGGAGCAGCACCGCACCCTGGTCAAGCGCTGGCTGGCGATGCTCGCCGAACTGCGCGGCGCCACCGGCACCGACTACGCCATGTACGCCGTGGCCAATCGCGAGCTGATGGACCTGGCGCAGAGCGACAAGCAGGCGCCGAGCGTCAGCTGATGCCTAGCCGATGGGGCGGTTTCGCCCCATCGGTTGGTGATGTCCGCATCATTTCTCATGCGCACCGTAGGTCGGCGCAGACTGGCTTTTGTGGGGGCGACTTCAGTCGCGATTAAATCAGCGCAAAAGCATCGCGGCTAAAGCGGAATGCCGCCCAGCCGCTCCCATACAGGCAGGAGAACACAGCGAACCTCTGGTTCCCGTGCTGTGTTCTTCTGTCTTTCTACGTCCCGTCAAACTCAGTACAAACGAGCCTGCATCGGGCTCGGCGGCTGGCTGCAGCCGGTGCGCGCGTTTGCCGCCAGGTAGGGGCTGAGCAATGGCGCCATGCCCTTGAGCACCTGCACCGGCAGGGCCGAGGTGAAGCGGAAGTTGTCCGCCGCCTGGCCGGGTACGAAGGCCGTGAGGGTACCGAAGTGACGTGGCCCCAGGTAGAAGACGAAAGTGGCCGTGCGGTTGACGGCCCTGGAGCTGAGCACCAGGCCGCCGCGGCCGACGTTTTCGATACGGTTGTCGCCGGTGCCGGTCTTGCCGCCGAGCAGCAGCGCGCTACCGTCGCTGGTCTGGAAGCTGCCCTGCAGGCGCCGCGCCGTGCCGGCCTCGACCACCTGGGACAGCGCGCCGCGCAGGGCTGCTGCCACTTCCGAGGGCATCACCCGCTCACCGCGCAGGGCGTCCTGGCGCAGCAGGGTTTCGTAGGGCGTGTCTGCGGCGAAGTGCAGGCTGTCGATGCGCACGCTGGGCTGGCGAATACCGTCGTTGACGATGATGCCCATCAGCTCGGCCAGGGCCGCCGGACGGTCGCCGGAACTGCCGATGGCGGTGGCCAGCGACGGCACCAGATGGTCGAAGGGGTAGCCCAGGCGTTGCCAGCGTTCGTGGATGTCGAGGAAGGCTTCCACCTCCAGCAGGGTGCGGATGCGGCTGTCGCGGGCGCTGCGATGGCGGGTCTTGAACAGCCAGCCGTAGACCTCCTGGCGCTCCTCGGCGCTGGCCGCCACGGCGTCGCGGAAACTGGCCTGCGGTTGCTCGATCATGAAGCCCAGCAACCACAGCTCCAGCGGGTGCACACGGGCGATGTAGCCCTGATCCGGCAGGCTCCAGGCGCCGGGGCCGTAGTCCAGGTAGAGGCGCTGGATCTTCGCGTCGCTGAGTTTTTCCTGGGGCGCGTGGGCCTTGATGAAGGCGGCGAAGGTCGGTTCGTCCACCTGTGGCATCAGGTAGCGGTGCACGGCGGCCAGGCGCACGGCGGTGGGGCGCAGGCCCTCCAGGAACACATCCAGGCGTTCCTGGGCACTCTTGCCCTCATATTTGCGCCAGAAGCGCCGCAGAAAGGTGGTGCCCTCACGGTCGGCGAAACGCCTGAGGTAGTCGGCGCGCTGCGGGTGCTTGTCATCCCTGAGCAACTCGGCACTGTTGTCGCTGCCGTGGTAGGTGCTGTAGCGCACCAAATCGCGCAGCAGACGGATGAACGGCAGGTTGATCGATTCGCGCAGCGCATCGCGCAGGGTGGGGATGCGGCCGTTGTCCTCGCGCTTGAAGTTGCTGAAGGTGTGCGCGCCGCCGCCGGTGAAAAAGGTTTCGTAGGGGCTGGCCGAGTATTTGCGATCCAGCGCCGCGTCGAGCAGTGCGGCCAGGTTCTGCTCCGGCTTGGCGATCAGCTGGTCCACTACCCAGCGGGTCAGGTGATCCTGTGGGGCCACCTCGACCTGGCGCAGCTCCTGGACTGGCCGCCCAGCGTAGCGCTGGTGCAGTTCGGCGATCACCTGCAGGTAGGTGGTCAGCACCCGCAGCTTGGCGGTCGAGCCCAGTTCCAGCTTGCTGCCCTCGTTGATGTCGAAGGGCTGGTCGGTGCTGTCGGTCTGTACCCGCACCCGGGCGCCGTCCAGGCCGCGCTCGAACAGGGTGAAGCTGTAGCGCACGTCGGCGGTTTTTTCCGGCGATAGCAGGCGCTCGCCGTACAGGCCGATTTCGCCGGCGAACTCGGGGTCTGCCAGGCGCCGCAAGTAGGCGCTGATGCTTTGTTGCAGCTCGGCATTGAGGGTGCTGGTGGCGCTGAGGTCGAGGCGGTCTAGGTCGTACAGCGGCTGGTTGAGCAGGCTGGACAGGCGGCTGCGAGCTACGGTGATGCCCTTGTTGCTCTGCACCGGCTGGATGGCCGGATGCAGCGCCAGGTCGCGAAACGCCAGGCGCCTTGCCAGCGCTGCCTCGCGTAGCGGCTGCTCTACTATCCCAGCCTTGGCCAGGATGCGGATATGGCTGTCGATGAGCTGTTCCAACTCGTTGCGCCCCGCCGCCAGATAGTAGGAGGGGCGGCGTTGGGCGATCATCAGTGCCAGTACCTGGCGCAGGGCCAGGCCCTGCTCGGCGCGGCTGGCCGAGGTGCTGTGGCGTTGGTCGAGTAGACGGTTGACCCGGTTGAAGTCGGCGCCGAACCACACCCGTAGGCCATCGGCCAGGCCGTGCACTTCGCCATGGCCGGGTGCCGCGGAGAGCGGCACGCTGTTGAGGTAGTCGCGCACCACGGCCTGGCGTGCTTCCAGGGTCTGCGGACCCTGTTGATAGGCGCGCATGCTGGCGGAGATCATCTGCCGCAGCTTGTCCATCGGCTCCAGGGTCAGGCCATCCGGCGAGTGACGGTATTTTTCCAGCTGGGTGGCCAGGGTGCTGCCGCCGGCCGATTGCTCCTGAACGGAGAACTGCTTGCCGATTTGCGACAACGCCGCCTTGGCGAAGCGTGGCCAGTCTACCGCCGGGTTGGCCAGCGGCTGGTCGCTATCCAGCAGGTGGCGGTTCTCGATGAACAGCAGGCTGTCGACCACCAGCGGCGGAATGGCCTCGAAGCTGGCATACAGCTGCTGCGGGTACTGGAACTGGTACAGCGGCTCGCCACGGCAGTCGCTGATGCTGAGCCCGGCCTGCACTTTCTCGGCATAGGGTGGGAAGAAGCCGCGTTGGCTGTAGTCGAGCAGGGCGGGGGAGAAGCGTGCCTGGCGGCTGACCAGGAAGTGGCGGGCCTGCAGGCGCTCGATAAGCGCGGGCAGTTCCACATAGCCGAGGCGTTTGTCGAAGGGGCCGCTGCGGGGAAACAGAATCGCGTCGCTGGGGCCGGGCTGCAGCTGGTAGTTGAGTGTGGCGGCATAGCGGCTGAATTCCCGGGCCTGCCAGCGGGAGCTGATGATTTCCTGGTAGCCGAGCAGGCCCAGGGCCAGCAGCGCGAGCAGCACAAACAGCCAGAGCAGCAGCTTCAGACGCGAGCGACGCGGCGGTTGTGGCTGGACCAACAGGCTCTCCGTGGCGCTTGCGAGTAGCGTCGTGTCGGGTGCCTCGGACTGCCACAGTGAACCCATGATCGACTGCCTACCATTCGCGACGGGTCTTGCTCCAAGCTTAGACGGCGGCCTGCGCGGGTGAACGAAATATTGCCCGAAGGGGTAGTTGGTTCAGGTGAGCGGCAGATCGTCGCCCAGGGGCAGCAGGGGCTGGTGCAGGTGCTTGACTGTTGCAGGTCTGCAACGTCCCGGAGAGCGTCCATGGACCCGCGTCCACCCTGATTCCCTGCGTGCTGTACCGCGACGCCGCGATGGCCATCGCCTGGCTGTGTGAGGTGTTCGAACTGCACGAGCAGCTGCGCGTGCCGGGCCGTGACGGGCGCATTCAGCACGCCCAGCTGGTGCATGGTGGCGGCATGCTGATGCTGGGCTCGCTACACGATGAGGGCTACGGCAAGCACCTGCGCGAGCCCGGCCCGGTGGGTGGCAATACCCAGGGCATCTATCTGCTGCTGGACGATGTCGACGCCGCCTACGGCCGGGTGCTGCGCGCCGGTGGGGAAATCCTTGTTCCGCTCAAGGACGAACCGTATGGCGGCCGCGGCTTCACTTGCCGCGACCCGCAAGGTCAGTTGTGGAGCGTGGGCAGCTACGACCCCTGGGTGGAATAGGGCTCAGACTGCTGCCGGCGCGAAGCTGTTTGCCTGGGCCATGGCCCACATGCGCGCATAGAACTCGCCGGAAATCTCCTCGCCGAGCAGCTCGCCGGGTTTGAGGAATACGTGCAGCTGCGAGTACAGCTTGATCTCGCTGGCCGACATGCGCCGCACCAGGTGCTTGGCCTCGATCTGCGAGGGGTGTCGCAGGCCCGCTGCGGCGATCATCTCGGCCAGGGCCTTCATGGTGTTGTGGTGGAAGTTGCGCACGCGCTGGGCCTTGTCTGGCACCACCAGGGCGCGTTGGCGCAGCTTGTCCTGGGTGGCCACGCCGGTGGGGCACTTGTTGGTGTGGCAGCTCTGGCTCTGAATGCAGCCGATGGCGAACATGAAGCCGCGCGCCGAGTTGGCCCAGTCCGCGCCCAGGGCCATGACGCTGGCGATGTCGAAGGCGCTGACGATCTTGCCGCTGGCGCCAAGGCGGACCTTGTCGCGCAGGTTGAGGCCGACCAGGGTGTTGTGCACGAACAGCAGGCCCTCGCGTAGCGGCACGCCGATATGGTCGGTGAACTCCAGTGGTGCGGCGCCGGTGCCGCCTTCCTTGCCGTCGATGACGATGAAGTCCGGCAGGATGCCGCTCTCGAGCATGGCCTTGGCGATGCCCATGAACTCCCAGGGATGGCCCAGGCACAGCTTGAAGCCCACCGGCTTGCCGCCGGACAGCTCGCGCAGCCTGGCAATGAACTGCAGCAGCTCCAGCGGGGTGGAGAAGGCGCTGTGCGAGGCTGGCGAGATGCAGTCCTGGCCCATGGGCACGCCGCGGGTCTGGGAGATTTCCTCGGTGATCTTGTGCTTGGGCAGGATGCCGCCGTGGCCGGGCTTGGCGCCCTGGCTGAGCTTGATCTCGATCATCTTCACCTGCGGGTTGGCGGCCTGCTCGGCAAAACGCTCGGGGTCGAAGCGGCCTTCGGCGGTGCGGCAGCCGAAATAGCCGCTGCCCAGTTCCCACACCAGGTCGCCACCGTACTCGCGGTGATAGGGGCTTATGCTGCCCTCGCCGGTGTCGTGATAGAAGCCGCCGAGCTTGGCGCCCTGGTTGAGGGCGCGTATGGCGTTGGCGCTGAGCGAGCCGAAGCTCATGGCCGAGATGTTGAACACCGAGGCCGAGTAGGGTTGGCTGCACTGCGGCCCGCCGATGGTGACGCGAAAGGTGCTGGGGTCGCAGTGGTCGGCCGGCAGCATCGAGTGGCCGATAAACTCGAAACCGCTCTGGTACACGTCGCTGAGGGTGCCGAAGGCCTTGTCGGCGCCTTCGTTCTTGGCCCGTGCGTAGACCAGGCCGCGTTGCGCGCGGGAGAAGGGCAGCGCCTCGCGATCACCCTCCAGCAGGTACTGGCGGATCTCCGGGCGGATGGCCTCCACCAGATAACGGATATTGCCCAGGATCGGGTAGTTGCGGCGTACCGCGTGGCGGGTCTGCAGCAGGTCGTTTACGCCGACCAGGCTGAGCATGCCGGCGACCAGGGTTAGCGCCCACAGCCATTCATGGGCGCCGAGAAACGGCAGGGTGACGAGGGTGAGGAGTACACAGAAGGCGAAGAAGGCGTAGCGGTTCAACAGCGAAAGGCTCATGGAGTCTCCTCGGGCGGGGCGTCCGCGCCGGCTTCTCGTGCCTATAAAGGCCGGGCCAGAGCGTCGGGCGACTAACGGTTGGCTTCAGAGTAGCAGCCAGGGCACTTTTGATCGGTGCGCCTGATGCAAGAAGCAGCTGTTCGCTGTGTTCCTGGCCCGCCGACTTGGCACCGGGGCGCGCGTTCTCGCTTTCGCAGCCGTGATTGCCTGGAGGCCCCATGCAATCATGCCCTGCGCTACTGGGGCCTTTCCGCCAATACCGTGAACGATGCCGCTGCATGTTTTGAGGGCGTACAGCGCGCGTAGGTTCTGGCGGTGGATGGCGGTTGCGCGGATCAGTGAGGTTGTGTGGCGGAGAGGACTATGGAGCGAGGCCTGGCAAGACGGTTTGCCAAGCCTTCTGCGTTTTAGCCGTCCTCGGGTTTGCTTCAGCGCGCCGCGCTGACCCCGGCAAGGGTGGCGAACGAGGTGTCCTTGGCGGTCAGCAGGAAGTCGCGCATGAACGGCGCGTCGAGCATATCGGCGCGGATCGCCGCATACAGCGTGCAGTACAGGCCCTTCTCGCCCAGGCGCTTGGCGGTCACGTAGCCGCGCGAGCTGTACTCGTGCAGCGCCCAGTTGGGCAGGCTGCACACGCCGCGCCCGCTGGCCACCAGTTGCATCATCATCACCGTCAGCTCCGAGGTGCGCACCTGCGCCGGTTCGATGTCGGCCGGTTCGAGGAAGCGGGTGAAGATATCCAGACGGTCGCGGTCGATGGGGTAGGTGATCAGCGTCTCGCGCTCGATATCCTCGGGCAGCACGTAGGGGCGGTTGGCCAGCGCATGCTGGTTGGCTACCGCCAGCAGCGCTTCGTAAGTGAACAGCGGCACGTAGGTGATGCCGTTCATTTCGATGGGGTCGCTGGTCACCACCAGGTCGAGGTCGCCGCGCGACAGCGCCGGCAGCGGGGCGAAGGAGAAGCCCGAGGCCAGGTCCAGCTCCACTTCCGGCCAGGCATCACGGAACTGGTCGATGGTCGGCATCAGCCACTGGAAGCAGCTGTGGCACTCGATGGCCATGTGCAGGCGTCCGGCGGTTCCACCGGCCAGGCGCGCCAGATCGCGCTCGGCGGCACGCAGCTGCGGCAGCAGGCTGTCGGCCAGTTGCAACAGGCGCAGACCGGCACTGGTGAAGCGCACCGGCTTGGTCTTGCGCACGAACAATTGCATCCCCAAGCGCTCCTCCAGCTCTTTGAACTGGTGCGACAGCGCCGACTGGGTCAGGTGCAGGCGCTCGGCGGCCTCCACCAGGCTGTCGGTTTCGCGCAGGGCGTGCAGAGTCTTGAGGTGGCGCAATTCCAACATGAGTAAATCTCAATGAATAAAACTTGTGATGATCACGAATAGGTTGAGTTTGTCTCATGATGTGCCGGCTGTCGAGAATGTGCGCCATTGACGAACAATGGAGACAGACAAATGGCATTGGCACATAACCTCGGCTTCCCCCGCATCGGTCGCGACCGCGAGCTGAAGAAGGCCGTAGAAGCCTATTGGAAGGGCGAACTGGATGAGGCCGGCCTGCGCGCCATCGGCCGCGAGCTGCGCGCCGCCCACTGGCAGCTGCAGAAGGACGCCGGCATCGAACTGCTGCCGGTCGGTGACTTCGCCTGGTACGACCAGGTACTGACCTACTCCCTGACCTTCGGTGTGATCCCCGAGCGCTTCCACACCCACGGCGGCAAGCCGACCCTGGATACCCTGTTCGGCATGGCCCGAGGGGTTTCTGGAAACAAGAGCAGCCAGAACACCTGCTGCGGTGGCGCCCACGCGCAAGAGATGACCAAGTGGTTCGACACCAACTACCACTACCTGGTCCCCGAGTTTTCCCGTGACCAGCAGTTCAGCCTGAGCTGGGAACAGCTGTTCGAGGAGGTGGAGGAAGGCCAGGCCCTGGGCCACACCCTCAAACCGGTGCTGATCGGCCCGCTGACCTACCTGTGGCTGGGCAAGGAGAAGGGTGGCGACTTTGATCGTCTCGACCTGCTCGAACGCCTGCTGCCAGTCTATGGCGAGATCCTCCAGCGCCTGGCCGCCCAGGGTATCGACTGGGTGCAGATCGACGAGCCGATTCTCGCCCTCGACCTGCCGCAGGCCTGGAAGAACGCCTTCGAGCGCGCCTACAACCTGCTGCAGAAGGAGCCGGGCAAGAAGCTGATCGCTACCTACTTCGCCGGCCTGGAAGACAATCTTGGCCTGGCTGCCGCGCTGCCGGTGGATGGCCTGCATATCGACCTGGTGCGCGCGCCAGAGCAGTTCCCAGCCATCCTCGACCGCCTGCCGGCCTACAAGGTGCTGTCGCTCGGCGTGGTCAACGGCCGCAATGTCTGGCGCACCGATCTGGAAAAAGCCCTGGATATCCTGCAGCAGGCCCATGAGCGTCTGGGCAGTCGTCTGTGGGTGGCGCCGAGCTGCTCGCTGCTGCACAGCCCGGTTGATCTGAATCGGGAAGACCAGCTGGATGCCGATCTGAAGAGCTGGCTCGCCTTCGCCGTGCAGAAGTGCCAGGAGGTCGCCGTGCTGGCCAGGGCTTTGCGCGAGCCGCAGGCCGCCGAGGTGCAGGCTGCGCTGGCCGAGAGCCGCCAGGTGCAGGCCAGTCGGGCGCAGTCGCCACGTATCCACAAACCGGCCGTGCAGGCGCGCCTGGCTGCCATCCGTCCTGCCGATAGCCAGCGCCAGTCGCCGTTCGCCGAGCGCATCGCCGGGCAGCGCGCGCTGCTCGACCTGCCGCCGTTCCCCACCACCACCATCGGCTCCTTCCCGCAGACCTCGGCCATCCGCCTGGCGCGCCAGTCATACAAGGCTGGCAAGCTGTCCGCCGCCGAATACACCGAAGCCATGCACGCGGAAATCCGCCATGCGGTACAGATTCAGGAGCAGCTGGGCCTGGACGTGCTGGTGCATGGCGAGGCCGAGCGCAACGACATGGTCGAGTATTTCGCCGAGCAGCTCGACGGCTACGCTTTCACCCGCTTCGGCTGGGTGCAGAGCTACGGCTCGCGCTGTGTGAAGCCGGCGGTGATCGTTGGCGACCTGTCGCGACCCAAGCCGATGACGGTGGAGTGGATCGCCTACGCCCAGCGCTGCACTGACAAGGTCATGAAGGGCATGCTGACCGGCCCGGTGACCATGCTGATGTGGTCCTTCCCGCGTGACGACATCTCCCGCGAGCAGCAGGCGCGCCAGCTGGCGCTGGCCATTCGCGACGAGGTGGTCGACCTGGAAGCGGCTGGGATCAAGGTCATCCAGATCGACGAGGCTGCCTTCCGCGAAGGCCTGCCGCTGCGCAAGGCGGGTTGGCAGCACTACCTGGACTGGGCCACCGAGGCCTTCCGTCTGACTGCCAGCGGTGTACGCGACGAGACGCAGATCCACACCCACATGTGCTACAGCGAGTTCAACGACGTGATCGAGTCCATCGCCGCCATGGACGCCGACGTGATCACCATCGAGACCTCGCGTTCGGACATGGAGCTGCTGCGCGCCTTCGAGGCCTTCGACTACCCCAACGAGATCGGCCCGGGCGTGTACGACATCCACTCGCCACGGGTGCCGGACAGCCGCGAAATGGCCCAGCTGCTGCGCAAGGCTGCGCAGTGGGTGCCGGCCGAGCGCCTGTGGGTCAACCCGGACTGCGGCCTGAAGACCCGCGCCTGGGCGGAAACCGAAGCGGCGCTGGTGAACATGGTGGCCGCGGCCAAACAGTTGCGCGCCGAGCTGGCCTGAGCGGGGGATTAGATGGCGACCAGGCTGAGCAGGGAGTCGGCCTGGCTGCGGTAGTGGCCATCCAGCTCGCTACCACTCGGCCATTCGCGATGCAGGTCGAGCAGCAGGCGCAGGCGGGCCTGCTCGCCGTCTGCTTCGAGCAATTCGGCGTCGTGGAAGTAGAAACGCTGGCGCACCAACGGGAAGAGGGCCTTGAACAGGCTCTCCTTGAGCGAGAAGGTCAGGGTCACACGCTGGGCGAATTCGGCCGGTGACAGGCCGCCGCTGCGTTGCAGCTCGTCCGGGGTGAGGATTTCCGCGGCCAGGCGAGTGGCACGCTCGGGTTTCAGCTGCTGTTCCAGGTCGATGCCCAGGCTGCGCCAGTCGCGGCTCAGTGCCACCAGGGCGGCGGCCTGGCCATGGCCATGGGTGATGGAGCCGCTGATGCCCGCTGGCCATATCGGCACGCCATCGGTATCGCGGCCGGGAGTCAACGCCTGACCGCAGAGACTGTGCAGCGCGCTGCGCGCACACAGGCGCCCGGCCAGGTGCTCGGCCTGGCGCTTGGCCACGCCACGCACCGGGGGCACGTCGCAGCGACTGAAGTCCTCGGCCTGCAGTTGCGCCGGGTCGAAACGAGCCTGCACCAGGCAGGTGCCGGGTAGCAGGGCAGGCAGGTCATTGTGCAGTTGGCAGAAAGGGGGGATATGCATGGCCGGCATTCTGCCGTGGTCAGCGTGAGGCAGCCAACCGTTTGCATTTCTTTACACAGCGTTAACCAAGCACCTACAAAGCAAGCGCTCGTTTTTGCCAGACTGGGTACAAGCGTTCCATGTGGACGCTGGTGAGGTTGTAGCCACGGCCGGTGTTGCCGCCGTGGTTTTACTCTACTGATCGAGTACGGGAGCCCAATGGGCTCCCGTTTTTTTTGGCGGTTCTAACCGCGCTACAACTGATTGTAACGATCAGCTCTGGCGGATCAGATGATCGAAGGCGCTCAGCGAGGCCTTCGAACCTTCGCCTACGGCGATGACGATCTGCTTGTACGGCACGGTGGTCACGTCGCCGGCGGCGAACACGCCGGGGATGTTGGTGGCACCCTTGGCGTCGACGATGATCTCGCCGAAGCGGTTCAGCTCCACGGTGCCTTTCAACCAGTCGCTGTTCGGCAGCAGGCCGATCTGCACGAAGATGCCCTCCAGTTCGACGGTGTGCAGTTCTTCCGTGGTGCGATCCTTGTAGACCAGGCCGGTGACCTTCTGGCCATCGCCCACCACTTCGGTGGTCTGCGCGCTCTTGATCACTGTGACGTTCGGCAGGCTGTTCAGCTTGTTCTGCAGCACGGCGTCGGCACGCAGGGTGTCAGCGAACTCCAGCAGGGTGACGTGGGCGACGATGCCTGCGAGATCAATCGCCGCCTCGACGCCGGAGTTACCGCCGCCGATCACCGCCACGCGCTTGCCCTTGAACAGGGGGCCGTCGCAGTGCGGGCAGAAGCACACGCCCTTGGCCTTGTATTCCTGCTCGCCCGGCACGCCCATCTCGCGCCAGCGGGCGCCGGTGGAGAGGATTACGGTCTTGGCCTTGAGGCTGGCGCCGTTGTCGAACTTCACTTCGTGCAGGCCGCCTTCGCTGCTGGCCGGGACCAGGGCGCTGGCGCGCTGCAGGTTCATGATGTCGACGTCGTACTGGCGCACATGCTCTTCCAGGGCGCGGGCCAGTTTCGGGCCTTCGGTCTCCTGTACCGAGATGAAGTTCTCGATGGCCATGGTGTCCAGCACCTGGCCGCCGAAACGCTCGGCGGCAACGCCGGTGCGGATACCTTTGCGCGCAGCGTAGATTGCGGCGGCGGCGCCGGCCGGGCCACCACCAACCACCAGCACGTCGAAGGCGTCCTTGGCGTTCATCTTCTCGGCGTCACGACTGCCGGCGTTGGTATCGATCTTGGCGAGGATTTCCTTCACTTCCATGCGCCCGGCGCCGAACACTTCGCCGTTCAGGTAGATGCTCGGCACGGCCATGATCTGGCGGCGCTCGACTTCTTCCTGGAACAGCGCGCCGTCGATGGACACGTTGCGGATGTTGGGGTTGAGCACGGCCATCAGGTTCAGCGCCTGGACCACGTCCGGGCAGTTCTGGCAGCTCAGCGAGAAGTAGGTTTCGAACTCGAAGGTGCCTTCGATGCTCTTGATCTGGGCGATGGTCTCGGCGTCCAGCTTGGACGGGTGACCACCGACTTGCAGCAGGGCCAGCACCAGCGAGGTGAACTCGTGGCCCATGGGGATACCGGCGAAGGTCACGCCGGTGTCTTCGCCCACGCGGTTGAGGGCGAAGGACGGACGGCGGGCATCGCTGCCGTCGGTCTTCAGGGTGATCTTGTCGGTCAGGCCGACGATATCGTTGAGCAGTCCGAGCAGCTCTTGCGATTTATCGCCGTCATCGAGGCTGGCGACGATCTCGAACGGCTGGGTGACCTTCTCGAGGTAGGTCTTCAACTGGGCTTTCAGATTGGCGTCCAACATGACGGGATTCCTCTGGCGAATAGCGAATTTCGGACAAACAAACGCCCGGGCGGATCGCGCCCGGGCGTTCGGGCACTTGCGGCTGGATGTCAGCCGACGAAGCGCAAAGCGGGGTGGGGCTCTCTGGCCCCTAGGCAGATCTTAGATCTTGCCGACCAGGTCCAGGGAAGGAGCCAGGGTCTTCTCGCCTTCTTTCCACTTGGCCGGGCAAACCTGACCCGGGTTAGCCGCGGTGTACTGAGCAGCTTTCAGCTTGCGCAGGGTCTCGGAAACGTCACGGGCGATTTCGTTGGAGTGGATTTCCAGGGTCTTGATCACGCCTTCCGGGTTGATCACGAAGGTGCCACGCAGAGCCAGACCTTCTTCTTCGATGTGCACGCCGAAGGCGCGGGTCAGCTGGTGGGTCGGGTCGCCGATCAGCGGGAACTGAGCCTTGCCAACGGCCGGGGAAGTCTCGTGCCAGACCTTGTGCGAGAAGTGGGTGTCGGTGGTCACGATGTAGACCTCGGCACCGGCCTTCTGGAACTCAGCGTAGTTGTTGGCAGCGTCTTCGATTTCGGTCGGGCAGTTGAAGGTGAAGGCGGCCGGCATGAAGATCAGTACGGACCACTTGCCTTTCAGGCTTTCCTCGGTGACCTGGATGAACTCGCCATTGTGGAAGGCGTTGGCGCTGAAGGGTTGAACCTGGGTGTTGATCAGGGACATGAGAGAACTCCTGTTGGGGTTTGGAAACTTGATGCCGCGCATTCTAGCCGCATCGGTCTTAATCGCTAAATTGAATGAAGACATAACCACGATTGGTTTGGCCTATGCGTCTTCACTCTGAGATTGGCAGTTATCTATGACACTCAGCCGGTTGCCTGCAGTTGCGGGTGCCGCTCGCGATATTGTTCGAAAAGAAACTGGCGAATCCGCTCGCCATGTTCGCGATGCTGCAATTGCAGGAAGTAGGCAGCGCGGTTGCCGTCGGTATGGCGAATCAGCTGACCATGTATCGGCATGCTCTCGGCCCCGGGCAGTGCCAGCCAGAGGTCGAACTGCTCAGGCAGCGGATGACCGTTGCCGGCTTGTAGCAGCAGGCTGCCGGGAGCCAGTTCCAGCACCCGCATATGGCTGGATCTACCGTTGGCCTGGCGCAGTGCCAGTGGCTTTTTCAGAGTCAGGCGCCAGGGCCGCAGTACTTCACCCTCTTCATAGATACTTGGGGCACCCATCTCCAATTGCAAGCCATGCAGTTCGTCCTCCACCAGCATCAGTGGGAAACTGATACGGCAGTGCTCCAGTTGCGCCTGCAGGCTGAGCTCGGCATGAACGCCCAGACGGCTGAGCAAGGCATTGGCCAGTGGCCCGCCATCGACCTTGAACGCCGGAATCGGCAAGGGATTACCAATCAGTTGGCTGCTGAACAGCTGGCGAATGTAGTCCAACTCTTCGTCGGACAGGGTGGGATGCTCGGACATGGGCCCCTCCGCGGGTATGCATGATCGCAAGCAATTTATGAGCCGAATTCATGTCTGGCTTTATTGACGGTCTGCTTCAAGCGTGGCGATCTCAGCCTTCAGACGTGCTACTTCGGCTTCGAGTTCCCTGACGCGCTGTTTGGCCTCAACCTCGACACTGACATCCTTCTGGATGCCGATGTAGTAGGTGAGTTGGTCACCTTCGTTGAACACTGGCGTGATCGACAGTTCGTTCCAGAACGGTGAGCCATCCTTGCGGTAATTGCGGATGATCTGACGGCAGGGTTTGCCCTCACGGATTGCCCGGCGGATGGCGACAATGCCGGCCTGGTCGCGCTCATCACCCTGCAGGAAGCGGCAGTCCTGATAGAGAATGTCGTCGCCGACATAGCCGGTCAGGCGCTCGAAGGCTGGGTTGGCGTAGATCAGGATGTTGTCCTCTCCCTCCTGTTCGGCCACCACGATGCCATCGTTTGAGGCGTTGACCACCAGTTGCAGGAGCTTGGCGTTGATCATCTGCGGTTCTCCGTCGCTAATGGCAAGATTCTAGGGCATCCCGGCTAGATACTCACTTGCGGCATAATGCCTGGCAATTTCAGCATGTTGCGGAGTGATTCATGAAGATTGCCATCCTCTCCGGTTCGGTCTATGGCGCTGCCGAGGACGTTGCTCGCCGTGCCACCGAAGTGTTCGACCAGTCCGGCTTCGAGGCCTGGCACAAGCCGGGTGTGGCTCTCGACGAGCTGCTTGCTTTTGCCCCGGAGGCGGTGCTGGTGGTGACCTCCACTACAGGTATGGGTGAGCTGCCGGGCAATATCCAGAATCTCTATTACGCGCTGCGTGACCGTTTCCCGGCCTGGGCTGGCATGCCCGGCGCGGTGATCGCCTTGGGTGATTCCAGCTACGATGTGTTCTGTGGCGGCGGCGAGCAGATGCGCGAACTGCTGCTTGAGCTGGGTGTGCGCGAGGTCGTGCCGATGCTGCGCCTGGATGCCAGCGAAACGGTCACTCCGGACGAAGATGCCCAGCCCTGGCTGGCCGAGCTGATCAAGGTGCTCAAAGCCTGATGCATCCGCGCGCTGCCCAGTTGGTTCATGAACTGCAGCTGACCGCTCATCCCGAAGGCGGCTTCTACCGGCGCCTGTTCACTTCGTCGCAATGTGATGCCAACGGCCGCGCTGCCTCCAGCGCTATCCTCTTCCTGCTGCCGGCGGGGGCGGTCAGCCGCTGGCACCGCATCGATAGCGATGAGCTCTGGCATTTTCATGAAGGCGCGCCATTGGAGCTTCTGATCGCAGAGACGCCTGGAACCGTGCGCTGTGAAGTCTTGGGGGCGGTGGCAGCAGGCCAGCTGCCGCAACGCGTGGTGCCGGCCAATGCCTGGCAAGCGGCGCGCAGCCAGGGGGATTTCACCCTGGTCGGTTGCACGGTGGCGCCGGAGTTTCTCTTTGAGCGCTTTTCCCTGCTGTCTGACGAGCCTCAGGTTCAGGCCGGCTGGCCGCTTTTGGCCGGCAATTACCCCGAGCTGTTATGACCCGCAAGGCCAATGCGCTGGCCTGCAAGGCGACTGGAGCGGGCAGAGGTGGGCGCTAGACTCCTTGGCACAACAACAAGTGCCGAGGTATCCACCGTGAACGCTCCACTCAATCTCCCGAATATCAAAGATCAGGTTTCCGCTGCCGAGTGGCAGGCCCGCGTCGATCTCGCTGCCTGCTACCGGCTGATCGCCATGCACGGCTGGGACGACCTGATCTTCACCCATATCTCGGCCAAGGTGCCGGGCACCGAAGACTTCCTGATCAATCCCTTCGGCCTGATGTTCCATGAGATCACTGCCTCCAGCCTGGTGAAGGTCGACCTCTCCGGCAAGAAGCTGATGGACAGCCCCTACGAGATCAATCCGGCCGGCTACACCATCCACAGCGCCATCCACGAAGTCCGTCACGACGTAGGTTGCGTGTTGCACACCCACACTGCCGCCGGCATCGCCGTATCGGCGCAGAAGCAGGGCCTGCTGCCGATCTCCCAGCAGTCGCTGTTCGTGCTCTCCAGCCTGGCCTACCACGACTACGAAGGCGTGGCGATCAATCACGAGGAGAAGGTGCGCCTGCAGGCTGACCTGAGCGACAAGCATTTCTTCATCCTGCCCAACCACGGCCTGCTGACCGCCTTCGGTAGCATCGCCGATGCCTTCCTCGGCATGTTCACCCTGCAGCGCGCCTGCGAGGCGCAGGTCATGGCGCAGAGTGGTGGCGCCGAGCTGATCCATATCCCGCAACAGATCCTCGACGGTTCCGCGGCGATGATCGCCGGGGTGATGAAGACCAGTCAGGGCATGGGCGGTTCGCTGGCCTGGCCGGCGCTGCTGCGCAAGCTCGACCAGCAGATGCCGGGCTACGACCAGTGAGTGCGCTGCCGGGCATCGCGCTGGCCGACTGGCGGGCGCAGGGACGCGGCTTCAGCTTCAACGGCCAGGCGATCCGCTACTGGACGGCGGGCGAGGGCGAACCGCTGCTGCTGATCCACGGTTTCCCCACCGCCAGCTGGGATTGGCACTACCTGTGGCAGCCGTTGGCGCAGCGTTATCAGGTAATTGCCTGCGACATGCTCGGCTTCGGCTACTCGGCCAAGCCGCGTGGCCATGCCTACAACCTGCTGGAGCAGGCCGATCTGCAGCAGGCGCTGCTGGCTCATCTGGGGATCGACGGGCCGGTGCATGTGCTGGCCCACGACTACGGCGACAGCGTGGCCCAGGAGCTGATCGCCCGGCACCATAGCGGGGGCATCCGGCTGGCCAGCTGCGTGTTTCTCAACGGCGGCCTGTTTCCCGAGACCCACTATCCGGTGTTGACCCAGAAGCTGCTGCTCGGCCCGCTGGGCCCGCTGCTCGGTCGGCTATTTTCGCGGCGCACCCTGGCGAAGAACTTCCGTACGGTGTTCGGCCCCAAGACCCCCCCCAGCGAGGTCGAGCTGGATGCCTTCTGGGCACTGATCGCGCACAACGACGGGCCGAAGGTGATGCACCTGCTGATCCGCTACATCCTCGACCGGCGTGCCAATCGTGAGCGCTGGGTGGCGGCAATGCAGGCTACCGACGTACCGCTGCGGGTCATCGACGGTGCGCTGGATCCCATCTCGGGCGCGCACATGGTCGAGCGCTATCGTGAGCTGATCGAGAGCCCCGACACGGTTTTGCTGCCGGCCATCGGCCACTATCCGCAGACCGAGGCACCCGCAGAGGTGCTTGATCATTATCTGCAGTTCCGTGATCGGCTGGAGGCCAAGACGTGCAGCGACGTACTCTGTTGAAAGGCGCCGCAGTGGGCGGTGTAGCGGTTCTGGGAGCGGGTTTCTGGGCTTTGCCTGCCGGGGTGTCTCCGGCAGCGCTGAGCCTGGACGGGGCGCGCCAGGTGCTGGCGTCGTTCCACAACAAGACTCTGGTCAATCTCAAGGGCTGGAGCCCGAGTGAGGTGTTCAACCACTGTGCGCAGAGTATCGAGTACTCGCTCGATGGCTATCCCGAGCTGAAGCCGGCCTGGTTCCGCCACAGTGTCGGCCCGGCTGCTTTCGCTGTATTCAGCGCCCGCGGTGCCATGCGTCATCCACTGACCGAGGCCATTCCCGGTGCTGCAGCGCTGGCCGAACCGGCCAGTCAGGAGGCCGCCTTACAGCGCCTGCAGGCCGCTTTCGAACGCTTTGCCGCACACACTGGCGAGCTGCAGCCTCACTTTGCCTATGGCGCTCTCGATCATGAAGCCTATACCCAGGCACACGTGATGCACCTCTACAACCACCTGAGCTTGCTGCGTCTGGCGTGATAGCTCAGGTGACCATCCCGTCACCTTATTGCCCGATATTCAGTGTCGCCGCGTTTGATTGTCGTTAACGCGGAGCTGCGGGAGACTTGGCTTTTTCCGACATGCCAAGGAGCCCGTTCATGAGCGACGCCATCCGTTTTGAAAACCAGGTAGTGATTGTCACCGGCGCGGGTGGTGGTCTTGGTCGTGCTCACGCACTGCTGTTCGCCAAACATGGCGCCAAGGTGGTGGTCAACGATCTGGGCGGTAGCACCCATGGCGAGGGCGCCAATGCCTCCGCTGCCGACAAGGTGGTGGCCGAGATTCGTGCTGCCGGCGGCGAGGCCGTGGCCAACCATGATTCGGTCACCGAGGGTGGCAAGATCGTGCAATGCGCCCTAGACAGCTTCGGGCGCGTCGATGTGGTGGTAAACAATGCCGGCATCCTGCGCGACAAGTCTTTCATCAAGATGGAGGATGCCGACTGGGATCTGGTCTACAAGGTCCATGTCGAGGGTGCCTACAAGGTCACCCACGCGGCCTGGCCTCATCTGCGTGAGCAGGGCTTCGGGCGGGTGATCTTCACCGCTTCCACCTCCGGCATCTACGGCAACTTCGGCCAGTCCAACTACGGTATGGCCAAGCTCGGCCTGTATGGTCTGACCCGTACCCTGGCCATCGAAGGTCGCAAGAACAATGTGCTGGTCAACGCCATCGCCCCCACCGGCGGTACCCGCATGACCGAGGGCCTGATCCCGCCGCAGGTATTCGAGCAGCTCAAGCCGGAGCTGGTCAGCCCGCTGGTGGTGTACCTGGGCAGCGAGCAGTGCAAGGACACCGGCGGCCTTTACGAAGTGGGGGGCGGCTGGGTCGGCAAGGTGCGTTGGGAGCGTAGCCTGGGCGCCGGCTTCGACCCACGCGTGGGCTTCAGCCCGGAAGACGTGGCGGCCAGCTGGAAGCAGATTGGCGACTTCGAGGGTGCGGTTCACCCGGATGACAACGTCACCGCTCTGCGCGAGATGATGGCCAACCTGCAAAAGCATGCAGGTTGATGCTTCGCTGATGCGGTGCAGTCAGCCAAGCGGCTGATCGTTTCTAGCAAAAGGCCGGCAGTGATGCCGGCCTTTTGCATGGTTGAGATTCAAGGCTCCGGATCAATGCAGCGCGGTGCTGTGTTTGACGCGGCCCGCCAGGTCGAGACGCTGGATCAGCCGGACCCGCTCGCTCTCGTCCTCGCAGAGCAGCAGGGCGCGCTCCAGGTCGAAGCGCTCGGCTTGCGGACAATCCAGTTCGTGGTAGATCGCTGCACGCAGCAGATGGTCAGCGCTGTTGGGCGGAGCGAGCAGGAGGATGCGCTCGGCATCCTTCAGGGCTGCCATGTGGTCGCCGGCGGCGCTGTGCAGGTTGCACAGGTTGCGCGACAAGCGCAGTAACAGGCCGGGTGCGTCGCAGATCGAAAAGTGCCGGGCCTGGAGTTCAGCCGAGGGGCCGGCGATGCGCTGCAACAGCTCGCGGCAGTCTCTGGTGTACAAGCGGCGGCCATTGCAGGGATCGAGCAGGTGGTCGGCTCCAGGTACACGCAGCAGCAGGTGGCCGGGGAAGTTTACGGCCTGCAACGGAATATCCAGGCGTTGGGCCAGCTCCAGGGCAATCAGCGCCAGTGACAGTGGCTGGCCGCGTCGGCGCTGCAGCACCAGGTTGAGCAATGCTGCCTGCGGGCGCAATGGCAGGTCATCGTCCTCATGAAATTCCAGTTCGCCCAGGCGCCGCAGCAGTGGCTGAGCCAGGTCCGGTGCGGACAGGTTGGGCAGGCCGGCGGATACCTGCTGGCGCAGGTTGGCGAACTCGCGGAGCACCTCGGCCGGTTGCAGCTGTGGATGATGCTCGACGGCTATCCATAAGGCCGCTTCCAGCAAAGCCGGTGGGTTGCTTTCCAGGCAGGTCAACCAGGCGGGACGAGTGGCCATGCGGTGCTCCCTGACGAGACTCGATGGGCTGACTATTGACCCTCAGTGGCGACTCGTCCAGTCCGCCAGGCTGTTGTGCTCAGGCGTATACGCGTTGGCCGCGGTACATGCGCACGGAACCACTTTGCTGAGACTGAGCGATCGCCGGGGGTGTCTCTGGCGAGGCTCTGTGGAAGGTATTGCGTGGCTGGGGCTTGCTGGCGCCGTGAAAGTCGCTGAGTTCGGCAAGTCGGATGCCCAGCTCACGCGTCGCCTGCTCATTGGAGCGCAGGCAGGCCAGTAACATGGCTTCCACTGCATCCGGTTGGCTCAGGCGGATGTCTTGATTCAGCTCCTCACGCAGGCGACGACGCAGTGCTTGCATGCAGTCCAGAACGGCTTTGTTCAGTTCCATCGGTGCTCCCCAGTCAATCGATACCCGGCGAGTGTGCCGAGCGATGCCCAGGCAGATCCGAGCAAGCCGCGTGCCAGGCTGTGATAAGCCTGATGTGCGACCTTTCACCAGGAGCGGGGGGGTAAACGTGCGCGGGCTTGGTGCGATCTGCACCTGGTTAAGGCGTGGGAGTCCGTTGCCCTGTACGGACTCCCGGGCTGGTTTAGCGGTTCTGTTCCTTGAAATTGTCGTCCGATGGCTCCTTGGTGTACGCGCCCTGATCATGGACCAGCTTCTTGCTGCCGTTCATCAAGGTTGTAATGCGGCTGTCTGATGTTTTGGCGGAGGCGGCCTGATTGCTGGTGCCGGTGATCAGTGGTGCGCTGAAACTTTAGGACCAGAGGTAGTGCCACACCGCTGCGTTGTGTTTCTCGGTCTGCTGGGTTGCGCTGAAGTACCAGGGCTTGAGCTCGGTGAAGGCGGTCATGTTCATCAGCCCGCTATTGGCATCCCCGACAAACACCGTGCTGGTAACTGATGAGCTTCGGTAGGCCTCGAAAATGACACCCTTGCCTTTCAGGGTGCTGACGTAGCTGCGCGATACGGCGCCGGTCCACTGGTTGTTCAGCCAGCTCTTGGCATTGTTTGAGTAGAAGGGGTCGAGCAGCGCGACTCGTTTCGGTAGCAACTTGGCATTGACGCTGCCGGCGGTTACTGCGTCGCTGATCTTCTTGGTCAGCACGATGGCAACCTGGTTACCCAGAGAGTGTCCAAGGATACGGATATTGTTGCCGCTGTAGCCGGCCATGTTGTCCTTGTAACTCTGGAACAGCAGATCGCCGACCGACTGGTTCGGACCGCTGCTGTAGGCACCACTGGCATTGCGCCAGCGCATCGCGCGTGGACCGCTGGCGCTCCAGATTTTGGCTTCGGCGTCGGTGACTTCACCTTCGTCGGCAAACTGGTTCCAGTACAGCACGCCGACGTTGTACCCCGCGTTTAGCCAGGCCGCGGCCAGGTCGAGGTTGGGGCCGCCAGCGCCACTGCGGTTGAAGGTTTCGCGGTCTTGCCGAGCGGTGGCGCCATTCTGCCAGCCGTGGATATAGATAACCGTGGGTTTGCTGGCGCTGTAATAGGCATTGCTATGCCCAGGAACGGCTTTCTGCCAGGTATCGCCATAGCCGAACCAGTACAGACCGTAGTCGAGGTTGTTGAAGGTGGAGGTGGGGAATACGCCGGTGGCGGCGTATGCGGTGGACGAAAGCAAAAGCAGGCACAGCATGATCAGCTTGCGCATTACGGATTTCCCTGTGTTGTTTTTGTTGTAGGGCGCGGCTATTTAGCAGGCCGGATCACGTGGTGTCCAGCGGTGCTGCTGATGCCTGGTGGCTCTTAAGCTGGTGGGTGAACGGTTATACTGCCGGCCTCGATTTCTCTTACAGCTGTTACTGAAGGTTCTTATGCGTAATGACGCTCACGATGAGTTGGATCATGTACCTAGTCTGACCACGGGCCCGCGTGATCGCGACGAATTCCAGTTTGATCAGCCTGCTCCACAGGCACCGCAGAACTCTGCGCGCAGCTATCCGCAGGTGGAGCGCCGTCGCGGTTTCGGCACCGGACCGTTGTGGGCGCTGGTCGGCGCTCTGATGATTGCCCTGGGTGGGCTCAGTTGGTGGAGCTACCAGCAGGTTTCGCTGATGGAGGCGCAACTGGTTGCCACCCAAGAAAGCTTCGCCCGCATCAGTGAGGAGGCGGCGGGGCGCATTCAGGATATCTCCGGCAAGGTGGTGGCCACCGAATCCAACGTGACCAGCGACAGCGAAGCCCTGAAGCTGCGGGTCAAGCAATTGGAAACCAAGCTGGCCGAACTGAGCAAGCAACAGCAGGGCGTCGCCGGGCAGCAAGGCGAGCAGGGCAAGCGCCTCGATCAATTCGCTACCCAGTTGAAGGGGCAGCAGAGTGCCAGCAACGAGTTTGGTAAGCGCCTGGATACGCTGGCTGGCGAGCAGAAGAGCGGCCTGGCTGGCGTGGGCAAACTGCAGGAGCAGCTCAAGGGGCTGGATGGAGAGGTCGCGGCACTGAAGAAGCAGGGCGATCCCAGTTCGGCGATTGCGCGCCTGGAGCAGGATCTGCTGGTGCTGCGTAGCGAGTTCGACAACCGTCCGCAGCCGAGCAACAACACGGCCGAATTCGATGCCTTCCGCGCTCAGGTAACGCGTAACATCAATACCCTGACTGCGCAGATGCAGAACCTGCAGCAGCAACTCAACGCTCGGCCCTGAGGGTGAGCCTTTCAGCGACGTGATCTCTGTCGTCGTTAGCAAAAGCCCCAGGTTTTCACCTGGGGCTTTTGCATTTGGCTCCGCGACCTGGACTCCAAGGCGCTAGCCGAACGCGCTTCAGCGCGGCCCCGAAGGGGTGAGGCCTTGGGCCGAATAACCGGGGACGTAGTCCCTGGTGAAAGTCCGTCAGGCAATAAAAAAGCCCCAGGTTTTCACCTGGGGCTTTTGCATTTGGCTCCGCGACCTGGACTCGAACCAGGGAC
>NZ_JARPUS010000026.1 GCF_029537485.1 Pseudomonas sp. GOM6
GTGGGTCTTAGTTTTTAGAGGTTTGCTATTTTAGGCCTTGATTATGTATTGGACATATGTTTTGGCTTGGCTCTGCAGGCTATTTAATTAGGAGGTGGGTGTGCGTGGTGTTTCAGTTTTTGATACTTGCAGGAATGGGGTGCTGGGTGTCGATGATTATGTTTTGATGCCAGCTGATCGAGAAATGGTTAAGTATCTATTTGTGTTGGACTGGTTCTGGGATGAGGGGGCTGGTGAGGTACGACCTTGTCTAAATAAGGATAAAGTTTTATTTCTCCAAAGGTTACTGCCTGTGCTTGAGGCTGTCCTGGCCTCTGATGAGGTTTTGTTCAGTGTTTTAGGTGAAGGAGAGGGGCGAAAATTTAAAAAAACGGAGCTGGGGACTCGCCTGTTTGATGTGCTACATGGCGGGGTTCTGGATTTCCCTAGGACTTATAGTGATTATAAATTTAATCCATTTTTTGACTTGTTATATTCGTATTTAGAGAAGTATAGAATAATTGAAAGTATGGAGTGGGTGAGGTGCTCGGCTGGCAATGGTGCTGAAAGTTTATCTGGGCTGTTTAATGATTTCGTATCTGGTATGCGTGCAGATAGTCGGAGTGTCGATTTTCGAGAGCGCGTAAAAAACTACCGTAGATCTGTTTCGAAAAATTATAAGAGTCTAATGGATTATGTGAGTTCGGTTTTTGTGCGGCATGAAAAAGTGCAGGTTTTGAGGGTTAGGCTAAGTTACGCATCGCAAGGCGCGATGGGCGTTTCGATCAAAACGGCAGGTCGTCACAGGCAAGCGCTTCTGAAAGAGCTGAGTAGAGGAAGGCTTGGCCCGCTGTTGGGTTATGCCTGGAGGTTTGGGTGGGATGGAAGTATGGGTTGGTGTAATGATGTTCTGATCTTTATGAGTCCATGCTTATCTAAAACTGATATAGAGCTTGTCGAGTTTATTGGGAGGCTTTGGGGTTCAAAAATTACTGGTGGTGTAGGAGTGTATTATAATTTTAACGAATCTAAAAAAGAGGGTGGGCTTGGTGGCTTGGGAGTGGTTCGGAGTATGGATGTGATCGGCATGGAAGGGGTTAGGAAAATGGCTGTTTACATGACTAAGATTGATGACTATTTTAAGTTATCAGTGGCAGGGGTAAGGTCTTTCGGTAAAGGTGGGTTGTAGCTATTATAGAAAATTTATGTTTGTTATAAAGCTGCTGTTGATCATGTGATGGTGTATTGGTGGTTATGCCTTTGATTGTCAGATTATAGAGGGTTGTTTGGATCATATAGGCGTTGTTTTGAGTGCTTGTCGAACTCGAAATAGGTTTCGCTCTGCGGTTTTTCTTCCCTCATTTTTTTAACATCAAATTTCAGCCATTGTGTAACTGTTTTTCTAAAGCTTAATTTTTTGGGATTGAGTCCGGGTCTTGGGCCAAATTTCGAGCTGCTTCTTTTGTTTATGGACTCTATAAGGTCATCTCTTATGGCTTCAAAGCAGGACTCTGGACTTTCCCAACCTTCTTCTGGCATTTTTTCCCTGATGAGTCTAATGACTTCCTGCTTGTCTACAGTGTAGCGTTCAGCTTTTTTTTCTCCGCCGCTTTTCGCGGTTTTTTTACGTATTTCTTCGGCGTCGACGGTTTTGTACTTAGTCAGCGCTCCGCGCATGATTCCCGCTTGATAATTAGCCTTGCACACAAAAGACCAAGCTGCGTCTAATCTTTTTTCATCTTGTGCTGTTTTGGCTAGGGAGATAAATATGCTGCATAAGCGTAATGCTGATCTGTAATTTGCTACTCCGCCCTCATTAATTAGATTGAAGTTATATTCATCCTCAACTGACTTGCGGTTAATTGCCCCACTTAATATTTCTAGTCTGGTTTTCTCTAAGTGCAATTCAAGGTCATATTTTTCCTCGACTTGAAGTAAGGCGATCTGGATGTGGCCGCATAATTTTGTTATTTCACTGTTGAGGTCATTTGGCTCAATGGTTTCAGGCGTGTTTGTGTTGCTCATTAAAGTTCCTTTGGCTGAAGGCCTGTTTTTTGCAGTGTCACTTACTTGGTCTTTTGGGTTGGAGCCACGCTCCGCGAGTTAGTAACTCTAAATGCTGGCCTAAAGTTTGCCACGCTTCCGCCATTTCCTTGGTATAACTGTGGCGTTGGTATGTGCGCTTAACCTTGTTTTCCTCGGTGTGGTTGAGGCAGCGTTCCGCCACTTCCGGGAGCACGCCAAGGGCAGTCATGATCGTGGCGCCTGTGCGCCTCAAATCGTGTGGGGTCCACTTTCCCCCTGGGAGGAGTAGCGCCTGAGCATTGGCGCTCCTATTACTCAGGATCCCTTGGTCTGGCAGGCGTTGCCGATCTCCAAGCTGTTTGGTCACAGTCTTTGAGCAGACTGGTCCGCTATTTTTGACGTTGGGATAGCACCACTCACTGGCAGAGCTGAATGCGCGGACAGCCTTGAACTGCTGGATGGCGAACGGTGAGAGGGTTACGTTGTGGGCCTTACCGTTTTTGCTTTGCTCTGAAGGGATGTACCAGTTGCCTTTGATAAGGTCGACGTTTTCCCACCGGGCACTCAGCAGTTCGCCGATGCGGCAGCAGGTCGACAAGGCAATCCAGATGGCAGCTTCTGAGGAGGGGAGTAAACCGGCTTGCGGAGTGAGTTTGGCTAACGTGCGGATTTCTTCCTCGCTCAGTACTCGATCTCGTTCGATGTCCTTGCCGCCAATTTTGGCTTTGCGAATGCTCGCAGTCGGATCGTGATCAATCAGGTCCCGGTCTACGGCGAATCGGAACATCTGACGCATCAGGCTGAAGATCATCTTCGCCATCCGGTTGACGCCACGAGCGAGTAGGGCGTCCGTTACCTCGGTAATGTGGCCTTTTTTCACATCTTCGACAGCCATTTTGCCGAGGAGCGGCAGGACATCTTTCTCAAACATTCGGCGCACCTCTGCACCGCCGTCCTTGCGGTTGATCAAGTCGACCTTGGCCCAGTGATCGAACAAGTGCTGGACGTTTTTTCTGGCGGCTTGTCGAGCCTGAGCCGCCTCCAAGGCAGCTTTCTCCGCAGCGATTCGTGCGCGTTCTGCCTCGCGTGCAGCGACACGTGCGGCCTCCTCAGCCTCAAGGTGTTCCTTTACGTCTCTGACCCCCGATTTATGAAGCCCAGCGAGCTCTTTAGCTCGTTGACCAGCTTCGGCGAGTGTCATGGTGCCTTCGGAACCATCGCGACTATATGTGCCGATGGGGAAGGTGATGCGTTCACTGCTGCCGTTGGAGTAACGGAAATAGAAGAGGCGTTCTCCGCTTGGGGTGATGCGGGCCACCAAGCTGCCGTGCCCCCAGATGGCGACTTCGCTCAGCCACTTGTCGTTCGTACCTGGTTTGGCAGTCATCTGGCGGTCTGTGATCTTGGTCATTTAGTCCCTTTTCCCGTTGCCAATTGGTTGCCAATTGAGAATCTCTGGTTGCCAATTCGTTGCCAATTGAGATCGGCTTTCTTCGAATCGTATTGGGCTATTTTGGACAAGAAAATAGTTGAAGGCCAGTAAATACGGGGGTTGTAGAAATGTGCTTCGGATTGCCCTGGATTCGCTTGTACAGGTTATTACCTGTATGGGGTGCAAGGGGTAGAGTGTTCGAATCACTCCGTCCCGACCAAAAAACCCTAAAAAATCCAGCCACTTAGTAGTGGCTGGATTTTTTTATGCCTGGTAGTTTTCGACTACCCTCGAATTTTGCCATTTCTGTGCCAGCGGCATTAAGGGCGACTCATCTCTCTGACTGCCGCCATAGGGAAGGGAGTCGCCCGATCCAACGCTTATTGATCAGCGACAGAGAACGACCAGGCTGCGGCTGGAGAAGCCGGCGGGGTTAAGACCGAAGAGAAAGTCTGCTGGATCATCCTCACCATCATCGCCAGCCCTGGCCAGTACTTTGTAACCTTTCTGACCGCAGGCACGGGCAGCTTTCTCTTCGCAGCGCTCCCAACTTGAAGTCAGTCCGGAGCAGTTGATATTCAGCCCTTTACGGCCTTTTTTTTCATAAGTCTGAGCGGTTGCGGAGCAACCTGTAATGAGCGTCAAAACGACGGTCAGTAGCACAAGCCTCTTCATTCATATCCCCAGCGGGCTTGTCTATTTGGCGACATGCTCGCCAACCCCGTGCAAATGGTACTTCGACGATGCGCAGCTTTTGTGTCATCTGGCTGTTTGCATCACTGTCAGGCAGTGCGGTCGAATTTACCTTGAATTACCACGTGGCAGGGTATCGCTTTGAGTGAAAAATTTGTAAGTAGCCTGCAGGTTTAACGAGTTCGATTGTCTTTTGTATGAATCACCCTGGTCGCTCAGGTACTGCTGAGTGCTTTGGATTGCCCAGCTGCGGCTATGCATAGCAGCGGGGGGCCTGGTCATCGATCCACGCGAATACGGCTTACCGTGCGCGACAGGATGTTTCTACGGCAGCTGCTGCTGGCTTGATCAGGTTTCTATCAGGGTTTGCGGTTTCCCGCTTTTTTCCGTGTCCTGCTGGGGTTGTTCGTCCTCTGGCTTCGGCTGCGCCTGCTTCAGCCATTCTTGAGTGCCTTCCTGAGCCTGGTCGATCTTGTCGTTGAGCTGCTCAACCTGCTTGTCGAGCTCCTTGACGGTTTCACCAAAGCTCTCGCGAGCTTGTTCGACGGCGGCTTTTTCGACTTTTTCAGCGAAGCTGGCGGCAGCCTGCTCGGCGTTGTCGCAGCCAGCCAGGGCAAGCATGCCCAAGCCTAGCAGCAGCGGTTTAGAAGGTTTCATATGCGGTCCTCCGATCAGGATTCGAGCTTGTGAGTGGGGGGCTTACGGGTCTTCCACAGTGACAGCAGTACGCCGCCTGCGAGCAGGCTCACGGTCACACTCAGCGAAATCTCGGCCGGAATCTTGCCTACGATGTCGTGCAGGAAGATCTTGCCGCCGATGAATACCAGCACCAGGGCCAGGGCGTATTTCAGGTAGGCGAAGCGGTGGATCATCGCGGCCAGAGCGAAGTAAAGGGCGCGCAGGCCGAGGATGGCGAAGATGTTCGAGGTGTAGACGATGAATGGGTCCTGGGTGATGGCGAAGATCGCCGGCACGCTGTCCACGGCGAATACCAGGTCGGCCAGTTCGATCAGGATCAGCGCCAGGAACAGCGGTGTCACCCACAGCTTGAGCTGGCCGCTGGCATCGGGCAGGCGTACGAAGAAGCGCTGCTCGTGCAGGCGGTCGGTCACCGGCAGGTGATTGCGTAACCAGTTGACGAATCGGTTGTGCGACAGGTCAGGCTGGTGATCGACTTTGGAGAACAACATCTTCAAGCCGGTTAACAGCAGGAAGGCGCCGAATAGGTAGAGAATCCAGTCGAACGTGCTGATCAGTGCGGCGCCCAGGCCGATCATGATGGCGCGCAGGACGATCACGCCCAGGATGCCCCAGAACAGCACGCGGTGCTGATAAAGGCGAGGAATGGCCAGGTAGCTGAAGATCAGGGCAATCACGAAGACGTTGTCCATGGACAACGATTTCTCGATCAGAAAGCCAGTGAGGTAATCCATGCTGGCGTCGCTGCCTTTCTGGAAGAAGACCCAGACGGAAAACAGCAGCCCCATGGATATATAGCCGGCGGAAAGCAGGAGGCTTTCCTTGACGCCGATTTCGCGTTCTTCGCGGTGCAGAACACCCAGGTCGAAAGCCAGTAGGGCGATCACTACAGCCAGGAACGAGAGCCACAGCCAGGTGGCGGTGCCGAGGAAGTCGGCGAAAAGAAACGTTTCTAGGGTGCTCATGAGCCCCTCCTTAAAGTCGTAGTTGTACCAACTATGACTCCGACATGGCGGCTATTAACCGTCAGAGGGGCCCGGCGTCACGGGCGCAGGATAAGGGTTATGCAGACCTCCTCAAGTGCTGAGTGGTTGCAAAGTGTGTAGCGGCATATTCCGCATCGATTAATACAGGCTGTGTTCGACCCGCCACCAATTGGGCAGCAGCTGGTGTACCTCACGGCGGGTGAAACGGTCGTCCAGCAGATAGACCACACCGCTGTCCTCGGTGGTGCGGATCACGCGCCCGGCAGCCTGCACCACCTTCTGCAGGCCGGGATACAGGTAGGCGTAGTCGTAGCCATTACCGAACATCTGCTGCATGCGCGCTTTGACCTCCTCGTTGATCGGGTTGACCTGCGGTAGACCAAGGGTGGCAATGAACGCACCGATTAGCCGCTTGCCGGGTAGATCGATGCCCTCACCAAAAGCCCCACCGAGTACAGCGAAACCGATGCCACGCGAGTGGGTGCTGAACCGATCGAGAAAGGCCTGGCGTTCGCTTTCAGCCATGCTGCGTGACTGCGCCCATACCGGGATGTCCGGGTGCTCGGTCTGCAGGTGTTCCAGCGCCTGCTGCAGATAGGCGTAGCTGCTGAAGAAGGCCAGGTAGTTACCGGGTTGCTCGCGAAATTGCTGGGCCATGAGGCGGGTCACGGAAGCTAGGCTGGCCTCGCGATGCTGGTAGCGGGTGGATAGGTTGCGAATGGCATGTACTTGTAGCTGTTCGGCGCGAAAAGGGGACTCGACCTCCAGCCATTGTGTGTCCTCGGCCAGGCCCAGCAGGTCGGCATGGTAGTGGCCGGGGCTGAGGGTGGCGGAAAACAATGTGCAGCTATGGGCTGCAGCGAAACGCGGGGCGATAAAAGGCGCTGGCACTATGTTGCGCAGGCACAGGGTCGAAAGACTATGCGGGCCGATGGGCGGGTGCAGGCTGATGTCGAACAGCGAGTGCGGGCCGTAAGCCTCGGCCAGACGGCAAAACAGCATGGCGGCGAGATAGAACTGCAGCAGCGCGGCCTGGTTACCTTCTGGTTGATCGGTGAGATGGTCGGTGATCGCACCAACGGCTTTCTGCAGCGCGACAATGAACAGGTCCGGCAAAGCTGGCTGGATTTGGTAGGGCTCTTCCTGATCGCGATGCAGCTGGTACCAGTGGCGACTGACGCGCTCCAGAGCTGGCTTGAGCTTGGCTGGGGCGAGCTTGCGCATGGCGTTGAACGCGGCCTGATCCAGTTCCGCGCTGTACATGCCGCGGGCGCGGTCGATCAGGTTGTGCGCTTCGTCGACCAGCAGGGTAACGCGCCAGCCGTTGAGCTGGGTCAGGCCATGCAGCAGGGCATTGATGTCGAAGTAGTAGTTGTAGTCGCCCACCACCACGTCACTCCAGCGGCAAAGCTCCTGGCTCAGGTAGTAAGGGCAAACCTGATGGGCCAGGGCAATTTCGCGCAGTATCTCGTGGGTCAGCCAGCGTTGCTGCAGCGCGGTACTGCGCGCGGCTGGCAGTCGGTCGTAAAAGCCCTTGGCCAGCGGACAGGACTCGCCATGGCAGACCTTGTCCGGGTGAGCGCAGGCCTTGTCGCGAGCCACATGCTCCAGCACCCGCAGCGGCATGTCGTTTTCCTGTGCGCGCAGGTTGGCCAGGGCATCCAGGGCCAGGCGCCGACCCGGCGTCTTGGCGGTGAGGAAGAACAGCCGATCCAACTGCTGACCGGGAAAGGCTTTGAGCTGGGGAAACAGGGTGGCCAGGGTCTTGCCGATCCCCGTGGTGGCCTGCGCCAGGAGGTGCTCGCCATCACGGGCCGCACGATAGACGGCTTCGGCGAGCTGGCGCTGGCCTTTGCGAAAGCTCGGATAAGGAAAACGCAGGCGCTCCAGGCTGGCGTCGCGCTCATTCCGATGGGCGCTTTCCTGTTCTGCCCAGGCGACGAAGCGGGCACACAGCTGCTCAAAGAATATCCGCAGATCCTCGGCGGTGAAGGTTTCGCGAAAGACCGTTTCCTTCTGCGAGATCACGTTGAAGTACACCACTGCCAGGTCGATCTCTTGCAACCCCTGCATGTCGCACAACAGCCAGCCGTAGACCTTGGCTTGGGCCCAGTGCAGCAGGCGGTGATTGTGCGGGATGCGTGCCACATCGCCGCGGTGGGTCTTGATCTCCTCCAGCAGGTTTTGCGCGGGATCGTAGCCGTCGGCGCGACCGCTTACCTGCAGGCCCGGATAGTTACCCGTTAATGGCAACTCGGCGATATAGCCCGCCGCACGACGACTTACCACAGTGCTGTGCCCGGCCATGCCTTCGGCCGCAGTTGGCGCGGGAGTGAAACGCAGGTCGAGATCGCCCTCCTTGGCTGTGAACTCGCATAGCGCGCGTACAGCCACGGAGTAGCTCACAGTACTTCGCTCCAGCGCACATAGCAGACTTCGACCGGCATGCTGTGCTCGGCACAAAACGCCAGCCAGCGCTTCTGGTTGTCTTGCAGGCGGTCGCCGGGGCCTTTTACTTCGATCATTCGGTAGCGTCGCTCGCCAGGCCAGAACTGGATCAGGTCAGGCATACCGGCGCGGTTGGCGCGGATATCGTCGAGCAGGCGTTCGAACCAGGCGCGTAGGTGCGCGGCTGGCAGGCAGAGCAGGGCGGTTTCCAGTAGTTCAGGTGTCAGTACTTCCCAGTGTACGAAGGGCGAGAGGATGCCGAACTTGGTCTCGTAGGTGGCGCGCATGCGCTGCGCGTAGCTGCCGTCATCCAGCCTACTCAGGCAGGCGTCGAGCAGCGCCTGACGGCGGTTGCGGAAGTCGGCAGCATGCAGATCAGCCGGACCTGCCTGGAAGGGATGGAAGAAGGCGCCGGGCAAGGGGGCGAAAATCGCGTCCCAGCACAGTAAGCCGAACAGGCTGCAGATCAGGGTGTTTTCCACGTAGAAAACCGGTGCTTGGTCTTCATGCAGGTGTTTAAGTACGGCCCATTCCACACTCAGTTCGGGAGGCTGCGACAGTTCCAGTTCGAAAGCGGGTGTCGCCAGGGCAGGGCTGCGCAGCGGTCTAACCAAGCCGAGCTGGCGACACAGGCGTGGCAGGATGCGCTCCAGTGCCTGGCTTTCGGCAGCGTTGCGTGGTGATTCCAGGGCCGTGCAGGCAAGCGTATGTGCTGTTTGATAGTCGCCAAGCTTTTCCAGCGCGCGTACCTGGCGTTGGCGGGCTTCGCCATGCGCGCTGGCGGCGTATAGCGATGCCGCCGCAGCCAGTTTGCCTTCACGTTCGAGTTGCCGGCCAAGCTGGAACAGTAGTTTGGCGTGGCGTGCGGCCAGGTAGGGATTGTCACTGCTGAACTCGCCCAACGCCGCGAGCACCTGGCTGGCATCCAGGCCGGCTTCATGGCGCTCGCGACAATCGCGCAGGTGCAGGTAGTCGTCGATGTCCCGGCGGCTGCGAAAGCCTCGAGAGGCTGCACTGATCTCGACGTTTTCGTAGCGATAGATACCCAGTTCAGCCAGAACGAACTCCGACCAGTCTTGCGCCAGGTTGCCGAAAAACAGCAAGCGCAGACGATCGCATAAGGGGGTAATGGTCAGGCTGTACAGCTGGTCCAGCCCGGGGCTCCATTGTTCCAGGGGCCTGACTTGTGGGTAGTGCGTTCTCAGTTGTTCCAGCCACTCAGTTTTGTTCCTGCTACGCATGCCCAACGTCTCGGGCAAGCACGCCAGCAGCTCATCCTTGCGCAGGAGGGCAAAGAGCTCATTCAGACTTAGTTCTGCATCGTCGATGAGCCAGTTGCGCTCCAGCAAAGGAGCGGCAGCACTACCAATATCGCCGATTTCTACATAGCTCAGCTTGCTGGCGCGGAAGTGCGGCCCTTTGCGCATCAGCAGGCGCACCAGCAGTGCCTGAGCGTTGGTCGGCAGGGCCAGGAACTCGTCGATAAAGGCTTGTTCGCCGGCCTCCAGCAAGTCGGCATAGCGTCCGGTAACCCAGGCCAGGGCCGTGCGGAAATTGGTGAGGTAGTAGAGGCTGGTGTCGAGCGGCGAGAGCATGGATACGATAACTGTCTATTTATACAGTTAAAGGGTGCGTGATCCGATGCTACGGGGCAAGCGCCAGGCGACAAACAGCAGAAACAAAAAAGCCCGTCGTGCTGACGATGGGCTTTTGGGTCGAGATCAAGCTGCGGCTGAGTGGCCGATCAGCATGCCGTGCTGAACCCAGAACTGGCGTCCATTGATGCGCAGGGTGAATGGTGTGCGACTGACGATTTCGGCTCCATCCCTGAGTAGGTCTTCGATGTGCGAGCGCAGTGCAAGAAACGTCCGTTGTTCCTTCATGGCAAACCTCCGTGGTTGGTGCCGGGAGCCTACCAAGTTCTGTGACGAAGTCGATACTTTCGCCAGGGGTTAAATGTGATGTCCGTCACGAATGAATGGTGGCGATGTGCCTTGCCAGGGAAAGTGATCGGCAGAAACGCCAAGGCCCCGCTATGCGGGGCCTTGAAGGAAGTTGGAGCGGGCGAAGGGAATCGAACCCTCGTCATGAGCTTGGGAAGCTCAGGTAATGCCATTATACGACGCCCGCTTGAGCGGGGACTTTGTACCAGAATCGCCCTGGCAGGTGAAGCCCGGCGGCCCTGAGTCTATCCGGCCAGGGCGTGTTCCAGGATGGCTTCGTGCGAGCGGTTTGGCTGGCTGGGCAGGAGGAAGGCCAGCAGGGCGTCGCGGGTCTGCATCCAGGCGGCTTTGTGTTCCATGTCGAGGAAGTGCCCGGCCTGGGCGATGGTGCGAAATTCGCAGTGACGTACGTGCTGGGTGAACAGGCGGGCGTCCTGTGGGGTGGTGTATTCGTCCCATTCGCCGTTGACGAACAGCAGGGGTATTTCGATCTGACCGGCGAAGCTGACGCAGGAACGGCCACCGTTGTTCAGCACCGTCTCCACATGGAAGCTCATCTGGTCGTACTCGTAGTGCTCCAGGCTGGTGACATGGCGATGGTTGTAGCGCTTGAACAGCGAGGGCAGGTGTTTGCCGATGGTGCCGTTGAGGACCATGCCGATGCTTTCGCGATCGTACTCGTGCATCACGATCAGGCCGCTGCGCAAGTAGCCGAGCATGGCCGGGTTGACGATGGGCGAGAAGGAGTTGATCACCGCGCGTTTTATTCGCTGCGGGCGCCGGGCCAGCGCCTGCAGAGTGGCGATGCCGCCCCAGGAGAAGGACAACACGATATCGCAGGCGAAGTGCTCGACCAGTTCGAGGAGGATGTCGGCTTCTTCCTCGCGGGTGATGAAGCGTTCGTGGCGGTTGTGCTCGCGGGACTGGCCGGCGTAGGGCAGGTCGAACAGCACCACATTGAAATGCGGGTAGAGATAGCGAACCGTCTGCGCGAAGGATGCGGTAGTCGACAGCGAGCCATTGACCAGAATGATGGTTTGCTCTGCGTTGTCGGCGCGATAGAACTCCGTGTAAACCCGATAGTGTCCCTGAATATCCAGCACAGCCGTTTCTGGTTTCATAAGTGCATGCCCCTGGCAAACATTTGCACGCGCGCAGCGCAACATTGCAGCTACACGAGCTTCATGGCAGGTAGGCATGTGCCTGGGAATGGGGCCTATCGGCTCTGACGGCTGGCCGATGATTGTTATTGGTGGCGGGGCGTTTTCCGATCCGGGCATCGACAATCCGATGGGCAGTCCCGTTGCGGTGCGAGGCACCTGTGATCTGGAAAAGGCTTGTTAGATGTTGTGTGTGACTAGTTGGTCACTAGCGGACCGTTGATTGGATTCAAGCAGTCTGTTGTTACCGATGCAAGTACCTGTGGTGAATAAGCGGGGACCATTGGTCGGTGCTTTTGATCAGACCCGCGCGACTTCTTCCGCGCGCAAGCTCCGGTACTGGCCGGGAGCCAGGTCAGGGTCGAGCTGCAGTGGGCCCATGTGTTCGCGGTGCAAGGTGAGCACCTTGTTCTGGAAATGGCCGAACATGCGTTTGACCTGGTGGTAGCGGCCTTCGTGCAAGGTCAGCAGGGCACTGTGGCTACCGGTGATCTGCAGCTCGGCCGGCAGGGTGGTGAGGTTCTCGTAGGCGAAGTACAGGCCGCGGGCGAAGACTTCGATGTACTCCTCGGTGATCGGCTGTTCGGTCTGCACCCGGTAGACCTTGCCCAGGCGACTACGTGGCTCGGTCAGGCGTCGTGACCAGAGGCCGTCGTTGGTGATGATCAGCAGGCCTGTGGTGGTCAGATCCAGGCGCCCGCCGATGTGCAGATCATGTTTGTCCGGTTCGTCGAGCAGATCGAGCACGGTGCGATGTTCGGGGTGCTCGGTGGCGCTGACCACGCCGGCAGGCTTGTTGAGCATGAAGTAGCGTGCCGGCTTACCGGCCTGCAGGGTTTCGCCGTCCAGTTCGATACGGTCGAACTCGCGCACGTCACGGCAGCCATCGCGCTCGCTCTGGCCATTGACCAGCAGGCGTCCGGCGGCGATCAGCAGGCGAGCTTCGGCGCGATTGAAACGCGGCAGGTTGCTGAGGAAACGGTCCAGGCGCATGGTTCAGTCGGTTTTTACCGCTGTGCCAAGTGCCTTGGCGCAATGGGGACACAGGCAGCTTTTGCCACGCTGTTCGGCGGGCAGCTCCTCAATGAGCTGGCGGGGGATCGGCCTGTGGAAGCACCAGCAGTCCTGCACCGGTTGCGGGCTGCTGGCCTGGGCACACTGATTGAGCTGGCCGCAGCGTGGGCAGCGCTCGGCATCGTTCACGGCGTGTAGGTCTCTTCACACACGCGGTTGCGTCCGGACTGCTTGGCTCGGTATAGCGCGCGGTCGGCGCGGCCAAGGAGGCGTTCGAGGTTGTCGTCGCGATGCAGCTCGCTGATGCCGATGCTGGTGCTGATATGCAGGTTGACGCCGTTGAAGACGAAGGTCTGCTGTTCGGTTTGCTGGCGGATCTTTTCGGCCAACTGGTGCGCGGTGCTGCTGCCGGTGTCCTTGAGCAGCAGGATGAACTCTTCGCCACCCCAGCGGCAGATGATGTCGGACTGGCGCAGATTGCTCTGCAGGGCCTGGGCGAAGCCGCGCAGTACCTGGTCGCCTGCCAGGTGGCCGTGGGTGTCGTTGAGTTGCTTGAAGTGATCGATGTCGATCAGTAGGGCACTCAGCGGGCTCTGCTCGCGCTGGGCTTCGTGCAGGGCCTGGCCAGCGAGCAGGTCGAAGCCGCGGCGATTGGGCAGGCCGGTGAGCGAGTCGGTGGTGGCCAGTGCTGCGATACGTTGCTGGTAGCGACGGGTGGCGATGAAGACCAGGCCCAGCACCAGAGCGCTGATCAGCGCGCAGATCAGCAGGTTGAGGTACAGGCTGTGGCGAATGCTGGCCAGTGCGCCTTCCTCGTGCTTGTCGACGAACAGGTACCAGTCCAGCTCGGGGATGTAGCGCACATTGAGGAAGTGGCCGCGGCCGTGCTCCTGGTAGGTGTAGTTGCCGCTCTTGGGCGCAGGCAATTTGCTTTGCAGGGTTTCCAGGCCGGGGATGTCGCTAATCCGCTGACCGCGCTGGATGCCCATCGGGCCACCCTTGGCGCCGGTCAGTACCAGGCGCCCCTGACTGTCGCTGAAATAGATGCTGCGGTCGTAGCGCTGCTGGTAGTCGTCCACCAGCTTGACCACGGCATCCACGGTGAGGCCGACACCGGCCACGCCAATGAAGTTGTTCTGGTAGTCGAACACCTTGAAGTTGATGAAGAAGGTCAACTGGTCACCGTTGGCCATGTCCGGATCGACGCTGATCTCGTAGGGTTCGGCCATGCTGCGCACACGGAAGTACCAGGCATCGCGTGGTTCGTCTTCCCTGACCTGTTTGAGTACGCCTTTGGCCTGGTAGTAGGTGCGGGTTTTTTCGGAGATGAAGAAGCTGGTGAAGGTGCCGTAGTGTTCCTGGATTTCGCGCAGGTAGCGGGTCATCGGCTCGGCATTGCGCTCGCCGTCCAGCGCCCAGTCGCGCAGGAAGGTGTCGCGGGCCATCATCGAGGCGATCTGGGTCGGACGGATCAGATCCTTCTGGATCTCCGAATAGATGTTGTCCGAGGTCAGTGGCAGCTCGGTATTGATGATGGTGTGGCGAATGCTGTCGCGCGAGCTGTAGTAGCTGACCAGGCTGGTGGCGAGAAAACCACCCAGCAACAGGACGGTCAGGGTCAGCAGCAGGATGAGCTGGGCCTTGCGGGACGTGCGAAGCGGCATGAGGGCTGAACCTGGCGGAGATGGCCCAATGCTAGCGCGGCGGGGCGTCGCCGTCACGAGCGGACGCTGTCGCGCACCCGTTGTGCGCGACAGCGTGCCCCAGGTATCAGGCTTCTTCCAATACCACCACCCGTTGCCCGGCGCGGACCGGCGAGCCAGGTTGCACCCGTACTTCGCGCACCGTTCCGGCGACCGGGGCGAGCAGGGGGATTTCCATCTTCATCGATTCGAGGATTACCAGCACATCGCCGGCCTGCACGGTCGCCCCTTCTTCCACCTGCACCTGCCAGAGGTTGCCGGCGATATGGCTGTCGATGCCGTGTTGGCCAGCGCCGAGCGGGGCATCATCGCCCAGCTCGGCGGCGGTTTCTTCCACTTCGAAATGCGCCTGGCCCGAATCGATCCAGCGTTGGCGCTCGGCGTCGAAGGCGGCGCGCTGCTGGTTGCGGAAGGCGTCGATGCCCTCGGCCTCTTTGACAAGGAAGTCTTGGTAGTTGGCCAGGGCCAGTTCGCTGTCCTCGATGCGCAGATCAAAGCGGCCCAGGGGGAAGTCGCGGCGGATCTGCAATAGCTCCTCGGCTGATACCGGATAGAAGCGGATCTGGTCGAAGAAGCGCAGCAGCCAGGGCTTGCCGTCGAAGGCTTCGACCTCGCGGTAGCGGTTCCACATCTGCAGGGTGCGGCCGACGAACTGGTAGCCGCCGGGGCCTTCCATGCCGTACACGCACATGTAGGCGCCGCCGATGCCCACCGAGTTCTCGGCGGTCCAGGTGCGCGCCGGGTTGTACTTGGTAGTCACCAGGCGATGGCGCGGGTCCAGCGGCGTGGCCACCGGCGCGCCGAGGTAGACGTCACCGAGGCCCATCACCAGATAGCTGGCATCGAACACGGTCTTGTAGACCTCATCGAGATTCGGCAGATCGTTGATGCGGCGAATAAATTCCAGGTTGCTCGGACACCAGGGGGCGTCCTTGCGCACCGTGGTCATGTACTTGTCGATGGCCAGCTGGCAGGCCGGGTCATCCCAGGACAGCGGTAGATGCACGATGCGCGAGGGCACCTTGAGGTCGCGCGCGTTGCACACTTCGTCCCACAGACCGGCGACCGTATCGAGCAGGCGCTGCAGCGACAGGGTCTCCGGCTGGTAGTGCACCTGCAGCGAGCGTATGCCCGGGGTCAGGTCGATCACGCCGTCGAGGTTTTTGGCCTCCAGCGCCTGCATCAGAGCATGGCCGCGGAAACGCAGGACCAGGTCCAGCTCCGGCGCGCCGATTTCCAGCAGCAGGTGGGTGTCGCCGGAAAGGCGGGCAACCAGGCGCTTGTCGGCTGCGCCGATGTCCAGAGCGATAGGGCTCTGTAGGAGCGGCTTCAGCCGCGATTGCGGCGCATCGAGCAGCTCAGTGGTGTTGCCTGCCAGGTTTTGTTCGCGACTGAAGTCGCTCCCACACAGAGATGCGCATTCCTGTTTCCTGGCTTTTGCCAACTGCCGCGCCGTGGCGATATCCACCGGGATAAACCGAACCTTGTCACCGGCCTTGAGTTGCCCCAGCTGCCAGAGGTCCGCTTCGATGATGGTCACCGGGCAGACGAAACCGCCCAGGCTTGGGCCATCGGGTCCCAGAATCACCGGCATATCGCCGGTGAAGTCCACCGCGCCGATCGCATAGGGGTTGTCGTGGATATTCGACGGGTGCAGGCCGGCTTCGCCGCCGCTGTCGCGCACCCACTCGGGTTTCGGGCCGATCAGACGCACGCCGGTGCGGCTGGAGTTGAAGTGCACTTCCCAGTCGGTGGCGAGGAAGGTGTCGATATAGGCCGGGGTGAAATATTCCGGCGCGCCATGTGGACCGTAGATCACGCGGATTTCACGCACGGCAGGCAGGGCGGTGCACAGTGCCGCCGGCAACTGCGCGCCGCTGTCATGTTGGGCAAGAGGCAGAAGGTGCAGCACGTCTCCGGCACGCAGGGCGCGGCCGCCGTGGCCGCCGAATTGACCGAGGGTGAAGGTGCTTTTGCTGCCCAGGTACTCGGGTACCTGCAGGCCGCCGCGCAAGGTGAGATAGGCGCGTGCGCCTGAGCCGGAGATAGTGCCGAGGCTCAGGGTGCTACCGGCCTTGATCAGCAGGGCGGTATTCATCGGCTGCTCGCTGCCATCCACGCTCAGCGGAATCGCAGCACCGGTCACCGCCACCACTGCATCGGTGTTGAAGCGCAGCAGCGGGCCGCTCATGGTGATTTCCAGGCCGGCGGCACCTTCGTCGTTGCCCAGCAGGCGGTTGCCCAGGCGCAGCGCGCGGTCGTCCATCGGCCCCGATGGCGGTACGCCGACCGCCCAGTAGCCGAGGCGACCGGGGAAGTCCTGCACCGTGGTCTGGGTGCCGGCGGAGAGCACTTCGAAGGTGTTGGCCTGGTAGACCAGACCTTCCAGGCAGCGAGTCCAGGGCTCGCCGCTGGCGAAGGGCGCGTCGGCCAGGATCTGCCGCAGGTATTGGCTGTTGGTTTCCACGCCGTACAGCAGGGTGTCGGCCAGGGCCTGGCCGAGTGCGGCGCTGGCCGCTTCGCGGGTCGGTTGCCAGGTGATGACCTTGGCGATCATCGGGTCGAAGTAGGGCGGGATCTCGCAGCCGGACTCGACCCAGGTGTCGATGCGCAGGCTCTTGCCGTCGGCCACCGGGAACTGCACGGCGGTCAGCAGGCCGGGGCTGGGCTGGAAGTCGCGGCCCGGGTCTTCGGCATATAGACGCGCCTGGATGGCATGGCCGCTGGCTTTCAGACCTTTGCCCAGTTCGCTGAGCGGGGCCAGATCGCCGGCTGCCAGTTCGATCATCCAGCGCACCAGGTCGACGCCCCACACCTGTTCGGTGACGCCGTGTTCGACCTGCAGGCGGGTGTTCACTTCGAGGAAATAGAAACGCTTGGCCTCGCTGTCGTAGACGAACTCCACGGTGCCGGCGCTGCGGTAATTCACGGCCTTGGCCAGCTTGATCGCCGCCGCACACAGTTCCTCGGCCATGCCGGCCGGCAGGTTCGGTGCCGGGGTTTCTTCCAGCACCTTCTGGTTACGGCGCTGCACCGAGCAGTCGCGCACGCCCAGAGCCAGCACGTCGCCAGCACCGTCGCCAAATACCTGCACTTCCAGGTGGCGTGCGCGCTGGATGTATTTCTCGATAAATACGCCGCTGTCGCTGAAGTTGTTCTGCCCCAGGCGCTTGACCGCCTCGAAGGCGTCGGAAAGCTCGGCGGCCGAGTGGCACACGCGCATGCCGATGCCGCCACCGCCGGCGGTGCTTTTCAGCATTACCGGGTAGCCGACTTGCTCGCCGGCCTTGAGGGCAGCGTCGAGGTTTTCCAGCAATTCGGTGCCTTCCAGCATCGGCACGCCATGCTCTTTCGCGAGCGCCCTGGCGGTGTGTTTGAGGCCGAACACGCGCAGCTGCTCCGGCGTCGGGCCGACGAAGGCGATGCCGGCGGCTTCGCAGGCCTCGGCGAAGGCGGCGTTTTCGGAGAGGAAGCCGTAGCCGGGGTGGATGGCCTTAGCGCCGGTCTGCTTGGCGACGGCGAGGATCTTGTCGACCACCAGATAGGTGCCGGCCGCGGGGCCTTCGCCGAGGCTGAAGGCTTCGTCGGCCTGCTGGATATGCAGGCTGGCGGCGTCGGCCTCGGAGTATACGGCCACGCCTTTGACGTCGAGCTGGCGCAGGGTGCGCAGTATGCGGCAGGCAATGGCGCCGCGGTTGGCGATCAGGAGTTTGTCGAACATGTGCTGGCCCTCGAAAGGGTTGGCGGGCCGTCCCGCCGCTATTGGGTCTGCACCACGGTCGTCCGGGGTGGAAATGCTTGTCTCCCTCTCCCGCTGGGAGAGGGTTGGGGTGAGGGGCGGTCAACTACTGCGGCTTGGTTTCCCTCACCCCTGGCCCCTCTCCCGGAAGGAGAGGGGAGGAGACGCTTAGGCATTGCCCCGAGCGGCTCTGGCAGAGGTGGAACAACCAGCGGCGTAGCCCGGATGCAATCCGGGGTGCGACATTGCCGGCTCCCCGGATTTCATCCGGGCTACGATTCAGTCCCATACCAGCACCTCGGCCGGCGTCGGGTTCCAGCCGTTGCACGGGTTGTTCAGCTGCGGGCAGTTGGAAATCAGCACGATCACGTCGGTTTCGGCGCGCAGCTCCACATATTTACCCGGCGCGGAGATGCCGTCCGCGAAGGTCAGGCCGCCATCGGGGGTGACCGGCACGTTCATGAAGAAGTTGATGTTGGCGCCGAGGTCGCGCTTCTCCAGGCGGCCATCGTGCAGGGCGCCGCGCAGGAAGTTGTCGCGGCAGCTGTGCATGTAGCGCTTGTCCAGCGCGTAGCGCACGGTGTTGCTCTCCTGGGCGCAGGCGCCGCCGAGGGTGTCGTGGCGGCCGCAGGTGTCGGCGCTGATGGTCAGCAGTGGGTTGCCGAGGTTGGAGTAGAGCACCGTGCCGGTGGTCAGGTACACGCGGTTCTGCTTGCGCAGGGTGCGCTGCGGGTCGTAGCGCTCGCGCGGGTTCCTCGCGCTGAAAAACAGCGTGTCAACGGCCTGGTTGCCTTCCAGGTCGAGCAGGCGAACGGTCTGCCCGGCTTTGACCTCGAACAGGTAGGGCTCGCCGGCCGGGATCACGTGGCGGAATACGGCGGCTTCGGGATGCAGGTTACTTTCGATCAGACTCATGGGCGACTCCGTGGGGTGGCCTTGGCCACTCGGCAGTACAGGATGTGCTGCCCGCGAATCGCTTGCGATTCGGCGGGAGCCATTCGCGGACATGCGCCGCGAATGGCGTCGCATGAAGGATTCAGGGATGAATCCTTCATGCCAGATAAAGCCTCTCGGTGTTGTGGAAGCCGCGGCCGTTCTCCGGGCGCGAGGTGCGACACAGCACGCTGATGCCGTCGCTATCGACCCTGTGCCAGGACAGCTGCACCGGCCTGGGTGCGTACTGCGGGTTGGGGTCCATCGGGTGCTGCAGGGCGGTGAGCACCACCAGGGTGTCCATCGGCGCGTACAGCTCGATGTAGTCGCCGGCCTTGGAGTTGTTCGGCTGGAAGTGGAAGCAGCCGTCACTGTCGACCGTCACCTTGCTGAACAGGTTGAGGTTCATCAGCAGGTCGGCTAGCCCCAGGTTCCACTTGCCCATTTCCACCAGCAGGTTGTCCACGCCGTTGCGGAAGAAACCGTTGCGCAGCTCCTGATAACGGCCTTGGCCATATTTCTCGGCGGTCTCAGTGGCATTCAGCACGCCGCCAAAGCTGTCGTGCCAGCCGCAGGTGTCGGCGGTGATGGCGGCGAGCACGCGGCCCATATCCGAGTACAGGCAATGGCCCACGGTGAGCTTGGCGGTGTGCTGGCACTTGAGGGTGTCGGGCAGGTTGAGACGCTCGCTCTTTTCCATGGCGTTGAGCAGCAGCAGGCTGACATTGGCGCCGCCTTCGAGGTCGGTGATGCGCAGCAACTGGCCGCGCTTGAGGACGAACGAGGTATGGCCGCCGCCGGGAACGAGTTCTTCGTACAGCGTGGGGCGCAGGGCGAGAGAGGCCGTCATGCTCAGGCTCCTTGGGTGTCGGGTTGCAGGCGCTCGGCGAGTTGGGCCGGCAGCTGGGCGCGGCGTTCGCTGTTGAGCGGAATGTCGTAGGTGATGCGCGCACCGAAGGCGTTCGGCGCGTGCGGGTCGATGCGGGTCTTGTCGAACACCAGCAGGCGGGTGCCGAGGCTGAAGCCCTCGCTCAGATCATGCGTGACCATAAACACGGTCAGCTTGGTTTCGTTCCACAGCTCCAGCAGCAGGGCGTGCATGTCCTTGCGGATGCCTGGGTCCAGCGCGCCGAAGGGCTCATCGAGCAGCAGCACGCGCGGCTTCATGATCAGCGCCTGGGCAATGGCCAGGCGTTGCTGCATGCCGCCGGAGAGCTGGCTGGGATATTTGTCCAGGGCATGGCCGAGGCCGACCTTGCGCAGGATCACTTCGGCCTGGGCACGCGCCTCGCGCTTGGCGCTGCCGAACAGGCGGCCGAACAGGGGCGAGCGCGGCAGCTCCAGGCCGATGGCAACGTTGTCCAGCACGCTCAGGTGGGGGAACACCGAGTAACGCTGGAACACCACGCCACGGCTGGCATCCGGTTCGGCGGCCAGCGGTTGGCCGGCCAGCAGGATTTCGCCCTTGCTCGGCCGCTCCTGGCCCAACAGCAGGCGCAGGAAGGTGGACTTGCCACAGCCCGAGGCGCCGACCAGGGTGCAGAACTCACCTTGGCGGACGATCAGGTTGAGGCGTTCCAGTACGACCTGGTCACCGTACTGCTGCCACACGTTGTTGACTTGGATGAAGCTCATGCCTTGGCTCCTTCATACCAGGGGAAGCACAGGCGGGTGAGCTGGCGCAGGCCCAGGTCCATCAGCCAGGCGAGCAGGGTGATCCACACCACGTAGGGCAGGATCACGTCCATCGCCATGTAGCGACGGACGAGGAAGATGCGGTAGCCGAGGCCATCAGTGCTGGCGATGGCCTCGGCGGCGATCAGGAACAGCCAGGCCGAGCCCAGCACCAGGCGCAGGGCGATCAGCAGGCGCGGCAGCAGTTGCGGCAGCACCACGCGCAGGATCAGCGTCCAGGTGCTGGCGCCGAGGGTTTGTGCCTTGATCAGCAGTTCCTGCGGAATCTCGCGGGCGCGCTGCTCCAGATCGCGGGCCAGCACCGGGGTGATGCCGATCACGATCAGCATCACCTTGGACAGCTCGCCCAAGCCGAAGACGATAAACAGGATCGGCAGGATCGCCAGCGGCGGCACCATCGACAGCACAGTGAGCAGCGGTGACAGCGGAGCGCTGAACAGTGGCAAGGTGCCCGCGGCGATGCCCAGGCACAGGCCGACCAGTGCGGCGATGCCGATGCCCATCCCCAGGCGTGCCAGGCTGGAGCCGGTGTCGCGCCAGAACAGGTAGGTGCCGCTGCGCTTGTCCTCACTGAAGGCCAGACGGTCGATGGCGTTGGCCATCTGTGCGGCGCTGGGCAGCAGCTTGTCGTTGGGGTTGTCCGCCAGACGTGCCGTGGAGCCTGCGAAGTAGGCGAACAGCAGTAGGGCGAAGGGCAACAGGATCAGCAGCAGGCGGCCGCCGCGGTCCGGGTGTCGGTTGATCAGGCGCATACGGAACTCTCGTAGGGCGTAGGGTGGGAGACTCGCGGAGCGATTTCCCACCAAGCGGGCCGCAGAGGTGGAAAAGGCTTGCAGCCGTTTTCCACCCTACGCAGCGGTCAGAGTTTTCCTTCGGCCGCCATTTCCATATAGCTCGGGTCGAAGCGCAGCTTGAGGTTGCCCTTGTCGCCCGTGGTCACGCCCTTGGCGAAGGCCATGCCGATGGCGTCGGCGCTCTGCGCGCCCTCGCCGAGCAGGCCGTGGCTGAAGGAGAACTCGGCCACCTTAGTCATGGTCGCCGGCAGTTTCGGGCTGTTGACGAAGGCCACGGCATCCTTGGCGCTGTAGAACATCTTGGTGGCGGCCAGCTGTGCTTCGTAGCCGGCCAGATCAGTGCCGGAGGCCTTGGCCATGTGCTCGCGCGCGGCGATGCCTTCGGCGGAGTCGGCACTCATGGTGGCCATGATTTCGTACCAGGCGCCGGTCAGCGCCTTGCCCAGTTCGGGGTTGTCTTTGAGGGTGTCGCTGTTGACCACCATCAGATCGATGATTTCGCCGGGGATCTGGCTGGAGTCGAATACTTTGGTCACCTTCGGTGTGGCCGCGATCTCGGCCAGCAGCGGGTTCCAGGTGGCCACGGCTTGCACGTCGTCGGTGGCGAAGGCGGCTACCAGGTCGGCGTCCGAGGTGTTGACCACTTTCAGGTCCTTCTCGGCCAGACCGGCGCGCTCCAGGCCTCGGGCCAACAGGTAGTGGGAGACGGACAGTTCGACCAGATTGACCTCCATGCCCTTGAGGTCGCCCAGGGTCTTCTTCTCACCCTTGATGACCACACCGTCGTTGCCGTTGGAGAAATCGCCGACGATCAGCGCGGTGCTGTCCACGCCGCCGGCAGCGGGAATGGTAAGGGCGTCCATGTTGGTCATGGTGCAGCCGTCGAACTGGCCGGCGGTGTACTGGTTGATCGATTCGACGTAGTCGTTGAGCTGAGTGACCTTGATCTCGATCCCGTACTTGTCTGCCCACTTGTCGACGATGCCCTGGGCGGCGCCGTACTCCCAGGGCATCCAGCCGGCATAGATGGTCCAGCAGACGTCGAACTGATCCTTTTTCTCGGCATGGACGGGAAGGGCGAGTGCGGCAGCGAGGCTGGCGGCGAACAGCGAGGAGAGCAGGGGCTTGCGCATGGGTGAACCTCCAGTTCTGGGAATACGGGCAGGAGCTGTGCGGCTCAACCTGAGTTGGCGCTCATCTCCCGGGCTTTTGTCCCGCCGTGTAACCCCGAACGAGGTCGCCAACTCTCGGACCAGTCACTCGCCTGTGGCGAGCCGGAACCCTAGTCGGCCATTGCGAATTGTCGTGCCGCGCCCCCATGTGGGGAGCTCCTGCATGTGAGGTCTATAGCGAACATCGTGCCAGCTGCGCCGAGCCCCGTAGCAAGGGGCTCGGCGGACCCGAGTAGCGGTTGGGGGGTGGCAGCTGCGCCCCTTTGTGGGGCGCTGTGGGCGTTGTTGGTGCTATCTCAGAGCTGTCTGTCGGCGGCCAGGCGCATGTAGGTGGGGTTGAAACGCAGCATGATGCGCGAAGCATTGCCCAATACCTGATCATCGCCGAACGCAATACCCAGTGCGCGCATCCCATGTTCCGCGCCCAGCAGCTGTTGGCTGTCGGCGAAGCGAGCGACTCGCTCCATGGTGTCTGCCAGCTTGCCATTCTGATAGAAGGTGACCGCGGCGCGTGCCGAGTAGAAGGAGCGGATGGTGCGCAGCTGGTTGTCGAAATCTTCCGCAGTGGTCTGGGCCGCACTGGCCATACGGGCGCGTGCTGCCTGGCCGGCGGCGTTGGGCAGGCCCATCAGGCGCATGCCCTCGAACCATGCACCGGTCAGAGCGCGGCCCAGCTCGGGGTGCTGGGTCAGGGTCTGGCTGTTGATCACCAGCAGGTCGAGAATTTCGCCTGGAATGTGACGTGAGCTGAACACCAGCACACTGTCGCCGTCCTGCTGCAGGTCGGACAGGATCGGGTTCCAGGTCACCACGGCATCGCCGCGACCGCTGCGCCAGGCTTCGGCCAGATCGGCGTCGGAGACGTTCTCAATGGTCACATCGCCGGGTTGCAGGCGCGCCCATTCCAGGGCGCGGCTGAGCAGGTAATGGGACACCGAGTTCTCCACCAGCAGCACGGTCTTGCCCTTGAGGTCTTTCAGGTCCTTGTTGCTGCCGCGAACCAGGATGCCATCGGCACCGGCAGAGAAGTCGCCGATGATCAGCGCAGTGGAGTCCACGCCCGCGGCGGCGGGGATGGTCAGTGCGTCCATGTTGGTCATGGCGCAGGCGTCGAACTGGCCGGCGCTGTACTGCTCGATGGACCCGACATAGTCCGGCACTTCCTGCACCTGGATCTCGATGCCGTACTGCTTCGCCCACTTGTCGATGATGCCCTGTTTGGCCAGGTCGCCCCACAGCATCCAACCGGCGTAGACCGACCAGCAGACCTTGAACGGACGATCCTGGGCGGTGGCGGGCGAGGGGGTTAGCAGAGCGAGCGACAACAGGGTGCAACACAGCAGGCGGGAAAGCATGGCTACCTCGGGTCAATTTACGGGGGCAGGATTGTGGCAGCCGTGCTGCGCATTCTCCCGGGCTTTTGTCCCGCCGTGTGACCTCGTACAAGGTTGCCGGCTCTCGGACCAGACATCCGCACGAAGCGAACCGGAACCCTAGCCGACCATTGCGTTAGTGGATGCGATGGCTGCGCCCCGCGGGGTTGGCAATCCTCGGCTGCGAGTAAGCGAATACTGTGCCAAGGAGGTCTGACTCGACATCTCGCAGTGTTTGTTGCGCCGCTGGCTGCCCTGTATGGTGATCCTGTCTGCGTAATGCCCGGATACAACTTTTACCGTGGGCGAGCGCAGCACCCCGCGGGCTGTATGGTGGTCGAAATGGGGGGAGCAGTCCTGGTGCTGACCGTCGTTAGCGCCTTCCCAGCGGTCGAAGGAGGCCGTCATGTCCCGTATAGCACCTGTTTTTGTCGCGTTGCTTCTGAGCCTGAGTGGTTGCGCCGTTTACGGTGGCGGCTACGACTACGGTCGTCCTGGCTACAGCGTGCGTTATTACGAAAGCTATCCACCGCCTCGTGTCTATTCCTACGGCGATGAGCGTAGCTACCGCTGGCATCGGGACCGCTACGAGGATCGTCGTCACTCGCATTACGCGCCCGGTTACGACGGCCGTTACCAGTGGCACGACCCGCAGGGCCGCTACGAGCGTCACCGCCAGCAGGCGCCACGCTATGCTCACCCGCCGCGTAATCAGGGCTGGCAGCATCCCGGTCAGCCGCCTCGTCAGCAATCCTGGAAGCTCAATAGCGGGCGTGAGTATTCGCACGACCGGCGCCATGAGCGCAGCTGGGAGCGGAAGGACAGGCAGCGCTCCTCACCGGACAACCGTCAGCTGCGCGGGTGGAGCATTTCTCGTTAGGCGGCTGCTCTTCTCTGAGCCGGAGTGGCTCTTAGTCGCTGCCGCCTGTGCACCTGCCTTGAGAGTGGTGCTCCTGTGTGACATGAGGGCGACTGCATATACGAACGGTGCTTGAGCGCAAGAGCCTGCTGAGTATGTGAAGGATTGTGTTTAGGGCAGTTGCCGCTCAACATGGCGGCCGTTTATCGGTATGGATGTTCCGAAGTTGCCGATCCGTGGTCTGGCGCCCCTTCAGTCTTGTTTAAACAAACCTGCAAACCTGGTTGTGCTGCTGGCATGCATGGCTGTTGCCGGTTTGTTGCAAGCAAGCTGGGACTTTCGCCTGATTAGTTCGAGGGCCGAAAGGCTTTACGGGCCTCTGGGAGAGGGCCTGTGGCGCATCAACGAATGGCAGCAACTCCTTGACGGGCAGTCAGGGCGGTCCGAGTACGAGCAGCTCAAGGCGGTCAATCAGTTCTTCAACCTGCGTCTGCGCTTTCGTGATGACATCGCGCTGTGGCGGGTCAATGACTATTGGGCTACCCCGGTCGAAGCGCTGGCCCGTGGCGCCGGAGATTGCGAGGACTTCGCCATCGCCAAGTACTTCAGCCTGCGTCAGCTTGGCGTGCCCAGCGAGAAGCTGCGCATTACCTACGTCAAGGCACTGCGGCAGAACCAGGCGCACATGGTGCTGACCTATTACCCCCAGCCCACGGCGATTCCGCTGGTGCTGGATAACCTGATCGATGCCATCGAACCGGCTAACCGTCGGAATGACCTGGTACCGGTCTATGCCTTCAATGCCGAAGGTTTGTGGCTACCCGGAGCCGGCGGAGGCAAGCAGGTCGGCGATGCCAAGCGTTTATCACGCTGGCAGGATCTTTTGCAGAAAATGCGGGCCGAGGGCTTTCCCTGATTTCGGCCGAGGGAGTGGTTAATGTCATTGTTCAAACAGCTGTTCATCGCCATCTGCGTGCTGATGCTGGTGAATTTCGCCGGCAGTTTTCTGGTCAGCGTGGAGGGCTCGCGTGAGCAGCAGGTCAATCAGCTTCGCGCCCATGCTCAGGATGCTGCCACGGCGTTGGGTTTGTCGCTGAGCCCGTATGCGGACGACGTGCCGATGATGGAACTGATGGTCAGCTCGATCTTCGATAGCGGCTACTTCCAGAGCATCCGTGTCCTGAATGCCGAAAGTGGCGAGGTGCTGGTGGAGCGCAATGGTGCGCCGGTCAGTGTGACGGCGCCGGAGTGGTTCGCGCGCCTGGTCGATCTGGCCCCAGCCAGCGGTGATGCCATCGTCAGCGATGGCTGGCGTCAGGCCGCCCGTGTCGAGGTGATCAGCCATCCATTGTTCGCCGTGGGCAGGCTCTGGCAGAGCACGCTGGGCACGCTCGTGTGGCTGATGCTGAGTAGTCTGCTCTGCGTCTGTCTGGGCGTGCTGTTCCTCAAGCGTCAGCTGCGTCCACTGGAATACCTGGTAGAACAGTCCAACGCCATTGCTCGTCGCGAGTTCCTTAGCCTGCCGGCGCTACCCAAAACCCCGGAATTTCGTCGTGTGGTCAGCGCCATGAATCAGATGGTGGAGAAGCTCAAGGCGCTGTTCGCCGAGGAGGCCTCGCGCAGCGAGAAGCTTCGTGCCGATGCCTATGAAGACAGCCTCACGGGCCTGGCCAACCGTCGCTACTTCGATTTGCAGCTGCAGGCTCGCCTGGTCGGTGAGAACGCCAGCAGCGGCTTTCTGCTGCTGCTGCGCATCAATGACCTGGCTGGGCTCAACCAGCGTATCGGCGGCCAGCGTACCGATCAGCTGCTCAAGGCTGTGGCCGAGCAGTTGCAGCAACTCAGCCAAGGGCGCTTCGTGCTGGCACGCAACCGAGGTGGCGAGTTCGCCTTGATGGTCGTCGGTCTGCAGCGTGATGAGGCCGAGCAACTGGCCGAGACGCTCGATCAGGCGCTGAGCAGCCTGCAGCAGACGGGCGTTACCGACAGCCTGCCGGTAGCGCATATCGGCATGACCGCTTTCGCGCCAGGTGACGAGCAAGCAACGGTTTACCAGGCTGCAGATGAGGCCCTGGCCCGCGCGGCCTGCCAGAACGGGCAAAACTGGGCCTGCCACGAAATAAGTGATGTGGCGCAACCCGTCGCCGCCGAACGCCAGTCCTGGTATCGCTTGTTGGATGAGGCCCTGACCTTGGGCCGAGTGCAGCTATATGCGCAACCGGTGGTTGACGCTGATCAGCCGGCGCGGGTGTTGCACCGCAAGGTGTTGGCGCGTCTGCATGATGAGCAGGGCATTCTGCTGCCGGCTGGGCGTTTTCTGCCGTGGTTGGAGCGCTTCGGCTGGGCGGCGCGCCTCGACCTCAGCATGCTTGATCAGGCTCTAGCTCACCTACTCAAGAGTCAAGATACGCTGGCGCTGAGCCTGTCTGGCAGTACGTTGCGTGACCCGCAGGCGCTGGCTGCTTTCTACGACAAGCTGCGCCAGCACAGCCAGTTGGGGGCACGGTTGATTATCGAGCTGGACGAAGATCAGTTGCCCGAGCAGGACGAGCTACAGGCCCTGGCCCAGCGCCTGCGCACGCTGGGCTTCGGCTTGGCGCTGCAGCACTTTGGTGGGCGCTTCAGCATGATCGGTAACCTGGCCAAGCTTGGCCTCAGCCATATCAAAGTCGATGGCAACCACATCCGCAGCATCGATCAGGAAGACGACAAGCGCCTGTTCATCGAGGCCATGCAGCGTGCAGCCCACAGCATCGATCTACCACTGTTCGCCGAGCGTGTGGAAACCGAGGGGGAGTGGCAGGTATTACGGTCGATGGGGATTGCCGGTGTGCAGGGTCGCTTGTTCGGCGAGCCAAGTTCGCTGCATTGACGGCGCCGGCTCAGGTCTGCCGGGGCTGCTCTGTCTTAGTATCCCTGGCAGTTTGTTAGATCAGCCCGGAGTCTTCGTCGTCGTTGATTAGGCTATGGGCACCCCCCAGGGCGTCACGTGCTCTGCTACGGCCTACCAGCTTTGCCTGTGCCGCTTCCGGCAGGTCGGTAATGCGCAGTACGCCCTTTTGCATGAGCGCGGTGATCAAGTCTTCCAGCACCCGGATCATGTCCAGGTCGCTCTGCTTGAGTTGCAGAAGGCTGCTCTCGACGGTCTGATTGGCAAACCAGGCTTGGGCTTCCTGGCTGTCTGCTACCAGTTCGCCATCCATTTCAGCGAATGGCGCTGGTTCCACTCTCTCCAGGTTGCCCCAGGCGTCGCGTTTTACATACAGCATGGCTAGTCCTCGGCCGTTGACGTCGTTCAAGCCTACCCGCTGCCTGGCGGCAGCGGGAGCCTTTGTCATCAGTGGTCAACCTTGACGATGGCGTTGTCACCGCCGGCGATCAGCGAGTTGATCATCTGCGACGACGTGGTGCCGAAGTCGGCAGCCGGCAGAGTGGTGTTTTCCAGGGTGATAGTGACATCTGCTGCTGCGCCATGGGCAAACTCGCCTTGGCTGCTGACCTCCAGAACAGTCGAGCTACCGTTGGTCACCACACGCAGATAGTCACCGATATTGCCGTCATTTTCGCCCTGCAGCAGATCACGCAGGTCAAGGGTGTCGCGATCTGTGCCGCTCAGGGTGAAGTCCTTGATTGTGTCTTTGCCGGTATGGCCGGCCTGCCACACGAAGGTATCGCTACCTGCGCCGCCGTAGAGGATGTCGTCTCCTTCGCCGCCGATGAGGATGTCCTTGCCGCCTTGGCCGTAGAGGATGTCATCGCCCTTGCCGCCATTTAGCGTGTCGTTGCCGCCGCGGCTATCGCCTGCCACGTTGAACAGGTCATGGTTGTTGCGAACATAGTCATAGAGATCCTGGTCGCTTGGCGCAATGCCGTTTTTCAGCTCAAGGAACTCTTTGAGTGCACTTAGGCCCGAACCGTCGGGGAGGTCGCTCGGTTTGCTCGGGTTGCCGTTAATATCCCAAGGCAGCGTGTCGGTATTGATCACGTCGCCGAAGATGATGTCCTGACCTGCCCCTCCGTTAATGATGTCGTCTCCTACAGGAACCAACTCAAGCGCCGTAGCGCCGCCTTGCAGGGCTGCATTCAACTGGTCTGTGGTGGTGACAATGTCGACAGTACCGACTGGGCCGGAGGCCAGGTTGTCATAGCGGACGATATTGTCGATGTAGACGGTTGTGTTACCCACAGTTGACGAGTTGTCGGTTACCGTGAAGACAAAGCGGTAGGTCCCAGCGCCCGCAGCAGCGGTGTATACGTTTAAATCATTCGTCTGAGCGCTGGTGAATGTGCCTGTGGCATTTGTAACGTTTGCCCAGGTGGAGCCCGACTGCTTTTGCAGGGCCCAGGTGAAGGTATCGCCCTCGGTAAAGTTCTCAGTTCTAAACTCGAAGCCAAAGCCGTCATCAGCCTGGCTCGCGTTCAGTGTGAAGGTGGGGCTGGTCGCGCCAGCAGAGCCACTTTCATTGTCTTGGATTCGCAGCTCATTATTATCCCGGGAGACCGAGTCGGTCCTGTCTGTCCAGTTGCTCGGGCTATTTCCACCGCTATTGTTATTGAAGTTGAAGAGAGTTGTAGCGCTAAAACCTACTGCACCTTGGCCACTCAGCGTGGTGTTATCAAAGAAGCGTAGGTAGGTCTCGTTTACGCCCGTGCCAACCCCAATGGCGTGTACGGTGCTCATGCCGCTCAGCGGGGCAAAAGCCGCGATAGACTCGCTCAGGACTGCATAACTGCCACCGGTGTCAGTGCTACTGCCGCTGTTGTTCAGGTAGCGGGTCGGGTCGCCATCGGTCAGGAAGAACGTCAGGTTCTCGTAACCATCGTTGATTCCTTTGCCATCGGCTGCCTGACCGTTAAACCAGTTAACAGTCGTATTGAAGGCAGCCTCGTAGTTGGTCTGGCCGCTTGCGCCAAGGTTGGTAATGGCCGTGAGCAGGGTGTTGACATTGGCGTCGCTCAGGTCATCGATATCCGCATTGATCGTGGCACCGTCGGAGAAACGGACCAAGCTGATATTGATCACGCCATCGTGATCCTTCAGCTGATTGGCCAGATTCTGCAGGGATGCCTTCACTAGGCTTACTCGGGACGAATTCATACTGCCAGACATATCCACGACAAGCGCGATGTTGTAGTCGCTGCCAGGTTGTGTGCTGGTCAGGGTGCCGCCTACATCGCCCAACAGTACATCGTCACCAGCGCCACCATTGACGGTGTTATCGCCATTGTCCTGGCTACCTCCGCCACCGACCTGCACAATGCCATCCGGTTTTGTGACCTTCAGGGTAACAGTGGCAGTGTCAGTGCCGCCCTGGCCATCACTGATGGTGTAGGTGAAGCTAGCGTCGCCATAAAAACCGTCTGCCGGGGTGAAAACTACCTGACCACTGCCGTTCAGCGAAACGGTGCCATTCACGGCGTCTTGCACACTCTCCACGAGCAGCGGATCGCTGTCTGGATCACTGTCATTGCCCAACAGGATCGAGGGCTCGATGAGCAGACTGTCACCACCTTCCACGACGAAGGGGGAGTCCTCTGCAACATGGGTCAGCGCACTGCCTCCGACTAGAGTGTAAGGGGCACCATTCTGACTTAGCTCCACCTGTAGGCGTGCCTGCCCCCCCTGATCCCAGTAAATGATTTCGACCTGCTGTGGGCCGGCCTGATCGGCACCGATCGTAAAGACCACCCCTTCATTGGTATTGGTTGACTGAATATCGTTGAACTCAGCCACCACCACACCATTAATGCGGATGCTATAGCCATCGTCTGCGGTGACGCGGAATTGGTACTGCCCGGCAGCCATCTGGATATAGCCACTCATCTTGATAATGGCGTCAGAGGAGTTGCCAGGGTCAGCCGAAAGCGAGTTGGCATTAGCGCCTGTCTCGCCCACATTAGCCCCAATAAAGCTCTGCAGATTCGTGCCAAATCCCAGGTTGTTGGCAGGATTTAGTGGACCATAGTTCAGCACGGTGGCATTGAAGGTCGCATCCGCTGTGCGCCCGTCAATGAAGCTACGTACTAGGCTCAGGTTGGTCAGATTGGCGCCATCGGAGCCATCGTTATAGCCAAAGTACTCGGCGAACAAACCTTGGATGCTGGTGTAACTGTCGTTCTGAGCGACTGGCGGGGTGTTTTCATCGAGGTCGTTGACGTTGACAGTGATAGCCGCGGTATCGGACAGGGTGCCGTCGTTCGCGGTGACAGTAAGTACATGGCGGCTGGCGGTTTCAAAATCTAGAGTTTGGCCGGCAGCGATGCTGATCACTCCGGTAGTCTCATCGATGGTGAAAATGCCTGAGTCGTTGCCCCCGGTGATGCTGTAGGTGATGGCGTCGTCATCACGGTCTAGGTCACTGTTGGTAAAACTGTCGTTGACGTTGAAGACCAGAGTGCCGGCAGCGACGTTTTCGGCAAGATTAACGCTGGCATCAATGATATTAGGTGCGTCATCGACGGCGGTGACAACGGGCGTGTCGCTGCCGGTGCCGGTCTTGGTGGCATCGTTGTTCTGGGTGACGCGCAGGTCGATGGTGTCGAGCGTGCCGCCGGCATTGATGACATCCACGCCAGCCTGGGTCAGTACAACCTGGCCATTGCTCAGGATGTAGTGATCACTGTTGGTGTTGAAGCTGACGGTGACGGCATCATTTTCGGCATCCGCGGTGAC
>NZ_JARPUS010000027.1 GCF_029537485.1 Pseudomonas sp. GOM6
TCGCGCCGCAGCCGCTGGTGGCCGACGACCTCGCCGCCGGTCGCCTGGTCGCGCCCTGGGGCTTTGTCGAAAGCCCGGCGCGCCTGGCGCTGTGGGTGCCGGGGCGCAGCCGCGACAGCCGCGCCGAGCGCCTGGCGCAGTGGCTGGGTCGGGAGCTGGGCGGCTGAATCTCGACTAGCCTCAGACAGGCATCCATCTGCCCGAGGAACAGCGCATGTCTGACCACCGCACCTACAAGAAGATCGAAATCGTCGGCACCTCCAAGCTGAGCATCGAGGATGCCATCGCCAACGCCCTGGCCGAATGCGCCAAGAGCGTGCGCAATATGGACTGGTTCGAGGTGGTCGAGACCCGCGGTCATATCGTCGACGGCAAGGTGGCGCACTACCAGGTCGACCTCAAGGTCGGCTTCCGCATCAGCAACAGCTGAGGCTCGCTCTCAAGCCTGGGTTAGCAGCTGATCCCAATCGGGATCGGCCTGCAGCCGTGCGGCGAGAAAATCCAGCAGGGCACGCAGGGCCGGCAGCATCTGCCGGCGCGAACCATACAGGGCATGAATGCCCAGTGCCTCCACCCGGTAGTGCGGCAACAGGGCCTGCAGCCGCCCGGCGCGCAGCAGCGGGGCGACCGAGTACAGCGGCTGCAGGCTGATGCCGGCACCGGCCAGGGTGGCCTCCAGCAGCACGGTGGACTCGTTGGCGCTGATGGTGCCGCCCACCGCGATGCCAAGGGGTTCGCCATCCCGCTCGAACTGCCACAGGCTGTGGCCGAAGTAGGCGTAGGTCAGGCAGTTGTGCTGGCTCAGTTCCTGTGGCTGCTGCGGTGTGCCGTGGCGCGCCAGATAGCTCGGCGCGGCACACAGCACCGAGTGGCAGGTGGCCAGGCGGCGGGCGATCAGGTTGGGGTCGAGCTGGTTGGTGATGCGTACGGCCAGGTCGATGCGCTCCTCCACCAGATTGACCGCCAGGTTGCTGACCTGCAGGTCGATGGCCACGCGCGGATGCCGTTCGACGAACGCCGCCACCGCCCGCGCCAGCCAGGCCTGGGCGAACGACTGGCTGCTGGCGATGCGCAGGGTGCCACTGAGGTCGTCACTAGCGCGCTGCCCGGCATCCTGTAGCTCGTCAGCCAGCTCCAGCATGGCGCGACAGCGTGGCAGTAGCTCCTCACCCAGGCCGGTCAGGCTTAGCTTGCGTGTGGTGCGGTGCAGCAGACGTGCGCCGATCCAGCTTTCCAGTTCGCCCAGGTAGCGCGAGACCATCGCCCGCGACATCTCCAGGTGCTCGGCGGCTGCCGTCTGGTTGCCGCGCTCGACCACTTCGACGAAAACCCGGGCGGCGGTGAGTCGATCCATGATTAGCTCGATTTGTGCAATAGATATGCGCAGATTAGCGGGCTTTTTGCACGCTTTCGAGCAACTAAGATGCGCCTCGTCCCACTCCATTCCCGAGGTTCGCATGTCTCTTCGTTCCCTTCTCGGCGTTGCCCTGCTCGGCGTCGCCAGCCTGATCCAGGCCGCGCCTCTGCAGTTGCAGGTGTACAACCCCGGCGAGGCCGCGGTGTTTCCGGTCAGTTCCACGCTGATCACTGGTGAGCACGAAGCGCTGCTGGTCGACGCCCAGTTTTCCACCCGCGAGGCCGCCGAACTGGTGAAGCTGGTCAAGGCCAGCGGCAAGCGCCTGACCACCCTCTACATCAGCCACGGTGATCCGGACTTCTACTTCGGCCTGCAAACCCTCAAGGAGGCCTTCCCCGAGGTCCGGGTGTTGGCCAGCGCCGCCACTGTCGAGCATATTCGCGCCACCCAGGCCGGCAAGCTGGCCTACTGGGGGCCGATCCTCAAGGACGCTGCGCCGAGCCGTGTCATCATTCCCGAGACGTTGCAGGGCGATAGCCTGAACCTGGAGGGCCATGAGCTGCAGCTGGTCGGTGTCGATCCCGCGCGCACCAGCCTGTGGATTCCTTCGCTCAAGGCCGTGGTCGGCGGCGTGCTGGTGGATGCCGGCGAGCATGTCTGGACGGCCGATACCCAGACTGCACAATCGCGCCGCGACTGGCTGGCCAGCCTCGATCAGATCGAGGTGCTACAGCCGCAGGTGCTGGTGCCCGGCCATTACCTGGGCGAGGTGCCGCACACCCTGGCCGCCCTGCGCTTTACCCGCGGTTACCTCAAGGCCCTGGAAGTGGAGCTGGCCAAGGCCCGGAGCGCCGCCGCGCTGATCGAGGCCATGCAGCGCCGCTATCCGCGTCTGCCGGGCGAGTCCAGCCTGGCGCTGAGTGCCAAGGTACTCAAGGGCGAGATGCCGTGGCCCTGAGCGCCTGTCGGCAGCCTTGTGAGGGACGCCGGCTTGCCATCTGCGCCTCGGCCCCCATATACAAGGTCTGACCCGAGGAGGCTCCCGATGAGCAAGCTGTCCACTACGCCACTCTCCGTACTCGATCTGGCGCCCATGCGCGATGACGATCTCGGCGCCGCGCCCGCCCTGCAGCGCTCCCTCGACCTGGCCCGACACGTGGAAACGCTCGGCTTCTCGCGCATGTGGGTGGCCGAGCACCACAACATGGAGGGCATCGCCAGTTCCGCCACCGCCGTATTGCTTGGCTACCTGGCGGCCAATACCTCGACGCTGCGCCTGGGCTCCGGCGGCATCATGCTGCCCAACCACGCGCCGCTGGTGGTGGCCGAGCAGTTCGGCACGCTGGCCGCGTTGTATCCGGGCCGCATCGACCTGGGCCTGGGTCGCGCGCCGGGAGCCGATATGGCCACCGCCCGTGCCCTGCGCCGTGACCGCCTCGGCGGCCCGGACGACTTCCCCCAGGATGTCGAGGAGCTGCAGCGCCTGCTCGGCCCGCGTCAGCCCGGGCAGAACGTGATCGCCGTGCCCGGCGTGGACAGCCACGTGCCGATCTGGCTGCTCGGCTCCAGCCTGTTCAGCGCCCAGCTGGCGGCGCAGAAGGGCCTGCCCTATGCCTTCGCCTCGCACTTCGCGCCGCGCTACCTGCACCAGGCGCTGCGCATCTACCGCGAGCACTTCCAGCCCTCGGCCGTGCTGGACAAGCCCTACGCCATGATCGGCGTGCCGCTGATCGCCGCGCCGACCGATGAGGAAGCCGAATTCCTCGCCACCAGCGCCTACCAGCGCATCCTCGCTCTGATCCGCGGGCAGAGCCTGGTGCTGCGCCCGCCGGTGGAGAGCATGGCCGGGCGCTGGCAGCCGCACGAGCAGCAGGCGGTCGGCGACTTCCTCGGCCTGGCGGCCATCGGCGGGCCGGAGAAGATCCGTGCGCGTCTGGAGGTGCTGCTGGAGCAGACCGGTGCCGATGAGCTGATGTTTACCTGCGACCTTTACGACCCGGCCCAGCGTCTACGCAGTTTCGAGATCGCCGCCAACCTGCGCGGAAAGTAAAGCGAACTTGCGCACGGCTCATGCCCTCTCAAGCGGTACACCCACGGCTTGAGAGGAGCACGCGATGAGCATCAAGAAGACGGCTTCGGCCCACTGGCAGGGCGGCATCAAGGACGGCAAGGGCCGCATCAGCACCCAGAGCGGTGCCCTCAGCGAGTCGCCCTACGGCTTCAACACCCGCTTCGAGGGCCAGCCCGGCACCAACCCCGAGGAGCTGATCGGCGCCGCCCATGCCGGCTGCTTCTCCATGGCCCTGGCCAAGGAGCTGGGCGAAGCCGGGATGATCGCCGAGAGCATCGACACCCAGGCCGAAGTGACGCTGGACAAGACCGACGGTGGCTTCGTCATCAGCGCCGTGCATTTGAGCCTCAGGGCGCGCATTCCCGGCGCCGACCGCGACGCCTTCGAGCAGGCGGTGGAAACCGCCAAGAACGGCTGCCCGGTGTCGAAAGTGTTGAATGCCGAGATCAGCCTGCAGGTGGTGCTGGACGACTGAACTGGCAAGGCTGCGTCTGGCTTTCCCGGCCTGCTCAACGACCCGAGGGCCGCGAAGCGGCCAGCTGTAGCCCGGATGCAATCCGGGAGCGACGCTGCCTGCTTCCCGGATTGCATCCGGGCTACGTTCTTCAATGACAAGGCCGCGCTTGAGCGCGGCCTTGTCGTTTAGCGGCGTTCCATCCTTACATTAGGCGCTTGCCATCCTCGCGGGTGACCACCACGGTGGCCGAGCGCGGGCGACGGCCGGGGCCGTCCGGCCAGCTGCTGAGCAGGTTGGTGGCGGTGGAGCCTTCGCCCGGGTGCTGGATGTTGACGAACAGGGTGCGGAAGTCCGGCGTGGCGCTGATGCCGGTGACTTCGGCGCCGATCGGGCCGATCAGGAAGCGCTTCACCTCACCCGTGCGCGGGTCGGCCACCAGCATCTGGTTATGGCCGAACGGGCCGCTGGCCAGCTGGCTGCCGCTCATGTCGGTCTGAATCCACAGGCGGCCGTCCGGGTCGAACCACAGACCGTCCGGGCTGGCCAGGATGTTGCGCTCGTCCAGCGGCTGGCCGTCCGGGCCGCGGCTGTCGGTTTGCGGGCCGGCGAGCAGGAAGATGTCCCAGCGGAAGCGGGTGCCGGCATGGTCGCTGCGGTTCTCGCGCCAGCGGATGATGTGCCCGTAGGGGTTGGCGGCGCGCGGGTTGGCGGCGTCGGCGACGGTGCGCGAACTGTTGTTGGTGAGGGTGAAGTAGACCTCGCCGTTGTCCGGGTTGACCGCGCCCCATTCCGGACGGTCCATCTTGGTGGCGCCGACGATATCGGCGGCCAGGCGAGTGTTGATCAGCACTTCGCCCTGGTCGGCGAAGCTCACCCCGGCGGCGCTGCAGGCGGCCTGGAAGGCCTTGTCGCGCAGGTCCAGGGCCAGCCACTCGCCGCTGCCATCGCCATTGAAGCGGGCCACGTAGAGGGTGCCGTCATCCAGCAGGCGGCCTGGCTGGCGCAGGATCGGCAGGTATTTGCCGCGGCTGACGTACTTGTAGATGTATTCGTTCTGCGAGTCGTCGCCGGAATAGCACACCAGCGGGCGACCGGCCTTGACCGGGGCGAAGATCAGGCCTTCGTGGGCGAAGCGGCCGAGGGCGCTGTGCTTGACCGGCGTGGAGGTCGGGTCGAACGGGTCGATCTCGACGATCCAGCCGAAGTGGTTGGGCTCGTTGCGGTAGTCGCCGCTGGCATCGGCGGCCTTGCGCGTGGCGTCGAAGCGCTCGAACTCGTCGCCGGGCAGGGTATCCCAGCCGAAGCGGCTGGTGCTGCGCAGGCCGTAGCGCTTGAGCTCGCGCGGCAGGTCGCTGTCGCGGCTGGCGAAATAGCCGGCCCAGTTCTCTTCGCAGGTCAGGTAGGTGCCCCAGGGCGTGTAGCCGTTGGCGCAGTTGTTCTGGGTGCCACGGGTGGCGGTACCGTCGGGGCTGTAGCGGGTCTTGAGCAGGGCGTGGCCGCGGGCCGGGCCGGCGATCTGCATCGGCGTGGCGGCGGTGATGCGGCGGTTGTAGCGGCCGGGCACCACTTGCCAGTCGCCGAAGCGATCACGACGAATCTCGACGATGGTCACGCCGTGGGCGTTGATTTCCTTGCGCACTTCCTCGGCCACGGTGCGCAGCCCGTTGACCGCGGTCGGGCCGTTGGGGTGCAGCAGTGGGGCGTCGATGTATTCGTTGTTGAACACCAGCAGGCCGTGGCTGGAGTGCCGGCCGCCGCCGCGGCGACCGTCGGCGGGGAAGAAGTGCATGCCGTCGTGGTGCATGCCGACCTGCTCGGCCTGGTCCTGGGCGCTGTTGCTGGCATCTTCGAGGAAGGGCGGGAAGCTGCCGGAAATCGGCGTGCCCCAGGGCAGGATCACGCTGGCGCGGTAGCCGGCCGGCACGGTGATGGTATCGGCGCGGCTGACCGGCAGGGCCTCGAAGGGCAGGCGGTTGCGCTTCTTGAACGGCAGCTTGGCGCCGTGCTCGGCGGCCTCCACCGCCTGCGGCAGCACGCCGAGGAAGCCCAGCGCGCCGATGGCCGCACCACCGGCGAGGATCTGCCGGCGGCGCTGGTCGATCAGCTCGCTCATGTGCGGGTTGGCGGAGTGGTTGCTGAGCGGCTCATCGCCGTTGCCAAACAGCGCGGTGTTCTGGTCATCAAGGCTCATCGTTCGGATCCTTCTGCGGAGGAGATGCGACGGAGCCATGACGCTAGCGGCCGTTAACGACGAAATGATGACGTTGCGGTGGCGAATCGATGGAATGCGAGTGGCTTAACGTTTTGCCTGGCCGGGGGGTGGAAATAAAAAACCCGGGCCAGGCCCGGGTTCTTCAGCGTGATCAGGATCAGCCGTTCTGGCGGATACCGGCCACCAGCCAGGGCTGGTTGTCGCCGTTGCTGCGCTCCATGCGCCAGCTTTCGCTGAACGGCTCGCCCTGGTCGAAGCGCGAGGTCTTGGCCACGCCGCGGAAGGTCAGGGTGGCCACGGTCTTGTCGGCCAGCTCGTCGATGCCGTCCAGCTGCACGTCGAGGTCATCGATGTAGGTGGACTGGAAGCCATCGCCCAGGTCGGCACGCTCGCTGGTCAGGAAGCTGAGCATCGACGGGGTGACGAACTCGGCGATCTTGTCCATTTCGTTGGCGTCCCAGTGTTGCTGCAGGGCCAGGAAATGCTCGCGGCCGGCGGCCAGGAAGCGCTGCTCGTCGAACCAGGCCGGGGCGCTGAAGGCCGGACGCGGGGCGGCACCGCCGCTGCTGCCGAAGATCGGCTGCTGCGGCATCTGCCGCTGCATGCCGCCGGCTACCGCGGGCTGACCCTGGCTCTGTGCCTGGCGACGGGCGGCGAACAGCTTGAAGATGACGAACGCCAGCAGGCCGAGGATCAGGAAGTCGAAGAACTGGAAGCCTTCGAAGCCGTCACCCATGAACATCGAGGCGAGCAGGCCGCCAGCGGCGATGCCGGCCAGCGGGCCGAGCCAGCGCGAGGCGCCGCTGGCGGCTGGCGCAGCGCGCCCTGCTGCGGCTGCGGCGCCACTGGTGGCGGCCGGTTGGCTGGCGCTGGGAGCGTCGGCCTGGCGGGTCTGGTGGGTCGGCGCGGAGCCGAAGGACTTGCCGCCGCCCAGACGCTTGGCGTCGGCTTGGAGGCTGAAGGTCAGACCCAGGCACAGGGCCAGGGCGATACTGAGGAAACGCTGCATGAGGGGCAATCCCGCTGAGGTTATGGTTCGCGCGTCATGCTGCCGCAGAGCAGTGACCCTGACCAGCCACAGAATGTTTCCGGATTTATGTGCAGGTCTGTTGGTCAGCCACGCAGAAGCCAGCCCAGTGGCGCACGACGCAGCTGACGGCGGAGCAGGGCGCGCAGGTCGGCGGGGGCTTCCTCGGCATGGTGCAGCCAGTGCACGAAGGTCCGCAGGTAGGCACCGGTCAGCAGGCTCTCCTCGGCGATGCGGCTCAGGTGCAGGTTTTGCCGTCGCGCCGCTTCCCGCCACCACTGTACGGTGCGGCTGACGCGCAGCAGACCGCCGACCTGCAGGTGCACATGGCCGGGTTCCAGCTTGTACAGCAGCATCTGCCCGGTCACCGCGCGGTGGGGCGCCAGCGCGCCCAGCCAGGCGATCAGCAACTCTTCCAGGCGTTTCTCGGCCGTCAGGATGGCCAGGTCGGCAGCTTTGCCGCGTGCCAGCAGAGCCTGGTCGGCGCGATCGAACCAGGCTTCGACCAGATCATCCTTCTGCCGGTAGTGCCGGGCGATGGCGGCCAGATCACAGCCCAGGGCATCGGCCACTTCGTGCAGGTGCAGACGCTCCCAGCCGCAGATGTCGGCCAGGTCGAGGGCTTTATCGAGAATCTGGGTGGCGGATGGCGTCGAGCGCGGCATGTGAGTACCTCCGCTCGACAGTATGGTCAGCCCTGGCGGCAGGCTGGCAGGAGCTGACGGATGGCCGGCCTACGACCACACAGGGCGAGCCGTAGGAGGGGCCTTGGCCGCGATTGGGGCGACTGCGATCTTGCCTGTATCGCGGCTAAAGCCGCTCCCACGAAGCGTGGGAACTGGCTGGGCGCTACCCAGCCTACAGCTCAATCCAGAGACTGCCGCCTTAGCGCCAGTCGTACAGCTCTTTCTCGGCCAGCGCGTGCATCGGCGCGACCTGGGCCTGGAAGGCCTGCATGGAGGCCCAGATGCGGCCGTTCAGCTCGCTCTGCGCGGCCAGCTCGCCAAGCACCACGGCGGATTGCTGGCGCAGCGCTTCCAATACCTCATCGGGGAAGCGCTTGAGCTGAACGCCCTGCTGTTTGAGCTGCTCCAGGGCGCGGGCGTTGTTGTACACGTAGTCATCCTGCATGTGCTGGTTGGCGGCGCGGGCGGCTTCCTCGACGATGGCTTCCAGGTCGTCCGGCAGGGCGTCCAGGGCTTTCTGGTTGATCAGCAGCTCCAGCGCCGCCTGCGGCTCCTGCCAGGCCGGGTAGTAGTAGTACTTGGCCGCCTTGTGCAGGCCGAAGGCCAGGTCGTTGTAGGGGCTGACCCAGTCGGTGGCGTCGATGGCGCCGGTCTGCAGCGCGGTGAATACCTCGCCGCCAGGGAGGTTGACGGTGGTCGCACCGAGCCGGCTCAGCGCCTCGCCGCCAAGGCCCGGCATGCGGATCTTCAGGCCCTTGAGGTCGTCCAGCGAGTCGATTTCGGTATTGAACCAGCCGCCCATCTGCATGCCGGTATTGCCCACCGCCAGGGGCTTCACGCCGAACGGCGCGTAGGCCTCGCTCCACAGCTTGAGGCCGTCCCCCTGGCTGAGCCAGGCGTTCATCTCGCTGGCGGACAGGCCGAACGGCACGGCGGTGAAGAACTGCGCGGCCGGCACCTTGCCCTTCCAGTAGTAGGCCGCGCCATGGCCCAGTTCGGCGGTGCCCTGCGACACCGCGTCGAACACTTCCAGCGCCGGCACCAGTTCGCCGGCGGCGTAGACCTTGATCTGCAGGCGCCCGCCGCTCATCACCTTGACCCGCTCGGCGAAACGCTCGGCCGCCGTGCCCAGGCCTGGGTAGTTCTTCGGCCAGGCGGTGACCATCTTCCACTGCAGCTGCTGCACCGGGGCGGCTACAGCCTGCTGCACGGATTTGTCTTCTTCCTTGCAGGCGGCGAGGCCGAGGGCGGCGAGGGCGCCGGCGAGCAGCATCAGGGGGCGGCGGATCATGGGGGCTCCTTGGTAGATTTAGATGGAGTATCGAATCTGTTCAAAGTCTCGCGAGCTAGAGGTATGCAAGGCAAAAACGGGCGAAGAAGCGCAGTTTACGCTGAGTAAATGAGCATGACTCGCTTTCGCTCGCCCCTCCGGGGCCGCCCTTTGGGCGTTAGCCGCAAGCGGCTTCTGAGCCTGTTTTTAACGCAGCAGACCCGACGCGCAGCAGGCTTTGGCAGATTCTCACACGGCTTCCAGCTTGGCGTAGGCCAGCATCAGCCATTTGCTGCCTTCACTGGCAAAATTCACTTGCACGCGGGCCTGGGCGCCGCTGCCTTCGAAATTGAGGATCACGCCCTCGCCGAACAGTCTGTGGCGCACGGCCTGGCCCAGACTGAACGGGGTCTCCGGCACGGCTGCGCCGCTGAACATCGAGCCGCCGCTCATGCTACGCGCCGGGGTGCTGTAGGGGCGGCTGACGCTGCCGGACAGGCGCACTTCCTGGATCAGCTCGGCGGGTATCTCGCGGACGAAACGCGACACCTTGTTGTAGGTCTCGCTGCCGTACAGGCGGCGGGTCTCGGCGTAGGTCATGACCAGGCGCTGCATGGCGCGGGTCACGCCGACGTAGGCCAGGCGGCGCTCCTCTTCCAGGCGGCCGGGCTCCTCCAGGCTCATCTTGTGCGGGAACAGCCCCTCTTCCAGGCCAACCAGGAACACCAGGGGGAACTCCAGGCCCTTGGCGCTGTGCAGGGTCATCAGCTGCACGCAGTCCTCGTGCTCCTCGGCCTGGGTGTCGCCGGCTTCCAGCGAGGCGTGGGTGAGGAAGGCGGCCAGCGGGCCGAGGTCATCCTCTTCCTCGTTCTCGAAGTTGCGCGCGGCGCTGACCAGTTCCTCCAGGTTCTCCACCCGCGCCTGGGCCTTCTCGCCCTTCTCGGCCTGGTGCCAGGCCAGCAGGCCGCTCTGCTCGATGACAGTCTGGGTCATCAGGTGCAGCGGCATGTCCAGCACCTTGGCCGCCAGATTCTCGATCAGCTCGACGAAGCCGGCCAAGGCGCCGGCCGCGCGGCCGGGCAGGGCCTTGTTGGCGATCAGCTGCTGCATCGCCGCCCACATCGACAGCTCGCTGTGGCGCGCGTGCTCGCGGATCGCCTCGACGGTCTTCTCGCCGACGCCGCGGGTCGGTACGTTGATCACCCGCTCCAGCGCGGCGTCGTTATGCCGGCCGTCGAGCAGGCGCAGGTAGGCCACCGCGTTCTTGATCTCGGCGCGCTCGAAGAAGCGCTGGCCGCCGTAGATGCGGTAGGGAATCTTCTCGCGCAGCAGCGCTTCTTCCAGCACCCGCGACTGAGCGTTGGAGCGGTAGAGGATGGCGATTTCGCTGCGCTTGAGGCCTTCCTTGCGCAGGGCGTCCTCGATGGATTCGACCACGTAGCGCGCTTCGTCGTGTTCGTTGAAGCCGGCGTACAGGCTGATCGGCTCGCCGTCGCTGCCGTCGGTCCACAGCTCCTTGCCCAGGCGTCCGCTGTTGTTGGCAATCAGCGCGTTGGCGGCCTTGAGAATGCCGGCGGTGGAGCGGTAGTTCTGCTCCAGACGGATCATCTGGCTATCGGGGAAGTCGCTGGAGAACTGCTGGATATTCTCAATCCGTGCGCCGCGCCAGCCGTAGATCGACTGGTCGTCGTCGCCCACCACCATCAGGCTCTCGCCGCCCTTGGCGAGGAAGCGCAGCCAGGCGTACTGCACGGCGTTGGTGTCCTGGAATTCGTCCACCAGGATGTGGCGGAAGCGCTTTTGGTAGTGCGCCAGCAGGTCGGGCTTGTCGCGCCACAGGTCGAGGGCGCGCAGCAGCAGCTCGGCGAAGTCGATCACCCCGGTGCGCGCGCAGGCCGCTTCGTAGGCCTCGTAGATCTTCAGCATGGTGGCGAGGAACAGGTCGCCGCCGGGCTGGATGTTCTTCGGCCGCAGGCCCTCGTCCTTCTGCCCGTTGATGAACCACTGCGCCTGCTTGGCCGGCCAGCGCTGCTCGTCCAGGCCCAGCTCGCGAATCACCCGCTTGATCAGGCGCTGCTGATCGTCGGAATCGAGGATCTGGAAGTTCTCGCTGAGCCCGGCTTCCTGCCAGTGTGCGCGCAGGATGCGGTGGGCCAGGCCGTGGAAGGTGCCGACCCACATGCCGGCCGGGTTCAGCCCGAGCAGCTGCTCGATGCGCTGGCGCATCTCGGCGGCGGCCTTGTTGGTGAAGGTCACCGACAGGATCGAATAGGGCGAGGCGCCGAGGAACTGGATGAGGAACGCGATGCGGTGCACCAGCACGCGGGTCTTGCCCGAGCCGGCGCCGGCCAGCACCAGCTGGCGGCCGAGCGGGGCGGCCACGGCCTGACACTGCGCATCGTTGAGGGAGGCGAGGAGGAGTTCGGGGTCGAAAGTGGCGGGATCGTTATGCATCGCGGCATTCTACGGGCCGGCCGGAGGGGCGGCAAACCGTGACCAGAAATGGCTGGCTGGTCAGTGAACAACTGTTCGCCGCTCGTCGAGGGGTGCCATTAAAAAGCCAGCTTCAGGCTTGGGCAGGCGCTCTAGCTCGGGTATGCTCGGCCGACGTCAGGCACACCATTACAAGAAAACCGCCTATGACTCAGCCACATCGGGAGGCTCCCGCCAGCAGTGCGGCGGATGACTCTCAGGTCATTTTTCAGCGCTTTGCCACCGATATCGCGGTGGAGCGCACGCGCATGCTGTACCTGGGTTCCCAGGTGCCTACGCTGTTCATGTTGCTCGGTGCCCTGGCCTGTGCCGGCCTGCTTTGGCAGGGTCAGCAAAGTCTGCTGCTGGCCGGCTGGCTGGTCTGGGTGGTGCTGCTGGCGGTGCTGCGACTGATCCAGATGACCGCCTTCAATGCGGCGACACCTGCGCGCCAGGCCAATCCGCACTGGCGGCGCATGTTCCTGGTCGGTGCTGGCCTCTCTGGCTTGAGCCTGGCCTTCACCGTGATCTTCCTGGTGCCGGCTGACCAGTTTCTGCTGCAGGCCGTGGTTTACGGGCTGATCGCCGGAGCGATCCTGTCCGCCAGCGTGGCCTACGCCGTCAGCCTGTCGGCCTTTCTGGCGTTTTCCCTGCCCTGCCTGCTGCCTTCCATCGCCTATCTGCTGCTGGGCGATGAGCTGAGCCGTCAGGGCTGGGGCCTGCTCGGCCTGATCCTGCTGCTGAGCCTGTGGGTGGTGGCCTGGCAGGTCAATCGCCTGGTCCAGCGCGGCCTGCTGCAGCGTTTCCAGAATCAGGCGCTGATCGAAAGCCTGGAACAGGCCCGCGAGAGTGCCGAAGGTCTCAACCTGGAGCTGGCCCGTGAAGTGGAGCAGCGCCGGCGTGCCGAGTCCGAGCTGCGTCAGGCCCATGACGAGCTGGAGATCCGTGTGGCCCAGCGCACCCTGGAGCTGGATGATGCCAGCCATGCCCTGGGCAAGAGCGAGGCGCGCCTGGCCCTGGCCCTGGAAGCCAGCGAGCTGGGCCTGTGGGACTGGAACCTGCAGACCGACGAAGTGCACCACAGCCAACTGGAACGCATCTTCGGCATGCGCCAGGACGAAGTCAGGGGGGTGCTCAGCCACCTCAGGCCACGCCTGCACCCGGATGACGTGCCGCTGCTGCGCCGGGCCCTGGTCGAGCACCTCAAGGGTCGCAGCGACGGCTACTGCGTGGAGTACCGCGTGCGTCATGCCGACGGCCGCTGGCGCTGGGTCGAGGACCGCGGTCGTGCTGTGGAGCGCGATGCCCAGGGCAAGGTATTGCGCATGCTCGGCACCCGCCGCGACATTACCGAACGCAAGCGCCAGGACGAGGAGCAGCGCCTGGCCGCCACGGTGTTCGAGGCGGCCAGCGAGGGCATCGTCATTCTCGATGCCGATTACCTGATGCTGTCGGTCAACCAGGCCTTCAGCGAAGTCACCGGCTACCGCAAGGACGAGGTGCTGGGGCGCAGTGTCGCGACCCTGGTCAGCAGCCGCGAGGCACGGCGCCAGTACCAGCTGATCCGTGAGCAGCTGGAGCTGCACGGCAGCTGGCGTGGCGAACTGCTGGAGTCGCGCAAGAACGGCGAACTGTATCCGCAGTGGCTGCAGCTCAATGCCGTGCATGACCGCCAGGGTCGGGTCAGCCATATCGTCGGCTTCTTCTCCGACTTGTCGCAGCGGCGCCAGACCGAGGAACGCCTGCGCTACCTGTCGCACTACGACGAACTGACCGGCCTGGCCAATCGCAGCCTGTTCCGCGAACGCCTGCACGAGGCCTGCGAGCGGGCGCGGCAGGGCGAGACCCAGATCGCGCTGCTGCATATCGACCTGGACCGTTTCAAGCTGCTCAACGACAGCCTCGGCCATGAAGTGGCGGATCAGCTGCTGCGGCAGATGGCGCGGCGCCTCAATCAGGCGGTGCCGGAAGCCAACACCGTGGCGCGCCTGGCCGGCGACGAGTTCGCCATCCTACTCGACGCCCACGGCAGCCTCTCTGCCCTGGCGCGCACCGCTAGCCGCCTGCTGAGCAAGCTGCGTACACCGATGGATGTCGGCGGCCATGAGCTGGTGGTCAGCGCTTCGGTCGGCATCAGCCTGCTGCCGGACAATGCCCGGGAAATGTCTGCGCTGATCAGCCAGGCCGGCATGGCCATGCAGCACGCCAAGCACCTGGGCGGCAACACCTTCCAGTTCTACACCGACAACCTGCAGGCTTGCACCCTGGAGCGCCTGCAGCTGGAGACCCAGCTGCGCAAGGCGATCGACGACGGCCAGCTGGAGGTGTTCTACCAGCCCAAGCTGTGCCTGGCCGACGACAGCCTGAATGCCGCCGAGGCGCTGGTGCGCTGGCGACACCCGCAGTTGGGCCTGGTGCCGCCCAGCGAATTCATTCCGCTGGCCGAGGAAACCGGGCTGATCGCACCGATCGGCGAGTTCGTCCTGCGCCAGGCCTGCCGCCAGGCCCGTGAGTGGCAGTGCCAGGGCCTGGCCGACCTGCGCGTGTCGGTCAACCTGTCCGTGCATCAACTGCGCCAGGGCAATCTGATCGCTCTGGTGCGCCAGGTGCTCGACGAAACCGCGCTTCCGGCACACCTGCTGGAGCTGGAGCTGACGGAAAGCCAGCTGCTGGACAACGTCGAGAACGTCATCACCACCTTCCAGCAGTTGCGCGACCTGGGGGTGAAGCTGGCGATCGACGACTTCGGCACCGGCTACTCCTCGCTCAGCTACCTCAAGCGCTTCCCGGTGGACTACGTGAAGATCGACCAGACCTTCGTCCGTGACCTGGCCGCCGGCGGCGAGGACGCGGCGATCACCCGCGCCATCATTGCCATGGCCCACGGCCTGGAGCTCAAGGTGGTGGCCGAAGGCGTGGAAACCCAGGCACAGATGGATTTCCTCAAGGCGCAGCACTGTGACGAGATCCAGGGCTACCTGATCAGCCGGCCGTTACCGGCGGCGCAATTCACCGAGCTGCTGCAGGCCCAGGTGGAGATGAGCTGAGCCGGCCATGCCGGGCCTGCGAGTATGAGTGCTGGCGAAAATTGTCCCTCGAAATACCTATTTTCAGGCCCTGACAGCGGCGCGGGCTGACGACTGCCGTTTTGCCGATTAGCCTCGAATGTGCAGCACTCGTCGAGCGCTGTCCTGCCATCGATAACAACAATTTCATTGCCGAGCGAACGTCGCCTGCGCAGCGCCATTTTTTCTGGCCCTGCCGTCGGGCGCGTCGCGTCGTTGCGCGAACGGTGGCTCCCGTCGTGATCAGGTGAGAAGGAACGCAGATGAAACAGCTCAGCCCCATGGACTCGCACTTTTTCTACTTCGAGACGCCCAACCAGCCGATGGTCATCGGCAGCCTCTGGCTGTGCGACCAGAGTGCCGCGCCCAACGGCATCGTGCGGTACAAGGAAATCCTCCAGTACGTTGGTGATCGCCTGAATACCACCTCGATGTTCCGCCGGCGTCTGGCCCTGGCGCCCTTGCGTCTCGACGACCCCTACTGGCTGGAAGACGAAAGCTTCGACCTCGAATACCACGTGCGCCATGTCGGCCTGCCGCAGCCGGGCGATTGGCGCCAGCTGTGCATCTTTACCGCGCGGACCATGTCGCGCACGCTGGATATGGATCGCGCGCCCTGGGAGATCTACATCATCGAGGGGCTGAACAACGTCAAGGGCGTTCCGGAAAACAGCTTCGCCGTACTGATCCGCTTTCACCACGCCTATGTCGACGGCAAGTCGGCGCTGGAGCTGAGCACCGCGCTGATGGAAGACACGCCGCAGCACGAGTTCGGCAAGCGCAGCAACGTCGAGTACGTCGAGCGCGTGCCGACGCCGCTGGAAATGTGGGCGCGCACCACGCCGCGGCTGATTGGCCAGTCGTTGCGCAGCCTCAAGGCTGGCCTTGGCGTGACCCAGAAGAGCGTCGAGCTGCTTGCCCAGCTGCGCGGCGATGCGCGCCCGGAACAGCGCCGCGTGCCGCAGACGCTGTTCAACACGGCGGTGTCGCCGCACCGCGCCTATGGCGGGCATGTCTGGCGCCTGCAGGACCTCAAGCGCATCCGCAAGCTCAATCCCGACGCCTCGCTGAATGACGTGATCATCAGCATCATCGGTGGCGGCCTGCGTCGCTACCTGCTCAAGCACGACAAGCTGCCGACCGAGGGCTCGCTGGTGTCGATGTGCCCGGTATCGCTGCGTGCCGAAGAAACGCGCAAGGATGGCGGCAACATGATCTCGGCCATGTACATCGCCATCGGCACCGATATCGACGACCCGATTACCCGACTGGCCGCGGTGCACCGCAGAACGCTGCGCGGCATCCCGCTGGCCAAGGATGTGCTGTATGACCTGGGCAACTCCGCCGGCGAGCTGGTGCCGCCTTCCGTGCGCGCCATGGCCGCCTGGGTGCAGGCCAAGACCCGCCTGCTGAGCCGGGTGCCGTTCATCAACACCATCATCACCAACGTGCCAGGCATCCCCGGCACCGTGCCGCGCTATTTCGCCGGGGCGCGGATTCTGTCGATCTTCCCGCTGGTGCCGGTGTGCGACGGCATGGCCATCAGCCACGGCATCACCGGCATCTACGACAACATCAACCTCGGCGTGCTGGCCGACCGCAGCGTGATGGCGGACATGGACTTCTACATCGGCTGCATCGAAGCCTCCACCGAGCAGTACCTGAAACTGGCCGAGCAGCAGGAAACGCAAGCTGCCCAGCAGGCCCTGAATGCGGGGGCTGAGCCCGTAGCGGCTACTAGTACCCGCCAGCCCGCCCCGCGCGTCAGCGCTGCCCGTCGGCGCAAGAGCGTCGCCGGCGCAGTGGCCGGCGAGCACCGTGAATGAACCCAGCCGGGAGGTGAACGAGATGGTTTTTGCACGACTGCAATCGCGGCAGCTGCTGAAGAAGATGGATGCCGCGAAAAACTATGCCGAGTGGGTGGAGCAGGCCACGGCCTTTGATCAGCAGAGCGGCATGAGCGACTGGAAAAGCTCGGATGCCAGCAAGAGCTATGACTACCGCTCGATCCGTCAGCGCCTGGACCTGATCCGCGACCTGCGGTTTCGCCAGGACTATCACCAGTTGCTGTTTACCCTCAACGAGGGCATCCACGGCAACGTCGGTGGCATGGGCAAGCCGGCGCTGTACAACAAGGCCAAGTTCGGCACCAAGAACCTGATCCACCAGTTTGTACGCGAACTGTGCGGCGCGCTGCAGGACATCGACGAGGTCGACGAGTCGATCATCTCGCAGCAGGACAAGGAGGATTTCTTCATTCGTGCCGGCCACTGCTATGGCCGCTCGGCGCTGATGCTCAGCGGTGGTGCGGTACTGGGCTTCTTCCACGCCGGGGTGGTCAAGGCACTGTTCGAGCAGGATCTGCTGCCGGACATCATCTCCGGCTCCAGCGCCGGCTCGATCATCGCCGCCACCGCCTGTACCCATACCGATGAAGAGCTGTCGCACCGTCTGAGCATCGACAACCTGCACCATGAGGTCGACCAGACCTCGTCGATCCGTCCCACGCTGTCGCCCTTCGCCAGCCGCAACCAGCCGATGGATGCCAACAACCTGCGCGAATACCTGGGCAAGATCATTCCCGATCTGACCTTCCAGGAAGCCTTCGCCCTGACCGGGCGCAAGCTCAACATCACCGTCACCGGCCTGGCGCCGGAGCAGGCGCCGCGCCTGCTCAACGCCATCACCTCGCCCAACGTGCTGATCCGCTCAGCGGTGATGGCGTCCTGCGCCATCTATGGCATCTACCCGCCGGTAACCCTACAGTGCCGCAATGCCAAGGGCGAGACCGTGCCCTACCTGCCGGACCTGCGCTGGATCGATGGCTCCTTCGTCGACGACCTGCCGGCCAAGCGCCTGACCCGCCTCTATGGGGTCAACCACTTCATCGCCAGCATGACCAACCCGGCCGCGCTGGCCATCACCCCGGACCCGGACGCGCCGGGCAATGCGCTGCGCAAGGTGTTCAACTACCAGCGGCGGATCGTCAAGAACGCCACCACCGAGATGCTCAAGGTCAGCCGCGACCACCTGCGCTTCAAGTCGCCGGCGCTGAACATGATCCAGCACCTGAGCTACGGCGTGCTGGCCCAGGATTACACGGCCGACATCAACATCTTCCTGCGCAACCGCTGGGATCATCCGCTGCGCCTACTGGCGCCACCGTCACGCCAGGCCATGCTGCGCCTGATCCGCGAGGGCGAGCGTGCCACCTGGGAGCGCATCGAGATGGTGCGCAACTGCACGGCGGTCAGCCGCACCCTGGACGACATCCTGCATCGGCGCGGGCTGGAGCAGTGAGGCCGGCTCAGCCGTTCCAGCGCCCCGGCGCGTAGGAGAACACCGGCAGCGACCAGTGCCAGCGGATCGCCGCCAGACGCAGGGCCAGGCCGCTGGCGAAGGAGGCCAGCAGATTGAGATCCTCGTCGACGCCGAGGTGGCGCAGGCCGAGGTAGAGCAGGGCGACCAGCAGCGAAACGCTGGCATACAGCTCGTGGCGCAGCACCTGAGGCAGGCGATTGCAGAGGATGTCGCGCAGGATGCCGCCGAACACGCCAGTGATCACCCCGGCCATCACCACCACCGGCAGCGCGTAGTCGAGTTCCTGGGCGACGTTGCAGCCGATCACCGTGAAGGCGATCAGGCCCATGGCGTCGAGCAGCAGGAACAGCCGGCGCAGGTGGTGCATGAAGCGCGCGATCAGCATGGTGAACAGGCCGGCGCAGATGGTCAGGTAGATGTAGCCGGGATGCTGGGTCCAGCCCACCGGGAAGTTGCCCAGCAGGATGTCGCGCACCGTGCCGCCGCCGAGGGCGGTGATGAAGGCGATGAGGGCGACGCCGAACAGATCCATGTTGCGCTTGCCGGCGGCGAGCGCGCCGGACATGGCTTCGGCGGTGATGGCAATCAGATAGACGTAGAGCAGCACACAGAACTCCTGCGTTGGCAGGCATTTGCAAAACGTCATCGAGGCAGCCTGGCCTAGGCAAAAGCAGCCGAGAAAGCGCAATTTACGAGCTGTAAATGAGCATTTTGAGGCTGCTTTTAACAACGGCCAGGCAACGCAGATAGTTTTGCAAAAGCCTGTAAGTGCCTCTCCCCCTGTCCTTTTTACCTGAGAGTTTGCGCGGCGCGGCCGCTTGCCCCTTCGGTGGGTCGCGCATGGCGACCGCTCTCCAGACGGCTATGTCGGAATCTCGCAGTGCTGGGCCTGAGCGATCATGGGAGTTTGCGCCTTCGGCGGAGGCGCATGCGGCGCCTCGCTCTCCTGCGAGGGCGCGCAGTATAGGCAGGCGCTGATCTCAGGCCAACTGGCGCAGCAGCAGGGCATGCTGCAGGTCGATGTCCGCCGGTAATGGCAGGTAGACGGTATGGCCATCGCCGGGGGCGACTTCGACGGGGCTGCCGTCGGCCTTTTCCAGCGCGCCGAGAATGAAGCCAAGGTTGCCGTGCGGCGTCATCAGCTCCAGGCGGTCACCGACAACGAAGCGGTTCTTCACCCTCACCTCGACCAGCTCGCCGCGACGCGCGCCGGTCAGCTCGCCAACGAACTGGGCACGCTCCGACACTGAGTTGCCGCGCTCATAGTTCTGATACGCGTCGTGCACATGGCGGCGCAGGAAACCCTCGGTGTAGCCACGATTGGCCAGCGATTCCAGGTCGTCCATCAAGCTCAGGTCGAAGGGACGGCCAGCTACGGCATCGTCGATGGCGCGGCGATAGGCCTGGGCGCAGCGCGCCACATAGAAATGGCTCTTGGTACGGCCTTCTATTTTCAGCGAATGTACACCCATGCGCGTCAGCCGCTCGACATGCTGGATGGCGCGCAGGTCCCTGGAGTTCATGATGTAGGTGCCATGCTCGTCCTCGAAGGCCTCCATCAGCTCGCCGGGACGTGTAGGGTCTTCCAGCAGGAACAACCGCTCGGTCGACGCACCTTGGCCGAGAGTGGGCTGGCAGCTTTTGACTATGCCCCCCAGTGGGTCCTCCTGGCCTTCATGCGCCTGGTACTGCCAGCGGCAGGCATTGGTGCAGGTGCCCTGGTTGGGGTCGCGCTTGTTGAGGTAACCGGACAGCAGACAGCGCCCGGAATAGGCCATGCACAGCGCGCCGTGGACGAACACCTCCAGCTCCATGCCCGGCACCTGCTGGCGGATCTCCTCGATCTCCTCCAGCCCCAGTTCGCGGGACAGAATCACCCGCGTCAGGCCCTGGCGCTGCCAGAACGCCACGCTGGCCCAGTTCACCGCATTGGCCTGCACCGACAGGTGGATCGGCATCGCGGGGAAGTGCTCGCGCACCAGCATGATCAGCCCCGGATCGGACATGATCAACGCATCCGGCCCCATCGCCACCACCGGCTCCAGGTCGCGCAAGAAGGTCTTCAACTTGGCGTTATGCGGCGCGATGTTGACCACCACGTAGAAGCGCTTGCCCAGCGCATGCGCCTCGTCGATGCCGATCTGCAGATTGGCATGATCGAACTCGTTGTTGCGCACCCGCAGGCTGTAACGCGGCTGCCCCGCATACACCGCATCAGCGCCGTAGGCAAAGGCGTAACGCATGGACTTGAGGGTGCCGGCGGGGCAGAGGAGTTCGGGACGCATGGAATAGCCGCAAGAAACACAGGGGCAGGGATTCTGCGCGAGGCGCGGCAACGCCTCGTTGATCTAGGGCAATTCCTGGCCGTGGTGCGCACTGTCCTTATTGCGTTGTCGCGCCCAGCGTCATCCGCATGGTCTTGGTCAGCTTCTGCAGGCGTGGGATCACGGTTTCCGGCGGTGGGGTGAAATCGGTCAGATCGTCCGTACCCTTTTTGAAGGTAAAGATCTGCACGGCGAGCAGTGGGTCGATCAGCCCGCCACGATGGGCGATGGCGAACCAGGCGCGTTCCTGCTCACCTGAGTCGGGCTTGGGGTTGAGCTGCCAGCCTTCCAGCCCGGCCAGGCGCTTGCCGAAGTAGAGGCTTTCGACGATGGGCGAGATTTTCCACTTGCTGGCGTCATAGCCGGGGCGGTAGTCGGTGTCGTAGGTGCCCGTGGTGGGGACTATCTTATTGACGTTATCAGGGGAAACGGTCAGCAGGGAGAAGATCACATTGGGCGTACGGGTGAAGCGGAAGGAGAACTTGAAGTGATGGCTGGCCTTGCCATCGTCAGCAATAAATCCATAGGGGAAACAGACGCCAGGCTCCTTGGGCACTTCGTATAGCTCGCGGGTGCGAAAGCGGGATAGCAGGTCTTTTACTTCCTGCATTGCGTTCTCGGATTTGGGAGAGAGCGCGAAGTAATAGACACGCTGATTACGCCAAAGAAAGGCATCGAAAGGAATATGCTCGCTGCCCAAGATATGGGCGTCGGGAATGCCGAGATCGAGGTCGTAGACATGCGCGAGCGGAATATCCTTTTCTGCTTCTTCAATATCGGCCTCTACCCGGCGAACTGCCTCGGAGTCCGGGCTATATCCCTGCTCGATCAAAGACTGCACTAAACCTTTATCTGTATCTATTTGTTCACGTAGATGTTTCTGGGCTAGTCGACCACTGCCCCTGACATAGTTGGCGGCCATGTCGAACTCTTCGCGTGTGGTGATATCGCTGACATAGAGCAAGGCATCGCCACTGCCATATATATAGCTGCCGGCTTCCCCGCGACCGCTGACCTTGTCCGAGAAGGCATGCCCGCCGCCGCCTGCTCGAGAAAGCTTAGTGACAGCATCGGCTGGAAAAGTGGCCCATTCGATATCTTCGGCCACTTGAAAGGTCCAGCGCCCCAGGCATTCCTGGCGCGTTGAATCGGCCCAGGACGCTCCAGCGACCAGTAGCAGGCTATAGGCAAGCATGGATGTGCGGATCATGTGCGATGATTTTCCTGAGATGACTGACCAGTGGTATCTGCCAGGGCTGGCTGTGATGCGTCCCCTTGCCGGGCCAGCATGCTGAGGTTGAGACCTGAATCGTTATTTTCTTCCAGCGAAAAGGGCACAGATTTATTTTCAAGCAAGCACAAGAAAATAAATCTGTCCCCTTTGTGTGCTTTGTGTGTCCCCTTTGTGGTCTATGGCAGCACTTACTTGGTTCGATTAGGGCGCAGGCTTGTCTAGTGTCAGCTGCATGGTCTTGGTCAACTTTTGCAAACGTGGAATCACAGTTTCCGGCGGTGGGGTGAAGTCGGTCAGATCGTCCGTGCCCTTCTTGAAGGTGAAGATCTGCACGGCCAGCAGCGGGTCGATCAGTCCGCCGCGATGGGCGATGGCGAACCAGGCGCGTTCCTGCTCACCTGAGTCGGGCTTGGGGT
>NZ_JARPUS010000028.1 GCF_029537485.1 Pseudomonas sp. GOM6
GAGCACATGGCCGAGCAGCACTTCATCGACTTCGGCGGGGTTGAGGCCGGTCTTGTCCAGCAGATTGCGGATCACCGCGGCGCCCAGGTCGACGGCCGGCACATTGGCCAGGGCGCCCTGGAAGCCGCCGATGGCGGTGCGGGTGGCGGCGACGATGACGACGTCTTGCATGTTCGACTCTCCTTGAGGCCACGGCATGGCGCCGGACCAATAGACAAAAGGCCGCCGCGCGGGCCTGGCATGCGTGGTGCCTGGCCCGCGCGGCGGAGGGAGTAATCAGAAGGTCATTTCGACCACATCGTCCGGCACGATCAGCGGACCAGCGGTCTTCTCGGCGATCTCGGCGATGCTCACGCCCGGCGCGGTCTCGCGCAGGATGAAGGTGCCGTTGTCGATCTCCAGGTAGGCCAGGTCGGTCAGCACCTTGCGGATGCAGCCGGCGCCGGTCAGCGGCAACGAGCACTGGTCGAGCAGCTTGGACTCACCGTCCTTGGAGGCGTGGGTCATGGTGACGATGATGTTGTCGGCACCGGCCACCAGGTCCATGGCGCCGCCCATGCCCTTGACCAGCTTGCCGGGGATCATCCAGGAGGCGATGTTGCCCTGCACGTCCACCTCGAAGGCGCCGAGCACGGTCAGATCGACGTGCCCGCCACGGATCATGGCGAAGGATTCGGCGGAGGAGAAAATCGAGGCGCCCTTGACCGCCGTGACGGTCTGCTTGCCGGCGTTGATCATGTCGGCATCGACCGTCTCCTCGGTCGGGAAGGCGCCCATGCCGAGCAGGCCGTTCTCGGACTGCAGCATCACCTGCATGCCCTCGGGCACGTAGTTGGCCACCAGGGTGGGGATGCCGATGCCCAGGTTGACGTAGTAGCCATCCTTGAGTTCGCGGGCCACGCGCTGGGCCATCTGTTCGCGGGTCAGTGCCATGGTCGTCTCTCCTCAGGCGCGCAGGGTGCGTTTTTCGATGCGTTTTTCGAAGCGGCCGCAGATCAGCCGGTCGACGTAAATACCGGGGGTGTGGATCTGCGCCGGGTCCAGTTCGCCTGGTTCGACGATTTCCTCGACCTCGACCACGGTGATGCGCCCGGCGGTGGCCACCATCGGGTTGAAGTTCTGTGCGGTGTGGCGATAGATCACGTTGCCGTAGTAGTCCGCCTTCCAGCCCTTGACGATGGCGAAGTCGCCGGTGATCGAAGGTTCGAGGATGTACTTGCGCCCGTCGAACTCGCGCACTTCCTTACCCTCGGCTACCGGGGTGCCGTAGCCGGTGGCGGTGAAGAAGGCCGGGATGCCGGCGCCACCGGCGCGCAGCTTCTCGGCCAGGGTGCCTTGCGGGGTCAGTTCGACTTCCAGTTCGCCACTCAGCAACTGCTGCTCGAACAGGGCGTTCTCGCCGACATAGGAAGCGATCATCTTGCGAATCTGCCGGTCTTCCAGCAGCACACCGAGGCCGAAACCGTCGACGCCGCAGTTGTTGGACACCACGGTGAGGTCGCGTACGCCGCGGCGGCGGATCTCGCCGATCAGGTTCTCGGGGATGCCGCACAGGCCGAAGCCGCCGGCGAGGACGGTCATGCCGTCGGTGAGCCCGGCCAGGGCCTCTTCGTAGCTGCCTACGCGCTTGTCGAGTCCACTCATGGTGCTGCCTCTTGTGATTGTCGTTGGCCCGGCGTGGTCGCCGGTGAGTGGGCCCAAGCTTCCCCCTGTTTGACTCATTTGTTAATTTTGTTTTTCATCTGAATTAATCGACAAAACAAATCAATGACCATCAAACAACTGCGCGCCTTCCTCGCCGTGGCCCAGAGCCTGAGCTTCGCCCAGGCCTGCGAACGCCTGCACCTGTCGCAGCCGGCGCTGTCATTGGCGATCAAGACGCTGGAGGAGTCCCTCGGCGGCCCGCTGCTGGTACGCACCACCCGCAGCGTGGCGCTGACCCCGGAGGGCGAGATCCTGCTGCCCATCGCCCAGCGCCTGCTGGCCGACTGGGACAACGCCGAGGAGTTGCTGCGCCAGCACTTCACACTGCAGCTGGGCCGTGTTGCCATCGCCGCCATGCCCTCCTTCGCCGCCAACCGTTTGCCCCAGGCGATCAAGGCCTTTCGCGACCGCTACCCGAAGATCAACGTGGCCGTACATGACGTGATCAATGAACAGGTGGTGGACATGGTGCGCGACCGCCGCGTCGAGCTTGGCGTGGTACTGGAACCGGACAATCTGGACGGGCTGGAATTCGCCACCCTCTACCTGGATCGCTTCGTCGCTGTGGTCCCGCCCGACAGCGCCCTCATCACCAGGCCTGAAGTCAGCTGGGACGATCTGCGCGACGAACCCTTTATCGCGCTGCAACGGCCCTCGACGGTACGCCGGCTGATCGAGGCTCAGGTGGGGCAACTGGCCGTCGCCTTCGAGAGCCACCAGTTCACCACCATTGGCCGGATGGTCGGCCAGGGGCTGGGGGTGAGCATCGTGCCGAGCATCTGCACCCAGCAGATGCGCGAGCTTGGCGGACACTGCATCGCCATGAGCAAGCCAACCGTCGAGCGGTCCATCGGCCTGATCCAGCGCAGCGGCATCAAGCTGTCGGCCGCCGCCCAGGCGCTGGCGGACACCATCAGACGCAGTGCGCAGCAGGTCGATTGAGGCCTGAACCTCCCCTCTTGCCGTCAGTCGAACACGGCAACGACCACACAGCGGACAGTGATAGCACTTTGCCCCTTTTACAGGCATGCTACCTGGCTTTGATTTTCTGCCCGAACCCGCTCCAGCAGCCGTACCGCAGGGTTTACCGCGTGCCCCGACTCCACCTTCACCCTCTTAGCTCGCCCACCAGGCCGCGCCGTGGCTCATTGAAAGGCCTGCTGGCCCTGCTGGTCGCGCTGATGCTGGGTCTGCTGCTGTGGCAGCTGTATCAGGAAACCCGCCAGCAGGAACAGGTACAGCGCCAGCGCAACCAGGAGCATGCTGAGCAGCTGGCAGAACAGCTGAGCCTGTTGCTACGCCTGAAAGCGGAGGCTGGACAGGCCTTCCTGGCCAGCCATGCGCACCCGGCAGACGCCGCCGGCCAGCAGCAATTACTGGAAAAGCTGCGCGGTGTATTTCCAGCCCTGCATAGCCTGGCCTGGGTCGACGCCCAGGGCCGCATCCTCCTGGACAGCGACCCGCAAGCTGCCACGCCGCTGGAGTGGCCCCAGCACAACTATCACTTCGCCTACCGCAACGGACTGGTCCAGATCGCCCTGCGCGCCAAGCAACATCCGGGCGGCTGGTACCTGCGCCTGACCCCCAAGGCGATCGCCTACTGGCAACCCAGCCAGCCGGCAGACCTGACCTGGCAACTGCGCGACACTCATGAGCAGCTATCCCTGCTGCGCCACGGTGGCCCTGGCCCGAGCGCCCGCAGTATCGGCGCGTACCCGGTCGCCGGTAGCGACTGGCAGGTACAGGCGCTGTTCGACCCCACCCGCTTTCACGCGCAGCTGCTGCCACTGCAGGCCGGCAAGCTACTGCTGTTCATCCTCTGCGCCGTGCTGGCCCTGCTCGCGCTGTTCAGTCTGCTGCGCGAGCAGCGCAGCCTGCGCGAATCCCAGGCGCTGTCGCAACGCGCCCTGGAAGACGCCATCGGCGCCCTCGGCGCCATTGATGAGCGCGTGCTGGTGACCCAGCCCGATGGCCACATCAGCTATCTCAACCCAGGTGCCGAGCAAATGTTCGGCCTGGACCTGGGCACCGCCAGCCAGATGCACCTGCTGCAGCTATTGCCGGGCCTGGCCCCCTGGCTGGAAAGTGCTTTTTATGAGCAGAGCGAGCCCATCGAGGTACTGCAGGACGGCCGCACCCACCTGTTCAACGTCACCTGCCATACCCTCTATACCGACAATGCAGAGCCGGCGAGGGCCTGGGTATTGCGCGACGTCACCGAGGAACGCAAGGCCCTGCGCGTGCTGCAGGACACCCGCAGACGCTATCAGGACATCTTCGAAGGCAGCGGCGTGGCGCTGTGCGTGCTCGACCTGTTCGAACTGAAGAGCTACCTCGAAGCCCAGGGCCTGCGTCACAGCTCGCAGCTGCAGCCATGGCTGGCCGAGCATGACGCGCATCGGGGTGAGCTGCTGCGCACCATCCACGTCAGGGAAGCCAACCGCGTCGCCATTTACCTGCTGGGCGCCGAGACCCCCGGTGACATCTGGCGGCATCTGATTGGCAGCGCACCATTACACCCGGAAGGCCCTCTTACCCAACTGATCGCCGCACTGATTGATGGCGAACGCGATTTGATGAGCGAGAGCCATTTCCACACTCCCCAGGGCCATGAGCGCTATCTGTGGCTGACCCTGCGCCTGCCCAAGCGCCGGGAAGAGCTGCGCGCGGTCACCCTGAGCCTCCACGACATCACCAGCCGCAAGCGTGTCGAGCTGTCGCTGGTCGAGCGCGAGCGCTTCTGGTCCGATGTGCTGCGCGCGGTGCCGGACACCCTGTACGTGCACGACATGAGCAACAACCGCGTACTGTTCAGCAACAACCGGCTGGGCCCTGACCTGGGCTACAGCAACGACGAGCTGAAGCGCTTCGGCGAACGCCTGTGGGAAAAGATCCTGCATCCCGACGACGCCGAGCTGTACCAGCGCGTGCGCAACCTGCAGAAGGTCGTGGCCGACGGCCAGCTGCTGCATTGCCAGTTGCGCTGGCGTCATCGCGATGGCAACTGGCACTGGTTCGACATCCGCGAGCACGCCCTCAGCCGCGACCGCCACGGCAGGGTCAGCCGCCTGATCGGCGTGGCCAAGGACATCACCGGCGAAATTACCGCCCAAGCCAGCCTGCGCGACAGCGAGCGACGCTACCGGTTGCTGGCCGAAAGCATCAGCGACGTCATCATCACCAGCGACAGCCACCTGCGCCTGAACTACATCAGCCCGTCGGCCAAAAATCTCTTCGGCCACAGCCCGGAGTGGCTGCTGAAGAACGGTTTGCTCGGCACCATCACCAACCCGCGTCAGCTCGAACAGCTGATGGAGCTGTGGGATGAGCTTAACGAAGCCCTGGGCGACCCCGACAAGCTGCACGCTGTTGAGCAGCGCATCAGCGGCCAACCGCTGATGTTCGACAGTCTGCGTGCCGATGACCGCAAGATCACCGTGGAGATGCGCCTGTCGCTGATGTGGGACGAGCAGGGGCGCTTCGAAGGTATCCTCGGCATCGGTCGCGACGTGTCCCAACAGCGCCGCGCCGAACGCGACCTGCGCATGGCCGCCACGGTGTTCGAGCACTCCACCGCCGCCATCCTGGTCACCGACCCGGCCGGTTACATCGTGCGCATCAACGAGACCTTCCAGCGCATTACCGGCTATGCCGGCAGCGAAGTGCTCGATCAGTTCCCCAACATGCTCACCGCCGACCGCCAGCAGGCCGCGCAATTCACCTACATCATCACCCAGCTCAACCAGCGTGGCAGCTGGGAAGGCGAGATCTGGCTCAAGCGCAAGGACGGCGAGCAGTTCCCGTCCTGGGTCGGCATCACTGCGGTGCAGGACGACGACGGCGACCTGGTCAGCTACGTGTGCTTCTTCAACGACATCAGCGAACGCAAGGCCAGCGAACAGCGTATCCACCGCCTGGCCTATTACGACGCCCTGACCCTGCTACCCAACCGCACCCTGTTCCAGGACCGCCTGTACACCGCCCTGCAGCATGCCGAGCGGCACGAGGAATGGGTGGTGCTGATGTTCCTGGACCTCGACCGTTTCAAGCCGATCAACGACTCCCTTGGCCACGCCGCCGGCGACCGCATGCTCAAGGACGTGGCTTTGCGCCTGGCCGCCTGCGTCGGCGAGGACGACACGGTGGCACGCATGGGCGGCGACGAGTTCACCCTGCTGCTGCAGGCACGCAGCAGCCGCGAAGCGGCGCTGACCCGCGCCATCCACGTGGCCGAGCAGATCCTCGCCAGCCTGGCCCAGCCCTTCGTCCTGCAAGGCCGCGAATTCTTCGTCACTGCCTCCATCGGCATCGCCCTGGCGCCACAGGATGGCGACGAACTGAGCCTGCTGATGAAGAACGCCGACACGGCCATGTATCACGCCAAGGAGCGCGGCAAGAACAACTTCCAGTTCTACCAGGCGGAAATGAACGCCACCGCGCTGCAGCGCCTGGAGCTGGAAAGCGACCTGCGCCACGCCTTGGAGCAAGGCCAGTTCGCGCTCTATTACCAGCCGCAGCTTTCCGGTGACGGCCGCCGCCTGACCGGTGCCGAGGCCCTGCTACGCTGGCACCATCCCCGCCGCGGCCTGGTGGCGCCCTACGAATTCATCCCCGTACTGGAGGAGCTGGGCCTGATCGCCCAAGTCGGCGACTGGGTGATCAACGAAGCCTGCCGCCAGCTCAAGGCCTGGCACGACGTCCAGGTGCGCGTGCCCAAGATCTCGGTCAACCTGTCGGCACGCCAGTTCGCCGACGGCCAGCTGGGCATTCGTATCTCGCGCATCCTCAGCGACAGCGGCCTGCCCCCTGCCTGCCTGGAGCTGGAACTGACCGAGTCGATCCTGATGCGCGATGTCGGCGAGACCCTGCAGATGCTGGCCAGCCTGAAGAAGCTCGGCCTGTGCATCGCGGTAGATGACTTCGGCACCGGCTACAGCTCGCTCAACTACCTCAAGCAGTTCCCCATCGACGTACTGAAGATCGACCGCAGTTTCGTCGACGGCCTGCCCGGCGAACAGGATGCACAGATCGCCCGCGCCATCATCGCCATGGCGCACAGCCTGAACCTGGCAGTGATCGCCGAGGGGGTGGAAACCCAGGAGCAGCTGGACTTCCTGCGCGAACACGATTGCGACGAGGTGCAGGGCTACCTGTTCGGCAAGCCGATGCCGGCCGAGCAGTTCGAGGCTCAGTTCGGCGGCAACGCCCTGTTCGTCCTCAGTTGAACACTCGCGTGCTGCTTGAGGCCCGCTTGTCCGCCAGTTGACCGCCTTTCATGTGCCAGCCCAGGGCACATCGGGTAGAATGCGCGCCTTTCCCTTCGCCAGCTGATAGATCAGGTGACCCGCATGTTCAGCCGTGATTTGACCATTGCCCGCTACGATGCCGAACTCTTTGCCGCCATGGAGCAAGAAGCCCAGCGCCAGGAGCACCACATCGAGCTGATCGCTTCCGAGAACTACACCAGCCCGGCGGTGATGGAAGCCCAGGGCAGCGTGCTGACCAACAAGTACGCCGAAGGCTACCCGGGCAAGCGCTACTACGGCGGCTGCGAGTACGTCGACATCGTCGAACAGCTGGCCATCGACCGCGCCAAGCAACTGTTCGGCGCCGACTACGCCAACGTCCAGCCGCATGCCGGCTCCCAGGCCAACGCCGCCGTCTACCTGGCGCTGCTGTCGGCCGGTGACACCATCCTCGGCATGAGCCTGGCCCACGGTGGCCACCTGACCCACGGTGCTTCGGTTTCCTCCTCCGGCAAGCTGTACAACGCCGTGCAGTACGGCATCACCGACGCCGGCCTGATCGACTACGACGAAGTCGAGCGCCTGGCCGTCGAGCACAAGCCGAAGATGATCGTGGCCGGCTTCTCGGCCTACTCGCAGGTGCTGGACTTCGCTCGCTTCCGCGCCATTGCCGACAAGGTCGGTGCCTACCTGTTCGTCGACATGGCCCACGTGGCCGGTCTGGTTGCCGCCGGCGTATACCCGAACCCGGTGCCCTTCGCCGACGTGGTCACCACCACCACCCACAAGACCCTGCGCGGCCCGCGCGGCGGCCTGATCCTGGCGCGCAAGAACGAAGAGATCGAGAAGAAGCTGAACTCTGCCGTCTTCCCGGGCGCCCAGGGTGGCCCGCTGGAGCACGTGATCGCGGCCAAGGCCATCTGCTTCAAAGAAGCCCTGCAGCCCGAGTTCAAGGCCTACCAGCAGCAGGTCGTGAAGAACGCCCAGGCCATGGCCAACGTGTTCATTGAGCGCGGCTTCGACGTGGTGTCCGGTGGCACTCAGAACCACCTGTTCCTGCTCTCGCTGATCAAGCAGGACATCACCGGTAAAGACGCTGACGCTGCTCTGGGTCGCGCCTTCATCACCGTGAACAAGAACAGCGTGCCGAACGACCCTCGTTCGCCCTTCGTCACCTCCGGTCTGCGCATCGGCACCCCGGCGGTGACCACTCGCGGCTTCAAGGAAGCCGAGTGCCAGGAACTGGCCGGCTGGATCTGCGACATCCTGCAGAACATGGGCGACGAGTCCGTGGTCGACGCGGTGCGCGAGAAGGTCAAGGCCATCTGCGCCAAGCTGCCGGTATACGGCAACTAAGCGTCAGACGTGCATGAAAAAGCCCGGCCAATTGGCCGGGCTTTTTTGTGGGCGATGAACTCAGGCCGGTTGCTTGGCGTAGCGCGCCAGACGCTCGTCGCGGCTCATGACCTCAAGCGTGGCCGCCAGCACCTGCTCGCCGGTGGCGCTTTCACTGGCAAAGATTTCACCGAAGTTCTCGTGGGTCACCTGGGCAAAATGCGCACGATCCTGCTGCTCAATGCCCAGCAGCGTGGCATAGGCGTCCAGCGCCTCACCCTGGCCCAGGGCCATGTCTTCGGCAATGTTGTCGAGCATGCCATTCATGGCGAACAGCGAGCGACCACCGTAGCCCAGGGTCACACTGGAGTCACAACCGTTGGTGCCCGAAGTGAGACCGAACGTGGCGTTACCCGAGGTGCCGTTGGTGGTCGTGGCCAACAGGTGCGGAATCAGGCCCCTCTGCCCCTCGAACACCATGTTGCCCCAGCCGCAGCCACCGCCACCGGCCTGACCGGCCTGCGCAGCCACACTGGCCAGTCCCAGAACACCCAATACCAAACCCTTGGTCAGAAGTCGTTTTGCCATGTCCATCGCTCCGCAATTAGAAGGTAATCAATCCGCCCTAGCAGCTTTGGCGACACTTCCCACTCTGTCAAACCGACGGCGCTAATCCATCGGCAAACCGACACGTCTTGGCTATAGTGTCCTAAACCCTTCAGGAGTCTTGGCATGAGTGAATCTGCCACCGAGCGTCGGCGCTTCCAGCGTATCGCCTTCGACGCTGCGACCGAGTTGACCCAGGGCGAACGGCACTGGTCGGTTGAGCTGCATGATGTGTCTCTCAAAGGCCTGCTGGTCAAACGCCCGCGTGACTGGAACGGCGACCCGGACCAACCCTTCACGGCCAGCATCGCGCTGGATGCCAACACCCAGCTGCAGATGGAAGTGGTACTTACCCGGACCCGCAACGACCTGCTCGGCTTCGTCTGCCGACATATCGATCTGGACTCCATCAGCCATCTGCGTCGCCTGGTCGAGCTCAACCTGGGCGACGAAAGCCTGCTGGAGCGTGAACTGGCCGCATTGGGCGAAGACGACTAGAACCATTCACCACCATGACGAAGGGCGCCCATTGGCGCCCTTCGTGTTTCCGGCCCGACTCACTTGCCACCGGGCTGCGGCTGACGCCGCCTCGCCTCTACGCGGCGCGAGCCCATGCTCGCTTCGCGGCGCGCTTCAGCGTTATCACGCGGGCGCCCCGGCTCGTAATTGAGGGTTTTGGCAAAAAGGTCGAAGAACAGGAACATGAGCCATCTCCTTTATAGGCAGGCTCATGCTCGCTCGCCGCTGTTACAGCAAGATTGATCTGCGACAAATACGGCGAGTCGACTGCAGCGACAGATCGCCGCAGCTGCGTCACTCGAACAGCGCGTCCAGTGCCTGCTCCAGGCGCGTCACGGCGATGATCTGCAAACCGGCCGGCGCCTCCTTGGGCGCGTTGCCCTTGGGCACGATGGCACGCTTGAAGCCGTGCTTGGCCGCCTCCTTGAGGCGCTCCTGACCGCTCGGCACCGGGCGGATCTCGCCGGACAGACCGATCTCGCCGAACACCAGCAGGTCATGCGGTAGCGGCTTGTTGCGCAGGCTGGAGATCACCGCCGCCATCAGCGCCAGATCCGAGGCCGTCTCCAGCACCTTGACCCCGCCGACCACGTTGAGGAACACGTCCTGGTCGTAGGTGGGGATGCCGCCATGGCGGTGCAGCACCGCCAGCAGCATGGCCAGGCGGTTCTGGTCCAGGCCCAGGGTCACCCGCTTGGGGTTGGCCATATGGCTGGTGTCGACCAGCGCCTGCACCTCCACCAGCATCGGCCGGGTGCCCTCCCAGGTGGCCATCACCACGCTGCCGGGCACCGCCTCCTGGGCGCGGGTAAGGAAGATCGCCGAAGGGTTGGTGACTTCCTTGAGACCCTTGTCGGTCATGCCGAACACGCCCAGCTCGTTGACCGCGCCAAAGCGGTTCTTCACCGCGCGCAGCAGGCGCAGGCGCCCGTCCGACTCGCCCTCGAAATACAGCACCGTATCAACCATGTGCTCCAGCACGCGCGGGCCGGCCAGGGCGCCCTCCTTGGTCACGTGGCCGACCAGGAAGATCGCCGTACCGCTCTGCTTGGCGAAGCGCACCAGCAGCGCCGCGCTCTCGCGCACCTGGGCCACGCCGCCGGGCGCGGACTGCAGTTGCTCGGTGAAGATGGTCTGGATCGAGTCGATCACCATCACCTTGGGCTGCTCGCGGCGGGCGACATCGATGATCGACTCGATGCAGGTCTCGGTCATCACCTTGAGCTTGTCCTGCGGCAACTCCAGACGCCGGGCGCGCATGGCCACCTGCTGCTGCGACTCCTCGCCGGTGACGTACAGGGCCGGCAGGCGCTGGGCGATATTGCACAGGGTCTGCAGCAGGATGGTCGACTTGCCAATACCGGGGTCGCCGCCGATCAGCACCACCGAGCCGTCCACCAGGCCACCGCCGAGCACCCGGTCCAGCTCGCCGGAGACGGTGGAGAAGCGCGGCACTTCCTCGACGCTGACCTCGGCCAGAGTCTTGATCTGCGCCTGCTGCCCAGCCCAGCCGCCACGCCCGGAAGGCGCGCCAGCGCCACCGCTTTCGATCATGGTCTCGGTCAGGGTATTCCAGGCCCCGCACTCGCCGCACTGCCCGGCCCACTTGGGAAAGGTGGCGCCGCACTCGGTGCAGCCATACATGCGCTTGGCCTTGGCCATGGAAATCTCCGCCCGCTGAAAAACGGCGATAATAGCGCTCGCACCGCCCCGAGTCGCCCTTGCGAGCCTGCCATGCACATCGAGCTGATCCCCACCACCGCCGACCAGGCGCCGCTGATCGCCAACCTCTATCAGTTCTACGCCTACGAGTCGTCGGACTGGGAAGACGAGGACATCGAGGCCGACGGTCGCTACTACATCCACGAGCCGCATCTGGCACGCTACTGGAGCGACGCCGGGTGGAGCGCCAGCCTGATCCTGGTGGATGGCTTTATCGCCGGCTTCCTGCTGATCGAGCGCAGCGAACTGCCGGGCATCGAGGCCCAGGAATTCGCTGATCTGTTCATCCTCAAGAAATACCGCCGCCAGGGCATAGGGCGCGCCCTGGTGCAACAGGTCATGCGTGACGGTGGCACCTGGCTGGTGCGCTTCTACGGCGGTGACGATCAGGCCGCCGCTTTCTGGCGAAAGGTGCTGGCCGAACTACCACTCGGCACGCGGCAAATCTGGCCCGGCGATGATGCCGGACTCATCAGCTATCTGATCAACCCGCCGCTGCACTAGTCGCCTGGCGTGAGGAACAGGCCTTGCCGCAACCGCAGCACTGGCCTCTGGCACGGTCGAAATGGCGGGCCAGGGTATCCCGGTAAACCTGACGGGAGCGCTTCAGGCGCCCTAGGGAGAGTTCGTCGAGACACTCCATGCTGTTTTCGACTCGCTCGATACGCGCATCCAGCTCATCGAACTGTTCGACCAGACGGGCAAAGTGGCTGTCGTTCTGACGCAAACGCTGCAACTCCGCGCGCAGCTGGGAAAACTCCTGGGGCAATACTTGAAGCGGGCTTTTCATGGAAGTACCTCCTGAATAAGTGTTCATATTTTAATCAGCCACCGCAGGCAGCTTATTGACCCACATCAATAGCTAGCTAACTATTTAGCTTGCCAAAGCCTGAGCTAGGCTGAACAGGAATACACCGACCGGAGGACTCGACATGCCGCTCGAACATCACCCCCTGACCCGTGAATTCCCCGAATACCGCCAGCAACTGCAAGCCCTGTACGCACAGGACGCCCACTTCAGTCGACTGGCACAGCAGTACGAGAGCCTGGACAAACGCATCTACGAAGTGGAAGACGGCCGCGAGGCCCTGGACGACCTGGCCCTGCATGCCCTGAAGAACGAGCGGGTGCAGCTGAAGGACAAGATCGCCGAGCGCTTGCGCACATTCGACGCTGACGCCTGATGCCGGGCTGAATTGGACAAGACAGGCCAAGCTTTTTTGCTTACCGTGGCACAAACCTCTTGAGAGTCTCTCCATGACCGCAAACCCAGGCTGTTCCGCTTGCCGCGAAGGCAAGGGACTGGACTTCCCCATCAGCATGGCCTTCCAGCCGATTGTCGACCTGCAGCGACGCCAGGTATTTGCTTATGAGGCTCTGGTACGCGGCAGCGCCGGCGAATCGGCCGGCAGCCTGCTAGCCCAGGTCGATGAAAACAACCGCTATGCCTTCGACCAGAGCTGCCGAATCAAGGCCGTGGAGTGGGCCGCACGCCTGCAGATCCCGGCCATGGTTTCGATCAATTTCATGCCCAACGCGGTGTACCGTGCGGAAACCTGCATCCGTGCCACTCTGGAGGCTGCCGCCCGCTGTAACTTCCCGCTCGAGCGCATCATTTTCGAAGTCACCGAGCAGGAGCAGGTGCTCGACATTCCGCACCTCACCAATATCCTGCGCGCCTACCGCAAGCAGGGCTTCATGACCGCCATCGACGACTTTGGTGCCGGCTATGCCGGGCTCAATCTGCTGGCCGACTTCCAACCCGACCTGATCAAGCTGGACATGGATCTGATCCGGGGCGTGGATGGCGACCGCGTGCGCCAGGTACTGGTCGAAACCACCCTGCAGATGTGCCGCAGGCTTGGCATTCGCGTCATCGCCGAGGGCATCGAGACCCAGGCCGAATTGAATTGCCTGCAGCAGATGGGGGTGGAGTTGTTCCAGGGCTATTTGCTGGCCAAACCCGGCTTCGAGACGTTTCCCGAAGTGCATTATCCCGCTTAACCATTACACTGGCCGGCACAACCAGAAACTCAGGGAGTGAAACATGAGCATACTCAGTGAATTCAAGGCCTTCGCGGTCAAGGGTAACGTGGTCGACATGGCCGTCGGCATCATCATCGGCGCCGCCTTCGGCAAGATCGTCAGCTCCTTCGTCGGCGACGTGGTCATGCCGCCGATCGGCCTGCTGATCGGCGGGGTCGACTTCTCCGACCTGGCCATCGTGCTCAAGGCCGCCGAGGGCGATATTCCCGCCGTCACCCTGGGCTACGGCAAGTTCATTCAGACCATGCTCGACTTCGTCATCGTCGCCTTCGCCATCTTCATGGGGGTCAAGGTGATCAACCGCCTCAAGCGCGAGGAAGAAGCCGCCCCGGCCGCGCCGCCGGCGCCGACCAAGGACCAGGAGCTGCTCACGGAAATTCGCGATCTGTTGAAGAGCCAACAGAGCAAACCGTGACCTAGGTTGCGGGGCGCGCCGTCGGCGCGTCCCGCGCGTCGATACGAAATGTTGCATCTTTCCCGTGTTTAATCGGGCTTTTTCAGGCAAATCCGTTAAATTAGTGGGCCATTGGCTACTTTCCCCCACTACATGACACTCCTGATAGCGTTCGCTGTCCTCTCCATCCTGGTTTCGTTTATCTGCTCCATTCTCGAAGCCGCCCTGCTCTCCCTGACGCCCAGCTACATCGCCCAGCAGAAGCTCGAGCGGCCCAAGCTGTATGAGCGCATGAAAGCGCTGAAGGAACAGATCGACCAGCCCCTCGCGGCCATCCTCACGCTCAATACCGTGGCCCACACCGTCGGCGCCACCGGCGTCGGTGCGCAGGTGACCATCGTCTTCGGCGACGGCTACCTGGGCGCTGCCTCGGCGATCATGACCCTGCTGATCCTGGTGCTCTCGGAGATCCTGCCGAAGACCATCGGTGCCCGTTACTGGCGCACCCTGGCACCCTTCCTGCCAAGCCTGCTGGGCGGCATGATCCTGCTGCTCAAGCCGTTCATCCTGATGTCCGACCTGATCATGCGCCTGTTTGGCAGCAAGGCGCCGGAACCCGACATCCGCCAGGAGATCAAGGCGCTGACCCTGCTCGGCCGCGAAGTGGGCAAGCTGGACGAAGACGAACAGCGCGTGATCAACAACATCCTCGACCTGCACGAGATCAAGCTGCGCGACATCATGACCCCGCGCATCGTCTGCGAGTGCGCCGCGCCGGACGATTCGATCGGCGCGTTCAAGACACGGGTCAAGGAAAGCCAGTTCTCCCGCTACCCGGTGATCGGCGAAGGCGAGGCCCCGCTGGGCGTGGTGTTCCGCTATGACGCCCTGGCCGCCGAGGATGACGCTGCCACGGTCACCAGCATCATGAAGCCGCTCAAGGTGGTGCCGGACACCATGAACGTGGAAAGCCTGATGACGCAGCTGATGCACGAGCGCCAGCACATGTGCCTGGTCTACGACGAGTTCGGCAGCTGGCACGGCCTGGTGACCCTGGAAGACATCATGGAAACCATCATCGGCAAGCCGATCCTCGACGAAACCGACGACATTCCCAACATGCGTCGCTTCGCCAAGCGCCGCTGGGAACACCGCATCAAGTCCATCCGCGAGGACTGACTACCAGTAGTTCTCCACCGCCACCTGGCCCGGCCTGCGGGCCAGCGCCAGGTTGAGCTGACGCGCCTTGAGCACGGCGCGGGTGTCTTCGATCATCTGCGGGTTGCCGCAGAGCATGATGCGCGAGTGCTCGGGCGCAAGCTTCAGGCCGGCGGCGCGCTCCAACTCACCGTTCTCGATCAGCGTGGTAACCCGGGCATTGAGCGCGCCGGGCACCTGCTCGCGGGTCACCACGGGGATGTACTGCAGCTTGTGCCCCGCCCCTTCCAGCCATTCGCGCTGCGGCAGCTCGGCGATCAGCGGCTGATAGGCCAGCTCGCCACGGTCGCGGGCGCTGTACACCAGCAGAATGCGCTCGAAACGCTGCCAGACTTCCAGATCCTGCAGGATCGACAGAAACGGCGCCAGCCCGGTGCCGGTGCCGATCAGCCACAGATCACGCCCGTCGGAGAAGCGGTCGAGGGTGAGATAACCGGTGGCCTGCTTCTCCACCAGCAGCTCGTCGCCGGCCTTGAGCCGACTCAGCTGGCTGGTGAACGCCCCACCGGGCACGACGATGGAGAAGAACTCCAGGTAGTCGTCGTGCGGCGCCGAGACGATCGAGTAGGCACGCCAGACCACCGCGCCGTCCGCCCTGCGCACCCCCAGGCGCACGAACTGCCCGGCGCGGAAGCGGAAACCGGCGTCGCGGGTGCAGGTCAGGCTGAACAGGGTGGGTGACCAGACACGCACCTCGGTCAGCGTCTGCCGGGTGAACTTCTCTTCGCTGACGGTCATACTTTCCCCCTTTGCACAGTTCCCCTTCAGTCTCGCCCACTCCTGGCGAGACAAACACCGACGGTTTCCATGCCTATTCTCGACACGCCCTTCGCCCAGCTCGACCTGATCCGCCAGCCCGAGATGGCCAACGAGCCGCTACAGGCCTTCGACGCCGCCGACGAGTACCTGCTCGCCCACCTGCACGAACAGGGCCTGAGCGCCGAAAGTCGGGTGCTCCTGCTCAACGACGGCTTCGGTGCCCTGGCCTGCTCGCTGGCGGCGCACTGCCGGGTGACCAGCAGCGGCGATTCGCACCTGGGTTTTCTCGCCCTGCAGAAGAACCTAGCGCGCAATGGCCTGGCCGCCGACGCCGTGCAGTTCGTCCCGGCCAGTGAAACAGCACAAGGCCCGTTCGACTGGGTGCTGATCCGCGTGCCCAAGAGCCTGGCCCTGCTGGAAGAACAGCTGATCCGCCTGCATGGTCAGCTCGCTCCCGGCGCCAAGGTGATTGCCGGGGCGATGATCAAGCACCTGCCGCGCAGCGCCGGTGAGCTGATGGAGCAGTACATCGGTCCGTTGCAAGCCTCGCTGGCGGTGAAGAAGGCACGCCTGCTGACGGCCACGCCGGAAAGCAAACCGGCGCCGAAGTCGCCCTACCCGACCCGCTACCGCCTGGAAAAACCGGCGCTGGAGCTGACCAACCACGCCAACGTGTTCTGCCGCGACGGCCTGGACATCGGCACCCGCGCCTTCCTGCCGCACCTGCCCAAATCGCTGGCACCGCAGCGCGTGGCCGACCTCGGCTGCGGCAACGGCGTGCTGGCCATCGCCTTCGCCCTGGCCAACCCGCACGCCGAACTGACTCTGGTCGACGAGTCGTACATGGCCGTGCAATCGGCCGCGGAAAACTGGAAGGCCGCACTCGGCGAGCGCCCGGCGAGCTTCCTCGCCGCCGACGGCCTGGCCGAGCTGCCCGCCGATTCGCTCGATCTGGTGCTGTGCAACCCGCCCTTTCACCAGCAACAGGTGGTCGGCGACTTCCTCGCCTGGCGCATGTTCCAGCAGGCGCGCGCCGCGCTGGTCACGGGTGGCGAGCTGTGGATCGTCGGCAACCGCCACCTCGGCTACCACGCCAAGCTCAAGCGCCTGTTCCGCGGCGTCGAGCAGGTCGCCGCCAATCCCAAGTTCGTGGTGCTCAAGGCCACCAAGTAGGCCCGATGATCGACACCTGAGCGGGGCTGTCATCGGTTCCGTGCGCGGCCCGTCAAAATAAATCTGAATCCTGGCGCCACCCGGGCGCTCTGAGTCACTGCGGCAATTTGCCCAATGCGACAATCCGCCGGCTACGACCTTGGTCGAAGGTGGCGGATGATTGATTCAGATCAACTAGCGGAGTGGCCATTCATGTTCGGCCTCGAATCACTGGAACTGGCACGCATCCAGTTCGCCTTCACCGTGTCCTTCCACATCATCTTCCCGGCCATCTCCATTGGCCTGGCCAGCTACCTCGCGGTGCTCGAGGGGCTGTGGCTGAAGACCAACAAGGAGGTCTACTACGACCTCTACCGCTTCTGGCTGCAGATCTTCGCCGTCACCTTTGGCATGGGCGTGGTCTCCGGGGTGGTGATGAGCTACCAGTTCGGCACCAACTGGAGCGAGCTGTCGACGGCGGCCGGCAGCATCATGGGGCCGCTGCTGACCTACGAGGTGCTCACCGCGTTCTTCCTCGAAGCCGGCTTCCTGGGGATCATGCTGTTCGGCCTGAACAAGGTCGGCCGTGGCCTGCACTTCTTCGCCACCCTGATGGTGGCCATCGGCACGCTGATCTCGACCTTCTGGATTCTCTCGTCGAACAGCTGGATGCACACCCCGCAGGGCTTCACCCTGGTCGATGGCGTGTTCTACCCGGAGAGCTGGTGGGACATCGTGTTCAACCCGTCCTTCCCCTACCGCCTGGCGCACATGGCGGTGGCGGCGTTCCTCAGCACCGCCTTTGTCGTCGGCGCCACCGCGGCCTGGCACCTGCTCAAGGGCAAGCGCGACCCGGCCACGCGCATGATGTTCTCCATGGCCCTGTGGATGGCGCTGATCGTCGCACCGATCCAGGCGCTGATCGGTGACTTCCACGGCCTCAATACCCTCAAGCACCAGCCGGCCAAGGTCGCGGCGATGGAGGGCCACTGGGACACCGAGAAAGGCGTGCCGTTGCTGCTGTTCGGCATCCCCGACATGCAGGAAGAGACGACGAAATACGCCATTGGCATCCCACGGCTGGCCAGCCTGATCCTCACCCATGACCTCGACGGCGAGATCAAGGGCCTCAAGGAGTGGGCGCCGGAGGATCGGCCGAATGCGCTGATCGTGTTCTGGAGCTTCCGCGTGATGGTCGGCCTGGGTCTGCTGATGATCCTCTGCGGCGTGCTCGGCCTGTGGCTGCGCCGCGGCGACCGGTTGTATGAAGCCCGCGGCTTCCAGCGTCTGATGCTGCTGATGGGACCGTCCGGGCTAATCGCCATTCTCGCCGGCTGGGTCACCACCGAGGTCGGCCGTCAGCCGTGGGTCATCTACGGCCTGCTGCGCACCTCGGACGCCGTGTCCAACCACAGCGCCACGCAGATGGGCGTGTCGCTGAGCATCTTCGTGGTGGTCTACTTTGCCGTGTTCGGTGTCGGCATCACCTACCTGCTGCGCATGATGCGCAAGGGCCCGGTGCTTGGCCTGCTCAGCGCCCAAATCAGCGAGGAAGGTGGCCCCGGCCATCAGCGCACCCCGGCACGCCCGCTGTCCGCTGCGGCCGAGAGTGTCGATGGTGAAGTCGACGTCGAACAGGAGAAACGCCCATGAGCATTGACCTACCGCTGATCTGGGCCGGCGTGATCGCCTTCGGCATCTTCATGTACGTGGTGATGGATGGCTTCGATCTGGGCATCGGCATCCTCTACCCCTTCTTCCGCGACAAGGACGAGCGCGACGCCATGATGAACACCGTGGCACCGATCTGGGACGGCAACGAGACCTGGCTGGTGCTGGGCGGCGCGGGGCTGTTCGCCGCCTTTCCGCTGGCCTACTCGGTGGTGCTCAGCGCGCTCTACCTGCCGTTGGTGATCATGCTGATCGCCCTGATCTTCCGTGGCGTGGCCTTCGAATTCCGCTTCAAGGCCAAGCGCACCCGCTACGTGTGGGACGCGGCCTTCATCGGTGGCTCGGTGGTCGCCACCTTTGCCCAGGGCGTGGTGCTGGGTGCCTTTATCGAGGGCATCAAGGTAGAGAACCGCCAGTTCGCCGGGGGGGCCTTCGACTGGCTGGCGCCGTTCCCACTGTTTTGCGGCGCCGGCCTGGTGGTCGGCTACGCCATGCTCGGTTGCGCCTGGCTGCTGCTGAAGACCGAGGGCAAACTGCGCCACAAGATGTACAAGCTGATGCTGCCGCTGACTTCCCTGCTGCTGCTGTTCATCAGCGCGGTGAGCATCTGGACCCCCCTGGCTCACCCGGCCATCGCCGAACGCTGGTTCACCCTGCCCAACCTGTTCTACTTCATGCCGGTACCGACCCTGGTCGCGGTGACCATCCTGGGGATCGTCCGCGCCGTACACCTGAAGATCGACTGGCAGCCCTTCGTGCTGACCCTGGCACTGATCGCCCTGGCCTACACCGGTCTGGCTATCAGCCTGTGGCCGAACATCATTCCGCCGTCGGTCAGCATCTGGGCGGCCTCGGCCCCGGAGAGCAGCCAGGCCTTTGCCCTGGTTGGCGTAGTGTTCATGGTACCGATCATCCTCATCTACACGGCCTACAGCTACTGGGTATTCCGCGGCAAGGTGAAGGTCGGCGAGGGGTATCACTGATGAGCGAGAACAAACCTCCGCTGCCCCAGCGCCTGGCCTGGTTCGCCGCCCTGTGGCTGGGCGGCGTGCTGGCCGTGGGCATCCTGGCCTACGCCATCAAGTGGGGCATGGGGCTGGCCTGAACCGACAGGCCGGCAAGCGGGTAACGGCGCCCCCGGATTGCATCCGGATACGTGATCCAGGCCGGGTAAATTTTGTAGGCTGGGGAGAGGCACACCGTGCCGAAACCCAGCGCAGGGTTCGACAACTGGCTGGGTTTCGCTTCGCTCTACCCAACCTTGTATCTCGACTAACACCCTCTTCTAGGGCGATAGTCCCCCGACTGATCATCGGGGGAG
>NZ_JARPUS010000029.1 GCF_029537485.1 Pseudomonas sp. GOM6
CCGCCTTCGCGAATCGCGAAGCGCAGACCATCTTCCATGGCGATCGGCTTGATCAGGGTAACAACCATCTTGATGTTGTCGCCCGGCATTACCATCTCAACGCCTTCCGGCAGTTCGCACGAACCGGTTACGTCAGTGGTACGGAAGTAGAACTGCGGACGGTAGCCCTTGAAGAACGGGGTGTGACGACCGCCTTCTTCTTTGGACAGCACATACACTTCAGCTTCGAACTTGGTGTGCGGCTTGATGGTGCCCGGCTTGGCCAGAACCTGACCACGCTCTACGTCGTCACGCTTGGTGCCGCGCAGCAGAACGCCACAGTTCTCACCAGCACGACCTTCGTCGAGCAGCTTGCGGAACATTTCAACGCCGGTGCAGGTGGTCTTGGTGGTATCACGCAGACCAACGATTTCGATTTCTTCCTGAACCTTGACGATACCGCGCTCAACACGACCGGTAACCACGGTGCCGCGACCGGAGATCGAGAACACGTCTTCGATCGGCATCAGGAACGGCTTGTCGATGGCACGAACCGGCTCCGGAATGTAGGTATCCAGAGTTTCAACCAGCTTCTTAACAGCGCTGGTGCCCATTTCGTTGGTGTCTTCACCGTTCAGAGCCATCAGCGCGGAGCCGATGATGATCGGAGTGTCGTCACCCGGGAAGTCGTAGGTGCTCAGCAGGTCGCGAACTTCCATCTCGACCAGTTCCAGCAGCTCAGCATCATCAACCATGTCGGCCTTGTTCAGGAACACGACAATGTAAGGAACGCCTACCTGACGAGACAGCAGGATGTGCTCGCGTGTCTGCGGCATCGGGCCGTCAGCAGCGGAGCAAACCAGGATCGCGCCGTCCATCTGGGCAGCACCGGTGATCATGTTCTTGACGTAGTCAGCGTGACCCGGGCAGTCAACGTGCGCGTAGTGACGGACTTCGGAGTCGTACTCTACGTGCGCGGTGTTGATGGTGATACCACGAGCCTTCTCTTCCGGAGCCGAGTCGATCTTGTCGAAGTCGACCTTGGCCGAACCGAAAACTTCGGAGCAGACGCGGGTCAGAGCAGCGGTCAGAGTGGTTTTACCGTGGTCAACGTGACCGATGGTGCCGACGTTGACGTGCGGTTTGTTACGTTCGAATTTTTCCTTAGCCACGACAGTAAACCTCTTACTTAAAGGGCGGGATTAGCCTTGTTTTTTAACCAGCGCTTCGACGATGTTCGACGGAGCTTCTGCGTACTTGGAGAATTCCATGGAGTAGCTCGCGCGACCCTGGGACATGGAACGAACGTCGGTTGCATAACCGAACATCTCGCCCAGCGGAACCTCGGCACGAATAACCTTACCGGATACCGAATCTTCCATACCCTGGATCAGACCACGACGACGGTTCAGGTCACCCATCACGTCACCCATGTAGTCCTCTGGGGTCACCACTTCCACTTTCATGATCGGCTCCAGCACCTTGCCGCCGCCCTTCTGGGCCAGCTGCTTGGTCGCCATGGAGGCAGCGATCTTGAACGCCATCTCGTTGGAGTCGACGTCGTGGTAGGAACCATCGAACACGGTAGCCTTCAGGCCGATCAGCGGATAGCCGGCAACAACGCCGTTCTTCATCTGCTCCTCGATACCCTTCTGGATCGCCGGGATGTATTCCTTCGGAACCACACCACCCACGACTTCGTTGGTGAACACCAGACCTTCAGTGATGTTGCCCTTGTCGTCCACGTCCGGAGTCGAGAAACGAATCCAGCAGTGACCGAACTGACCACGACCACCCGACTGACGCACGAACTTGCCTTCGATCTCCACATTATCCTTGGAGATGGTTTCGCGATAGGAAACCTGCGGCTTGCCGATGTTGGCCTCGACGTTGAACTCGCGCTTCATGCGGTCAACGAGGATGTCCAGGTGCAGCTCACCCATACCGGAGATGATGGTCTGACCGGTTTCCTCGTCAGTCTTGACGCGGAAGGACGGGTCTTCCTGAGCCAGCTTGCCCAGAGCAATACCCATCTTCTCCTGGTCAGCCTTGGTCTTCGGCTCAACAGCCACCGAAATGACCGGCTCCGGGAAGTCCATACGCTCGAGGATGATCGGCTTCTCGATATCGCAGAGGGTGTCACCGGTGGTGACGTCCTTCATGCCGATCAGAGCAGCGATGTCGCCCGCGCGCACTTCCTTGATCTCGTCACGCTGGTTGGCATGCATCTGCACCATACGACCAACGCGCTCTTTCTTGCCTTTCACGGAGTTGACGACCGACTGGCCGGACTCCAGAACGCCCGAGTAAACGCGAACGAAGGTCAAGGTTCCCACGAACGGGTCGGTTGCGATCTTGAACGCCAGAGCAGAGAACGGCGCAGCGTCGTCAGCGTGACGCTCATCGAGCTGATCTTCGGTAACCTCATCCTTCGGAGTGTCGGCCAGGTCAGGGTGGATACCCTTAATTGCCGGAATCTCGGTCGGAGCAGGCAGGAAGTCGATCACGGCGTCGAGAACCAGGGGCACACCCTTGTTCTTGAACGAGGAACCGCAAACAGCCGGAACGATTTCACAAGCGATGGTACGCATACGCAGACCAGCCTTGATGTCCTCAATGGAGAGGTCACCCTCTTCGAGGTACTTGTTCATCAGCTCTTCGCTGGCCTCGGCAGCCGCCTCAACCATGTTGTTGCGCCACTCGCTGGCCAGGTCAACCAACTCAGCCGGAATTTCTTCCTCGCGGTAGCTGGTGCCCTTGTCGTCTTCGTTCCAGTAGATGGCCTTCATCTTGAGCAGATCAACCTGCCCCTGATAGTCATCTTCGGCGCCGATGGCGATCTGGATCGGAACCGGAGTGTGACCCAGGCGGTTCTTGATCTGACCCACAACGCGCAGGAAGTCAGCGCCAGCACGGTCCATCTTGTTCACGTACACGATACGCGGAACACCGTACTTGTTGGCCTGACGCCATACGGTTTCGGACTGCGGCTCAACACCGGAGGTGCCGCAGAACACCACGACCGCACCGTCCAGCACGCGCAGGGAGCGCTCAACTTCAATGGTGAAGTCTACGTGACCGGGGGTATCGATGACGTTTACACGGTACTTGTCGTACTGACCGCGCGAACCTTCCCAGAAGGTCGTGATCGCTGCGGAAGTGATGGTGATACCGCGCTCCTGCTCCTGCACCATCCAGTCGGTGGTTGCAGCGCCGTCGTGAACCTCACCCATCTTGTGGCTGAGACCTGTGTAGAACAGGATCCGCTCGGTAGTGGTGGTCTTGCCCGCGTCAACGTGGGCACAGATACCAATGTTCCGGTAGCGGTTAATTGCTGTAGTACGAGCCATAAAGCCCTCGCAAAAGAATGGAAGCCGTGATTAGAAGCGGTAGTGCGAGAACGCTTTGTTGGCCTCGGCCATACGGTGTACGTCTTCGCGCTTCTTGACGGCGGCGCCTTTGCCTTCAGCAGCATCCAGCAGCTCACCAGCCAGGCGCAGAGCCATAGACTTCTCGCCGCGCTTGCGGGCGAAATCTACCAGCCAACGCATGGCAAGAGCGTTACGACGGGACGGACGAACTTCGACCGGAACCTGGTAGGTAGCACCGCCTACACGGCGGGACTTAACTTCGACCAGCGGAGCGATGGCGTCGAGAGCTTTCTCGAAGATCTCCAGGGGATCGCTGTTCTTGCGCTGCTTAACAGTCTCCAGGGCACCGTAAACGATGCGCTCAGCCACTGCCTTTTTGCCGCTTTCCATCACGTGGTTCATGAATTTGGCGAGGATTTGGCTTCCGTATTTCGGATCGTCCAGAATCTCACGCTTAGCTGCTACACGACGTCTTGGCATGATAAGCCCTCAAACGGTCTTCAGGTTAGTTCAGGACAAATGCCCGACCTTACTCTTATCGACTCAATAAAAAGAAAAATGGCGAACCGAACTTACTTCGGACGCTTGGTACCGTACTTCGAGCGACCCTGCTTACGGTCTTTAACGCCGGTGGTATCCAGCGAACCGCGAACAGTGTGGTAGCGCACACCCGGAAGGTCTTTTACACGACCGCCACGGATCAGCACGACGCTGTGCTCTTGCAGGTTGTGACCCTCACCACCGATATAGGAGGTGACTTCGAAACCATTGGTCAGGCGAACACGGCACACTTTACGCAGTGCGGAGTTCGGTTTCTTCGGCGTGGTGGTGTACACGCGAGTGCACACGCCACGGCGCTGCGGGCAGTTCTGCAGCGCAGGCACGTCGCTCTTGTCGACGATGCGCTTGCGCGGCTGGCGTACCAGCTGGTTGATAGTTGCCATCTATAAGCTCCACTGTTGTCTTTCGACGCTATTGCCCTAAAGCAAAATGGCAGAGCAATCGCCCTGCCAAATTTAGGGGTGCATGAGTCTAAAGAGACTCACAACCCTAGTCAAGACAAAGCCCCAGGCGATTACTCGCCTGGGGCCTGTCTAATCAGTTGCCGCTGGAGTTCAGCGCTTCGGTCAGCGCCGCTTCCACTTCGCTGGCACTCACACGCTGCGGCTTGTCGGCATCACGGCGACGCTTGCGCTCGCTGTGATAGGCCAGACCGGTACCGGCCGGGATCAGACGGCCCACCACCACGTTTTCCTTCAGGCCGCGCAGGTAGTCACGCTTGCCGGTAACCGCCGCCTCGGTGAGGACGCGGGTGGTTTCCTGGAAGGAAGCCGCGGAGATGAACGACTCGGTCGACAGCGAGGCCTTGGTGATACCCAGCAGAACGCGCTCGTACTTGGCGATGAACTTGTCTTCGCCGGCCAGCACTTCGTTCTCTTCCAGCACCTGGGTCAGCTCCATCTGGTCACCCTTGATGAAGCTGGAGTCACCGGACTCGGTCACTTCGACCTTGCGCAGCATCTGACGCAGGATGGTCTCGATGTGCTTGTCGTTGATCTTCACGCCCTGCAGGCGGTAAACGTCCTGGATCTCGTTGACGATGTACTTGGCCAGCGCACTGACGCCCAGCAGACGCAGGATGTCGTGCGGGTTGCTCGGACCGTCGGAGATCACTTCACCCTTGTTGACCTGCTCACCTTCGAACACGTTCAGGTGGCGCCACTTCGGAATCAGCTCCTCGTACGGATCGCTGCCATCGGTCGGCGTGATGACCAGACGGCGCTTGCCCTTGGTCTCTTTACCGAAGCTGATGGTGCCGCTGATTTCCGCCAGGATCGACGGCTCCTTCGGACGACGCGCTTCGAACAGGTCGGCAACGCGCGGCAGACCACCGGTGATGTCGCGGGTCTTCGAGGTTTCCTGCGGGATACGGGCGATGACGTCACCGACACCGATCTGCGCACCGTCAGCCACACCGACCAGGGCGTTGGCCGGCAGGAAGTACTGGGCCGGAACGTCGGTGCCCGGCAGCAGCAGCTCTTTGCCGTTGGCATCCACCAGCTTGATGGCCGGACGGATGTCCTTGCCAGCAGCCGGACGATCCTTCGGATCCATCACTTCGATGTTGGTCAGACCGGTCAGCTCGTCGGTCTGGCGCTTGATGGTGATGCCCTCCTCCATGCCGGAGAAGGTCACGGTACCCTTCATCTCGGTCACGATCGGGTGGGTGTGCGGATCCCACTTGGCGACGATAGCGCCAGCATCGACCTTGTCGCCTTCCTTAACAGAAAGAACAGCACCATACGGCAGCTTATAACGCTCACGCTCGCGACCGAACTCGTCGGCCACGGCCAGTTCGCCGGAACGAGAGACGGCTACCAGGCTACCGTCGGCACGTTCAACGTGCTTCAGGTTGTGCAGGCGGATCGCACCACCATTCTTCACCTGGACGTTGTCGGCCGCGGAAGTACGGCTGGCCGCACCACCGATGTGGAAGGTACGCATGGTCAGCTGGGTACCCGGCTCACCGATCGACTGGGCAGCGATAACGCCGACAGCCTCACCGATGTTGACCTGATGACCGCGGGCCAGATCACGGCCGTAGCAGCTGGAGCAGATGCCGTAGCGGGTTTCACAGGTGATCGGCGAACGCACGACCACTTCGTCGATGCTGTTACGCTCGATGAACTCGACCCACTTCTCGTCGACCAAGGTGCCGGCCGGGACGATGATTTCGTCGGTGCCCGGCTTCGGCACGTCCTTGGCAATCACACGGCCGAGCACGCGCTCACCGAGCGGCTCGACCACGTCGCCGCCTTCGATGTGCGGCGTCATCAGCAGACCATGTTCGGTGCCACAGTCGACTTCGGTCACGACCAGATCCTGCGCCACGTCGACCAGACGACGGGTCAGGTAACCGGAGTTCGCGGTCTTCAGCGCGGTATCCGCCAGACCCTTACGAGCACCGTGAGTGGAGATGAAGTACTGCAGTACGTTCAGACCTTCACGGAAGTTCGCGGTGATCGGCGTCTCGATGATGGAGCCGTCCGGCTTGGCCATCAGGCCACGCATACCGGCCAGCTGACGGATCTGAGCAGCGCTACCACGAGCACCGGAGTCCGCCATCATGTACATGGAGTTGAAGGACTCCTGCTCGACAGTGTTGCCTTCGCGATCGACAACCGGCTCTTTCGACAGGTTGGCCATCATTGCCTTGGACACTTCGTCGTTGGCCTTGGACCACAGGTCGATCACCTTGTTGTACTTCTCGCCCTGGGTGACCAGGCCGGAGGCGTACTGCGATTCGATTTCCTTCACTTCCTCGGTCGCGGCGTCGATGATGCGCGCCTTTTCATCCGGGATAACGAAGTCGTTCACGCCGATCGACACACCAGAGATGGTCGAGTAGGCGAAACCGGTGTACATCAGCTGGTCGGCGAAGATCACGGTGTCCTTCAGACCCACGGTGCGGTAGCACTGGTTGATCAGCTTGGAGATCGCCTTCTTCTTCATCGACTGGTTGACCACGTCATAGGACAGGCCAGCCGGTACGATCTGGAACAGCAGGGCACGGCCGACAGTGGTGTCAACGATGCGGGTGTTTTTCACCAGGCTGCCGTCTTTCTGCTTCACGGTCTCGTTGATACGGACCTTGACGCGGGCGTGCAGCGAAGCCTCGCCGGCGCGGAACACGCGGTCGACTTCCTGCAGGTCGGCGAACACGCGACCTTCGCCCTTGGCGTTAACGGCTTCACGGGTCATGTAGTACAGACCCAGTACCACGTCCTGCGACGGTACGATGATCGGCTCGCCGTTGGCAGGCGACAGTACGTTGTTGGTCGACATCATCAGCGCGCGCGCTTCCAGCTGGGCCTCGAGGGTCAGCGGCACGTGCACGGCCATCTGGTCACCGTCGAAGTCGGCGTTGTACGCGGCGCAGACCAGCGGGTGCAGCTGGATCGCTTTACCTTCGATCAGTACCGGCTCGAACGCCTGGATACCCAGACGGTGCAGAGTCGGCGCACGGTTCAGCAGCACGGGATGTTCGCGGATGACTTCGGCGAGAACGTCCCAGACCTCGGGCAGCTCGCGCTCGACCATCTTCTTGGCCGCCTTGATGGTGGTGGCCATGCCGCGCATTTCCAGCTTGCCGAAAATGAACGGCTTGAACAGCTCAAGCGCCATCTTCTTCGGCAGACCGCACTGGTGCAGGCGCAGGGTCGGGCCTACGGTAATTACGGAACGACCGGAGTAGTCCACGCGCTTACCAAGCAGGTTCTGACGGAAGCGACCCTGTTTACCTTTGATCATGTCGGCCAGCGACTTCAGCGGACGCTTGTTCGAGCCAGTGATGGCGCGACCGCGACGGCCGTTGTCGAGCAGGGCGTCGACCGCTTCCTGCAGCATGCGCTTTTCGTTGCGCACGATGATGTCCGGCGCCGACAGGTCGAGCAGGCGCTTCAGACGGTTGTTACGGTTGATCACGCGACGGTACAGATCGTTCAGATCGGAAGTCGCGAAGCGGCCGCCATCCAGCGGAACCAGCGGACGCAGATCCGGCGGCAGAACCGGCAGAACGGTCAGGACCATCCACTCCGGGTGGTTGCCGGAGTCCTTGAAGGCTTCCATCAACTTCAGGCGCTTGGACAGCTTCTTGATCTTGGTCTCGGAGTTGGTCTGCGGGATTTCTTCGCGCAGACGGCCGATTTCGTGATCCAGATCGATAGCGTTGAGCAGCTCGCGAACGGCCTCGGCGCCCATGCGCGCGTCGAAGTCGTCACCGAACTCTTCGAGAGCTTCGAAGTACTGCTCGTCGTTCAGCAGCTGGTTCTTTTCCAGGGTGGTCATGCCCGGGTCGATCACCACGTAGCTCTCGAAATAGAGCACGCGCTCGATGTCACGCAGGGTCATGTCCAGCAGCAGGCCGATACGGGACGGCAGCGACTTCAGGAACCAGATGTGGGCAACCGGCGAAGCCAGCTCGATGTGCGCCATGCGCTCACGACGGACCTTGGCCAGGGCCACTTCCACGCCACACTTCTCGCAGATTACACCGCGGTGCTTGAGGCGCTTGTACTTGCCGCACAGGCACTCGTAGTCCTTGACCGGGCCAAAGATCTTGGCGCAGAACAGACCATCGCGCTCGGGCTTGAAGGTACGGTAGTTGATGGTCTCCGGCTTTTTCACTTCACCGAAGGACCAGGAACGGATCATTTCCGGCGAAGCCAGACCGATACGAATCGCATCGAACTCTTCAACCTGACCCTGGTTTTTCAACAGATTCAGCAAGTCTTTCAAGGCCTTTCCTCCTCACGGACCTGCTGCGGCCGACAGTGCGGCCGCAGCAAGGCGTGTTATTCGGTTTCCAGTTCGATGTCGATGCCGAGCGAACGGATTTCTTTGATCAACACGTTGAAGGACTCCGGCATGCCGGCCTCCATGCGGTGATCGCCGTCCACGATGTTCTTGTACATCTTGGTCCGGCCGTTCACGTCGTCCGACTTCACGGTCAGCATTTCCTGCAGGGTGTAGGCGGCGCCGTAGGCTTCCAGCGCCCAGACCTCCATCTCACCGAAGCGCTGACCACCGAACTGCGCCTTACCACCCAGCGGCTGCTGGGTAACCAGGCTGTAGGAACCGGTGGAACGAGCGTGCATCTTGTCGTCGACCAGGTGGTTCAGCTTGAGCATGTACATGTAGCCGACGGTGGTCGGACGCTCGAACTGGTTACCGGTACGACCGTCGAACAGGCGCATCTGACCGCTTTCCGGCAGATCAGCCAGCTTCAGCATGGCCTTGATCTCGCTTTCCTTGGCACCGTCGAACACGGCAGTCGCCATAGGTACGCCGCCCTTCAGGTTCTTCGCCAGCTCGAGGATCTCGGTGTCGGAGAAGGTATCCAGGCTTTCCTGACGACCACCAATCTCGTTGTAGATCTCGTTCAGGAACTTGCGCAGCTCGGCGATCTTGCGCTGCTCTTCGAGCATGCGGTTGATCTTCTCGCCCAAGCCCTTGGCCGCCAGACCCAGGTGGGTTTCGAGGATCTGACCGACGTTCATACGCGATGGAACGCCCAGCGGGTTCAGCACGATGTCGACCGGAGTACCGTTGGCGTCGTGCGGCATGTCTTCGACCGGCATGATCACCGAGACAACACCCTTGTTACCGTGACGACCGGCCATCTTGTCGCCCGGCTGGATGCGGCGCTTGATGGCCAGGTAGACCTTGACGATCTTCAGTACGCCCGGCGCCAGGTCATCGCCCTGTTGCAGCTTGCGCTTCTTGTCTTCGAACTTGTCGTCCAGCAGCTGGCGACGGTCGCTGATGTAGGCCTGGGCCTTCTCCAGCTGCTCATTCAGAGCGTCGTCTGCCATGCGCAGCTTGAACCACTGGCCACGCTCCAGACCGTCGAGGAACTCGTCGGTAACCTCAGCGCCTTTCTTCAGGCCAGCACCGCCTTCGGCCTTGGCGCCGACCAGAGCGGAACGCAGACGCTCGAAGGTCGCGCCTTCGACGATGCGGAACTCTTCGTTCAGGTCCTTGCGGATCTCGTCGAGCTGTTGCTTCTCGATGGCCAGGGCGCGGCTGTCGCGCTCTACACCGTCACGGGTGAAGACCTGTACGTCGATGACGGTACCCTTGGTGCCGGTCGGCACGCGCAGGGAGGTGTCTTTCACGTCGGACGCCTTCTCACCGAAGATCGCACGCAGCAGCTTCTCTTCCGGCGTCAGTTGGGTCTCGCCTTTCGGCGTCACCTTACCCACCAGAATGTCGCCCGCCATGACTTCGGCACCGACGTAGACGATACCGGCCTCGTCCAATTTGTTCAGCGCAGCCTCACCCACGTTCGGGATGTCCGCGGTGATTTCCTCTGGGCCGAGCTTGGTGTCACGGGCCACACAGGTCAGTTCCTGGATGTGGATCGTGGTGAAGCGATCTTCCTGGACCACGCGCTCGGACAGGCAGATGGAGTCTTCGAAGTTGAAGCCGTTCCACGGCATGAACGCCACGCGCATGTTTTGACCCAGCGCCAGTTCACCCATGTCGGTAGACGGGCCGTCAGCCATGATGTCGCCACGCGAAACCACATCCCCCTTGCTCACCAGCGGACGCTGGTTGATGCAGGTGTTCTGGTTGGAGCGGGTGTACTTGGTCAGGTTATAGATGTCGACACCGGCTTCACCGGTTTCAACTTCGTCGTCGGCTACGCGAACCACGATACGGCTGGCATCGACCGAGTCGATCACGCCACCACGGCGGGCTACGACGCAGACACCGGAGTCACGGGCGACGTTGCGCTCCATGCCAGTACCCACCAGCGGCTTGTCGGCACGCAGGGTCGGTACAGCCTGACGCTGCATGTTGGAGCCCATGAGTGCACGGTTGGCGTCGTCGTGCTCGAGGAACGGGATCAGCGATGCAGCGACGGAAACGACCTGCTTCGGCGAAACGTCCATCAGGGTCACGTCTTCCGGCGCCTTGACGGTGAACTCGTTCAGGTGACGTACGGTTACCAGCTCATCGATCAGCTGGCCCTTGTCGTTCATGGTCGCCGAAGCCTGGGCGATCACGTGATCGGCCTCTTCGATGGCGGACAGGAAGACGATCTCGTCGGTAACCTGTGTGTCCTTGACCACACGGTAGGGGCTTTCCAGGAAGCCGTACTGGTTGGTGCGGGCGTAGGCCGCCAGGGAGTTGATCAGACCAATGTTCGGACCTTCAGGCGTCTCGATCGGGCACACACGGCCGTAGTGGGTCGGGTGTACGTCACGGACTTCGAAGCCGGCGCGCTCACGGGTCAGACCGCCTGGGCCGAGTGCGGAAACGCGGCGTTTGTGGGTGATCTCGGAGAGCGGGTTGTTCTGGTCCATGAACTGCGAAAGCTGACTGGAACCGAAGAACTCCTTCACCGCCGCCGCAACCGGCTTGGCGTTGATCAGGTCCTGCGGCATCAGGCCTTCGCTTTCGGCCATCGACAGGCGCTCTTTGACCGCACGCTCAACGCGGACCAGGCCCACGCGGAACTGGTTCTCGGCCATCTCGCCGACGCAACGTACGCGACGGTTGCCCAGGTGGTCGATGTCGTCGACGATGCCCTTGCCGTTGCGGATGTCGACCAGGGTCTTCAGTACTTCGACGATGTCCTCACGGGACAGCACGCCGGAGCCTTCGATCTCGGTGCGACCGATACGACGGTTGAACTTCATGCGGCCAACGGCGGACAGGTCGTAACGCTCGGCACTGAAGAACAGGTTGTTGAACAGAGTCTCGGCAGCGTCCTTGGTTGGCGGCTCGCCAGGACGCATCATGCGGTAGATCTCGACCAGAGCTTCCAGCTGATTGCCGGTGGAGTCGATCTTCAGCGTGTCGGAGATGAACGGACCGCAGTCGATATCGTTGGTGTACAGGGTCTCCAGACGAACCACCTGGGCCTTGACGATCTTCGCCAGCAACTCGGTAGTCAGCTCGGAGTTGCACTCGGCAACGATCTCGCCGGTAGCTGGATGCACGATAGCCTTGGCGGTAGTGCGGCCCAGCAGGTAGTCGATCGGGACTTCCAGCTCTTTGATGCCGGCCTTGTCGATCTGGTTGATGTGGCGCGCAGTGATACGGCGGCCTTGCTCAACGATGACCTTGCCCTTCTCGTCCTTGATGTCGAAGGCAGCGATTTCACCGCGCAGGCGCTGGGGAACCAGCTCCAGCGCAAGGGTCTCGCCCTTCACATGGAAGACGTTGGTGGCATAGAAGGCATCCAGCACTTCCTCGGTGCTGTAGCCAAGCGCGCGCAGCAGGACGGACGCCGGCAGCTTGCGGCGACGGTCGATACGCACGAACACGCAGTCTTTCGGGTCGAACTCGAAGTCCAGCCAGGAACCGCGGTAAGGAATGATGCGCGCGGAGTACAGCAGCTTGCCGGAGCTGTGCGTCTTGCCACGGTCGTGGTCGAAGAACACACCCGGAGAACGGTGCAGCTGAGACACGATGACGCGCTCGGTACCGTTGATGATGAAGGTACCGTTCTCGGTCATGAGCGGAATTTCGCCCATGTACACTTCTTGCTCTTTGATGTCCTTGATCGCTTTGTTCGACGACTCTTTGTCGAAAATGATCAGACGGACTTTCACGCGCAGCGGCACGGCGAAAGTAACGCCGCGCAGTACGCATTCCTTGACGTCAAAAGCCGGCTCGCCCAGACGATAGCCGACGTACTCCAGAGCAGCATTGCCGGAGTAGCTGATGATCGGGAATACGGACTTGAAGGCCGCATGCAGGCCAACGTCGCGGAACTGCTCCTTGCTCACTCCTTGCTGCAGGAATTCGCGATACGAATCCAGCTGGATGGCCAGGAGATAAGGCACATCCATCACGTCCGGCAACTTGCTAAAGTCCTTGCGGATACGTTTTTTCTCAGTGTATGAGTAAGCCATCAGCGTTCCCCAGCTTGGTCACCTGCTTATTTGGCCATTGCCGGCGGCAATGCCCAGAAAATCGTGCAAACCCCTTGGTTTGCGCCGCCCTCGGGCGGGATCTTCACGCCATAGGCTGCGGCATTTCGGCCAGCAACCCATAACGGAAAAAGGCCGGTGGCATTAGCCACCAGCCATCAGCCTTAAGCGAACCGCTTCGGCTGCAGACGCAAGGTCGTCGCTTACTTGAGCTCGACTTTGGCGCCAGCTTCTTCCAGCTTCTTCTTGGCGTCTTCAGCAGCTTCCTTGGTCAGGCCTTCAGCAACAACCTGAGGAGCGGTGTCGACTTTCTCTTTCGCTTCTTTCAGACCCAGACCGGTCAGTTCGCGAACGACCTTGATCACGTTCACTTTCTTGTCGCCGGCTTCAGCCAGAACAACGTTGAACTCGGTCTGCTCTTCAGCAGCGGCAGCAGCGCCAGCAGCCGGGCCAGCAGCAACAGCAGCAGCAGCGGTTACACCGAACTTCTCTTCCATTGCCTTGATCAGTTCAACAACCTGCATCACGGACATTTCGGAAACGGCGTTGATGATGTCTTCGTTGGTCAGAGCCATGACTCTAATTCCTGTATTGGGGTGACAGCCTACGCGGCCATCAAATTAAACAAATTAACTGAAAGGGACGCTTTGCCTGGATTAGGCAGCAACGCCTTCTTTCTGGTCGCGAACGGCCGCCAGAGTACGAACGAACTTGCTGGTAGCGCCTTGCATAACGCTCATCAGCTGTGCGATCGCCTCGTCGTAGGTCGGCAGAGTTGCCAGCACGTCGATCTGGTTTGCTGCGAGGAACTGGCCCTCGAACGCAGCTGCCTTGATCTCGAACTTGTCCTGACCCTTGGCGAATTCCTTGAAGATGCGGGCAGCAGCGCCCGGATGCTCGTTGGAGAACGCGATGAGGGTCGGGCCTTTGAACACGTCGTTGAGCACGTCGAACTGAGTGCCTTCAACGGCGCGCTTGAGCAGGGTGTTACGTACGACACGCACGTAAACACCAGCTTCGCGGGCCTCTTTACGGAGTCCGGTCATTGCGCCGACAGTCACGCCACGGGCATCAGCCACGACAGCGGACAGACCGGCTTTGGCAGCCTCGTTGACTTCAGCGACGATGGCCTTCTTGTCTTCGAGTTTAATTGCCACGGGTTTACTCCTGGATGTTACCGTTTCGCCGGGCCGAGGCTCGGCGTCGTTTTGGTGTCTGATTCGGTACGAATCGGGAGCACCATCTGCGTAGGCTTGAGAAACGTCCTGGTTTAAGGCTTGCGCCGCCTACGGTCTTGGATAGCCCCCGCCAGGCAGGGACCCCAATCTTTACAGGCCGACGGATACATCCCCGCCGGCCAAATCACTTATGCTTCCAGCGAAGCCTGATCGATCACCAGGCCCGGACCCATGGTGGTGCTCAGGGTCACGCGCTTGACGTAGATGCCTTTCGAAGTGGAAGGCTTCAGACGCTTCAGATCGCTCAGCAGGGCTTCCACGTTCTGCTTCAGCGCAGCGGCTTCGAAGCCGACCTTGCCAACGGAGGTGTGGATGATGCCGTTCTTGTCGGTACGGAAACGTACCTGACCAGCCTTGGCGTTCTTCACGGCAGTGGCGACGTCCGGAGTCACGGTACCGACTTTCGGGTTCGGCATCAGACCGCGCGGGCCAAGAACCTGACCCAGCTGGCCAACAACGCGCATGGCGTCCGGAGAAGCGATAACTACGTCGTAGTTCAGATCGCCGGCTTTCATTTCGGCGGCCAGATCGTCCATGCCCACTTTGTCAGCGCCGGCAGCCAATGCAGCCTCAACGCCAGGACCCTGAGTGAACACGGCAACGCGTACGGTTTTGCCAGTGCCGTTCGGCAGAACGGTGGCACCACGTACAACCTGGTCGGATTTACGCGGATCAACGCCCAGGTTCACGGACACGTCGAACGACTCGGTGAACTTAACGGTCGACAGCTCGGCCAGCAGTTTGGCGGCGTCTTCGAAGGTGTAAGCCTTGCCGGCTTCAACTTTCTCGGCGATTGCCTTCTGGCGCTTGGTCAGCTTAGCCATTTACACACCCTCCACGTTGAGGCCCATGCTACGCGCGGAGCCGGCGATGGTACGCACGGCCGCATCCAGGTCAGCAGCGGTCAGATCAGCCTGCTTGGTCTTGGCGATCTCTTCCAGCTGAGCACGTGTAACGGTGCCAACTTTGACGGTGTTCGGACGAGCGGAACCGCTGGTCAGGCCGGCAGCCTTCTTCAGCAGCACCGAAGCCGGGGTGCTTTTGGTTTCAAAAGTGAAGCTGCGGTCGCTGTAAACAGTGATGATCACAGGAGTCGGCAGACCAGGTTCCATGCCCTGAGTCTTGGCGTTGAACGCCTTGCAGAATTCCATGATGTTTACGCCGTGCTGACCCAGAGCGGGGCCAACGGGCGGCGACGGGTTGGCCTGACCGGCCTTTACTTGCAGCTTGATGTAAGCCTGAATCTTCTTAGCCATGAGCTACTCCAATATCGGGTCAAACGCCTCACCGAGGCTCCCCGGTTAATCACGCATTTATCCCAGTGACGACAAAACCCCGCAGCCAACAGCTGCGGGGTACGGGATGCATTGTCCAGTTAAGCCTTCTCGACCTGGCTGAACTCCAGCTCCACCGGCGTGGAGCGACCGAAGATGAGCACGGCAACCTGAATACGGCTCTTCTCGTAGTTAACCTCTTCGACAACACCGTTAAAGTCAGCAAACGGCCCATCGACAACACGAACAGTTTCGCCCGGCTCGAACAGCGTCTTCGGCTTCGGCTTGTCACCGCTATCGGCAACGCGACGCAGGATAGCGTCAGCCTCTTTCTCGGTAATTGGAGCAGGCTTATCAGCAGTACCACCAATAAAACCCATGACGCGCGGCGTATCCTTGATCAGGTGCCAAGTCGCCTCGCTCATCTCCATCTGCACCAGCACATAACCGGGGAAGAATTTGCGCTCACTTTTGCGCTTCTGGCCATTACGCATTTCAACCACCTCTTCGGTGGGAACCAGAATTTCGCCAAACTCCTCTTCCATGCCAGCCAGCTTGACGCGCTCGATCAGTGAGCGCATGACATGCTTCTCGTAACCCGAGTAAGCATGCACAACGTACCAACGCTTAGCCACGGGACACCCTTAACCGACAATCAACGAAACAAGCCAACCGAGCAGGCTATCCAACCCCCACAGGAGCAGCGCCATCACCAGAACAACCGCCACCACAATCAAAGTGGTCTGCGTAGTTTCCTGGCGGCTCGGCCAAACGACCTTACGAATTTCGATTCGCGCCTCTTTCGCCAGAGCGAAGAAAGCCTGCCCACGAGCAGTCTGCAGAGCGACGAACGCCGCAACAACAGCCATAGCCAGCAGAGCAAGCACGCGATACAGGAGAGGCTCAGCCGAGAAATACTGATTGCCGATAACACCTGCGATGACTAGAGCAGCCACTACCAGCCACTTCAGCACATCAAAGCGGGAGTCTTTAGCTTCAGCCTTGGCATTCATGAGATAACCCTGTTAAAAGAAGTGCCAGATCCACATTAATCAGGAATCTGGCAGGCCAGGAGGGAATCGAACCCCCAACCTGCGGTTTTGGAGACCGCCGCTCTGCCAATTGAGCTACTGGCCTAAAATCGAAGTCAGGCCGACCATTATGCCGGCCTAACAAGATCAGATCAACCGATTACTCGACGATCTTGGCAACCACGCCAGCACCAACCGTACGACCGCCTTCGCGAATCGCGAAGCGCAGACCATCTTCCATGGCGATCGGCTTGATCA
>NZ_JARPUS010000003.1 GCF_029537485.1 Pseudomonas sp. GOM6
ACGCCCTGTCCCACTACACCGACTGGACCATCGGCCACGTACACGCCGGCGCCCTCGGCTGGGTAGCGATGATCTCCATCGGCTCGCTGTACCACCTGATTCCGAAGGTGTTCGGTCGCGAGCAGATGCACAGCATCGGCCTGATCAACGCCCACTTCTGGCTGGCCACCATCGGTACCGTGCTGTACATCGCCTCCATGTGGGTCAACGGCATCACCCAGGGCCTGATGTGGCGTGCAGTCAACGAAGACGGCACCCTCACCTACTCCTTCGTCGAAGCCCTCGAAGCCAGCCACCTCGGTTACATGGTCCGCGCCCTCGGCGGTGCGTTCTTCGTCACCGGCATGCTGCTGATGGCTTACAACACCTGGCGTACCGTGCGTGCCGCAGACAAGAGCAAGTACGACGCCGCTGCCCTGATTCCTGCTGAGGTGGCTCACTGATGGCCGGTAGCAAACACGAAATTTTCGAAAAGAACATCGGCCTGCTGGCCCTGTTCATGGTGATCGCCGTGAGCATCGGCGGTCTGACCCAGATCGTTCCGCTGTTCTTCCAGGACGTCACCAATACCCCGGTGGAAGGCATGAAGCCGCGCACCGCGCTGGAGCTGGAAGGTCGTGACATCTACATCCGCGAAGGCTGCGTTGGCTGTCACTCGCAGATGATCCGTCCGTTCCGTGCCGAAACCGAGCGCTACGGCCACTACTCCGTCGCTGGCGAAAGCGTTTGGGATCACCCCTTCCTGTGGGGTTCCAAGCGTACCGGCCCGGACCTGGCCCGCGTCGGCGGTCGCTACTCGGACGACTGGCACCGCGCCCACCTGTACAACCCGCGCAACGTAGTCCCGGAATCGAAGATGCCGGCCTACCCGTGGCTCGTAGAAAACAAGCTCGACGGCAAGCACACCGCTGCCAAGATGGAAGCCCTGCGTAGCCTTGGCGTTCCCTATACCGACGAAGACATCGCCGGTGCTCGCGAAGCCGTCAAGGGCAAGACCGAGATGGACGCCATGGTCGCCTACCTGCAAGGCCTGGGCACCGCTATCAAGAACAAACGGTAACGCATGATGGATATTGGGACGATTCGCGGCATCGGTACGGTCATAGTCTTCGTCGCCTTCATCGGCGTGGTGCTCTGGGCCTACAACAGCAAGCGCAAGAGCAGCTTCGACGAGGCAGCCAACCTGCCCTTCGCCGACGACGTCCCGGCCAGCAAGCGTGACGAGCAAGATTCTGGGAGCAATAAAGAATGACTCTGTTCTGGAGTATCTACATCAGCGTACTGAGCCTCGGCACCATCGTGGCTCTTACCGCGCTGCTCTTCGGCATTCGCAAGGGCCAGCGCTCTGATACCACCGAAGACACCGTCGGCCACTCCTTCGATGGCATCGAGGAGTTCGACAACCCACTGCCGAAGTGGTGGTTCATGCTGTTCGTGGCCACCATTGTCTTCGCCCTCGGCTACCTGGTTCTCTACCCGGGCCTGGGCAACTGGAAAGGTCTGCTGCCGGGCTACAACGAAGCCGGTGATGGCAAGCCCTTCGCCAGCGGCGAGCGTGGCTGGACTGGCGTGCACCAGTGGGAAAAGGAAATGGTCCGCGCCGACAAACAGTACGCGCCCATCTATGCCAAATACGCCCAGCTGCCGATCGAGGAAGTGGCCAAGGACGAGCAAGCCCTGAAAATGGGTGGCCGCCTGTTCGCGTCCAACTGCTCGGTATGCCACGGCTCCGACGCCAAGGGCGCCTATGGCTTCCCCAACCTGACCGACAACGAATGGCGTTGGGGCGGCTCGCCGGCCGATATTAAGCAGACCATCATCAACGGTCGCCACGGCATGATGCCGCCGCAAGGCCCAGCCATCGGCGAAGACGGCGTGCGCAACGTTGCCGCCTACGTGCTCACCGAGCTGGGAGGCCGTAAGTTGCCGGAAGGCGTGACTGCCGATATCGAAGCCGGCAAGCAGGTCTTCTCCACCACCTGCTTCGCCTGCCACGGTGCGGACGGCAAGGGCACCCCGAGCATGGGTGCGCCGAACCTGACCAACCCGAGCGCCTTCATCTACGGCAGCAGCTACGCTCAGCTGCAGCAGAGCATCCGTTACGGCCGCAGCGGCAACATGCCGGCACAGCTGCCGTACGTAGGTAGCGAAGACAAGGTGCACCTGCTGGCTGCTTACGTGTACAGCCTGTCGCATGGCAACACCGTCGAAGCCAGCGCCGAGTAAATGCTGCATCCGCCCGGACGCGACCGCCGGTCGCACCCGGGCAACGCTCGATCAGGCGTACCATAGTGCCGTGAAATTCTGACTCCGTCGGCAAGTATCGAGGGAGCACTCACCCAAGCCGTGGTACGACCCTGATGAGCGAACAGATCCCCGTCCGAAACATCACCCCTCCTCCGGCCAAAGGCAACGAAAGTTTCGACCTTTACGCCAGCCGCGAAAAAATCTATACCCGCGCCTTCACCGGCCTGTTTCGCAACCTGCGTCTCGGTGGCGGTGCCCTGCTGTTCCTCCTCTACTTCGGTACCGTCTGGCTCAACTGGAACGACCGTCAGGCCGTCTGGTGGAACCTGCCGGAACGTAAATTCTTTATCTTCGGCGCCACCTTCTGGCCGCAGGATTTCATCCTGCTCTCAGCGCTGCTGATCATCGCCGCCTTTGGCCTGTTCTTCATCACCGTGTTCGCCGGCCGCGTCTGGTGCGGCTATACCTGCCCGCAGAGCGTGTGGACCTGGATCTTCATGTGGTGCGAAAAGGTCACCGAGGGTGATCGCAACCAGCGCATGAAGCTGGACAAGGCCCCGATGAGCGCCAACAAGTTCGCTCGCAAGGCCGCCAAGCACAGCCTGTGGATTCTCATTGGCCTGGTTACCGGCCTGACTTTCGTCGGCTACTTCTCGCCGATCCGCGAGCTGATTCCCAACCTGCTGACCGGCGATGCCGATGGCTGGGCCTATTTCTGGGTCGGTTTCTTCACCCTGGCCACCTATGGCAACGCCGGCTGGCTACGCGAACAGGTGTGCATCTACATGTGCCCCTACGCACGCTTCCAAAGCGTGATGTTCGACCCCGACACGCTGATCGTCTCCTACGACCCACGGCGCGGCGAAAATCGTGGCCCGCGCAAGAAGACTGTCGACTACAAGGCCCAGGGCCTTGGCGACTGCATCGACTGCACCATGTGCGTCCAGGTCTGCCCTACCGGCATCGACATCCGTGATGGCCTGCAGATCGAATGCATCGGTTGCGCGGCCTGCATCGACGCCTGCGACAGCATCATGGACAAGATGGGCTATCCCAAGGGCCTGATCAGCTACACAACCGAACACAATCTTTCCGGGCAGAAGACCCACCTGTTGCGCCCACGCCTGATAGGCTACGCCGTCGCCCTGGTGGCGATGATCTCGCTCTTCATCTGGGCCATCGCCAGCCGCTCGCTGGTGGAGATCGACGTGCTCAAGGATCGCGTGCTGTATCGCGAGAACGAAATGGGACATGTCGAGAACGTCTACACCGTGAAGCTGATGAACAAGGCCCAGCGCGACCTGACCTACCTGATCTCCGTCGAAGGCATCGACGGCCTCGAGTACGAAGGCAAGCGCGAGATTAAGGCAATGGCCGGCGAAGTGCTGTCGATCCCAGTGGAACTGTCCATCGAGCCGGAGAAATTGCCCTCCAGCGCCAACGAAATCGTGTTCCGGGTCAAGGCCCTGGAAGATCCATCCATAGAGAGCGACGCCGACAGCCGATTCATCGGCCCGAGCGTGCGCTGAACAAGGTTATCCCATGTCGTCGCAACAGCCTCAGGCCAACCCCTGGTACAAAGAAGTCTGGCCCTGGTTCATTCTTGGCATCCTCGGTCTTTCCGTGGTGCTTGGCACCAGCATGCTGGTGATTGCCACCAAGAACCCACCGGGGTTGCTGTCAGACAACTATTACGATGTCGGCAAAGGCATCAATACCTCGCTTGAGCGCGAAGAGCTGGCCGAGCGACTCAAGCTCATGGCCGACTTCACGCTGGACAACGAGCGAGGCACTGTCGCCCTGCAGCTGCAGGGCTACAGCAACCCGCCGCAACTGGTACTCAACTTCATCTCGCCGACCCAGCCCGAACGCGACCGCCGTGTGGTGCTGCAGGCCCAGGCAGACGGCAGCTACACTGGCAATCTGCTGGACGCCGTCGAGGGCCGCCGTTTCGTCGAGCTGATCGGCCAGGAAGGTGGCAAGGACTGGCGCCTGTTTGAGGAGAAGCAACTGGCTAGCGGCCAGCGCTTCCATCTCGGCGAGTAAGCATCTGCACGCATGAGCAGCCCCCTTCCCTGCTACCACTGCGGTTTGCCGGTACCTGCCGACAGCCGCTTCGAAGCCCAGGTACTCGGTGCGCCTCGGGCCTTCTGCTGCCCAGGCTGCCAGGCGGTGGCGGAAGCCATCGTCGCCGGTGGCCTGGATGCGTACTACCGCCAGCGCAGCGATAACGCGATCAATCCCCAGGCGTTGCCCAAAGCCCTGCCGGACGAACTGGCGCTGTATGACCGCGACGAGGTGCAACAGGATTTCGTCCAGCATCAAGGAGAGCTGAGTGAAACCCGCCTGCTGATCGAGGGCATCAGCTGTGCCGCCTGTGGCTGGCTGATCGAGAAACACCTGCGCGCGTTGCCGGGCGTGGCGGAAGCCAATCTCAATCTGTCCAACCAGCGCCTGCAGGTGCGCTGGGCCGACAGCCAGCTCCCGCTCAGTCAGCTGCTCGCCGAATTGCGCCGCATCGGCTACGCCGGCCACCCCTGGCAGGAAGACGAGGCCAGCGCACGCCTGGCCGAGGAGAACCGCCGTTCGATGCGCCAGATCGGTGTCGCCGGTCTGCTGTGGCTGCAGGTGATGATGGCGACCATGGCCACCTGGCCGGAGGTCAACGTCGACCTCTCGCCCGAGCTGGACATGATCCTGCGCTGGACCAGCCTGTTCCTTACCACGCCCATCGTCTTCTACTGCTGCGGCCAGTTCTTCCGCGGTGCCCTGCGCGACTTGCGCACCCGCCACCTAACCATGGACGTGTCGGTGTCGCTGGCCATCGGCGGCGCCTACGTGGCCGGCATCTGGTCCACCGTCACCGGCGATGGCGAGTTGTATTTCGATGCGGTCGGCATGTTTGCCCTGTTCCTCCTCGCCGGCCGCTACCTGGAACGCCGTGCCCGCGAACGTACCGCAGCGGCCACGGCGCAGCTGGTCAGCCTGCTGCCACCCTCCTGCCTGCGCCTGGACGCCAGCGGCCAGAGCCAGCGTGTGCTGCTGCGCGAGCTGGCCGTCGGTGACCGTGTGCTGGTACCGCCAGGCGCGCAGCTGCCGGCAGACGGCCGCATTGTTACGGGCCAATCCAGCGTCGACGAATCGCTGCTGACCGGCGAATACCTGCCACTGCCGCGTGGCGAGGGCGACACGGTGACTGCCGGCACCCTCAACGTTGAAGGCCCGCTGACCATCGAAGTCCAGGCCCTGGGTAGCGACACCCGCCTTTCCGCCATCGTCCGCCTGCTGGAGCGCGCCCAGGCGGACAAACCGCGAATGGCCGAGCTGGCAGATCGCGTGGCCCAGTGGTTTCTGCTGATCGTCCTGGCTTTCGCCGCGGTGATCGGCCTGGTCTGGTGGCAGATCGACCACGAGCGGGCGTTCTGGATCGTTCTCGCCCTGCTGGTCGCCACCTGCCCCTGCGCCCTGTCGTTGGCGACGCCGACGGCGCTGACCACCGCCACCGGCAGCCTGCACAAGCTCGGCCTGCTGCTCACGCGCGGCCACGTACTGGAGGGGCTGAAGCAGATCGACACGGTGATCTTCGACAAGACCGGCACCCTGAGCGAAGGCCGCCTGACCCTGGAACGCATCGAGACCCTGCGCGAGCTGGACTCCGATAGCTGTCTGGCCCTGGCCGCCGCGCTGGAACACGGCTCCGAGCACCCCATTGCCCGCGCCTTCGGCCACAGCAACCGCGGTGCAGAGCAACTGGCAAGCGAACCCGGCCAGGGCCTGGAGGGCGTGGTCGACGGCCGCCGTATGCGTATCGGCCAGCCGGGCTACGTCGCCGCCCTGGCCAAACGCCAAGCACCAACCATTCCCGGTGAGCGCGGCCAGTGGTTGCTGCTGGGCGATGAGCGCGGTCCACTGGCCTGGTTCGTTCTCAACGACCGACTGCGTGACGATGCACCGGAGCTGATCGCAGCCTGTCGCGCGCAGGGCTGGGACATCATCCTGCTCTCCGGCGACAGCTCGCCCATGGTCGGCGAAGTCGCCCGCCAGCTCGGCATCGCCGATGCCCGCGGCGGACTGACACCGGACGCCAAACTGGCCGTGCTCAAGGACCTGCACGAGCGCGGCCATCGTGTACTGATGCTCGGTGACGGGGTCAACGATGTGCCGGTGCTGGCCGGGGCCGACATAAGCGTGGCCATGGGCAGCGCCACTGACCTGGCCAAGACCAGCGCCGATGCGGTATTGCTGTCGAATCGCCTGAGCAGCCTGGTACAGGCCTTCACTCTGGCCAGGCGCACCCGTCGCATCATCGTCGAGAACCTCAGCTGGGCGACTCTGTACAATGGCCTGGTGCTGCCGTTCGCCGCCATCGGCTGGGTGACCCCGCTGTGGGCGGCGGTCGGCATGTCGGTCAGTTCGCTGCTGGTAGTACTGAACGCCCTGCGCCTGGCCCGCGTGCAGTGCTGATGTCGCCGCTGCGACCTCGCGCCTGCGCCGTGTAAATCCCGGAGCCCCCATGTCCGCCATCTACATCCTCATCCCCATCGCCGTCGTCCTGGTTGGCATCGCCATCTGGATATTCTTCTGGGCGGTGGACAGCGGCCAGTACGATGACCTGGACGGCCCGGCCCACAGCATCTTGTTCGACGACGAAGACCCACAGCACAAGGCGGGGATCGTCGAAGCCGACCAGCAGAACGAGTCGAAGGACGAGCCACGTGCCTGAACTGCTACCGCAGCTGCTGTCCGCGCTGATCCTCGGCGTACTTGGCGGTGGCCATTGTCTGGGCATGTGCGGTGGTTTGATGGGTGCCCTGACCCTGGCCATTCCACCGGAACAGCGTGCACGCCGTTTTCGCCTGCTGCTGGCCTATAACCTCGGTCGCATTCTCAGCTATGCAACCGCTGGGCTAGTGATTGGTATCGCTGGCTGGGCAGTGGCCAGCAGCCCGGCAGCCATGATCTTGCGGGTAGTTGCCGGCCTGCTACTGATCGCCATGGGCCTGTACCTAGCGGGCTGGTGGAGCGGCCTGACCCGCATCGAGGCCCTCGGTCGCCATCTGTGGCGCCATCTGCAACCCGTCGCCAGCCGCCTGATGCCCGTCAGCAGCCTGCCGCGTGCACTGTTGCTCGGCGCCATCTGGGGCTGGCTGCCCTGTGGCCTGGTCTACAGCACCTTGCTTTGGGCCTCCAGCCAGGGCTCGCCGGCCGACAGTGCGGCGCTGATGCTGGCCTTCGGCTTCGGCACCTGGCCGGTCCTGCTGGCGACCGGCATGGCCGCCGAACGGATCACCTCCCTGTTGCGTCAACGCGGCGTGCGTATCGCAGGCGGCCTTCTGGTGATTCTTTTCGGCATTTGGACGCTACCAGGCCCGCATCAACATTGGCTGATGGGGCACTGATCCACCGCCCCAGCAGCCTCGGCCACTGCGCTCAGCCCCACCCGACGGCCCTAACCGGCAAAGCCACGACAGCCTGACGCAGATCAAAAGCCGCCCGCAGCCCATTCCCTAGACTGGCCACACTGTCACTCTAGGGGTTTTCCAATGCTCGATGCCATCCACTGGGACGCCGACCTGATCCGCCGTCACGACCGGCCGGGCCCACGCTACACCTCCTACCCCACCGCCGTGCAATTTCACGAGCAAATTGGCTCCTTCGACCTGCTGCACGCCCTGCGCGACAGCCGCAAGGCGCTTCGGCCGCTCTCGCTCTACGTGCACGTGCCCTTCTGCGCCAACATCTGCTACTACTGCGCCTGCAACAAGGTCATCACCAAGGACCGCGGCCGTGCCCAGCCCTATCTGGACCGGCTGATGCAGGAAATCACCCTGATGTCCCGCCACCTGGACCAGCGCCAGGTGGTCGAGCAGCTGCATTTCGGTGGCGGCACACCGACCTTTCTCAGCCATGACGAACTGCGCCGCCTGCTGGAGCACCTGCGCCAGAGCTTCAACCTGCTGGACGACGATAGCGGCGACTACGGTATCGAGATCGACCCGCGCGAGGCAGACTGGTCGACCATGGGTCTGCTCCGCGAGCTGGGCTTCAACCGCGTCAGCCTGGGCGTGCAGGACCTCGATCCGGACGTACAGCGCGCCATCAACCGCCTGCAATCACTGGAGCAGACACGCGCCATCGTCGAAGCGGCGCATACCCTGCAGTTTCGCTCGATAAACATCGACCTGATCTACGGGCTGCCCCTGCAGACACCGGAGCGCTTCGCCCGTACCGTGGCCGAAGTCATCGCCCTGCAGCCGGATCGCCTGTCGGTATTCAACTACGCCCACCTGCCCGAACGCTTCATGCCCCAGCGCAGGATCAACGAAAACGACTTGCCCAGCCCTGCGCAGAAACTGGAGATGTTGCACCGCAGCATCGAGCAGCTAACCGCCGCCGGCTACCGCTACATCGGCATGGATCACTTCGCCCTGCCCGACGACGAGCTGGCCATGGCCCAGGAAGACGGCACCTTACAGCGCAATTTCCAGGGTTATACCACCCACGGCCACTGCGATCTGATCGGCCTCGGCGTGTCCGCCATCAGCCAGGTTGGCGACCTCTATTGCCAGAACAGCAGCGATTTAAGCGACTACCAGCAAAGCCTGGCCAACGGCCAGCTAGCTACGCGGCGCGGCCTGCACTGCAACGATGACGACCGTATCCGTCGTGCCGTGATTCAGGCACTGATCTGTGAGTTCGAACTGGATTTCGGCGACATAGAGCAGCGCTTCGCCATCGACTTTCGCACCTATTTCGCGAGCATCTGGCCACAGCTGGAGCAACTGTCCCGCGATGGCCTGATCGACCTCGGCGAACAGGGCATCGACGTCCGTCCTGGTGGACGCCTGCTGGTGCGCTCGCTATGCATGCTGTTCGATCACTACCTCGAGCAGCAGAATCTGCAGCGCTTTTCTCGGGTGATATGACCACAGCGATGCCGGTATCAGCGCCTGCCAGCCCACCTGCATAGGCTGGCTGCGCTGAGTTGCCTCCTCCAGTGCCGCCAACACAGATCCGCGCGCCCGCATGAGGCGTGGATCCATGCTGGCATCGACGGCAAGCACCTGCCACTCGGCTTTCCTCCCGGCAATGTGCTGGCGAAGTACGCGAATCCACTTGAGGACCTACTTGATATCGTCCGGCAGGCCGGCCTCTCCGAGGCCCTCGCTCTTGCGCCTGAGGGCGCCGCTCTAGCGGACTCGGACAACCTCGGTGGCAGAGAAAAAACCTGAGCCAATAGTCAGCGCCTTTTCCACCATGGTCGCTCTGGCCTGAGCGTGAGCCCTGGGTTAACCTTTAACTTTGTGCGTGATTGTCACTCAGGGATCTCCAATGTCAGAAATCATCAAGCTGCACAGCCCGCACCAGGCACACTGCAAGGACTGCAGCCTGGCCGCACTATGCCTGCCGCTGTCGCTGAACCTGGAAGACATGGATGCCCTGGACAGCATCGTCAAACGCGGTCGCCCGCTGAAAAAGGGCGAATACCTATTCCGCCAGGGCGATGCCTTCGACTCGGTGTTCGCCGTACGGGCTGGGGCCTTGAAAACCTTCACCCTGAGCGACGGTGGCGAAGAGCAGATCACCGGCTTCCACCTGCCCAGCGAACTGGTCGGCTTGTCCGGCGTCGATACCGAACTCTACCCGGTATCCGCCCAAGCCCTGGAAACCACCTCGATCTGTGAGATTCCCTTCGAACGTCTGGATGATCTGTCCGTTCAGCTGCCACAACTGCGCCGCCAGCTGATGCGCGTGATGAGCCGTGAAATTCGCGACGACCAGCAGATGATGCTGCTGCTCTCCAAGAAGACCGCCGACGAGCGCATCGCCACCTTCCTGGTCAACCTGTCCGCCCGTTTCCGCGCTCGCGGCTTCTCGGCCAACCAGTTCCGCCTGGCCATGTCGCGCAATGAAGTGGGTAATTACCTGGGCCTGGCGGTGGAAACCGTGTCACGGGTATTCACCCGTTTTCAGCAGAACGGCCTGATCGAAGCCGAAGGCAAGGAAGTGCACATTCTCGACCCCATCGAGCTATGCGCCCTGGCCGGCGGTAGCATGCCAGAGTAGCCTGACGACACACACTCACCCCACCCAGGAGCCGTCGATGATCTTCGATGAATTCACTATCAAATCGTTGATCCGTCCTGTTCCGGACTTCCCCAAACCCGGCGTGGTGTTTCGCGATATCACCCCGCTGTTCCAGTCTCCCCGGGCTCAGCGCATGGTGGCGGACAGCTTTATCCAGCGCTATGTGGAGGCAGACTTCAGCCATATTGCCGCCATGGACGCACGCGGCTTCCTGATCGGCTCGGTGATCGCCTACGAGCTGAACAAGCCACTGATCCTGTTCCGCAAGCAAGGCAAACTGCCAGCCGAAGTGATTGCCGAGAGCTACCAGACCGAGTACGGCGAAGCCCTGCTGGAAGTGCACACCGACAGCCTATGCGAAGGCGACCGGGTGCTGATCTTCGATGACTTGATCGCCACCGGCGGCACCCTGCTGGCCGCCGCCCGCCTGATCAAGCGCCTCGGAGCCCAGGTGCACGAGGCTGCCGCCATCATCGACCTGCCCGAACTGGGCGGCTCGCGAAAACTGCAGGACATGGGCATTCCCACGTTCAGCCTGACAGCCTTCGCGCTCGACGAGCGTTAAGCGCTCACAACACCAAGGCCCGCTAGTCAGATCCCCGGCCGACCAGGGTCTTCCGGCGGGGCGTCCTCCTCGATGTCCTCCAGTTTCAACTCCATCGCCCAGTTTGCGGGTGAGGCTGCAGGCGCTGCCTGCGGTGCAGCAACCGCGGCCGGGGCGGCCTGAGCCGCCGGATTGTCCTTGTACAGCTTGAGCTTGAGGCGCACGTTGTTGGCCGAGTCGGCGTTCTTCACTGCCTCTTCTTCATCGATAGCTCCTTCGTGCACCAGGTCGATCAGCGCCTGGTCAAAGGTCTGCATACCGAGGTTCTTCGATTTCTCCATGATTTCTTTCAGCTCGGAGAACTCGTTGCGCTTGATCAGATCACGCACCGTTGGAGTACCCAGCATCACCTCCACGGCGGCGCGGCGCTTGCCGTCGAGGGTTTTGACCAGGCGCTGGGAAACGAAGGCGCGCAGGTTGTTGCCCAGATCGTTGAGCAACTGCGGGCGGCGCTCCTCGGGGAAGAAGTTGATGATGCGGTCCAGCGCCTGGTTGGCATTGTTGGCATGCAGCGTGGAAATGGCCAGGTGGCCCGTATCGGCGAAGGCCAGGGCGTGCTCCATGGTCTCGCGGTCACGGATCTCGCCGATCAGGATCACATCCGGCGCCTGGCGCAGGGTGTTCTTCAACGCCGCATGGAAGCTGCGGGTATCCACGCCGACTTCACGCTGATTGATGATCGACTTCTTGTGCCGGTGCACGTACTCCACCGGGTCCTCGATGGTGATGATGTGCCCGCCGCTGTTGCGATTGCGGTAATCGATCAGCGCCGCCAGGGAGGTCGACTTGCCCGAGCCGGTGCCGCCGACGAACAACACCAGGCCACGCTTTTCCATCACCGTTTTGAGCAGCACTTCAGGCAACTTGAGATCCTCGAACTTGGGGATCTCCATCTTGATGTTGCGCGCAACGATGGAGACCTCGTTACGCTGCTTGAAAATGTTGATACGGAAACGACCGACGTTGGGCACCGAGATGGCCAGGTTCATCTCCAGTTCTTTCTCGAACTCGACGCGCTGCTCGGCATCCATCACCCCGGCCGCAATGGCGGCCACGTCACCCGGCTTGAGCGGCTCCTGACTGAGCGGCTTGAGCACCCCATTGAACTTGGCGCAGGGCGGAGCCCCGGTCGACAGGTAGAGGTCGGAACCGTCCTGGCTGGCCAGAATTTTCAGCATATGAGTGAGGTCCATCGGCGCGCTTCCATCGAGGTGGAGTTAACAAGGTAGGCCAGCTTTACCGAGCTTATAAGCCTGAAAAATGACGCCATTCTGATGGCGCCTGGAATGCTGGCACAATAGCGCCCTCGCAAAATGAGGAATCCATCATGCCCAAGGCCATGGCACGCCACATCCTGGTCAAGACCGAAGCAGAAGCAGCCGCCCTGAAGAGGCGCATCGCCGCCGGCGAAGCCTTCGATGTGCTGGCAAAGAAGCACTCCACCTGCCCCTCTGGCAAGAAAGGTGGCGATCTGGGTGAAGTTCGCCCCGGACAGATGGTCCGCGCAGTCGATCAAGTGATCTTCAAGAAAGCCCTGCGCGAGGTTCACGGGCCGGTGAAGACCCAGTTCGGCTATCACCTGATTCAGGTGTTCTATCGAGACTGAAGCCGTCAGAACCAGGCCAGGGTAAGCGCCGCCAGAACCAGATAACGCGCGAACTTGGCCAGTGTCACCAGCAGCAGGAAGCTCCACCAGGGCTCACGCATCACACCCGCCACCAGGGTCAGCGGGTCACCAATGATTGGCACCCAGCTCAACAGTAGCGTCCAGCGCCCATAGCGACGATACCGGGTCTTGGCCCATGCCAGCCGCTGATCGCTCACGGGAAACCAGCGCCGGTCATGAAAGCGTTCGATACCCCGCCCCAGCGCCGCGTTCAGCACGGAACCCAGCACATTGCCGACGCTGGCAACCAGCAACAAGCCGGCCACCGGCTGATCGCCCCGGAGCAGCAGCCCCACCAGCACCGCCTCTGATTGCAAGGGCAACAGGCTCGCGGCACCGAAAGCCGACAGAAACAGGCCGAGATACAGGGATAGTTCGAACAAAACCGCCTCGCGTAGGCAAAACCGGAATGCCTTATAGCCGAGCCACGAACAGAAACGAAGTCTTTGCGATAGCTGTACATAGGGTGCAGGCGGTCACAAAGGCCTTCACTGCACCGCCATGCCCTCTGGCCACCTGCACATCCGCCATTCCCGCACCTGAACAGTCCGACCTCGTGGCGAAACCAACCTGCTTCTCACCCGGAACCACCTGTTCAACCCAACCCTCCGTTCTCCGAGAGCAGCTAGCCAACCTACTGAAACTGGCTCAGGGGTACGATACCGAAGCCTCAACTGACCCAAACTCAGGCCTGACGGTCCAGAAGCAAAGCACCGGTGTCGAGCAAGACAGGTTGGGCGCGCTGTGACGGCACAACCTGATCTGCATGCTCCGCGAATGACAGGGTTGAAAAATAAGTGCTCAAGGCAGCGGTGTAGAAAATGGCGAAGGCAATGGCTTTCATGATTCGGGCTCCTGAAGCTGCGTGACTGAATCCACGCCTTCACTATCGCCACCCGCCTTCTGATTAAAAAATCATCACCATCAATAGTGCCCATCATCATTGAATTATTATCGTAATTTTAAAGAGATTAACCCCTCTCACCGCCCCATCTCACCGCCAGAGCGCGCCGCAGTACAGGCAAACCGTCCGCCAGCCCTGTCGAATCCATGCCAATCCCTCTACAATGCGCCCCCTTTCGGGTGCCCTCCGCCCTCACCCTCTCTACTTGCAGGACCGTGCCGTGATCTCCACCGCCAACATCACCATGCAGTTCGGCGCCAAGCCGCTGTTCGAGAACGTCTCCGTCAAATTCAACAACGGCAATCGCTACGGTCTGATCGGCGCCAATGGCTGCGGCAAGTCGACGTTCATGAAGATCCTCGGTGGCGATCTGGAACCCTCCGCGGGTCAGGTGATGCTCGAGCCCAACGTGCGCCTGGGCAAGCTGCGCCAGGACCAGTTCGCCTACGAAGAGTTCAGCGTGATCGACACCGTGATCATGGGCCACGTCGAATTGTGGAAGGTCAAGGCCGAACGCGACCGCATCTATTCGCTGCCGGAGATGAGCGAAGAGGACGGCATGAAGGTCGGTGAACTGGAGGGCGAGTTCGCTGAAATGGACGGCTACACCGCCGAATCCCGCGCTGGCGAGCTGTTGCTCGGCTTGGGCATTCCGCTGGAACAGCACTTCGGCCCGATGAGCGAAGTGGCCCCGGGCTGGAAGCTGCGCGTCCTGCTGGCCCAGGCGCTGTTCTCCGACCCGGAAGTGCTGCTGCTGGACGAACCGACCAACCACCTGGATATCAACACCATCCGCTGGCTGGAAAACATCCTGGTGCAGCGCAACAGCACCATGATCATCATTTCCCACGACCGTCACTTCCTCAACTCGGTCTGCACACACATGGCCGACCTGGACTACGGCGAGCTGCGCCTGTTCCCGGGCAACTACGACGAGTACATGACCGCCTCGACCCAGGCCCGCGAGCGCCTGCTGGCCGATAACGCCAAGAAGAAGGCACAGATCGCCGAGCTGCAGACCTTCGTCAGCCGATTCTCGGCCAACGCCTCAAAGGCCAAGCAGGCCACCAGCCGCGCCAAGCAGATCGACAAGATCCAGCTGGAAGAGGTCAAGCCGTCCAGCCGCGTCAGCCCGTTCATCCGCTTCGACCAGAACAAGAAGCTGCATCGCCAGGCCGTGACCCTGGAGAAAATCTCCAAGGCCTTCGACGACAAGGTGTTGTTCAAGAACTTCAGCGTACAGATCGAGGCCGGCGAGCGCGTGGCCATTATCGGTCCCAACGGTATCGGCAAGACCACCCTGCTGCGCACCCTGGTCGGCGAAATGACGCCAGACAGCGGCGCCGTTAAATGGACCGACAGCGCCGAGGTCGGCTACTACGCCCAGGACCATGCCCACGACTTCGAGGCCGACGAAACCCTGTTCGAATGGATGGGCCAGTGGACCACCGGTGAGCAGAACATCCGCGCCGCTCTGGGCCGCATGCTGTTCTCTTCCGATGAGATCCAGAAGTCGGTCAAGGTACTTTCCGGTGGTGAACAAGGCCGCATGCTGTTCGGCAAGCTGGCCTGCCAGAAACCCAATGTGCTGGTGATGGACGAGCCGACCAACCACCTGGACATGGAGTCCATCGAAGCACTCAACCTGGCACTGGAAAACTACCCAGGCACGCTGATCTTCGTCAGCCACGATCGCGAGTTCGTCTCCTCGCTGGCTACCCGCATCATCGAGCTGTCCGACAGCGGCGTGACCGACTTCAGCGGCAGCTATGACGACTACCTGCGCAGCCAGGGCGTCATCGTCTAAAGCCGCGCAGTACGAAAAAGGGCGTCCCAGGGGACGCCCTTTTTATTGCTACATACATGAAAAAGCCCGCCGAAGCGGGCTTCTTGCACACCACTGCAGATCAGGCCGAAAGCTCGACCAGCAGCTTGTTCAGGCGCTGAACGTAGGCAGCTGGATCTTTCAGGCTGTCGCCGGCCGCCAGGGCCGCCTGATCGAAGAGGATGTGCGACAGATCGGCGAAGCGATCCTCGTCCGGCTCGGCATCCAGCTTCTCGATCAGTGGATGACCCGGGTTGATCTCGAAGATCGGCTTGGACTCCGGCACCTTCTGCCCGCTGGCTTCGAGGATCTGGCGCATCTGCAGGCCCAGGTCCTGCTCGCCGATGGCCAGAATCGCCGGCGAATCGGTCAGACGATGCGACACACGTACTTCAGCGACCTGCTCGCCCAGCGCACCCTTGAGGCGCTCGACCAGTCCTTCCTTGGCCTTGGCCACTTCCTCCTGGGCCTTCTTGTCCTCTTCCGAGTCCAGCTTGCCCAGGTCCAGATCGCCACGGGCCACATCGACAAACTGCTTGCCGTCGAACTCGGTCAGGTAGCTCATCAGCCACTCGTCGATACGGTCGGTCAACAGCAGCACCTCGATGCCCTTCTTGCGGAAGACTTCCAGGTGCGGGCTGTTCTTGATCTGCGCGTAGGTTTCGCCGGTGAGGAAGTAGATCTTGTCCTGACCTTCTTTGACGCGACCGAGATAGTCGGCCAGGGCAACGCTCTGCTCGCCGGACTCGTCATGGGTAGAGGCGAAGCGCAGCAGGCTGGCGATTTTCTCCTTGTTGGCGAAGTCTTCCGCCGGGCCTTCCTTGAGCACCTGGCCGAAGGCCTTCCAGAAGGTCTTGTAGTCATCCGGCTTGTCTTTGGCCAGCTTCTCCAGCATGTCCAGTACGCGCTTGGTCAGCGCCGACTTCATCGAATCGATCACGGGACCGGACTGCAGGATCTCGCGAGAGACGTTCAGCGACAGGTCGTTGGAGTCGACCACGCCCTTGATGAAGCGCAGGTACAGCGGCAGGAACTGGTCGGCCTGATCCATGATGAACACGCGCTGCACGTAGAGCTTGAGGCCCTTGGGCGCTTCGCGGTGGTACAGATCAAATGGCGCGCGGCCCGGCACGTAGAGCAGCGAGGTGTACTCCAGCTTGCCCTCGACCTTGTTGTGGCTCCAGCTCAACGGGTTTTCGAAGTCATGGCCGACGTGCTTGTAGAACTCCTGATATTCCTCGTCCTTCACCTCGGTGCGCGGGCGAGTCCAGAGCGCGCTGGCGCGGTTGACGGTTTCCCACTCGACCTCAGCCGGCTTGTCTTTCTCCTCGCCATAGTGTTCTTTCGGCAGTTCGATCGGCAGGGCAATGTGGTCCGAGTACTTCTTGACGATGTTGCGCAGGCGCCAACCGTCCGCGAACTCGTCTTCGCCGCTCTTCAGGTGCAGAACGATGCGGGTGCCGCGCTCGGCCTTCTCAATGGTGGCAACCTCGAAGTCACCCTCGCCTTTGCTCGACCAGTGCACACCCTCGCTGGCAGCCGCGCCGGCACGACGGGTGAACACGTCGACCTTGTCGGCGACGATGAAGGCCGAGTAGAAGCCCACGCCGAACTGACCGATCAGATGCGAGTCCTTCTTCTGATCACCGGACAGGTTCTTCAGGAAGTCGGCGGTACCGGACTTGGCGATGGTGCCAAGGTGCGCGATCACTTCCTCGCGGCTCATGCCGATGCCGTTGTCTTCGAGGGTAACGGTCTTGGCGTCCTTGTCGAAGCTCAGGCGGATCTTCAGCTCCGCGCCGCCTTCGAGCAGCTCCGGCTTGGCCAGCGCTTCGAAACGCAGTTTGTCGGCGGCATCCGAGGCGTTGGAAATCAGCTCACGCAGGAAGATTTCCTTGTTCGAATACAGCGAATGAATCATGAGGTGAAGCAGCTGCTTCACTTCGGTCTGGAAGCCCAGGGTCTCTTTTTGAGTTTCCACACTCATGGTCATCAAACTCCACATGCAGGACAGGCCGCATCAGCGGCGGATGTTCTGCATGTGGGGACTTCCAGAAATATTTCAAGAGCTTGGGCGATCAGCCCGATCACTTCCGCCCCAGGAAAGTTGCTGGATCAGGGTTCCAACAGCTCGATACTGCCGATTTCTTCAGGCTTGAAGCTGAAACTCGCTTGACCATCGCCAGCGCCCATCTGCTGCGCCAGGCGAATGCTGTCATCATTGTCGATACCCACAAACCGCCCCTCGACAGAACTGCCGCTGCTCCGCGTTACGCGCATCAGCAAGTTGCGATACTGGCCAGGATTGCGCTGCAGGCGTGGCAGGGAGAAACGCACTCGCCGATCAAGGCTAGGGCGGGCAACTTCCACCGCCGCCGGTACCACGTCCCTGGGCTGAGTGGTCGCAAGGGGCGTGGCATTCTGCGCAGCCGGCGACAGCGCCGGGTAACGATCACCGCTCACGCGCCAGCCGAGCTCTTCCTTCTCCAGCACCAGCGCGAACTGCTGCTGCTCGCCATTGATCCGCGCCTCGACCTCGAGCGGAACGCGCTTGGCTGGAAAGGCTATCTCCGGCAACTCAGTCAACTGCACCAGACGCGTGGAGAAGCGCCGCTGCAGGTAGTCGTCGACAACATGTGCAAGCGTTTCGCGTGAGTCGAAGCGCGTATCGACCCGTCCATCGCGATAGCGCAGGCGGTCAGAGAACAGCTCCAGGCTGCCGCTCAGGCTGGTTTTGAACGAGGGAGGCAGCACCAGGTGGAAGTCCCCCTGCAGCTTGTTAGGCAACAGAGGCTGCAGGGACAGATGCAGGGTATAACCTTTGTCCAACCGCCGCGCCTCGGGCAGATCCTGCTCAGGCAGCAGCCAGTTGATCTCCACCTCTGGCAACGTCCCACTATCAGCCGGCAATACATCCAGCTGCACCGCACTGCTGCTGCCTTGCGGCAGACGAATCTTCACCTCGCGACGAGCAAAGAAGTCTTCCCCTTCACGCAGGATCAGCACGTTATCAATCAATTCGGCGTACTGCGGCGAAAACGGCTGACCATTCAATTCACCATGAAGGCGAATATTCAGCTCGGCAGGCGGCTTAGGCGCCTCTTTAAGCCAGCGCAGGCTGAGAATGGCCTCCAGACGAGCCGCATCCTGGCTGGCCAGCATCACCAGCCCCACCACCAGAGGAATACAACCCAGCGCCGACACCACCAGAGCCTTGCGCGCCGTACGCCAGTGGCGCAGCACATAAACCAGGGTAATGGGAGGAATCAGACTACCCCAGCCCCACAGCAGACTGGTGGAAAAGGCCAGCATCACCAGCCAGACCAGCCCGGCCAAAATCAACAACAGGCCGCCGAGGATCAACAACGCATCCATTCAAGGTTCCTTGATTATTATTCGAGTCGCCTGCGCTCAGGGTTCGTCGACCTTGAAATGGGCACGCGCGGTGGCAATGGGTTCGGTCTGGCTGGTTTGCCAGGCCGTAATGGCGACATTGGCCACGCGCCGCCCCTGACGCCAAACCTGGCACTGGGCATAGGTGTCACGATAATGACCGGCACGCAGGTAATCTATCGAGAAGTCGATGATTTTCGGCAAATGTGGAATACCCATAAACATCAACAGATGCAGCATGGCTGCATGCTCCATGAAGCCGGCAATCACCCCACCATGCAGTGCCGGCAGAATCGGGTTGCCGATGTTCTCCTGGCTCGCCGGCAGACGGAACACCATGTCGTCACCCAGACGCAGACACTCGATACCAATCAGCTTGGCATAGGGGATCAGGCTGATCAGCGCGTCGTAATCGTCCTTTTCATGGGCTTCCCGCACCAGGGCGTTCAGATTGAGCGCTGTCATCACACACCTCCCTGGATATTGCTTTTCAGCTCACTGCCACCCTGAGCACCCTTGCCCATCCGCATGAAAGCACCCACCACGTGGGCAATAGGCTCTGCGGGGTCATCCTGATAGGCGTAGCCGCGGGTGAAGATCACGTTCTCGGTCACCCGGAAGCACTCAGCAAAGCCATACACATCCCTGTGCGGTTCGGCGGGCCGCATGTAGTCAATGCGCAAATCCAAGGTCGGACAGATCTCGAACTCCGGCAGCACGCAAACCGTGGAAATACCGCAAGTCGTGTCCATCAGCGTGGTAATGGCACCGCCGTGAATCACTCCGGTCTCCGGGTTGCCGATAATCTGCGCACTGTAGGGCAGGCGTAGAGTTAGGCCCCGCGGCGTCGCCTCATGCACTCCAAGCCCCAGCACTTGGCAATGGCGCAGCGCTGCCAGAAAGCGCTGCGCACGCTCTAGAACAGGGTTATCACTCATAGATGCCATCCCCAAAACGATCGGACAAAAGGCGCGCATCATAACCGCCCACAAGACCTGCCAGACAGGGCTGGTTGCAGCACACCAGCATCACGACCAAAATCAACGGAACTTTGACCGGAACAGCACCCTCTCATCTTCTGTTTGAGGATAGCCCTCGAAAGCCACCGAAAGGAGATTCGACTATGCGCAAGCCCATTACCTATGCCGCGCTGCTAGCTGCCATGCTGACACTGGCCGCGTGCGAGGAAACCCCGGAAGATAAGATGGAGTCAGCCAAGGAAAGCGCTGCCGAGGCAGTAGAGTCGATGGGTGATGCCGCCCGAGACACCGGTGAAGCACTCAAACAGAAAACCGATGAAGTCCTGGGTCGTGAGCCGACCACCGGTGAGAAAATCGAAGACGCCGCAGAAGACGCCGCCAATGCCATGGAAGAAGCTGGCGACGAAGCCAAAGACGCCATCGACGGTCAGTAACCACAAAGAAGGCCCGCAAATGCGGGCCTTCTTCGTTCAGCCCAGCGCAGGGCTAAGCAGCAGTAACAGACTACACGCCAACCCAATCACCCAGACGACACTGCGCTGCCAGGCCATGTCCGCCCAATACAACAGCAAGTAGAGCACGCGCGCCACCACGAACAGCACAGCCAAGGTATCGATCAAACTGCCCTGAGTCTGTGTCACATGTGCCACCAATACTCCGGCCGCGAATAGCGGAAACGCCTCGAAACTGTTCTGGTGCGCTGCTAAGGCACGCGCACCGAATCCCGTCAGCCGTGCCTGCTGAGCACGCGGATGGTGATTGTCGTAACGCCCACCGCCCTCCTCGGCCATTGCCTTGGCCACCGGCGCCTTGGCTAGAAAAATCAGCACCGCACTGAAAAACAAACACCACAGCGGCAAAGTCATTCACTTTTCTCCTTAGCCGGCTCAGCGGCAGTTTGTGAATACACCATCACCTTGAGCACATCGGAATGGAACTCGCGGTGATACAGCACAAGCACCACTCCTGCCGTCAACAACATGAAGAACCAGGGATTGATGAACCAGCCCAGAGTCGCCAGCCCGAAGTAATAAGCTCGCAGCCCCAGGTTGAATTGATTGGCCGCCATCGACACCACACGCGCCGCACGAGTAGCGAAGGCTTTGCGCTCCAGCTCGGACACATCACGCTCACCAATCAATGGCGCAGACCCCACCAATACCGCAGCAAAGTTGTATTGCCGCATGCACCAACTGAACGTGAAGAAGGCGTAAACGAACACCATCGCCAGACAAATCAATTTCAGCTCGGACAACTCACGACTGGCCGCCTGCACCAGGGGCAAATCCTGCAGTAGAGAAAAGGCGCGATCCGATGAGCCCAGCACGGTCAACACACCCGCGAGGATAATCAGGGTACTGGAAGCAAAAAACGAAGCGTTTCGCTCGAGATTGCCGATCACACTGGCATCAGCGATACGGTTATCACGCAGCAGCAAACGACGCATCCAGTCTTCACGATAAAGATGCATCACACTAGCCAGGCACGCCGTATCACGAGCTTTCCAGGTGGCATAGCGGGTATATCCCAACCAACAGATAACGAACCACGCCACCGCAGTCATATGCGACCAATAAGCCTTGTCGATGGGCATACACACTCCTTGTCACGGAGGGCCGATTATAGCCAGAGGAAAATCCGCCCGAGAGGAGGCACCAACCCCAAACCATCCCCCCCAAAAAACCCATAAAAAAACCGGCACAAAGGCCGGTTAGGTTTGGGTTTCATGGCACGCCCCGTCGTTGCGGGGCCTGCGAGATAGAGTAGATGGTGCCCGAAGCCGGACTCGAACCGGCACGCTATTGCTAGCGAGAGATTTTAAGTCTCCTGCGTCTACCGATTTCGCCATTCGGGCGGTAGCGCTGTGCTGAGGGGCTGGACTATATACGCCGCTCTAAGCCCCGGCAAGTCATTGGCGCTTTTTCTGTAGCAATAAAAAAGCCCTGTAAATCATTAATTTACAGGGCTTTTTTATTGGAGGCTGAGGTCGGAATCGAACCGGCGTTCACGGATTTGCAATCCGGTGCATAACCACTCTGCAACTCAGCCTTAAATCAAACGAGCCGCCTTGGCGACTTGCGTAAAACTGGAGCGGGAAACGAGACTCGAACTCGCGACCCCGACCTTGGCAAGGTCGTGCTCTACCAACTGAGCTATTCCCGCGTTGTCTTGGTGACGGGCGCCATTCTATAGATTGAAAACGCCGCGTCAACCCCTTGATTCGAAAATACTTTATTTCTTTTGGGCATCGATGCTGAGGTGCGGCCAGGCAGCCAGGAGGTACTGCACCATCGACCACAGGGTGAGCGCAGCCGACACCAGAAGAAGGGCATAACCGATGCCGACCCACAGCGTCAGTTGTGGTGGGTTGGCCAACAGGATGATCAGCGCCAGCATTTGCGCAGCGGTTTTCCATTTGCCCAGGTTCGAAACCGCCACCTGTGCTCGAGCCCCCAACTCCGCCATCCACTCCCGCAGCGCCGAAACCACGATTTCACGACCAATGATGATCACCGCAGGCAAGGTCAGCCAGAGATTGGCGTGTTCCTCCACCAGCAGCACCAGGGCCACGGCGACCATCAGTTTATCCGCTACCGGGTCCAGGAAAGCGCCAAATGGGGTGCTCTGTTCCCAGCGGCGGGCCAGATAGCCATCGAACCAGTCCGTGACTGCAGCCAGAGCAAACACACCGCTGGCCGCCCAATAACTCCAGGAAAGCGGCAGATAGAAGAAGAGGATGAAAACAGGTATCAGAGCGACGCGCAGAACGGTGAGCAGGTTTGGGATGTTCATCGGAACCACTGACCAGCGAGATAAGCGCGCATTCTACTCGCTGTGCAGTGCTGCATAAATCGACTCCGCGAGCTTTTTACTGATGCCCGGTGCTTTGGCAATTTCATCGACGCTGGCGCGATTGAGCTCCTGAAGCCCGCCGAAGTGCTTGAGCAAATCGCGTCGGCGTTTCGGCCCCACGCCTGCCACCTCCTCCAGGCTGGAGGTGCGCCGAGCCTTACCGCGGCGTGCGCGATGCCCGGTGATGGCAAAACGGTGGGCTTCATCACGAATCTGCTGGATAAGGTGTAGGGCTGGCGAGTCAGCCGGCAGTGTGAACTCGTGCTCGGCGTCGTTCAGGTAGAGAGTTTCCAGGCCCGGTTTACGCGTCACGCCCTTGGCCACTCCCAGAAGGATCAGATCAGGCACCGCCAGCTCCTGCAAAACATCACGCGCCATAGCCATCTGCCCCTTGCCACCGTCTACCAGGAGAATATCGGGTAATTTGCCCTCGCCCTCCTTGAGCCGACCGAAACGCCGCAGCAAGGCCTGATGCATGGCCGCGTAATCATCACCCGCCGTGACGCCTTCGATATTGAAGCGGCGGTAATCGCTCTTCAGCGGCCCCTCCGGACCGAAGACCACACAAGAGGCCACAGTAGCCTCACCACTGGAATGACTGATGTCATAGCACTCCAGGCGCTGAGGCACTTCAGCCAGATCCAGTGCTTCGGCCAGCGCTTCAAAGCGAGCAGCCACGTGCTGTCGATTGGCTAATCGTGCGCCAAGCGCCTGCTCGGCATTGGTGACAGCCAGTTGCTGCCAGCGCGCCCGTGTACCTCGCACCCGGTGGGTAATGGTCACATCGCAACCACGCAACTCAGCAATGGCTGCCGCGACCGTCGAGAAATCTGCATGGGCGTGATTGACAATCAGCTCGCCCGGCAGCTCGCGCTCCTGATTGGCCAGGTAGTACTGCGCCAGGAAGGCCGCCAGAACACTCCCGCCATCCTCCTCGATACCGACTTGCGGAAAGAAGTTCTTGCTGCCCAGCACACGTCCTCCGCGCACGCTGATCAGATGCACACAGGCCCCCCCCGGGTTGACCATAGCTGCCACGACATCGACGTTGCCATTGCCGCCCTCCATGCTCTGCTGGTCCTGCACACGCCGCAGCAACGCAACCTGGTCGCGCAGCTCGGCGGCACGCTCGAATTCCAAGGCCATGGAGGCCTTCTCCATTGCGGCTGAGAGCTCATCGGCAAGTGCATTACTGCGCCCCTCGAGGAACATCACTGAGTGACGCACATCCTCGGCATACTCGGCAGGCTCGACCAGGCCGACGCAGGGCGCCTTGCAGCGCTTGATCTGATACTGCAGACAAGGCCGCGTACGGTTCTTGAAGTAGCTGTCCTCACACTGACGCACCAGAAAGGTCTTCTGCAGCAGCGCCAAGCTCTCGCGGATGGCGCCGGCGCTGGGGTAAGGCCCGAAATAGCGGCCCTTCTCCTTCTTCGCACCACGATGAATACCTAACCGTGGATATTCGCCACTGGACAGCAGCACATAGGGATAGGACTTATCGTCGCGCAGCAGGATGTTGTAAGGCGGTCGCCACTCCTTGATAAGGGTCTGCTCAAGCAGCAAAGCCTCAGTCTCGTTGGCAACGATGGTGGTCTCGACCTGGGCAATCCGCGCTACCAGAGCCGCCGTCTTCGGCGCCAGGCCGGTCTTACGGAAATAGCTGGCAAGGCGTTTTTTCAGATTGGACGCCTTACCCACATACAGCAGCTTGCCGACCTCGTCGAACATCCGATACACGCCCGGCCTACCACTACAGGTAGCCAGGAAAGCGCTGGAATCGAATAAAGAAGACTCTTCGCTGAAACTCATCAGAAATGCATCGTTACGAGGTAGGGCTACAGTCTACTGCCAAGACAGCGTTTAGCCTGCAGCGTCGACCATGCCATGACGCACAGCCAGCAGAGCCAACTCGACATCACTGGTAATCGCGAGCTTCTCGTAAATGCGATAACGGTAGGTGTTCACCGTTTTTGGAGACAAGCAAAGCTTGTCGGAGATGACCTGTACCTTCTGGCAGTTGGCAATCATCAAAGCGATCTGAATTTCCCGCTCCGAGAGCTGATCGAATGGTGAGCCACCACCGTTTGGCTGGAAGGACTTGAGCGCCAATTGCTGGGCAATCTGCGGGCTGAGATAGCGCTGACCGGCAAAAGCCATGCGTACGGCCTGCACCATTTCCTCGAGCGCAGCGCCTTTGGTCAAATAGCCAGCGGCACCGGCCTGCAACAATCGCGTGGGGAAAAGGTCATCATCACAGGCGGTGACCGCGACGACTTTAAGATCCGGGTGGCTACGCAGCAGCTTGCGAGTCGCTTCAAGGCCACCGATGCCAGGCATTTTGACATCCATCAGCACGACATCAGGCTTGAGCTCGCGGACTTTCAGCAGTGCCTCCTCGCCGGAGTCAGCCTGCCCGATCACCTGCAGACCGTCGATATCGGCCAGCATGCGGGTAATGCCTGTACGAACCAGATCGTGGTCGTCGACCACCAGCACCTTAATCAAGCGACACCTCGCTGAACCAAACTGCCGCAACTTGCCTCAACGAACCAAGCTTGGCGCATATTCGTCAGAAAGCAAACGCCAGAAAACCGTACTTGGCGGCGACCCTCAGGCGCAAAATATGGCGGAGGCGGTGAGATTCGAACTCACGGATAGTTTCCCATCGACGGTTTTCAAGACCGTTGCCTTAAACCACTCGGCCACACCTCCGCATTCGCGGGTCGCCATACTACCGGAACGCAACACACTGTCAAACTCTCGGCGTTGGCAGGTGAAAAGGCTCTGTTATGATCCGGGCAACGCATTACGGATTTCATCTCGTCAATCAGGAGCGCCACCATGCACGAGCAAGACTACGCCCTCGCCCACGCGCAAGCGGATCAGCTGGAAATCAGCAAGGTGCTGCGCAACACCTACAGCCTGCTGGCAATGACTTTGGTATTCAGTGCCATCTGCGCCTTTTTCAGCGCCCAACTGAATCTGCCGCACCCAGGCATCATCATCACTCTGGTCGGCTTCTACGGCCTTTTCTTCGCAACCATGAAGCTACGTAACTCCGGCTGGGGCCTGCTGACCACGTTCGCCCTGACGGGCTTCATGGGCTACACCCTTGGCCCGATTCTCAATAGCTACCTGGGCATGGCCAACGGCGGCGACATCATCAGTTCCGCGTTCGCCATGACCGCCCTCGTATTCTTCGGCCTGTCCGCTTACGTATTGACCACCCGCAAGGACATGAGCTTCCTTGCAGGCTTCATTACCGCAGGCTTCTTCGTACTGCTGGGTGCCATGATCGCTGGCCTGTTCTTCGAAATCAGTGGCCTGCAGCTGGCCATCAGCGCAGGTTTCGTACTGTTCTCCTCGGCCTGCATCCTGTTCCAGACCAGCGCCATCATCCATGGCGGCGAGCGCAACTACGTAATGGCCACCATCAGCCTGTATGTGTCGATCTACAACCTGTTCATCAGCCTGCTGCAGATCTTCGGCATCATGGGCAGCGACGACTAATTGCCAATCGCTACGATAGAGCCCGCTTCGGCGGGCTTTTTCGTGTCTACGCAACTGTCAGCGTTTATCATGGCGTGAGTATCGACACCCGGAAGATCCATGAGATTCGCCATCGCTCTGTTCGCCCCAGGCCACTCCCCCTCCTCACGTCGTGCCCTGCGCTTTGCACAAGCCGCCCTGGCTGGAGGACATCAGATCACGCGGTTGTTTTTCTATCAGGACGGCGTGCATAGCGCGGCCAGCAACCCGGTCAGCCCCCAGGACGAACTCGATCTGCCGCGCGAATGGCGAGAGTTTGTGCAAACCCATCAACTCGACGCCGTAGTGTGCATCGCTGCCGCCCTGCGCCGGGGGGTGCTTAACCGTGACGAGGCTGAACGCCATCGCAAATCGGCAGCCAATCTGGAGGCCCCGTGGGAGCTCTCCGGTTTGGGACAGCTACATGAAGCCGCACAAATGGCCGACCGCCTGATCAGCTTCGGAGGCCAATGATGAGCAAATCAATGCTAATCATCTCCCGTCAGGCTCCTTGGTCGGGACCGGCGGCACGCGAGGCCCTGGATATCGCTCTAGCAGGCGGGGCCTACGATCTGCCCCTCGGCCTGCTGTTTCTCGACGACGGCGTATTCCAACTGGCACCCAATCAACAGCCACTGACGCTAGAGCAGAAAGATCTGAGCGCCAACCTGCAAGCGCTGCCCCTGTTTGGCGTCGAGTCGCTCTACGCCGCCGAACGTAGCCTGAGCGAGCGCGGCCTTGCCAATATGCAACTCGCTCTCCCCGTAGAACGCCTGGACGATAACGCCGTGAGCCTGCTTCTCGAACGCTATGACATGCTGGTAACCATCTGATGGCCACTCTGCACGTGCTTTCCCACTCCCCGTTCAGCGACAGCCGCCTGAGCAGCTGCCTACGCCTACTTGGCCCGGAAGACGGCGTACTGCTGTGCGGCGACGCGGTATATGCCCTGCAGCCCGGCACTGCACAACTGCAAGCTCTTGAGTCGGCGCCAACCGCTATCACCCTGTATGCATTGGCGGAGGACCTCGAAGCACGCGCCCTCCTCCTGCCCGAGCGTGCACAGGCTATCGACTACCCCGGGTTCGTCGAGCTTTGTGGCCAATACGCCAAGGTCAACAGCTGGCTATGAACACGCTTCAAGTCGAAGGAAAAGACATTACCCTGGACAAGGACGGCTATCTGGTCGAGCTGAGAGACTGGTCGCCCAGCGTGGCCAATGCCTTGGCTGCTCGCGAAGAGCTTCTGCTGACCCCTGAGCACTGGGCCATTATCGAGTTGCTGCGCGAGTTCTATGCCGAATTCCAGCTATCGCCCGCCACCCGCCCGCTGATCAAGTACGCGGCCTTGAAGCTTGGCCCGGAGACGGGTAATAGCCTGCATCTGAATCGCCTCTTCAACGGCACGCCCGCCAAGCTGGCCGCCAAGCTCGCCGGCCTGCCCAAACCCACGAATTGCCTCTGAGCACGCCATGAACCTTGTTGCCCCACCGGAACACCCCTTCGCTCAGTTCGTGCGCATTCTCGGTAAAGGCAAGCGCGGCGCCCGCAACATGACCCGAGAGGAAGCTCGCGAGGCCATGGGCATGCTGCTGGACGGCAAGGTCGAAGACACCCAGCTGGGGGCTTTCCTGATGCTGCTGCGTCACAAGGAAGAAAGTGCCGAAGAACTCGCCGGCTTCACCGAAGCCATTCGTGCGCGCCTGCAGGCCCCAGCCATCGCCGTGGACATCGATTGGCCGACCTACGCCGGTAAGAAGCGACATCTACCCTGGTTCCTGCTGGCCATCAAGGCGCTGGCACGCAGCGGCCTGCGCATCCTGATTCACGGCGGTGGAGCCCATACCGCTGGCCGCCTGTATAGCGAACAGCTGCTCGATAGCCTGGAAATTCCGCTCTGCCATAACTGGCCGGCAGTGGCCAAGGCGCTCGACACCCACAACCTGGCCTTTACTCCGCTAGGCGCCTGGGCGCCGCAGCTGCAGCGCATGATCGACCTGCGCAATACCCTCGGCCTGCGCTCGCCCATCCACTCGCTGGCGCGCATTCTCAACCCGCTGAACGCGGCTGTCGGCCTGCAGAGCATCTTCCACCCTGGCTATCAGGCAGTGCATCGCGAAGCCAGTCAGCTGCTGGGTGACCACGTCGTGGTGATCAAAGGGGAAGGCGGAGAGATCGAGGTAAACCCTGACGGCGCCTGCCATCTCTTTGGCAGCGAGAATGGAAGCAACTGGGATGAAGAATGGCCGGCACTCTCCAGCCAGCGCCACGTCAAGCCGGAAAGCCTGGAGCCAGCATTCTTGCTGGCCTTCTGGAATGGAGAGGTGGAAGACAGCTACGGCCGCCTGGCCGTAATCAGCACCCTGGCCCTGGCCTTTCGCGCACTGGGCGAGCCCCGTGAGAACGCCTTCAGCCGTGCGCAAGAAACCTGGAGCCAGCGGCTTGGCTGATTCAGGAGCGCTGCTTCTGCGCCTTGTGCAGGCGGCTGACCAACTCCGCCTCGGCCTGACTGAGACCACACGACTGGGTTAGATCGTCGGCACTGGCGCCCATTCCGACTAGCCGCGCTGCCTGTGTGAAGGACAGACTGGTAGGGTCACGCTGCTCGATCTGGGTCAGCTTGTCCGGTAGCGGAGCCACTACCCTGCGCAACTCATGCAGCTCCTCACCCATGCGAATGCTACCCGTCAGGTAGGCATCCAGGCGCTTGCTTAGCTCCTTCAGCCGCTGATCGCGCATGGCATCGCGCTCCTTCTGCATCTCAGCCTGCTGTCGTAGCTTCAGTGACAACTGATAGCAGGCGACTGCGAGCAGCACGCAGAACAGAGCCAGCACGGCCAGCGCGATCTCCAGCATGAGTCAGATGCTCTCCAGCTCAGACCACTCTTCCTCGGTCATCATCTTGTCCAGCTCGACCAGAATCAGCAGCTCGCCATTCTTGTTGCAGACACCTTGAATGAACTTGGCAGACTCGTCATTACCAACGTTCGGCGCGGTTTCCACTTCGGACTGGCGCAGATAAACCACTTCGGCAACGCTGTCGACCAGGATGCCAACTACCTGCTTGTCCGCCTCGATGATGACGATGCGGGTATTGTCGGTCACCGGTGCCGGCGACAAACCGAAACGTTGGCGAGTGTCGATGACCGTCACCACATTGCCACGCAGGTTGATGATGCCGAGCACATAGGCTGGCGCACCGGGAACCGGCGCGATCTCGGTGTAGCGCAGGACTTCCTGCACCTGCATCACGTTGATGCCATAGGTTTCGTTATCCAGGCGGAAGGTCACCCACTGCAGAATTGGATCTTCGGAACCTTGCGCTGACGATTTCTTCATGTCCCTAGCCTCGGTCTGATGGCCGCTCTGGCGGCGTTTGCGGGTTGGCCCGCTTGTCGTTAACTATAGAGCCCTTGCCAGCAATCAGTGCGGGCCAGCGCTCCCGTTGCGCGTGGCGCCACTGGCGATCATCCCGGCCAAGGCCGAAACATCCAGCAACGCGCACATGTGTTCGATTACCGTACCGGCAAGCCAAGGGCGCTGCGAGCGCTGGCTGCGCCACTTGATTTCGTTGGGATCCAGGCGAATGGAGCGGCTTACCTGATGCACGGCCAGGCCCCACTCGAAACCCTCAACTGAGATCACGTACTGCAGCCCTTCGCGGAAATCGTCGCGGTAGCGCTCAGGCATGACCCAGCGCGCCGTGTCGAGCACCTTGAGGTTGCCAGCCTGGCACGGCAGGATGCCCAGAAACCAATCGGGCTGGCCAAACAAAGGCGTTAATTCGGCGCCATCCAGCGGATAGATCGAACCCAGGCAAACCAGCGGCACTGCCAGGGTCAACCCCGCCACATCGAACAGCAAGCACTCGAATGGCTCATCGGCCCAGCTTGGTCGACCGTCCAGATCCGCAACCGCAGGCCGGATAGTTTCCTGCAGAGCGACTTCCTGAACCGGCTCGACAATAGGCTCAACCGGTACTTCCGGCATGCGCAACTCGGCCAGCTTGAGCCCGATGGTCGGCAGTATCTGCGGCGGCGGCTCAGCCACAGCAAACGGCTTGGCCAGCACGGGCCCGGGCTCCTCGCGGCGAGCATCGCGGATCTGTTCCTCCAGCACCGCAGCCTCGAAATCGTCGAGGCCTTCGCTTTGCTCCAGCTCGACAGCCGCCTCCTGCAACAGGGCATCCAGATAGGACTGCAGGGCCTGCTGGGAGCGGTTTGAGGGAGTAGCTATGCGACTCATAGAGTGATCCAGAATAAAGGCATGTACAGACTATCGGCAGCTAGGCGCGCGGACTTGAACCCACCTTGTTCAGCATAGTCGCCACGTCAGGCTACCTGAGAGGCAGGCTGTGCTGCCAGCAGGTGTTTGAGCAACGCGCGGTAAGCAATCACACCGCGACTGTTGGCATCGAACTGGGATGGCGTCAACCCGGCACGACTGGCGTCACGCAGGCGCGTGTCCACCGGTACATAGGCCTGCCAGAGATGATCCGGATAGCTGTTACGCAGCACCCGCAGCGTACTCAAAGAAGCCTGGGTACGCCGGTCAAACAGCGTGGGCACTATCACATAGGGCAAGGCCTGCTTGCGCGAGCGGTTAATCATGGCCAGGGTACTGACCATGCGCTCCAAGCCTTTGACCGCCAGAAACTCGGTCTGCACAGGGATAACCAGCTGCTGGCTGGCGGCCAGCGCATTGACCATCAGCACGCCAAGTAACGGCGGGCTGTCGATGATAGCGTGGTCAAACTTGTCCCACAGCTGCGCCAAGGTCTTGGCGATCACCAACCCCAGGCCACTTTGCCCAGGCGATTGGCGCTCCAGCGTAGCCAAAGCCGTGCTGGACGGCAGCAAGGAAATATTCTCATGGCTAGTGGAGCGCAGCAGGGTGGCCGGCAACCCGCTCGGCACACTGCCCTGATGCAGAAACAGGTCGAAAGTGCTGTGCTCCAGCGTATCCGGATCGTGACCGAAATAGCTGGTCATCGAGCCATGGGGGTCCAGATCGACCACTACGACTCGCTTGCCGGCATCCGCCAGCAGGCCCGCCAGAGCAATGGATGTGGTGGTCTTGCCGACCCCGCCTTTCTGATTGGCTACTGCCCAGACTTTCATCGTTCTCGTCCTCCCGGCATGGCCGTCGCCCAACCGAGAATGGGATGGTGCCTCATGGTGAAGGCGTCGAATTATTGGCACCACCAGTCGGAGGTGTCACTACAGAGGGAGTCGGTGCAGGTTGCGTGCCAGCGCGCTGCAGCGCGGCATCCGGCCGAGCATTGCCAGCCCCCACACCACTGATGCTACGTCGCACATCCAGGTTGCGCGAGATCACCAGCACGACCCGCCGATTGCGTGCCCTACCCTCGGCAGTCGCATTGTCCGCCACCGGCTGAAATTCGCCATACCCTACAGCCGCCAGACGTCCTTCTTTGACGCCATCCATTGCCAACATGCGCACAATGCTTGCGGCCCGCGCCGCCGACAGCTCCCAGTTGCTAGGGAACTGCGTCGTGTTGATCGGCAGATTGTCGGTAAAACCCTCTACATGCACAGGGTTTTCGTAAGGCGCGAGGATCTTGGCCACCTTCTCGATCAGGATAAAGGCCATCTCGTTGGGAATAGCGTCGCCGCTGGGAAACAGCAGGCTCGAATTCAGCTCGATCTCCACCCACAACTCATTGCCGCGCACGGTCAGTTGCTCGGCGGCTATGAGATCGCCAAAGGCATCGCGCATGCTCGAAGCGATCTCTTGCAGCGGGTCACTCGGCTCCGCACTACTACTGCTGTTGGGGTTGTCCTCGATCATCAAGCGATCCGGCTCGGTGGTGCGAGGCCGCTCATCGCCAATAGGTATGGGCTTTATCGCTCGCTCAGGCTCACTGAACACGCCTACCAGGCTTTCCGAGAGCACTTTGTACTTGCCCTCGTTAATCGAGGAGATCGAGTACATCACCACGAAGAAAGCGAAAAGCAGGGTGATGAAGTCCGCGTAGGAAACCAACCAACGCTCGTGATTTTCATGCTCTTCGTGATGACGGCGCCGAGGCATGGGGTCAATCCATGAAGCCTTGCAGCTTCAGCTCAATGGAGCGCGGGTTCTCGCCCTCGGCGATGGAGAGAATGCCCTCCAGCAGCATTTCTCGATAACGCGACTGGCGCATGGCGATAGCCTTGAGCTTGTTGCCCACCGGCAGCAACAAAAGGTTGGCAAAAGCCACGCCGTAAATGGTCGCGACAAAGGCCACAGCAATGCCGCTGCCCAACTTGCTCGGGTCGGCCAGGTTGCCCATTACGTGAATCAGCCCCATCACCGCGCCGATGATACCGATGGTCGGCGCATAACCGCCCATGCTCTCGTAGACCTTGGCTGCCTGGATATCCCGCGCCTCCTGAGTGTAAAGATCGACCTCGAGGATGCTGCGAATAGCCTCCGGCTCGGTGCCGTCGACCAGCAGCTGCAAACCCTTGCGCGCATAGGGGTCGGGCTCTGCATCGGCCACAGGCTCCAGCCCGAGCAGCCCCTCCTTGCGCGCACTCATGCTCCAGCCGACCACGCGGTTGATACCGCCGGCCAGATCGATATGCGGGGGGAAAAGGATCCAGCGCAAAATCGCCAGCGAGCGCTTGAACACATTCATCGGCGCCTGGAGAAAAGCAGCCCCTAGGGTGCCCCCAATCACAATCAGCGCCGCAGGCCCATTGAGCAAGGCGCCCGCATGGCCGCCCTCCAGGTAGTTGCCACCGATGATGGCGACAAATGCCAGGATCACGCCAATGAGGCTGAGTACATCCATCAGACGCAGACCTCGGCCAGATGCCGGCCAATGTCGTCCAGGCTATACACCGCATCGGCCAGATTGGCTTTCACGACCGCCATCGGCATGCCATAGATCACACAGCTGGCCTCATCCTGTGCCCAGACCTGAGCCCCCCCCTGCTTGAGCAGGCGCGCGCCCTCGCGACCATCGGCACCCATGCCGGTCAGCACAACCGCCAATACCTTGTCGCCGAACGACTTGGCAGCCGAGCCGAAGGTGATATCGACACAGGGTTTGTAATTCAGGCGCTCATCTCCCGGCAGAATGCGCACCGCACCGCGGGGGTCGACCATCATCTGTTTGCCCCCCGGTGCCAGCAGAGCCAAACCAGGACGCAGCACATCACCATCTTCAGCTTCCTTGACGGAAATGCGGCACAGCTTATCCAGCCGCTCGGCGAAGGCTTTGGTAAAGGCGGCTGGCATGTGCTGGATCAGCAGGATGGGCGCTGGAAAATTGGCCGGCAGCTGAGTCAGCACCCGCTGCAGCGCTACCGGGCCACCGGTAGAGGTACCGATAGCGACCAGCCGGTAGGCTTTACGTTTTGGGGCAGCACTGCTGCCAGTCGGAGCGGCAGGGGCAGTGCTGGTACGGGTAGTGGGCATCGGCGACGCCGGGCTTGCCGGGCGAGCTGTTGCCGAGGCTGGCGCGGCCGCAGGCGGCGGACTGAAGGTACTGAAGCGGCGATTGCTACGTGCGATGGTATGCACCTTCTCGCACAGCATGGCTTTGACCTTCTCCGGATTGCGCGAGATGTCTTCGAAATTCTTCGGCAGGTAGTCCACCGCGCCGGCATCCAGCGCATCGAGGGTGACGCGAGCGCCCTCGTGGGTCAGCGAGGAGAACATCAGTACCGGCGTCGGACAACGCTGCATGATGTTCCGCACCGCAGTGATGCCGTCCATCATCGGCATCTCGTAATCCATGGTGATCACGTCCGGCTTGAGCGCCAGCGCCTGATCGATGGCTTCGCGGCCGTTGGTGGCGGTACCGACCACCTTGATTTCAGGGTCGGCGGAAAGAATTTCCGAGACCCGGCGGCGGAAGAAGCCGGAGTCATCCACCACCAGGACTTTGACTGCCATAAACACTCCAGAGCGACCGGCCCAGCCGGTCGGAATTCGGTCAGAGGCGACGCGCGTAGCGCTTGAGCATACTGGGCACGTCGAGAATGAGGGCGATGCGACCGTCACCGGTGATGGTAGCGCCGGACATTCCGGGCGTACCCTGCAGCATCTTGCCGAGTGGCTTAATTACCACCTCTTCCTGCCCAACCAGTTGATCGACGACAAAGCCGATGCGCTGGCTGCCAACCGTGAGGATCACCACATGCCCCTCACGCTGCTCCTCGTTGGAGGCACCATTGACCAGCCAACGCTTGAGGTAGAACAGCGGCAACGCCTTGTCGCGCACGATGACCACTTCCTGGCCATCGACCACATTGGTGCGCGACAGATCCAAATGGAAGATCTCGTTGACGTTGACCAGCGGGAAGGCAAAGGCCTGAGTACCCAGCATCACCATCAGCGTCGGCATGATCGCCAAGGTCAGCGGCACCTTGATGATGATCTTCGAGCCCTGGCCCTTGGCCGAATGCACGTTGATGATGCCGTTGAGCTGGGAGATCTTGGTTTTTACCACGTCCATGCCGACGCCACGGCCGGACACATCGGAAATTTCGGTCTTGGTCGAGAAGCCGGGAGCGAAGATCAGGTTGTAGCACTCGCTCTCGCTCAGGCGATCCGCGGCGTCCTTGTCCAGCAGTCCCTTCTCCACCGCTTTGGCACGGAGGATTTCCGGGTCCATGCCTTTACCGTCATCGGAAATCGACAGCAGGATGTGGTCGCCCTCCTGCTCCGCAGACAAAACCACCTTACCACCACGGGCCTTGCCTGCCGCTTCGCGCTCGTCCGGCCCTTCAATACCGTGGTCGACGGCGTTACGAACCAAGTGCACCAGCGGATCGGCCAGGGCCTCAACCAGGTTCTTGTCGAGGTCGGTCTCTTCGCCGATCAGCTCCAGGTTGATCTCTTTCTTCAGGTTGCGTGCCAGGTCGCGAACCAGGCGCGGGAAGCGACCGAATACCTTCTTGATTGGCTGCATGCGGGTCTTCATCACTGAAGTCTGCAGATCCGCGGTAACCACATCGAGGTTGGACACGGCCTTGGCCATGGCCTCGTCACCACTGTTCAGGCCAAGGCGCACCAGGCGGTTACGCACCAGCACCAGTTCGCCGACCATATTCATGATCTCGTCCAGGCGCGCGGTATCGACCCGTACTGTGGTTTCCGCTTCGCTGGCTGCAGGCGCGGCAGCAGCAGGAGCCGGTGCAGTCGACTTGGCAGGCTCCGCCTTGGCAACAGGCTTGGCAGCAGGTTTAGCTGGCTCAACCTTCTTAGCCGGAGTGGCAGCGGCAGCAGGCTTGGCTACCGGAGCCGAGGGGGCTACCGGTTCCTGTGCCGGCGCAGAGAATTTGCCCTTACCGTGCAACTCATCAAGCAGCGATTCGAATTCATCATCGGTGATGTTGTCGCCACCACCCGGGACAGGTGCGGCGGGAACGCTGGCAGCCGGCACATCGGCTGCCGGTTCGGAAAATTTGCCTTTGCCATGCAGCTGATCGAGTAGCGCTTCAAACTCGTCATCAGTGATCTCGTCACCACCTGCAGTTGTTGCAGGGGCTGCTGGTGCCGCTACAGCAGCCACGGCGACCGGCTCAGCAAACTTGCCCTTACCATGCAACTGGTCGAGCAGTGCCTCGAACTCGTCGTCAGTGATTTCATCGCCGGTAGCAGCCGAGGCGCTCTCAGCTGCAGGTTGCTCACCGATGGCATCGAGCAAGTGCTCGAATTCGCTGTCGGTAATATCACCGCCCTCTGCCAGTGGCTCCGCTTCTACCTCGAGCTCCGCTACAGGCTCGACACTCTGTTCCTCGGCGCCCTCCGGCTCGGCCAGCCGCGACAGAGCGGCAAGCAGCTCTGGAGATGCAGGCGTGGGTTCAGAGCGCTCACGTACCTGACTGAACATCTCGTTCACCGCATCCAGGGCCTGGAGCACTACATCCATCAGCTCCGCATTTACGCGGCGCTCGCCCTTGCGCAGGATGTCGAAGACGTTCTCCGCGATATGACAGCACTCGACCAGCTCGTTGAGCTGGAGAAATCCGGCGCCACCTTTGACGGTGTGAAAGCCGCGGAAGATCGCATTGAGCAGATCCATGTCATCCGGGCGGCTCTCCAGCTCGACCAGTTGTTCGGACAGTTGCTCAAGAATTTCGCCGGCCTCTACCAGGAAGTCCTGGAGGATTTCTTCATCGGCGTCGAAGCTCATCGGTGCGCTCCAAAGGCTCTGTTAGAGCCCTAAAAACCAAGGCTGGATAGCAGATCGTCAACATCGTCCTGGCTGGAGGCGACGTCTTCACGCTTATCGGCATGAATCTGCGGACCTTCACCCTTGGAAGGCTCTTTTTGTTGTTCTTGCTCGGCACGCAGCTGCTGATGGTCATGCTGGATGCCGGCGAAACGATCAACGTGGCTGGCCATCAGAACCAGTTTGAGCAGGTTACTCTCGACCTCGGTCACCAGCTGCGTCACGCGCTTAATCACCTGCCCGGTCAGATCCTGATAGTCCTGCGCCAGCAGAATATCGTTGAGCTGGCCCGACAGCTTCTGGCTGTCGCGCTCGCTACGAGCGAGGAACAGCTCGATGCGCTTGGCTAGATCACGGAAGGCATCGGCGCCCATTTCCCGGCGCATGAACTTGCCCCAGTCGGCAGAAAGGCCTCTGGCCTCGTCGCCGAGATCGTTGACCAGCGGTGCACTCTGTTCGACCAGATCCATCGTGCGATTGGCTGCTTTCTCCGTCATCTGCACGACATAGGACAACCGCTCAGTGGCATCGGTGATCTGCGAGATCTCCTTGGCCTCTGGCATGCGCGGGTCGATCTGGAAGTTGACTATTGCGTTGTGCAACTCGCGGGTGAGCTTGCCGACCTCTTGGTACAGACCATGATCGCGCGCTTTGTTGAGCTCATGGATCAGCTGCACCGCCTCGCCGAACCGGCCCTTTTCCAGGCTTTCGACGAGCTGAGTGGCATGGACTTTCAGGGTCGACTCGAGTTCGCCCAGAGAGGAATCATCGTTTGCCATAGCGCCCTCGCGGCGAACATCAGCCGTTAACTCGTTCGAAGATCTTCTCGATCTTCTCCTTCAGTACCTGGGCCGTGAACGGCTTGACCACATAGCCGTTTACACCGGCCTGGGCCGCCTCGATGATCTGGTCGCGCTTGGCTTCGGCGGTCACCATCAGCACCGGCAGGGTTTTCAGGCGCTCATCAGCACGCACCGCGCGCAGCAGATCGATCCCAGTCATACCGGGCATGTTCCAGTCGGTCACCAGGAAGTCGAAGCTGCCGCTTTGCAGCATCGGCAGAGCCGTTACGCCATCATCAGCCTCGGCGGTGTTGGTGAACCCCAGATCGCGCAGGAGGTTCTTGATGATCCGTCGCATCGTCGAAAAATCATCAACGATGAGGATTTTCATGTTCTTGTCCAAGTCAGACCTCCGTACAGTCCTAAACGCCTGCGTATACACAGGCGCCGCAAATCATGGAATCGGTGGATTCAGTTGGCACGCCACTCGCCAAGCCGAGCCCGCAGACGCGCGGCGCACTGGCTATGCAACTGGCTGACCCGGGATTCGCTGACCCCCAGTACTTCACCGATTTCCTTCAAGTTCAGTTCTTCATCGTAATAAAGCGCCAGGACCAGACGCTCTCGCTCCGGCAGGTTGGCAATGGCATCGGCCAAAGCTGCCTGAAAGCGCTCGTCTTCCAGACCGTGCAGAGGCCCACCGTGGCTGCTGGCATCTTCGTGCAGACCACCGTGCTCGCCGTCCTGAACAAGGTCGTCGAAGCTGAACAGGCGGCTGCCCAAAGTGTCGCCAAGAATGCCGTAGTAATCCTCGAGACTCAATTGGAGTTCGGCCGCAACTTCTTGATCTTTAGCGTCTCTTCCCGTTCGAGCCTCAATTACCCGGATGGCGTCGCTGACCATACGGGTATTGCGGTGTACGGAACGAGGTGCCCAGTCGCCCTTGCGCACCTCGTCAAGCATGGCGCCGCGGATGCGAATGCCGGCATAGGTTTCGAAGCTGGCACCTTTGCCGCCATCGTATTTTTTTGACGCTTCCAGCAGACCGATCATGCCGGCCTGGATCAGGTCATCCACCTGCACACTAGCTGGCAAGCGTGCCAAGAGGTGATATGCGATTCGCTTGACCAGAGGCGCATAGCGCTCGATCAGCTGATGTTGAGAGTCCTGGGCCTGCGCCTTGTTGTACATGCGAAGTCCACTGGCTGCTGTCATACAGTCGTCCCCGCGATCGGCTGCTGCACCAGACGCTCAACGAAAAACTCCAGATGGCCGCGCGGATTGGCCGGTAGTGGCCAGGTGTCGACTTTCTGGGCGATCGCCTTGAACGCCAGTGCGCATTTCGAGCGCGGGAAGGCTTCATATACCGCGCGCTGTTTCTGCACGGCTTTGCGGACGGACTCGTCGTAGGGAACGGCGCCTACGTACTGCAAAGCCACATCGAGGAAACGGTCGGTTACCTTGGTCAGCTTAGCAAAGAGATTGCGACCTTCCTGCGGGCTATGAGCCATATTGGCCAGCACGCGGAAACGGTTCATGCCGAAGTCGCGGTTGAGCAGCTTGATCAGGGCATAGGCGTCGGTAATCGACGTCGGTTCGTCGCACACCACCACCAACACTTCCTGAGCGGCGCGCACGAAACTGACCACACCATCGCCAATACCGGCCGCGGTATCAATCACCAGCACATCAAGGTTGTCGCTGATGTCGCTGAAGGCCTGAATCAAACCGGCATGCTGCACAGGCGACAACTGCACCATGCTCTGGGTACCGGAAGCGGCGGGCACGATACGGATGCCGCCGGGCCCTTGGAGCAGCACGTCCTTGAGATCGCACTCACCGTTGATCACGTCGGCCAGGGTGCGCTTCGGGGTCAGGCCGAGCAGCACATCGACGTTGGCCAGGCCCAGGTCGGCGTCCATCAGCATGACCCGGCGCCCGAGGTCAGCCAGGGCCAGCGACAGATTCACCGACACGTTGGTCTTGCCGACGCCGCCCTTGCCGCCAGTTACCGCGATCACCTGTACGGGATGCATACTACCCATGTTCTTCTCTTACCTTGTCTTGCCGGTCTGGGCTGGTCGGGCAACTACACCGACCCTTTCCTACACACTAGAACGCCTTGAGCGCTATCGCCTGCCCTATCCCACGCGCCGCTCTGGGTGGTGGTAAAGGCCGGCGAACATATCCGCCATGGCTTCCTCGCTCGGATCTTCCGCAGTTTGCAGGCTAACGGCACGACTCACCAGCTGGTGACTACGCGGCACCTGAAGATCATCCGGAATTTTCGGCCCATCAGCCAGATAGGCTACCGGTAGATGCTGGCTGATAGCCAGCCCCAATGCTTCGCCGAGGCTGGCCGTCTCGTCCACCTTGCTCAGGATGCAGCCGGCCAGACCACAGCGCTTGTAGCTGTGGTAAGCCGCCTTGAGCACCTGTGCCTGGCTGGTGGCAGCCAGCACCAGATAGTTCTTCGCCTGCACGCCACGGGCCGCCAGGCTTTCCAGCTGCAGGCGCAGGGCCGGGTCATTGCCGGGCAGGCCTGCGGTATCAACCAGTACCACGCGCTTGCGGGACAGAGGAGCCAGGGCCTGAGACAGCGACTGACCAGGCTCAACCTGAGTCACCGGCACATTGAGGATGCGGCCAAGAGTCTTGATCTGCTCCTGGGCGCCAATGCGGAAGCTGTCCATGCTGACCAGGGCAATGCTCTGCGGGCCGTATTTCAGCACATAACGTGCAGCCAGCTTGGCCAGGGTCGTGGTCTTGCCCATGCCGGCCGGGCCGACCAGCGCAATCACCCCACCCTCCTCCAGCGGCTCCACTTTCGGGGTTTTGACCGCATGGGCCAGGTGTGCCAGCAGCATGCGCCAGGCCTGGCGCGGCTCGGCAACATTGGCCACCCGCTCCAGCAGGCTCTTCGACAGATCCGCCGGCAGCCCCATACGCTGCAGGCGACGCCACAGGTTGGCCTGCTGCGGCTTGCGATTCTGCATCTGCCCCCAGGCGATGGAGCCCAGCTGCACCTCGATCAGTTCACGCAAGCCATGCAACTCGAAGCGCATGGCATCCAGCGCGCGCTGGTCGACTGCAGCGCTGCCGGGCATGACCGGCGACTGCGCCGTTACCGGACGTTGCGCCTTGACTGCAGTAGCCGGCAGCTCAGGGGCAATCAACGATTCGTTGGCGAACAGCTGGCGGTCCTTTCGCTCATCAGCCACTGCACGGGTGGCCAGTTCGGCCTGGGCATGGGCGATCTTCGCCTGGGTCTTGCGCAGCTCGGCTTCGAGCTCCGGGTTGGGCTGGCGGGCAGGTACAACCGGCTGGTAGTCCAGTGCAGCGGTCAGCTCCACACCACCCGCCACACGGCGGTTGCCGATGATCGAGGCATCGGCGCCCAGTTCATCGCGCACCAGTTTCATGGCGGTACGCATATCGGCTGCGAAGAAGCGTTTGACTTGCATGGCTTAGCGCCCTCAGTTCTGGCCGACCGTAGCGACGATCGTGACCTGCTTGTTGTCCGGTATTTCCTGGTAAGCCAGTACATGCATGCTCGGTACCGCGAGGCGCGCAAAACGCGACATCATCGCTCGAACCGGGCCGGCTACCAGCAGAATCACCGGTTTGCCGAGCATTTCCTGGCGCTGCGCCGCATCCACCAGGGAGCGCTGCAGCTTCTCGGCCATGCCGGGTTCGAGGAGGATGCCGTCCTCGGAGCCCTGACCGGCCTTCTGCAAGCTATTCAGCAATAACTGTTCCAACCTGGGCTCCAAGGTGATCACAGGCAGCTCCGCCTCTAGTCCCACAATGCTTTGCACGATGGCGCGCGACAGTGCGACGCGCACCGCTGCCACCATGGCGGCGGGATCTTGACTCTTTCCGGCCACGTTGGAGATCGCCTCGGCAATGCTGCGGATATCACGTACCGGCACCTGTTCCTGCAGCAGGGTCTGCAACACCTTGAGCAGCGTGGACAGCGAGATCATGCCCGGCACCAGCTCCTCGGCCAGCTTGGGCGAGCTCTTGGCCAGCAATTGCAGGAGCTGTTGGACTTCCTCGTGACCGAGCAGCTCATGCGCGTGCTTGTGCAAGACCTGGTTGAGGTGCGTGGCGACCACGGTACTGGCGTCCACCACGGTATAACCGAGGGACTGGGCCTGATCACGCTGGCTTGGATCGATCCACACCGCCTCCAGGCCGAACGCCGGATCCTTGGCGGCAATGCCGTTGAGCGTGCCGAACACCTGGCCAGGATTGATCGCCAGCTCACGCTCCGGATACACCTCGGCCTCAGCCACGCTGACGCCCATCAGGGTCAGGCGATAGGCATTGGGCAGCAGATCCAGGTTGTCGCGGATATGCACCGAGGGCATCAGAAAGCCCATCTCCTGGGACAGCTTCTTGCGCACCCCCTTGATCCTCGCCAGTAACTGGCCACCCTGATTGCGGTCGACCAGCGGGATCAGGCGATAGCCCACCTCCAGACCGACCATATCCACCGGCGTCACGTCATCCCAGCCCAGCTCCTTGACCTCCTGGGCCTTCTGCGCCGGCAGCAGTTCCTGCTGGCGCTGTACTTCACGCACCTCGGCTTCCTTGGTCTTGCGCTGCTTGTGCGCAATCCAGTAGGCCGCACCGGCTGCCGCCAGGCCCAGGCTGATGAAGGAGAAATGCGGCATGCCCGGCACCAGACCCATGGCGATCATGATGGCCGCAGCCACGGCCAAGGCTCGCGGCGAGGCAAACATCTGCCGACCTACCTGCTGGCCCATGTCCTCGGAGGTCGAGACGCGAGTCACCATGATGGCGGCAGCAGTCGACAGCAGCAGCGAGGGAATTTGCGCCACCAGGCCGTCACCGATGGTCAGCAGGGTGTAAATCCGCCCGGCCTCGGAAAACGCCAGATCGTGCTGTGCAACGCCGATGGCGATACCGCCGATCAGGTTGATGAACAGAATCAGCAGGCCGGCGATTGCATCGCCACGAACGAACTTCGAAGCACCGTCCATGGAGCCGTAGAAATCGGCCTCCTGCGCCACTTCGCTACGCCGCTTCTTGGCCTCTGCCTGATCGATCAGGCCAGCGTTTAGATCAGCGTCGATGGCCATCTGCTTGCCCGGCATCGCATCCAGGGTGAAACGCGCGCTCACCTCGGAAATCCGCCCGGCACCCTTGGTGACCACCACGAAGTTGATGATCATCAGGATGGCGAACACCACGATACCGACCACGTAGTTGCCGCCGATCACCACCTCGCCGAACGCCTGGATCACCTTGCCCGCAGCATCGTGGCCATCCTGGCCATTGAGCAGCACCACGCGCGTGGAGGCAACGTTAAGCGCCAGACGCAGCAAGGTGGCGGCCAGCAGAACCGTTGGGAAAACGGCGAAGTCCAGCGGGCGCAGGGCGTAGATCGCCACCAGCAGAACGACGATGGACAAGGCAATGCTGAAGGTGAACAACACGTCGAGCAGGAACGGCGGGATCGGCAGCATGACCATGGCCAGCATGACCAGCAGCAGCAACGGAATACCCAGATTGCCCTGGCGCAGCCCCGCCAGATTGCTGCGTACATCTCCGATGATTTGCGCCCGATCTACTGCCACGTCCCTACCCCAGCCGATTCAATCTTTTGACGCGAAGCTGCGCCCTAACGGGGTAATGGCAAGAAGCGTTCCAGAACGCCCAGAACAGACAGACAACCTCCAGATCAGGGTGCGCTACGCCGATGCCCAGCGCTTCAAGCGAGCCAACTCTGCTGCCGCCTGGAGTCCGCTATGCGGTTGTAGCCGTTCTATTCGTCGCGGCGCAGATCTGCGGGAATCGGCAGGTCCGGCAGCGGCCCCGGACGTTTGCCCTTGCCGGCACGGAACTGCTTGAGTTGATAGACGTAGGCCAGCACCTGGGCCACGGCCAGGTAGAGGCCGGCAGGAATCTCCTGGTCCACCTCTGTGGAGTAGTACACCGCCCGCGCCAGCCCCGGCGACTCCAGCAATGTCACTTGATGCTCCTGGGCGATTTCGCGAATCTTCAGTGCCAGGAAGTCGCCACCCTTGGCTAGCAGTACGGGGGCATTGCCCTTGGCCGGGTCGTACTTGAGCGCCACCGCAAAGTGCGTCGGGTTGGTGATCACCACATCGGCTTCAGGCACCTGCTGCATCATTCGCCGCTCGGCCATCTGCCGCTGCAACTGGCGAATCTTCGACTTGACCTCGGGCTTGCCCTCACTGTCCTTGTACTCGTCGCGCACTTCCTGCTTGGTCATCATCAGCTTCTGCTTGGTATCCCAGAGCTGAAACGGCACATCCACCGCAGCGATCAGGATCAAGCCACAAGCCAGCCACAACAGGCTCCATCCCGTGACCCACATGGCGTGCAGAATGGCAGATTCGACCGGCTCGTTGGCGATAGCCATCAGATCGTCCTGATCTGACTTGAGGACCAGCAGCGCGACCATGAGGATGATCACAAACTTGGCCAGCGCCTTGAGCAACTCCACCAGGGCATGAGCCGAAAACATGCGCTTGAGCCCCTGCAACGGGTTCATGCGACTGAACTTGGGCAGCAACGCCTCACCCGAGAACAGCCAGCCGCCCAAGGCAATCGGACCGATGATGGAAGCAATCAGCAAGACGATGAGGAAGGGCTGCAGCGCCAGTAATGCATGCATGCCACTGCCCAATAGCTGCCGCGCCATGGCGCCCTCGTCCTGCAGCACCTCGCGCGGCAGAGAGAAATTGCCGCGCATCAAGCCCAGCATGGCGTCGCCCATATATGCCCCGAAGATCAGCAGCGCAGCGGCCCCGGCGAAGGTCACCGCCAGGGTGTTGAGCTCCTTGGAACGGGCGATCTGCCCTTTCTTGCGCGCCTCTTCCAGGCGCTTACTAGTGGGTTCCTCACTCTTGTCGGCGCCGCTTTCACTCTCAGCCATCGTTTGGCCTCCTCAGCGGACGCGCGCGAGTTCGCGCAGTTGTTGCAGGGCCTCGCTGGTGAACACCTGAAAGTGCGCGAGGAAATCGGAAAGGCCCAGCCAGAAGATCACCAACCCCAATACCAGCGTCAGCGGAAAACCGATGGAGAAGATGTTCAGCTGCGGCGCCGCACGGGTCATCACGCCGAAGGCCAGGTTGATGATCAGCAGCGCCGTGATCACCGGCAATGCCAGCAGCAGACCCGCGGCAATCACCCAAGCCAGCTTGCCGGCCAACTCCCAATAGTGCTCCACCAGCAGCCCACCTCCGACCGGCAGAGTCACAAAGCTTTCAGCCAGCACCTCGAACACGACCAGATGACCGTTCATGGCCAGAAACAGCAAGGTCACCAGCATCAGCAGAAACTGCCCGAGCACCGGCACCGACACGCCGTTGCTGGGGTCGACCATGGACGCAAAACCCAGCCCCATCTGCATGGCGATGATTTGCCCCGCCACTGCGAACAGATGAAAGTAGAGTTGCAGTAGAAAGCCGAACATCACCCCGATCAGCACCTGCTCGGCAATCAGCAGCATGGACTGCAGGCTGACCGAGTCCACCTGCGGCATGGGCGGCAGCGTGGGCACCAGCACCACACAAATGGCCAGCGCCAGATACAGTCGCACCCGCGCAGGCACCAACTGGGTGCCAATCACCGGCATGACCATGAGCATGGCGGCGATACGGAACAGCGGCAGGAGGAACTGGCCTACCCAGCCGCCGATCTGTGCGTTGGTCAGCTCCAGCATCAGCCGATCAACAACGGAATGTTCTGCACAAGCGTTTGGGTGTACTCCATCAGCTCGCGCACCAGCCATGGGCCGGCCCAGATCAGGGTGAGCAGCATGACCAACAGGCGCGGAATAAAACTCAACGTCTGTTCGTTGATCTGCGTGGCGGCCTGAAACATGGCGACCAACAGGCCAACCAGAAGGCTCGGCAACACCGTGAGGCCGACGATCAGTGCCGTCAGCCAGAGCGCTTCGCGAAACAGGTCAACAGCGACTTCCGGAGTCATCTTGGCGGCTCCTATATCGTCCCGAAACTGCCAGCCAGCGTGCCCATGATCAGGGCCCAGCCATCGACCAGAACGAACAGCATGATCTTGAACGGCAGGGAAATGATCAGCGGCGACAGCATCATCATACCCATGGCCATAAGGATGCTGGCCACCACCATGTCGATGATCAGGAATGGGATGAAGATCATGAAGCCTATCTGGAACGCGGTCTTCAGCTCGGAAGTGACGAACGCCGGAATCAGGATGGTCAGCGGCGCCGCCTCAGGACTCTGGATGTCGGTACGCTTGGACAGGCGCACGAACAGCTCCAGATCGGAGGCGCGGGTCTGCGCCAGCATGAACGTCTTGATCGGCCCCTCGGCGCGGCTGATCGCCTCTTGCGCCGGTAGCTGCTCGTTCAGATAAGGCTGCAGAGCATCCTGGTTAATCTTGTCGAACACCGGCGCCATGATGAACAGCGTCAGGAACAGCGCCAGGCCGATCAGGATCTGGTTCGAAGGCGTCTGCTGCAGCCCCAGGGCCTGACGCAGAATGGAGAACACGATGATGATCCGGGTGAAGCTGGTCATCAGCATGACGAACGCCGGGATGAAGCTCAGCGCCGTCATGATCAGCAGAATCTGCAGGCTGACCGAGTACTCCTGCTGCCCTTGCGCGTTGGTGCTCAGGGTGATGGCAGGAATCGACAGAGGATTGCTGCCCTGCTGAATCAGAGAATTGCCCGTCGGCGGGTCAGCGGCGAAAGCCAGCGAAGCACCCAGGCCAAGAACCAGCACCAACAACAAACGCAGCATCAGGATTTGTCCTTCTGGTCCTTGCCGAGCAACTCCATCAGGCGCTGGGCAAATTCAGGCGTGGCCGGCTCAGCATCCCCCAGGCTCACAGGCTCCCTGAGCACATGCAGCGGCGTGATGCGCCCGGCGCTGATACCCAGCAGAATCTGCTCGCCGCCAACCTGTACCAGCAACAGACGGTCACGCGGCCCTAGTGCCTGGCTGGCCACCAGCTTGATCGCCTGGTTGCCACGCGGGCCGATCTGCTGAACCCGGCGCAGTAACCAAGCCAACGCAAAAATCAGCGCCACCACCACCAGCAGGCCGAGCATCAACTGCACCAGCTGACTGCCGACATCCGTGCTCGCCAAGGGCGTAGTCGCCTGTGGCACCGACTGCTCTGCGGCCAGCAGACTCAAAGGCGCCAGAAACAGCACCGGCAAAAGTCGCTTCATGGCTTCAGCGCAGCTTCTTGATACGTTCGCTGGGACTGATCACGTCGGTCAGGCGGATGCCGAACTTCTCGTTGACCACCACTACCTCGCCATGGGCAATCAACGTGCCGTTGACCAGCACGTCGAGCGGCTCGCCCGCCAGACGATCAAGCTCCACGACCGAGCCCTGGTTGAGCTGCAACAGGTTGCGAATGCTGATCTCGGTGCTGCCCACTTCCATGGAGATGGATACCGGAATGTCGAGGATCACATCCAGGTTCGGGCCGTCCAGACTCACTGGGCCATTACCGGGCTTGGGTGCGGCGCCAAACTCTTCCATTTCCATGCGCGGCGCGGCCGGGGCAGCCGGTGCTCCCTGATTCATCAACGCATCGATATCATCCTGCCCGGCCGCATCGTCACCAGCTTCGGCCAGGGCAGCCGCCCACTCGTCTGCCAGGGCCTGTTCTTCTGGGCTGGTGCCTTCGTTTTCGTCTGCCATCACTCTACCTCGGCTGGCTGTCAGCATGCAGATCAGACAGTCTGGCCCGCCTGATCGTATGTATTCCCACGGTTAGCGCATGCGCTCCACGGGTTCGAGAATCTGCAGGGCCAGGTTGCCCTTGTGCGCCCCCAGTTTGACCTTGAAGGCCGGCACGCCATTGGCACGCATGATCATCTGTTCAGGCAATTCGACGGGAATCACATCGCCGGGCTGCATGTGCAGGATGTCGCGCAACTTGAGCTCACGGCGTGCCAGCGTGGCGCCCAGCGGCACATTGACGTCAAGGATGTCTTCGCGCAGAGCCTTGATCCAGCGCTCGTCCTGATCGTCCACATCGGACTGGAAGCCGGCATCGAGCATTTCGCGGATCGGCTCGATCATCGAATAGGGCATGGTCACGTGCAGGTCGCCGCCACCACCATCCAGCTCGATATGGAAGGTGGACACCACCACCACCTCGCTAGGGCTGACGATATTGGCCAGGGCCGGGTTCACTTCCGAGTTGATGTACTCGAAGTTGACATCCATGACGGCGTGCCAGGCCTCCTTGAGGTCAACGAAAGCCTGGTCGATGACCATGCGCACCACGCGCAGTTCGGTCGGGGTGAACTCGCGCCCCTCGATCTTGGCGTGGCGACCGTCACCGCCGAAGAAGTTGTCGACCAGCTTGAACACCAGCTTGGCATCGAGAATGAACAGCGCCGTGCCACGCAGCGGCTTCATCTTCACCAGATTGAGACTGGTCGGTACGTACAGCGAGTGCACGTACTCACCGAACTTCATCACCTGCACGCCACCGACCGCCACATCAGCCGAGCGGCGCAACAGGTTGAACATGCTGATACGGGTGTAACGGGCGAAACGCTCGTTGATCATCTCCAGGGTCGGCATGCGCCCCCGGACGATACGGTCCTGGCTGGTCAGGTCATAGCTTTTGACACTACCGGGATCGGCATCGTCGTCGGTTTCGACCAGACCATCGTCGACGCCATGCAGCAGCGCATCGATCTCATCCTGTGACAGCAGGTCTTGTACGGCCATGGTGTCTCCTGCCTACTGCAGCACGATATTGGTGAACAGCACCTGTTCGACCACGGTTTTACCAGTTTCCTTCTGCGCCAGTTCTTGCACGGCCGTAGTAGCCTGCTGGCGCAGCAGTTCCTTGCCGACCGGCGTCATCAAGGCCTCGAAGTCCTGACCGGAAAACAGCATGACCAGGCGGTTGCGCAGCAGCGGCATATGCACTTTTAGCGCCTCGAGATCTGCCTCGCTACGCGCCATCAGGGCGACGCTGACCTGCATGTAGCGCTGACGCCCCTGCTGCTTGAAGTTGACGACGAACGCCGGAGCAATGCTCTCGTAGATGGCTGGCTGCTTGACCGGCGCAGCCTCCTCGGCGTGTTCCTCAGCCTCAGGCTTTTCTTCCGAACCCTTGTCCTTGCCCAGAAAGAACAGCGTCGCACCGATCGAAATACCGACCGCCAGCAACAAGCCCACCACAATCAGGATGATGAGTTTGAGCTTGCCCTTGCCAGGCTTATCGCCGGCCCCGTCCGCAGCAGCTGGGTTGGGAGCTTGTTTCTTTGCCATGCCAAAAATCCGTCACCAAACAGTATTTTTTCTTCCGTCAAGGGCTTAGGAGCAAGTGTTATGCCACCTTGTAAACAAGGTAGTCGCTTCCGAGCCACCCGACACAGGCAGCCCGTATACCAAGGCAATGACCGCCTGTCACCCGAAAACGACAACGCCCGGTGATTGTCGCCACCGGGCGTTGTGCAGTTTGAGCGAAGAAAATCAGGCGTAGTAGTCAACCAGCCCTCGCGGAGCCGAGGCTGAGGGACTGCGTATCTCGCTTGTGCCCACACTCACCTCGTCAATGCCAGCCTCCGCCAATCCACGTCCGCCGGACTGCCGCCGCCCCTCCTCGGCTTCTCCCCGAGAGTTGTGCGCCATGGATTGGTCGGACACATTGACGTCGACCTGATTCATGCCCTGCTGGGCGAGCATCTCACGCAAGCGGTGGGCCTGCCCTTCCAGCTGATCACGCACATGGGCGTTGGGGCTGACGAAGGTGACCTGGGCAGCCTGGTCCTTGTTCAGCTCAATACGCACCTCCAGACGCCCCAGCTCGGCCGGATCGAGCTGGATCTCGGCCGATTTGAGGTTCTGGCTGGAAAGCCACATCACCCGGTCGACCACTCCCTCACTCATGCCGGCATGGGCTACCTGCAGCGGCTGACCAGGCACCAGAGGCAGGCGCTGGGCTGCCAAATTCTGCTGTCCGATGGCCTGACTGAGGGCACTCAGCTTGCTGGCAAACACCTCCGCCCGCGCCTCGGACTTGCTCTCACGCACTTCCGGCAGGCTTTCCATGCCGTCGCCCAGCAGCTCAAGCTCTAGCCCCTCGGTCTGCGGCTCATCACTGGGCATGGCCTCACCACTGAGCGCTGCCAGGGCATTGGCAAAGCCCGGCGTATTCGAACGCTCCGCTGCCACAGCGCCGGGGCTCAGTTTCTCTGCCGCCTTCTGAGCCTGCTCACCTACCTCCAACGCCAGCTTGACCCCCGCCAGGCTGTTGAGCAGGTCCAACTCGGGGTCATGACTGGCTTCGGTCAGGATCGCAGGGGCAGCACTCGCCGCCGGGGCCGTCGCCAAAGACTCGGCCAGGGCATCTGACGCAACGGCCGACTCAGCCTCCAGCGGCGCCGCACTATCGTCTGCAGCCTGCTGGCTGCCCAAGCCCATCAGCAGCAGTGGATCAATCGCCTCATCCGGCATACCTGGCTCATCGTCCGGCAAAGAATTGCCGCTATCGGCAACAGCAGGCTCCTCGGCTGCAGTATCGGCAACCGCAGCGTCGCCCGGGCGAGCGTCTTCGGTTTTCTCCTGGCTGGCCTTGGCACTGGCCTCCCTGCGCTCGGCAGCCTTGACCTGGCGCTCCTTGGCATAGACCTCGGCAAAGCTGGAGTCCCTGCTCTTACTGGGCTCCGGCTCATTGGCGGCGGGCTTAGTGGGGGCTGCCTTGGGCCGCACTTCGGGTGCGGACTGAAGCAGGAAATCGGGTGCAACGGACATGGGTACTCTCCGTCAGGGGGGATCGTACCGAAGCTAGAGCAAGGGCCGGGCCAACTTGGCCGGCATCCATGAAAGGAATGAAGTCAGCCCCTAGCGATAGCGCTGACGCTCGGACTTGAGGAGGATGCGTACGATGGCAAACTCACGCTCGATCTGCTCGACCAGTTCAGGCGCCACCTCCAGACGCTCGCGACGGGCCTCATCCTCCAACTCCTTGCACAAGCCGGCCAACAGGGGCGCCCCCATATTGCTGCTACTGCCCTTGAAACTATGGGCCGCCAGACGCAAAGCCTGGGCATCTGCGGCGACCAGGGCCTCGTTGATGTTGCGCAGGCGCTCGTCGGAATCGAGCATAAAGGTATCCAGCAGTACGGGGTATTCCTCACCCATGACATCCTGCAGGGAGGCTAATACATGCTGATCGAGATGGGATTCAGACACCGGCTCACTCCGTGATCGGGGAGCGGCGATTATGCCTGAGCCGTCCAGCGAAACTCCACGCTGACGCCACGACCATCCGACGCCCAGTGGCACTCGTGGGCCAGCCGGTGGATCAGGCGCAGGCCTCGACCACTCAGGCAACCTGCCGTCGGCTGCAACGCCAGCATGCTCCCCACATCGAAGCCAGTGCCGCTGTCCTGGATATCGATACGCAGGCTGCCTCCCTCGACCGTCGGCAACAGTTCCAGCCCGAAGCGCACAAAACCGTCCTGCAACGCCTGCAGACGCTGACTACGTTCCTGGTAATAACGCGCAAACCCCTCGGCATCGGCCTTTAGCCGCGAATCCAGGCCCAACACGCCATGCTCCAGGGCATTGGAAAAGAGCTCGGTCAGCACGGTATAGAGCGCGCCAGCCTGGGGCCGCAGGCCCTGCACTTCCATCAGCAGCTGCAGCAGAAACGGCAGCGGGTTGAAGCGCTTGAGCGTTTCGGCACGAAACTCGAAGCTGGCCGACCAGTCCAGCGGACTGCTCTGCCCGCTGTCGGTGAAGATCAGCGGCGGACGCTGCAGGGCACCATCCTCCACCAGACTCAGTTCGATCATGCTGACATCGTCCTGGGCCTCACCGCGAAACGTTGCCAGGGAGCGTTTGACTTCATCGAACAGCATCTCGGCTGGCGCACCGCCATCCAGCACCTGCAGCAGACGGTCCTCGCCAAACAACTGGCCGGCTGCGTCACGGGTTTCCAACACGCCATCGGAGAGCAGGAAGATACGATCCCCTGGTTCCAGAGCATGCACTTCATATGACTCGTTGAAACTCCCTGCATCCAGCACACCCAGCGGCAAATGGCGCGACACCAGAGGCACGCGCTCGCCGCTGGCTATCCTCAACAAGTGGCCATCCGGCAGGCCACCGTTCCACACCTCCACGATCCGGCGCTGGAAGCTCAGGTTGAGCATGGTCGCGCAACAGAACACCCCTACTGGCAGAATGCGTTTGAGCTTGGCATTCATCTCGCGCAGGATCTCTGGCAGCGAGAAGCCTTTCGCGCTCATGCCATAGAACACCTCGGCCAGCGGCATCGCACCTATCGCCGCAGGCAGGCCATGACCGGTGAAATCCCCGAGCAGCACATGCATATCGCCGTTTGGCTTGAACGCGGCTAGCAATAAATCACCGTTGAACAGGGCAAAGGGCGACTGCAGGTAGCGAATATTGGCCGCGCTCAGGCAGCCCGAGTGAGCCACCTTGTCGAACACTGCCTTGGCTACGCGCTGCTCGTTGACCAGATGCTCGTTGTGCTTGGCGATCAGATCGCGCTGGCGGCGCACCGTATCCTGCAGACGCCGCAGCCGATCCATGGCGCGGATCTTGGCGTCGAGGATGACCTGGTTGTAAGGCTTGGCCAGAAAGTCATCACCCACTTCCAGGCAGCGTACCAACGCTTCACTCTCGGTCAGGGAGGTGAGGAAGATGATCGGCACGAGCGTTTCGCCAGCCGCCGCCTTGATCCGACGGGCCGCCTCGAAGCCGTCCATCACCGGCATCATGGCGTCCATCAGCACCAGCTGCGGGCGCTCCCGCTCGAACTGCTGCAAGGCCTCCAGGCCATTCTCCGCCGTGAGCACGCGATGCCCCTGACGCGTGACGATGGTAGATAACAGCAGGCGGTCTGCCGCGCTGTCCTCAGCGATCAGGATGGACAGGCGGCCCGCCATGGTAGTCAGCCGATCTGGAACAGTTGTTCGAAGTTGGAAATGGCGAGGATCTTGCGCACATCCGGGTTGCAGTTGATCAGGCTGATGCGCGCATGATCGCCACCGGCATGGTCACGCAACAGCAGGAGCATGCCCAGTGCAGAGCTGTCCAGATAAGTAGCGCCCTTGAGGTCTACTACATAGCGCTTGGGTGTGGCAGTCACCCGTTCGTAGGCATCGCGAAACTCCTGATGCACCGAAAAATCGAAGCGTCCCTGAATATGGATGGTCAGCTCCTGCCCGTCGCTCGATGGCAGCGCGGTGATAGCCATGTGGCACTCCTTGTATTTTTGTGCAGGGAAAGATGTAGCACCGACGGGTGGTAGCAGCAACCATCGCCTGCAGATGCAGTGCCGATGCGCGCAGCAAAATGCCCGCACAACCTAGTACGGGTCACGCATGACGGGGCGTTGTGCCAGTTCGTCCAGTAACTTCTGCTCACGCCTGTCCTCTGCGGCACGGGCCTCGTCGCGGTAGCGCTGCACCAGCTTGCGCAGCCCCTCGACACGGGCGTAGCGCTGCTGCCAGGTGGCCTTGGACTTTTCCAGATTCAGCCGATGCCAGGTGACAGTCTGCAGTTGCTGGCCGATGGCGGTTTCCAATTGACTGAGGAAGCGCTGGTAGTTCATCAGCCACTGACCAGAAACCCCCTTGCTACCCTCAGTGATCCACTGCTGCTGGTAGTCGCCGCGATAACGCTCCAAATCCCCCAGCTGAGCCTCGGCCTTGGCCAGCAGCCCTTGCATGTGAGCCATTTGGCGCGCGGCCTCACGCTCGGCACGCTCGGCCATCTCGATGACGGGAGCCAAGCGCTGTGCACGGCTATCGGCCATCTATCAGGCCTGCGTCTGTGGGTTGAACACTTGCGCCAGCAGGTTGACGCTATCGGCCAGATGCTCACTATCGCTCAGTCCCTGACGCAGATAGCGCATCATGTTCGGCTGCCGGGCGATGGCCAGGTCGGTATCGGCATCGCCACCCGGCACATAGGCGCCGACGCTGATCAGGTCGCGGCTTTGCTGGTAACGCGACCACAGCTGCTTGAAGCGCTGCGCCTGCTTGAGATGCTCGGGGCTGACCACTTGCGGCATGACCCGGCTGATCGAAGCCTCGATATCGATGGCCGGATAATGCCCTTCCTCGGCCAGCCGGCGCGACAGCACGAAGTGGCCGTCCAGCACACCCCGGGCGGCATCAGCAATCGGATCTTGCTGATCATCACCTTCCGACAGCACGGTGTAGAACGCAGTAATCGAACCGCCGCCAGCCTCCGCATTGCCGGCACGCTCCACCAGCCTGGGCAGTTTGGCGAATACGGAAGGCGGATAGCCCTTGGTCGCAGGCGGCTCACCGATTGCCAGGGCAATTTCACGCTGTGCCTGGGCGAATCGGGTCAGCGAGTCCATCAGCAGCAGGACGTTCTTGCCCTTGTCACGGAAATATTCGGCGATACGCGTGCAGTACTGAGCGGCACGCAAACGCATCAGCGGCGCATCATCCGCAGGCGAGGCGACGACCACCGAGCGCTTGATGCCTTCCTCACCGAGGATCTCGTCGATGAACTCCTTCACCTCTCGGCCCCGCTCGCCGATCAGCCCGACCACGATAATGTCGGCCTCGGTGAATCGCGTCATCATGCCCAGCAGTACCGACTTGCCCACCCCCGTACCAGCAAACAGGCCCAGGCGCTGGCCTCGGCCAACGGTAAGCAGGCCGTTGATGGAGCGAATGCCTACATCCAAGGGGACGCTGATCGGGTCACGGTTGAGCGGGTTGATGGTAGGGCCATCCATGGGCACCCAGTCCTCGGCCTTCATCCCGCCCTTGCCATCCAGCGCGCGGCCGGCACCATCCAGCACGCGGCCGAGCATGGACATGCCCATGGGTAGACGTCCGGTATCCGGTAACGGTACCACTCGGGCACCCGGCGCGATGCCGGCCAGGCTGCCGGCCGGCATCAGATAGATCTTGCCAGCCGAGAAACCCATTACCTCGGCCTCTACTTGCACCGGGTGGTAACTGTCGTCATTGATGACCAGGCAGCGACTCCCCAATGCAGCGCGCAGTCCTTCAGCCTCGAGAGTCAGGCCCACCATGCGCAACAAACGCCCTTCCACTATCGGCTGGGCAGGCAGCTTGATCGCCTCGGCATAGCCGCTCAGGCGCTTGGCGAAACTGGTGCGTTCAAGGCGCATCGGCGTCCCCCAGGTCGACCTGTATATCAGCCTCTGGAGGAGTCGTGGCTTGCGCCCGCTGCTGTTCGAAGAGCTGCTTCAGCGCCTGCGCCATGCGCGTTTCGATGCTGGCATCAATGCGACTGCTCTCACTTTCCACCCGGCAACCACCAGGCAGCAGCGAGTCGTCTTCAAGAATGCGCCAGCTCTCCTCATGCCGCTCACGCAGCGCCTTGATGACCTCGAAGTCTTGCGGATTGACATGTATGCGTACGTTGCTGGCGCCCATTGGCAGCAGCTTGAGTGCTTCACGCAGCACATGGCGGATTTGCGTGGAATCGCTGGTCAATTCGCGCTGGATGACCTGCCGCGCCACCTGGCTGACCAGTTGGACCATGCCCTGCTCCAGCGCTTGATCCTGCTCAGCAATAGGGTCCAGCAGATGCCCCATCAGCTGCTCCAGCGCGGCGAGCTTGTCCGCCAGAGCTGCGTCGGCCTCTTGCTTGGCCTTGAGTTGGCCGGCGCGAAAACCATCCTTTTCGCCGGTGGCAAAACCTTCGTTGTAGGCGTCCTGACGAATCGCTTCGAGCTCGTCCAGCGTCAGTGGCTTGACGTCTTCAGCTGCCACTTCCTCAACCTGGGTCGACGCCTCCTCAGGGACGGCTTCAGGTTCAGGCTCCGGCTCTGCCGGAGGCTCCACCTGAGGATCGAAGCTGGGCAACGCCCAACGATCGAAGCCGCTGACGTCCTTGGCGCGAATCAGCTCGCTGGAAGCCTCCTTGGGAACCATGCCTGCACGCCTCTTAGATCATTGCCTCGCCACCGGCACCGCCGAGGACGATTTCGCCCGACTCGGCCATACGCCGGGCGATGGTGAGGATTTCCTTCTGCGCCGTTTCCACTTCGCTGACGCGCACCGGGCCTTTGGCCTCCAGATCGTCGCGCAGCAACTCGGCGGCACGCTTGGACATGTTCTTGAAGACCTTTTCCTTGATGCCGTCGTCGGCGCCCTTCAACGCCAGCACCAGCACATCTGACGATACCTCGCGCATCAGCGCCTGGATGCCGCGGTCGTCGACATCGGCCAGGTTGTCGAAGACGAACATCAGGTCCTCGATCTGGCTGGAGAGGTCTTCGTCCACCTCGCGGATGGAGTCCATCAACTGGCCCTCTACCGAGCTGTCGAGGAAGTTCATGATGTCGGCCGCACGCTTCACGCCGCCCAGGTTGGCGCGAGTGGTGTTGGAGCTGCCGGAGAACTGTTTCTCGAGAATCTGGTTGAGTTCCTTCAGCGCGGCCGGCTGCACAGTGTTGAGCGAAGACACGCGCAGGATGATGTCCAGCCGTACCTTGTGATCGAAGTGACTGAGCACTTCGCCCGCCTGGTCCGGATCCAGATAGGCCACCACGATGGCCTGAATCTGCGGGTGCTCGTAGCGGATCACATCCGCCACGGCGCGCGGCTCCATCCACTTCAGGCTGTCCAGGCCACTGGTGCTGCCGCCGAGCAGGATGCGATCGATCAGGTTGCCGGCCTTATCCTCACCCAGCGCAGCGGTGAGCATCTTGCGGATATAGGCATCGGAGCCCACCCCCAGGCTGGTCTGGTCACCGACGATGTCGACGAACTCGCCCATCACCTGTTCGACCTGCTCGCGCTGCACATTGCGCATGCTGGCCATGGCCACGCCGACCCGCTGCACCTCCTTTGGCCCGAGGTGGCGTAACACCTGAGCGGCGTCGGTCTCGCCGAGCGACAGCAGGAGGATGGCGGCCTTCTCGACCTTGCTCATCTTGGCAACGGGGCGATTGTCACTCATCGGCGTTGATCCACTCTTTGACTACCTGGGCCACGCGGCCCGGATCTTCCGCCACCAGACTCTTGATGGCATTCAGTTGTGCATCATACCCCTCGGAAGGACTCGGCAGCAGGATGCTCTGCGGGCCACCGAGGCTGACACGATCGGCGGAGAGCTCACCGTCCAGGCCACCCATGTCGCCCAGCTCGACATCACCATCAGCGCCGGCACCCCCAGCAGCACGCGTCGGGTTGGTGATGTTGTTGAGCACCGGACGCAGCACGCCGAACACCAGCACGAGGATGAACAGCACGCCCAGTACCTGTTTGACGATGTCCCAGAACCAGGGTTGCGTGTAGAACGGCGTTTCAATGACCTCGTCACCCAACTCCGTGGAGAACGGTGCGTTGATCACGCTGACGCTGTCGCCGCGGCTGGCGTCGAAGCCCACCGAGTCCTGCACCAGGCGGGTGAAGCGAGCCAGATCCTCCGCGCCCCAGGGGGTACGAGTGACCTCGCCGGTTTCGGCATTGATGTTGACCTTGTCGTCCAGCACCACAGCCACCGAAAGGCGCTTGAGACGGCCCTGCTGCTGCTTGGTGTAGCTGATCGAACGGTCCAGCTCGAAGTTGCGGGTCGACTGCTCACGCTTGTCCGCCGGATATGGCGCCAGCATCGGCTGACCGGTGGCAGGGTCCGTGATCTGTGCGCCATTGGCATCCAGCAACGGCTGGCCAGGCTGTACCGGGCCAGGTGGCGCGGCTTGCGCATTGGCCTGCTCGGGCGCGGCGGCAGCTCCCGGCGGCTGATTGCTCAGCGCGCCCGGCACGCCTTGCGGCGGCAGACTGCTGGAGCGCTGTTCATTAACCTGCTGTTCGCTGCGCAGGGCCGGCTGATCCGGGTTGAACATCTCGGAAGTGGACTCTACCGCACTGAAGTCAACGTCGGCAGACACTTCGGCCTTGTAGCGGCCATTGCCCAGGACCGGCTGCAGGATGTTGTGCACGCGCTGGGTGAACAGGCTTTCCATGCGCCGGGTGTAGTCGAACTGTTTACCGGCCATGGTCAGCTCGGACAGTTCCTGCTGATCGGAGAGCAGATTGCCTTTCTGATCAACCACGGTGACCTGCGACTTGGTCAGTTCCGGCACCGAAGTCGCCACCAGATTGACAATGGCCATCACCTGGCTCGGCTCCAGGGCACGCCCGGGATACAGCTCGACCAGTACCGAGGCGGTGGGCTTGCGCTCATCACGCACGAACACCGAACTCTTCGGAATGGCCAAATGCACGCGAGCGGCCTTGACGTTATTCAGGCTGGATACAGTACGCGCCAGCTCACCCTCCAGCCCGCGACGATAACGGGTAGCCTCCATGAACTGGCTGGTGCCCAGGCTCTGCTCCTGGTCGAGAATCTCGAAACCGATATTGCCATCGCTCGGTGCTACACCCGCAGCGGCCAGCTTCATCCGGGCACGCCCCAAATCTTCTGACTTGACCAGCAGCGCGCCGGAGTTCGGCTCCACGGTGTAGGTGATGTCGGCGGCATTGAGCACCTCCATCACCTGATTGCTGTCCATGCCGGCCAGGTTACCCAGCAATGGCTTGTAATCCGGCTGCTGCGACCACAGCACCACGGCAAAACCAATGGCCACACTGGCAGCCAGGCCGACCAGCAGGCCGATTTGGCGCAGCATGGACATGTCGGATAGGTTTTCCAGAAAGGACAGCCCGAACAGCGGCTTCTTGTCCTCCTGAGCGCCCGTGGTGGCGGGTACGTTTGCTGCGACTGCTTCAGCCATGTCTCAAATCCGCCCTGTTAAACCGGCATCTGCATGATGTCTTGGTAGGCCTGAACCAGCTTGTTGCGCACCTGAGTCATGGCTTGGAAGGAAACACTGGCCTTTTGCGAGGCGATCATCACATCGGTGATATCGACGCCCTTCTGTCCCATTTCGAAGGCAGTCGCCAACTGGGTCGAAGCCTGCTGGGTTTCGTTCACCTTGTTCACCGCCTGCCCCAGCATGTCCGAAAAACTCGGCGCACCGGGTTGCGGCGCCTCGGCCACAGGCTTCTGCTTGGCCATGGCTTCCATCTGCATGGAGCGCATTTCCAACATCAGGCGATTGAATTCGACACCCTGGCTCATATTCTTTCCTCCAGCTGCCGCAGTTTTTTGACGCTACGCGGCTTTTCCTGGGTATCTGCAAGCACAGTGCCAAAAAAGAAGGCCCGCACAAGGCGGGCCAAGAGAGGGTTCGGGCTGACGCTCAGCTGGCGTACAAATAGGCTTCGACATCCATGCCGGCATCGCGCATCTGGGCCAGCTTGTAGCGCAGGGTGCGCGGACTGATGCCGAGACGCTCGGCGGCCTCCTTGCGGCGACCACGCTCGGCGCGCAGGGTATCGATGATCATCTGGAACTCATGCCGGCGCATGTCCTCACCGAGCACGCCACTGGCTTCACTCGCGCCCCCGGACTCTTCGCGCGGCACAGGAACGCTCGACACCAGACTTACCGGCGCCATTGCAGGAGGGGGCGCCATTCCTATCGGCGCCGTCAGACACAGGTCATGCGGCTGGATCAGCCCGCCCTGCTGCAGGATCAGGGCCCGCTGGATAGCGTTATCCAGCTCCCGCACATTCCCCGGCCAGGCGTGCGCCACCAGGGCAGCGCGCGCCTGCGCAGATAGCTGCACAGGGCTGTGGTTCATTTTTTTGACGTGCTTGCTCAGCAGGCGCTCGGCCAGCGGCAGGATGTCGGCAGGTCGCTCGCGCAGCGCGCGCCAGGCCAGCGGGAAAACCGACAGCCGATAGTAGAGGTCCTCGCGGAAACGCCCCGCCGCCACTTCTCCCGCGAGATCGCGGTTGGTGGTGGCCAGCACGCGAATGTCCAGGTTGATCGGCTTGCGCGCGCCCACACGCTCCACCTCGCGCTCCTGCAAGACCCGCAGCAGCTTGGCCTGCAAGCCCAGAGGCATCTCGGAAATCTCGTCGAGCAGAATGGTGCCGCCATCGGCCAGCTCGAACTTGCCAGGCTGAGCAGCGATGGCGCCGGTAAAGGCACCCTTTTCATGGCCGAACAGGGTCGCTTCCAGCATGTTGTCCGGAATCGCCGCGCAGTTGATGGCAATAAACGGGCCTTCGGCACGATTCGACTGCTCATGAATGTAGCGCGCCAGCACCTCCTTACCCGTGCCGGATTCGCCGGAAATCAGCACAGTGGAGTCGCTACGCGCAACGCGTGCGGCCAGTTCCAGCAGTTGCTGACTGGCCGGTTCACAGGCCACAGGCCCCTCACCCGCTCCTGCGGACACACGCCCAAGGGCATGCCGCCCTACCAACTCCAGCAAGGTGCGCGGCTCGAAGGGCTTGACCAGATAATCCGCCGCCCCCTGCCGCATGGCCTCCACCGCACGTTCAACGGCGCCATAGGCCGTCATCAACAACACCGGCAACTGCGGATAACGGGAGCGAATCAGTGCGAGCAACTGATGACCATCCATGCCCGGCATGTTGACATCGCTGATCACCAGACCGAAAACCTCCTCGCCCAAGGCCGCCACGGCATCCTCGGCACAAGCCACTGCTCGGAACTCATGGCCACCGAGCTGTAGCGTGTCGGACAAGGCCTCGCGCAAGGCGCGGTCATCTTCGACCAGCAGAACTTTGGCTGTCATGGGTGTACTCCTGAAACAAGTGCCTGCCGCGCCTGAGTCAACGGCAACACGAGAATGGCGCAGGTACCACGCCCCGGTCGCGAGCGCAGACGCAACTCGCCCTGGTGCGCCCGAACCACAGCCTGAACCACAGCCAGACCGAGGCCGGTACCCGTTGTTTTGGTGGTAAAGAATGGCTCGCCAAGGCGTGCCAACGTGACCTTGTCGATTCCCGGCCCGTTGTCGCTGACACAGAGGAACAGGTTGTGATCACGGGTATACAGATGGATTTTCAGACCCGCTTCGCGACCGCCGGCCTGGATGGCATTCTCAATCAGATTGAGCACGGTGCCGACCAGCGTGTCACGGTTGCACAGCAGCTCACCCACGCGCGCGTCGCACTGCCAGCGCACATTCATGCCCTGCACATGCGGCTCGGCGGCACTGCGCAACGCACTGAACAGCGCAGCAGGGGTGATGTGATCGGGCAACGGCAACTCGCCGCGGGCAAAAATCAGCATGTCGCGCACCTGATGCTCCAACTCGTGCAAACGCTCCTTGATTCGCCCGGCAAAGCGCTGCTGCTGCTCGAACGGCAACTCCTGCTCGCTCAAGTGACTGGCATAGAGCAATGCGGCAGACAGCGGCGTGCGTACCTGATGAGCCAGCGAAGCGACCATGCGCCCCAGCGCAGACAGGCGCTCGTGACGGGCAAGCTGGTCTTGCAAGCGGCGGGTTTCCGTCAGGTCAGTCAACAGCACCAATTGCCCAGGCTCGCCCTGTAACGAACGGGTGGCAATGGACAGGCGACGCCCGTCCTTTAGGGAAATCTCATGACCATCGTCTTCACGGGGGGCAAAATTGCGCGCAATCACCTCGCGCCAGAGCATGCCCACCAAAGGCCTGGCCAGCAGGCTACGGGCTACCGGGTTGGCCTCGCGCACCACGCCCTGACCGTCGATGACGATCACCCCCCCAGGCAGCAGATCGAGCAGGCTCTGCAGACGATTGGCCAGGCGCTCCTTCTCTGCCAGCTCCTGCATGCGCTGGGCACTGACCAGGGCCAGCTGCCCCTTGAGCTCGCTCACACGAGCCTCAAGCATGCTGTAGGAACTGCTCAGCTGGCTGGACATCTGGTTGAACAGGGCGAATGCCTGCTCCAGGCTAGCGCGGCTGGCCTGCTCTACCGGTGCGGCAGTACTGGCGTCAGGAATGTCGTGCAGCTGGGGGGCTATTGGATTCATGCTCTTCTCTCGCCTGTCGAACCGTCAGCAAACGGTCGGTTGGAAGAGACATAGCAATAGCCGTGCCTAAAAAATAATTCTTTAAATTCAAATACTTAAAAAATAAAGCCGGAGCTTGCGTCAAAGCTCCGGCTTTATTGGTGAGGTGCCAAGCGGGATCAGTCCTCGTCGGCAGCCTCGTCATCACGACGACTCATACCGTACTTACGCATCTTCTCCACCAGTGTCGTGCGGCGAATCCGCAAACGCTCTGCGGCACGCGCCACCACGCCATTGGCATCGTCCAGCGCCTGCTGGATGAGCCCTTGCTCGAGATTACCCAGGTAGTCCTTCAAGTCCAGCCCTTCCGGCGGCAGCATCGCGGTGTTGGAAATGCCCGGCAGACTCGCGCCGATCGCCGCGCGCTCGTCCAACTCCTCACGCAAGCTGATCGCCAACTGCTCGTCTTCGTCATCGACATGGCGGAACTTCTTCGGCAGCTCGCCCACGCCGATCACTCCGTAGGGGTGCATGATCGCCATGCGTTCTACCAGGTTGGCCAGCTCGCGCACGTTGCCAGGCCAGTCATGGCGACACAACGACATGATGGCCGCCGAGTTGAAACGAATGGAGCCACGCTTCTCGAACTCCATACGCGAGATCAACTCGTTCATCAGCAGCGGGATGTCCTCCACGCGTTCACGCAGCGGAGCCATCTCGATCGGGAAGACATTCAGGCGATAGTAGAGATCCTCGCGGAAGGTACCCTCCTCGATCATCTTCTCCAGGTTCTTGTGGGTTGCAGCGATGATGCGTACATCCACGCTCTGGGTCTTGTTACTGCCGACCCGCTCGAACGTGCGCTCCTGCAGCACGCGCAGCAGTTTGACCTGCATCGGCAGTGGCATGTCGCCAATTTCGTCGAGGAACAGGGTGCCACCGTTGGCCAGCTCGAAGCGCCCGGCTCGGCTGGTGATCGCACCCGTGAAGGCACCCTTCTCGTGACCGAACAGCTCGCTTTCCAGCAGCTCGGCCGGAATCGCGCCGCAGTTGACCGGCACGAAAGGCGCCTCACGACGCTTGGAGTGGTAGTGCAGGTTGCGCGCCACCACCTCCTTGCCAGTGCCGGACTCGCCGAGGATCAACACGCTGGCCTCGGTATCGGCCACCTGCTGCATCATCTGGCGCACTTGATGAATGGCACGGCTGGTTCCGACCAGGCTGCGAAACAGGTTGGGCTCGCGCTGGCGCCCGCGCTCACGGGCCTGGTCATACATCTCGCGGTAGACCTGGGCACGGTGCAGGGAGTCGAGCAGCTTGTTGTAACTGGGCGGCATCTCCAGGCTGGCCAGCACGCGACGACGCAGGTCGTCAGTCCAGTCCTGCGGAATCGGCTCACCGATCAGCAGCAGCGGAAGATTCTCGTCCCAGGCCCCTATGTGCTTGATCAGCTCCAAAGCGCCGCCTTTGGCGATGACATCACCCAGCAGAACATTTAGCACTTCGCGGCTGGACTCAAGCGCATCAACCGCCTCACGCCAATCACTACTGCCACAGGAAAGGTGATCTTCGCCGAGGAAATTGAGAATCACCGACAGATCGCGGCGGCGCTCAGCATTATCATCAATCAGCAGAATTTTGGTTTCGCGCCACATCTTGTTCTGGTCTGGCTCGCAGGCTGGGAAGAGAGGTCGCCAAGCGGCAACGGCAATTGGCCACTAGTAAAGTCAAAAAACAGACTAGAGTCAATTTTATGGCGTAATTTTTCTACGGTTACTAAGGAAGCTGATCTGACTGATGATGCCAGGAAGGCACCACCAGACAGTCAGGTGAATAGCTGGTAGACCTTGGCACCTTGCTGGGATTGATTGAGCTGAACCAACTCGCCCGCCAGACGGCGCTGCTCGGCCTGACAGGTAACGACCAGCTCGCGATACAGTTCGAGCAACTCCTGCATCCGCTGCCGCAATTGGCCTTCATCGTGAACGGCTTCGACCATTGCCTCATCGACAGCCTGACGGCACTGCATATCCAGCTCACCAATCGCCGCCCAATCGCGACGAGCCAGAGCATCACGTAAGGCAAAGCCAGTGGTTTCGAGAAGCTGAACAGATGAACTCATGGAGATTTCCTCAGGGCCACAGCGACCATCAGTGGCTGATGGCGTCCCAGCCGGATTTCACATTACGCAGCAGGTCTGCAACTTCATCAAGCATATCCGCATCGTTGGCGATATTCGCCTCAACCAGACGTGACACCATGTATTCGTAGAGACGATCAAGGTTAGCGGCAATTTCACCACCCCGATTCAGGTCTAGCCCCTCACGCAGGCCACCGATGATCCCAATGGCTTTGCTGATCAGCTCACCCTTCTGGGCACTCTGGCCATGCAGCATTGCGCCCTTGGCCTGAGCAAGCCGGGAGAGACCGCCTTCCATCAGCATCTGGATCAACCGATGCGGGCTGGCGTCGGCCACCTGGGCTTGGGTGTTGACGGTTTGATACTGCCTGAGGGCCGCCATTGCGTTCATGATCGCTCCGCTGAAGATTGCCTAAATACACTTCCTGTATCGGCAAACAGCGGCGCGGCTTTAGCGGAGATTCACTCCGAAACGGCGGCCGGCTCGACTTCCGGGCCTATTCCGTCCCAGGCATCCTTGATCTGCACAAGCAGCTGTTGCACCTCGTCCAGGCTACGCGGCGTGTCGTCCAGAGCAACGCCGGCGAGGCGTCGGGTCATGTAGTCGTAGAGGGCATCGAGGTTCTCAGCGATCTCGCCACCCAGCTGCTTGTCCAGACTGGACTGCAGCACACCAAGAATAGTGATGGTACTGCCCACGGCAAGGCCACGAATCTCGACATCCCCTTCCAGCTGCGCCCGACGCGCCAGCATGACACGCTCCAGAGCCCCATCCAGCAGCATCTGCACAACACGGTACGGACTGACCTCCTGGGCAGTCTTGACCTGCTTGTAGGTGTCGATGGGTTTCTTGCTCATCGCTTACTTATCCTTCTTCACGAAACCGGGCAGACTCGCCAATGACTGCGTCAGACGCTCGCTGGTCTGATTAAGCTGACTGACCAGAGAGTCCATCGCATTGTATTGAGCGTACAAGCGCGTCTGCAGCTGCTCCACACGCCTAGTGAGATCTTCACGCTGCTCATCTACGGATTTGAGAGTGCCCTGCAGCCCATTCATGCGCTGCTCAAGAATGCCGCCACTTTTAACGAAACCCTCGACCTTTGAGTCGAGCCTGGCCATCAGCCCCGATTCGCCCGTCAGAAAGCTGGCCACAGAATCATAGTTGTCACTGAGCGCCGTACTCAGCTTGGCATCGTCGATTTTGAGGGTGCCGTCCTTCTGGGTGGTTATCCCCAAATCAGCCAGCACGCGGATGCCATCCTGGTCGGCATACTCAACCAGCTCGCTACGCAAGCCCGAGAGCACTGAACGTACCGAGGAGTCGCCTACCAGACCGCCAGTAACCGGCGCCTTGCCCTCGCCGACCTGCACAACGGCAGTCAATTCATTTGAGGTTGAAATCAGTTTGTTATAGCTCTCGACAAATTTCTTCAGGCCAGCTGTGACTGAAGATTTGTCCTCGGCCACGGTCACCTTGGTCGTTACTCCCAACTCCGCCTTGAGCAGATTAAGGGTAACGCCGGAGATCGCATCACTGACCGAGTTACTGGTGGGGCGAAGAGCGATTCCATCGATTTCGACCTCGGCATTACTGGCTTCAGTGATAAAACCAGCACCTGCACCTGCAGCAGAGAGGCTACCAACACCCGCCGCGACGTTTAGAGACTCAAGCTCGAAAGTCGCACCTGCCGCACTCGGGGCCGAAGCCTGCAACGTAACAGCCTGCCCATCACCCGTCTTGTTGGAACTCAGCACCAGGCGAGCAGTACCAGTGTCGGGATCGCTAACCACAGTAGCGCCCACCCCCTTGCTACCGAGCTTGGTATTGATGGCCGCAGCAACATCCTCCAGCTTGGCGTCCTGGGTTATATCAACCGCCTCCAGTGCCTCACCGCCGACGCTGATGGTCAGCTGACCTGCGTTGAACGTGGCACTGGATGCACCAGCAATTTCGGCGCTGGCAACCTTGCTGCTGCTGGCCAGGCTCTTGACCTGAACCTGATAAGTACCCGCAGCTGCATCCTTGGTCGCCGTGGCGGTCAGTCGCGTGGTATCGGCAGAGGTGGCACTGCGCTTCTGAAACAGGGAAGCATCATTGAGACTCTTAAGGGAACTTTGCAGCTCACTCAGAGCCCCCTTCAGCTGCCCCAGCGCGCTGAAACGCGAGGTGGTGGCCTTTTCCAGGCGCGCCAGCTGCGCCTCCTTGGGCGCTTTCTGGGCATTGACCAGTGCACCGACAATGCTGTCGATATCGATGCCCGAACCGATTCCTGAAATACCCGCCATACACACCTCGCCAATAGGTTGACGCTAAAACGCCTTGGCGTTTCAGCAGTCAAGAAACATGCCGAAACTAAGCTTCGGCCTTGAACAGCAGGCTGCGCACTTCCTCCAGGCTCTCCGCCAGCTTCAGCGCCTCCTCGGAGGGAATCTGACGAATCACATCGCCGGATTCGCTGTCGGTGACCTTGACCACCACGCGCCCGGTGGAGTCATCCAGCTGGAAATCCAGATTGCGGCGTACCGACTGGACAAAACCCTGGATAGTGGATACGGCATCTTCAACCTGAGTGCGTGCAGACTCGTCTTCCGCAGCCGACACCGCTTGAACGCCTTGCTGCGTATTTCCCTGCTCGCCTGCAACTGTGGCGCTCTTTTCGGCGGATGCCGCCAAGCGGACTGTCGGCATGCTGCCGAGGGCGGAATTCTTGATGGAACCGACATCCATAATGGCTTACCTCACATGGCAAGACGGGGGAAAGCGACCAGCGCTTTCCCCCGTAGTCTAACTCAAGCCGGAACCCGTTAACCCAGCAGGCTGAGCACTGCCTGCGGCAACTGGTTGGCCTGGGCCAGGATCGAAGTACCAGCCTGCTGCAGGATCTGGTTCTTGGTCAGCTCCGAAGTCTCGGCAGCGAAGTCGGTATCGCGAATCCGGCTACGGGCAGCGGCAGCGTTTTCGGAAATGTTCTGCAGGTTGGAAATGGTGTTTTCGAAACGGTTCTGCTTGGCACCCAACTCCGCACGCGCGCTGTCGATAAAGGTCATGGCAGAGTCGACCACGTCCAGCGCTTTCTGCGCGCCGATTGCGGTAGTAATGTCAATCTTGTCCACCGCATCCAGCGAGGAAACCAAAGCAGTCGTGGCGGAGGCAGTGGAGGTATCGCTACTTGTCGAAGTAAACGCTTTGCTGCTGTTAAGCTTCACAACACCCATGCCACGGGACGAGTCATCACCGCCACTTGTAAGAGCCACAGTATCAACTGCAGCGCCAGTGCCGTCATAGCCATAGGTAGTGAAGTTCGCCGTGCCGCCAGCATCGTTGGCGAAGTCGCCAATGACGATATCATCACCGCGCTCACTGGTCATTTTCAGTACGCCGCTAGAAATTTCCGCAGTGATACCCGTCTGACCACTCTTGGTATTGATCTCAGCAGCCAAAGCACTCAAATCGGTGGTGGTAACAGTGGCTCGAATGTTAATTGCCGATGCGTTGGAGCCGGTCAGATTAAAATTGACTGTGCCACTGGCGCTGAGACCACTAAGGCCAACAACAGTGCGAGCATCAGCACTGACATTGGTTGTGCCTGTTGCAGAGTTGATAGCATCTGCTGCGACCTTGGCACTAGAGGTTGCGACACTTATAGCAGTACTGGTACCCGAAGAACCCGCAATGGTAACGGTGCCTGCCACGTTATTCGCAGCAGCAGCAGCGGCTGCAACAGTTGCGCGCCCCAAACCAGTGTTAGCGGCGTTACCAGCCAGAGTACGGGTGTTGTTACCGACACTGCTGGCCCGGAAATTGCCCAATGTCACATCAATTGTTTCGAACGCATTTGCGCCTACCTGAAACTGTTGAGAACCAAAAGTGCCATCCAGAATCTTCCGACCACCAAAACTCGTAGTATCGGCGATGCGGTTGAACTCGCCCTGCAGCTGAGTCACCTCATCCTGCAGCGCACGACGCTCGGAGGCTGAATTAGATCCGTTGGCCGACTGCAGCGCCAGATCGCGCATGCGCTGGAGGAGATTAGTGGACTGCTGCAGAGCGCCCTCAGCGGTCTGCGCCAGGGAGATGCCGTCGTTGGCGTTGCGTACGGCCACGTTCAGGCCATTGACCTGACTGGTCAAACGGTTGGAAATCTGCAGGCCGGCGGCATCATCCTTCGCGCTGTTGATACGGAAGCCGGTGGACAAACGCTGCAGCGAAGTATCCAGCCCCTTGGACGAGGTGTTCAGGTTGCGCTGAGTATTCAGAGAAGCAACGTTAGTGTTGACAGTAAGAGCCATGATGCTTGCCTCCAGAGGGCGGGTACTAAAGAGAACCAGGTACTGCGAGCGTTTGGGCGTTCAGCCTTGCTCAGGCACCCAGTTACTTCGCATTCGTCCTTTTTATCGGCGCTGAAGAAGCTGGCTTTAGGTTTTTTCAGAGTTTTTTGTGATTTTTTTTTTGCCTTTACAAGCAATGGTTTAGCAGCCTTGAGAAGTGCCGGAGAGGCGTTTCGCCGGTATTTCGCCAGCAAACCGCAGCATCCCGGACGCGTATCGGGGTCAGCGCAGCTGGTTGAACAGGTTCAGCCCACTGATCTTGACGAAGCTCTGCTGCGCCGCCTCAAGGATGATCGACTGGAAGGACAGGCGCGACAGCGCCTCGGCATAGTCCAGCTCGCGCAGGTCGGCCTGTACGGCCTTGTTGACCAGGCTGACCTCTTCGTTATCGGTCTGGGTCGATTCGATGACGTTGAGGCGCGCACCAATTTCGCCACGCACCAGGTCTACCGCCGTCATACCATGATCCAGGTTGGTAAGCACCTCTGCCACCGCATCGCGCATCGCGAGGTTACCGGCCGGCGTATCCGCAGTGGACTCAAGCGCCGTGCGCAGGTTCTTGATGGTGCTCAGGATGCCCTGCTTCTGCTGAGTGGGGTCGAGCGTTACCGCGAAGGTCTCGGTGCCCAGCGGCACACCGTCGAGCTGTACGCTCACGCCACGGAACACCAACTGGTCGCTGCTGTCAGGGTCGTCGTCGAGTTGTCCACTGGCCAGTACATTGGGGTCAACAAAGGGCGGCCCGGCCACGGGGAAGACCGGCGTAGCGGCCAGGTCGTAGACGATGTAGTCGGTCGCCGAAGTGAAGTGGATGCCGATACCCGCACCCGGAAAATTGTTCGGAGGGGCAGCAGAAAAGGCCACCTCATCCTGCACCAGCGGCGCCGACGCGCTCAGTGTAGAGCCCGGCGGCAACGGCGGTAGGGGCGCCGGCGGGGCGACCTGGAGGCTGTTCAGGCGACCGGCATTGATGATGTTCTCGAACAGTTTTTTGCCGTTGTCATTGATCGGTAGGCTCAGCGAACTGGCGATCTGCAGTTCACGCTGCCCCTCGTCGCCTACATAGCTGTAGTTGCCAGCAGCATCGCGGACGAAGGGCTGGGTCTTGCCCTGGTGCCCTGCGAACAAATATTCCCCGCGAGCATTGCGTGAGTTGAACAGGGCAAACAGCTCGTCTTCGCGCTCGCGCAGCTCCAGCGCCATGGACTGGCGGTCAGCCTGACTCAGCGCCCCGTCACCCGATTGCACGGCGAGCTCGCGAACTCGCTGGAGAATGTTGTTGACCGCGTTCAGCGTCGATTCTTCCTGGGTCAGGCTGTTGGTGGCCGCCGTCAGGTTATCCGCATACTGGTTCAACACATTCTGCTGCTGCTCGAGCTGAAGCAGGCGCACTGAGGCCACCGGATCGTCGGCCGGCGTCAGGATGCGGTTGCCGGTACTGATCTGCTCCTGGGTGCGCGTGACATTCGAGTAGTTACGCTGCAGCCCCTGAACACCGTTATTGAATGCCTGAACGGAGGAAATCCGCATGGCCTTATACCTCGTCGGCGCCCGATTGCGCCTTCACGTCAGAATGTATTGATCAGGGTATCGAACAGGCTGCGGGCAACTTGAATGATCTGCGCCGATGCCTGGTAGTACTGCTCGAACTTGATCAGATTGGCCGCCTCCTCGTCGAGGTTGACCGCCGAGAGTGAATCCCGGTTGTCGGTGGCCTGCTTGAGGATGGCGCCCGTGGCCTCGCTGTCCAATCGGGTCTGGGCGGTCAGTGTGCCCACTCGCTCCACCAGATCGCCATAACCATCGGTCAAACTGGTGCCGGTCTGGATGCTGGTTACACTGGGGTCAACACCGACGATCTGGGCACTCTGCAGATCAACCAGCTTGAGTGCATTGCGGTTGTCCGACACGCCATTAGCATTGAAATTCAGGGTAAAGCTATCTGTGTCCTGCGGGCGACCACTCAAGGTGAAGCGCACGATATTGCCTGCGCCCAGATCCAGCTCGTAGGTGTTGAGCTCTCCTTCCTGGAAGTCCGCAGGAACGGCCGGAGTTGCAGGCGTAGTAGCAGGATTAATACGAACCAAGGTACCTGCGCTGGCGGTAAAGTCACCAGGCGCAGTGCCGCTATAAGTCAATGTCACCGGCAGAGCAGCCGCCAATGCCGCAGCGTTGAGCGGGCTGCTTCCACTAGCCACCAAGTCGGGCTGGGAAATCACCCCGGTGCCACGATTCTGCAGGGTCGCCCCTGCCCGCACCGGAGCCGCGAAGGCCAGCTGATCCGGCTGGTCGAGTACCGTATTGATATCCGAAGCGCCTCGACGAGTTGGTTCAAGCATGAAGCGATCACCAACAGCGGGCGCAGCACTCAGGGTGACACTGAAGCCCTGATCGCGCCCCGCCGAGTCACTAAATGTGAGGGTTCCAGCCGTATCGGTGACAGTGATGACGGCATTGTCACTCAGGCGCCTGGCGCTGTAGCCACTGGGCGCGGTCACCCCGTCGTACTCCAGGCGATAGTCGCTGGCCGAGAGCACTGAGGTGTCGGTGATCCGCAACGAGGCATCCACTCCGGGAGGCGTGGCACTGATTGATGGGTTGTCGGAGAACGCTCGCGCGCGCAGGTCGGCCAGCTGAGGATCATTGAAATCGCCGAACAAGGCAGCCCCTACCTGCCCCTTGAGATCGAGGCCCTGCCCCAGTCGTTCGTTGACTTCGGAACTGAGTGCCAGAGCCAAACGCCCCAAAGCGTTGAAGGTGGAGTCAAGAGCATCGCCGCGATAACGGATCAGGCCGCCCAATTCCCCTCCCGACAACTGGGTGGTTACTGTCTGCCTGGAGTTGCCACTGACGAACTGAATCTCGAAACGGGTTGGGTCAGCAGTGCCCGGAACCGCCTCCAACCGACTGACCTGACTGCCCACCACCAGTGGCTGGCCACTGCCAATGAAAAGGTTGAGAGTATTGTCATCCTGGGGAACGACAGTGACACCTATGTATTCGGCAAGCTGACGGATCGACTCTTCTCGAGCGTCGAGCAAATCGTTGGGGGCGCTTCCATTTGCAGCTGCTACGGCGATAGCCTCGTTGAGCCGCCCAATGCCCGAAGACAGACGATTGATCTGGTCCGTGACCGCCGTCATCTGCTTGTTGAGGAACTCGTTCTGAGCATCCAGGCGGTCATGGATGGTGTTGAAACGGCGAGCCAGCCCCTCGGCCTCGGACAGCACCAACTGCCGTGCCGGAATGTTGGCGGGATCTTCCGCCGCGGTCTGCAGCGAGGAAAAGAAGTTCTGCAGCACCGGAGTGATACCGGTGGTCGAACCTGCTAAGAGTGAGTCGAGCTGATCGATCTGGCTTTTATATGCGGAAACATCACTATTGAGCGCCGTGGTGCTGCGCAACTGAGCGGTCAGAAACTCACTGTAGCTGCGCCGGATTTCCACCAGAGTGGTACCCGATCCGATATAACCAGCGCCGCTGAACTGTGGAACGCGCGTGGCCTGCACCGTGTCCTGCCGGGTATAGCCCGGCGTGTTGACGTTGGTGATGTTGTGGCCGGTAACCGCCAGCGAGGTCTTGTTCGCCGACAGGCCCGACAGGCCAATGCTCAGTAGGTCAGCCATGATTCAGCTCTCAGGTCCTTGTGGTCGGGCTATCGACGGCAGCGATGGCTTGATAGGTCTGCATCTTGCGGGCGATCTGTCCGATCTTGCGGGCATAGTTGGGATCAGTGGCATACCCGGCCGCCTGCAGCTCACGTACAAAACGCTCGGGATTGTCGGTAGCGGCCAACGCTTCCTGGTAACGACCATTGCCCTGCAGGAAGTTCACGTAATCGTTGAAGCTCTGCTGATAGGAATCGTAAGTGCGAAATGCCGCTGCTTCCTTGACCGCTTTGCCGCCCTTGTACTCGGTGGTCAGCACCCTTGCCGCCTCGCCATCCCACCCCCGATGGGCCTTGATGCCAAACAGGTTATGGCTGCTGGAGCCGTCGGAGTGGCGAATGATCGATTTACCCCAACCGGTCTCGAGGGCAGCCTGGGCCACCAGGTAGCGCGCATCGACGCCGATTTTCTTCGCAGCCTCTTCCGCCATCGGCAGCATGGTTTCGATAAAGTCAGCTGCCGAAGCGAATGCCGATTTGCCCTTGGCATGAGGTTGCGGAGCAGCCTGCTCCGCAGCGACTTCGGCCCTCAAGCCGCCGGCCGTTTTGCCAGCATCAGTCACACCGACTTGGATTGCGGCCTTGGGCGGGGCCGGCACCCAATCGACAGCCGCCAGCGCCTGGCCCTCACCTGTAGCTGGCGGCGTAATGCCAGCGAGCATGCGATCGTTTAGCTTGCTGGGCAGAGCCAGACGACGCTGATTGAGAAGCGCCGAGTCGTCACGTACCACACTGCCCTCGCCTGCTGGCTTGAATGCTCCAGCGCGGGCACTGCTGGCCGGCATCTCGACCTGAGCAAAGGGGTTGACCCGCTTGGGCCCGCTTTTCAGCTGGCTCAGTTGACGCTCCAGCACGGTGGCCAAGCCAATGCCCCCGTTATTCTTGGAGAGGGTCACGGCCAACTGTTGATCGTGCATATCCTGGTAAGTCTTGCTCTCGTTGCTGTTCATGAAGTTGCCTTCGCCGAACACTTCGTTCGCCTTGCGCATGGCCTTCATCATTTCGTTGAGGAACAGCGACTCGAACTCCTGGGCCACCTTCTTGATGTTGCCTTCACTGTCGCCGCCAACCTTGAACTGGTTGAGACGGTTCAGGTCGGTGTAGGCGCCGCTGTCGAGGCCGGCTGCGAGTCTGGATTCCATGGTCGCCTCCTTCAGATCACGATCAGATCGGCTTGCAGGGCTCCCGCCTGCTTGAGCGCTTCGAGAATGGCCATCAGATCCGAGGGCGCCGCCCCCACCTGGTTAACCGCACGCACGATTTCATCCAGGGTGGTGCCCGGGCCGAACTTGAACATCGGCTTGGCTTCCTGCTCGGCATCTACCCGCGAGCGCGGCACCACGGCGGTCTCACCACCGGAGAAGGCTTCCGGCTGGCTGACGATGGGATCTTCGGTAATGGTCACGGTGAGGCTGCCGTGGGTCACGGCGGCCGGCTGCACCCGCACGTTCTGGCCAATCACAATGGTGCCGGTACGCGAATTGATGATGACCTTGGCCGCCGCCTGACCGGCCTCGATCTCGATATTCTCCAGTACCGCCAGGTAATCGACACGCTGATTGGGATCCAGCGGAGCGCTGACACGGATCGAGCCACCGTCGATGGCCTGCGCCACGCCAGGGCCTAGAAGTCCGTTGATCTGGTCAACGATATTCTTCGCCGTGGTGAAATCCGGACGATTGAGGTTAAGCGTCAAGCTGTTGCCCTGGTCGAAACCACTCGGCACCGGGCGCTCGACGGTAGCGCCTGCGGGAATGCGGCCGGCCGAAGGCACGTTGACGGTAATGCGCGAACCGTCGCTACCGCTGGCGTCGAAACCGCCCACCACCAGGTTGCCCTGGGCGATGGCGTAAACATTGCCGTCAATACCTTTGAGCGGGGTCATCAACAGGCTGCCGCCACGCAGGCTCTTGGCGTTGCCGATGGATGAGATCGTCACGTCAAGCACCTGCCCCGGTTTGGCGAAAGGCGGTAGTTCGGCATGAATCGACACCGCCGCAACGTTCTTCAACTGAACGTTGCCGGAGTTGGCCGGCACCTTGATGCCGAACTGCGCCAGCATGTTATTGAAGGTCTGCAGGGTGAAAGGCGTCTGCGTGGTCTGGTCGCCGGTCCCATTAAGGCCGACTACCAGGCCGTAGCCGATCAATTGGTTGGCGCGTACGCCCTGGATACTGGCCAGGTCCTTGATGCGCTCGGCTTGCGCGGCGCCAGCGGCCAACAGCAGGCAGAGTATGGAAATCAGTCGTTTCATCATCGGCTACCTACTCAGAACGGGAACAGCGGGCTGAAGAAGAAGCGATCGAGCCAACCCGGCTGACTGGCATCGGCAAAGGCGCCGGTACCCGAATAGGTGATGCGGGCATTGGCGATACGGGTCGAAGACACGGTGTTGTCGGTGGCGATGTCATCAGCCCGTACCAGGCCGGCAATGCGTACCAACTCGTCACCGGTGTTCAGGGTCATCCACTTCTCGCCGCGCACGGCAAGAATCCCATTGGGCAGCACCTCGGCCACGGTCACGGTCACCGAGCCGGTCAGGCTATTGCTCTGGCTGGCATCGGACTCGCCATCGGTATCGCGGCTACCGCTGTAGCCCACATCCAGACTCAGGTCATCGGTCTGCAGCGGATTGAGACTGCCATTCGGGTTGTTGAGAGATACCGCGCCGCCAAACAGTGACGTCAGACCGATATTGGCCGAGCTGTCCTTGGACATGCTCGAGCCGGCTTTCTTGCTGGCCTGGGTGCGCTCGCTGAGGGTGATGGTAATGATATCCCCCACCCGGTAAGCCTTGCGGTCGTCGTACAGATTGGTCTCGAAGCCGGCCTGGTAGATCGCGCCGTTATTCTGCGCAGCCGGCAGCGGGGTGCGCGGCAGAACGGGGGCGTAATAGGGGTCGTCCGGCTTCGGCGGGGGCGTCACGCAGCCGCTCAGGACCACGCTCCCCAACAGGGGAAGAAGAATCATCAGCCGGTTCATAACCACTACCTCACGGCGTTCTTGTTGCTACTGGCCGGCGCCTGGGCGCCCGCGACATTAAAGGTTCTGCGTGATGAACGAGAGCATCTGGTCCGAAGTGGAGATCACCTTGGAGTTCATCTCATAGGCACGCTGGGTGGTGATCATGTTGACCAGCTCTTCCACCACGCTGACGTTGGAGTTTTCCAGGGTGTTCTGCAGTACGGTGCCAAGTCCGGTCAGGCCGGGCGTACCAACCTGCGGCGCGCCGCTGGAAGCGGTTTCGAGGAACAGGTTGTTGCCGATGGCCTGCAGGCCGGCCGGATTGACGAAGTCGGCCGTCTGGATGTTGCCGATCACCTGCGAGGCCGGGTTGCCGGCAGTGGTCACGGAAACAGTGCCGTCCTCACCCACGGTGAAGGTCTGCACCTCGGCCGGCAGGACAATGGCGGGCTCCAGGGCAAAGCCTTGGGACGTGACGATCTGGCCATCGGAGTCCAGGTGGAAGCTACCGTCACGGCTGTAGCCGACGGTGCCGTCCGGCAGCAGCACCTGAAAGAAACCACGACCGTTGATGGCCATATCCAGTGGCTGCTCGGTGGTCTGCAGGCTACCGGCAGTAAAGATTTTCTGGGTGCCGGTGATACGAACACCCGTACCCAGCTGCAAGCCCGTTGGCAGCTCGCTGTCCTGAGTCGACTGGCCACCCGGTTGGCGCCGAATTTGATACAGCAAGTCCTCGAACTCGGCACGATCACGCTTGAAGCCCGTGGTCGAAACGTTGGCCAGGTTGTTGGAAATCGTGGTCAGGTTCATGTCCTGAGCGGACAGGCCAGTCTTGGCGACCCACAGAGCCGGAAGCATATTCTTTCTCCTCGAGCGCCAGTTTCATGGCGCTTCGCGTTGCTGATTAGCTGATCTGCATGACCCGTGCCATGGCTGTCGCACCGTCTTCTGCAGTGCGCATCATCTTCACGTGCAGTTCGAACTGGCGGGACAGGGAGAGGATCGCGGTCATCTCCTCGACGGCGTTGACATTGCTTGATTCGAGGAAGCCCGAGGTCAGGCGCACATTGGCATCCACCAACGCCGGCGCTTCGCCAGCCTTCACACGGATCAGGCCATCAGTGCCCTTCTCCATCGTTTTCAGATCCGGATTGACCAGCTTGATGCGATCGACCTCGGCCATCACGCTCGGCGCCTCGCCAAGCGCGCGGATGCTGATGGTGCCGTCCTGACCGATCTCGACCTTCTGCTCTGGCGGAATGGCAATCGGCCCGCCGTTACCCAGCACCGGCAAACCATTGCCGGTACGCAACTGCCCCAGGGCATCAATCTGCAGGCTGGCGGTACGCACATAGGCTTCGCTGCCATCGGCGGCCTGCACGGCAATCCAACCTTGCCCCTCGATGGCCACATCCAGCTCGCGCCCGGTTTCCTGCAGCGAGCCTGGCGTGAAGTCGGTGGCCGGGCGCTCGGTCATGGCATACACACGCGCCGGGTAACTGTCGCCGAATACCGGCATGGAACGCGCCTGCTCGTAATCCCGATGGAAACCGGTAGTCGAGATGTTCGCCAGGTTGTTGGCGTGGGCACGCTGAGCCAGGGTGTTCTGGCTGGCTCCGGTCATGGAGATGTACAGCATCTTGTCCATGGTCTGCTCCGCGGGGTCGGCAATCTGCCGCTCTAGCTTCTGTTGCCAGTTATTCAGCAAGCCCCGTGCCAGAACCAATAAAAAAGACTAAGCAGTTGTTTTATAAAGACTTTATAAACAGAAAAAGCCCCGCAAGGAGCTTTTTCAGGCAATGAACGGCGAGGCCTTGCCGCCGGTGGCAAGGCCCCTCCCCCAGCATTACCGCAGGTTGATGATGGTCTGCGTGATGGCGCTTTCGGTCTCGATGGTCTTGGCGTTGGCCTGGTAGTTGCGCTGCGCAACGATCAGGTTCACCAGCTGGTCCGAAAGCTCCACGTTGGAGTCCTCCAGGGCCCCCGCCTGCAGAGCGCCGAGCGTGCCAGAGCGCGGCGTCCCCACTACCGGCTCGCCAGACTGGAAGGACTGCACCCAGGCGGTTTTGCCGATGGGCGTCAAACCCTGCACATTGGCGAAGTTGGCCAGCACCACCTGGCCCTGCACCAATGATTGGCCGTTGGTATAGCGGGCGAAGATGACTCCGGTATCGTCGATTTCCAGGCCGGATAGCTCGCCGGTGGTGTAGCCATCCTGGCTGACCGCCGTCACGGCGAAGGCGCTGGCAAACTGAGTGGCAGTTCGAAAATCGATGTCCAAGGGCACAGCTGGAATATTGGTTAAGTTGGCGGTCCAGATCGGCGGGGTGCCGCCATCAGACTCAGCCGGAACCCAGTTTGTCATGGTGATAGAGCCATCTAGGTTAACTGTGAAGTCCGTAGAAGCAGTACTTAACAGCTGCCCGGACGCATCAAAGTTCAACGTCGCAGTGAAAGGCGTAGTAGCGCTTGGGTTCGGCACCGGCCCCGGAAGGTTAGTCGCCGGTGATGCGGGGTTCCGCCCATCGATCAGAACATTCATCTCCCAGGTATTCGCCCCCGTCTTGACGAAGTACTGGGTAAACACATGGGCATTGCCCTGTGTGTCATAGATATTTGTCGAGGTCGACGAGTTGTAGGTGGTCGGGTCAGATGGGTCGAACGGCGTGGTGGTCGGCACCGTGTTGTTCGAATTCAGGTTGAACGTCTGCGTCAGGTTCTCCGTGGCGCGCGGCGACTGGGCGGCGGTACGAATCTGAATATCATCGACGATACCGTTCTGCAGGTTGCCTGCATTGTCTACCGCATAACCCTGCAGACGATAACCAAAGTTGTTGACCATGTAGCCGTCACGATCAGTGCCAAAATAACCAGCACGGGTATAACTGATTTCTCCGTTGTTACTGGTCACGAAGAAACCGTTGCCATTGATGGCCAGATCCAGAGCATTCTGGGTGTAATTGATGTTGCCCTGATTGAACAGCTGAGACACATCCGCCAGCAAAACACCGCTGCCCTGCGCATTAGCGCCAGTCCCCAGCACCGAAGCGGCGTAGACATCGGCAAACTCCGCACGCGACTGTTTGAAGCCCGCAGTGCCTGCGTTGGCAATGTTGTTGCCGGTGACGTTGAGGTCATTAGTGGCTGCCCGCAGACCGCTGAGACCGATATTGAAAGCCATGGAATACTCCTTTGCCGTTACTGCCGGCGCTGCAGTCTGGGGATTACTGACCGATGATCTGGACTTGGGATAGCGCAACGCCACCCAACCCCGCGAGATTGAGCATCATCTCGCCACCGTTCTGGCCGAGCGTGACACTGTCGACGTTAGCCGGCAGCAAGGTGTAGAGCCCCTTGGTACCGTCGGCGTAGGTGGCCTGCGCTTCGAACTTGTAAGTACCAGGCGGCAACAGATTGCCGCCTGAGTCCTTGCCATCCCACATGAAGCTGACATTGCCAGCGGCCTGCTGGCCGAGGTTGACGCGGTTCACTACCGAGCCGGTGTTGTCGTAGATGTTGACGTAGACGTTGCTACTGGTGACCGGCAATACCAGGCTGCCTTTAAAGGTTTCGCTGGTATCCACTACCGCCTTCTCGGTTGGCACTATCACCTTGCGCCCGACCAGGGAAGAGGCTTGCAGCGCCTGAGATGACTGGTAGCCAGAGAGCAGCGACTCCATGCTGGAGTTGAGCTTCTCGATACCCTCAACCTGACTGAACTGCGCCAACTGAGCGATGAACTCGCCGTTCTCCTGAGGCTCCAGCGGGTTCTGGTTATTCAACTGGGCCACCAGCAATTCAAGGAACTCGTTCTTGCCGAGATCCTTGTTCTGGGTGGTGTCCTGCTGGATCTGGTACTGGTCCAGTACGGAACTGACGCCACTGACACTCATTGTCTCGCTCCTCGTTCGCCGCTTACTGGCCCAGGGTCAGCACACGCTGCATCATCTGCTTGGCGGTGTTCATCATTTCGACGTTGGTCTGGAACGCACGACTGGCAGAGATCATGTCCGCCATCTCCTCGACCACGTTGACGTTCGGGTAGTACACATAACCCTGCTCGTCGGCCGCCGGGTGATTCGGCTCATAGCGCGGCATCAGGCTGCTCTGATCCTCGACCACACCCAGTACCTGTACGCCACGGCCAGCCTGATCCTGGTCAGCAAACAGCGAGCCACGGTCACCGTTCATGCTCGACTCGAACACGGTAGCGAATACCGGGTGGCGGGCACGGTAGGTTTGATCGATGCTCGAGGAAACGGTCTCGGCATTGGCGATGTTGCTGGAGATGGTGTTCAGACGAGTGCTCTGGGCGCTCATGCCGGTACCGGCGATATTGAAGACACTGGCGAGTGACATGACTTGATCTCCCTTAATCGCCGCGCAGGGCGTTGACCAGCCCTTTGAACTTGCTGTTGAGCAGGGTGAAGCTGGCCTGGAACTGCACCGCGTTCTCGGCGTAGTTGGCCTGCTCCTGCTGCATGTCAACACTGTTCTGGTCGATGGACGGATGGAACGGTGTACGGAAACGCAGTGCCGGATCGGCCAACTGGATGCCGTCGGCGGCAATGTGCTGGCTATCGGTACGGCTCATGGAGAATTGCTTGCCGCTTTGCTTCTCGTTCTGTTCGGCGAGCACGGCAGAGAAGTCCAGGTCACGAGCCTTGTAGTGCGGGGTATCGGCGTTGGCGATGTTGTTGGCCAGCACCTCGGCGCGCTGGGCGCGAAATGCCAGCGCCTCTTCGTGGATGCCGAGTGCTCTGTCGAAACTGATGCTCATGGTCTGGAACCTTTGCCGCCGTTGCGTCGTGCAAGACACACAGCAAAGGCTGTGCCATTTTTAATTTTCTTTATAGATCAATGGCTTATCTTTTTATCCGCACAGTGATAAACGGCAAGCGGCAAAGCTTTTCCGCTCCAGAACATCGCAAGCGGCAAGGCCGGCAAAGGGTTTGCCGCCCTAAATAAAAACGGGAGGCACATTGGCCTCCCGTTACTGAACCTCGATAAGGATCACTTAACCTTGTAAATGATCCCTGGGCTGCACTGAACCATCTGATAAAGATCCGGCAATGCGTTTAGGGCCTCAGACGCACCCAGGAACAGATATCCACCCGGCTTCAACGTGGCGTGGATACGGGTGAGGATGTCCTTCTTCACTTCAGCCGAGAAGTAGATCAGCACGTTGCGACAGAACACCACGTCGAACTTACCAAGCGCTGCATAGCTTTCCAGCAGGTTCAGTGGACGGAACTCGACACGGCTCTTGATAGGAGCCTTGACCACCCAGCGCCCCGGCCCCTTGGGATCGAAGTAGCGCTGCAGGCGCTCCTGCGACAGGCCGCGCCCCATGGCCAGGCTGTCATACTCGCCGGATTTGCAGTTGATCAGCATCGAAGGTGACAGGTCAGTCGCAACGATCTGCACACCAGCCTTGAGCTGCCCCAGGTTGCTTTTCTCGAACTCGTCGATGGTCATCGACAATGAGTAAGGCTCCTGCCCCGAAGAACAGGCCGCCGACCAGATGCGCAAGCGCTGGTTGGGGTTGGCCTTAATCAACTCAGGCAACACCCGGCTCTTCATCACTTCGAAAGGGTAGGTATCGCGGAACCACAGGGTTTCGTTGGTGGTCATGGCATCCACCACCTGCTCGCGCAAACCACCTCGCGGCTGCGCCTGCATTTTCTGCACCAGTTCGCCAAGCGACTTGATGCCCTGCTGCTCCATCAGCTTATTGAGGCGGCTAGACACCAGGTACTGCTTGTTGCTCCCCAGCAGAATGCCGCATGCCTTCTCCAGAAAGACCCGGAACTGCTCGAAATCCAAATTACCTGAAGACACTAATGCCGCCTCACCATACATAGTCCTTACTAAAGGCTTAGGCCTTTAGCCCCCATCAGCCACACGGATACGCTCAACAACACGCGAAGCAAGCTCGTCGGGACGGAACTTCGCCAGGAAGTCATCCGCGCCCACTTTCTTGACCATCGCCTGGTTAAACACACCGGAGAGCGAAGTATGCAGAATCACATGGAGATTCTGCATCCTCGGATCGGAGCGAATCTCCGCAGTAAGGGTATAGCCGTCCATCTCCGGCATTTCGATATCGGAGATCAACATTAGAAACTCTTCAGCCGGACTCTTACCCTCCTCGACCAGCTTATGCAGATACTCATAAGCCTCGCGACCATCGTTCAGCGCCACGACCTCGACACCAACGCTCTCCAGGCAACGCGACACCTGCTTGCGTGCCACCGAGGAGTCGTCGCAGATCAAAACACGCTTGGAAACGGCCTTGGCCTTGGTCTCGACATCCACCACGCCTTCCGAGATGGCCTCGGACATGGGAGCCACCTCGGCGAGGATCTTCTCGACATCGATGACTTCAACCAAACGGTTGTCAACGCGCGTGACAGCCGTCAGATAGTGGTCGCGACCGGTGCCCTTGGGTGGCGGGTGAATTTCACCCCAGTTCATATTGACGATGCGCTCCACCGAGCGCACCAGAAAACCCTGCACCTTGGTGTTGTACTCGGTGATGATCACAAAGCTGTTGCTGATGTCATCCAGGGCCGAGCGGCCGGTAGCCAGCGCCAGATCGAGAATCGGGATGGTGCCCCCACGGATGTTCGCCACGCCACGCACAACCTGGCTGGACTTGGGCATGATGGTGAGCTTGGGGCACTGCAGCACCTCCTTCACCTTGAACACGTTGATGCCATACAGCTGCGGCCCATCCAGCCTGAACAGCAATAGTTCCAGACGGTTCTGACCCACCAGTTGGGTACGCTGGTTAACCGAGTCCAATACTCCGGCCATGCCCAGACTCCTTATTCGTTCTGTTCGCCGCGCGTTCTGCTAAGCCTAGCAGGCGGCACGGGCCTTGCTTCGTCGAGTACATGAACGCACTTTCGACATTTTCCCGACGCATGATGGCAAAACGCTTCATCACTGCAGCTGTTTTACCTGCTTTGGGGCTACTCGGCTACCACTCGCCGTATGCGGCCACACAGACTCCGCCCGAGGAGCTTATCGGCGCCACAGAGGGCTTTCTTGAGTTTATGGTCGAAGACTATTTAGAGCGTAGCGAAATCCGGGCGCGTCATGAGATTCACGTCAAACCTATCGACCCACGGTTACGACTGGCGGACTGCGACAGTGATCTGACACAACGACTGGAAAGCCCGGAGCAGCCTGTAGGGCGCGTCACCGTGAAGGTCAGCTGCGAGGGTAGTTCGCCGTGGAGCGTATACATCCCTGCCCAGGTACGCATTTTTCGTCCTGTCGCGGTAATGAAGAACCCGCTCAAGCGCAACAGCATCATTGGTCCAGACGATGTGGCCATGATCGAGCAGGATGTCGGATTGCTCAATCGTGGCTACATCGTCGATCCAGCTCAGGCCATCGGCAAAAAACTGACGCGCCCAGCCCAGGCCGATCAGGTGCTGACGCCGTCGCAACTGCAGCTGGCAGAAAGTGTTCGCCGCGGCGACCAAGTTGTTATCCTGGCCAGCAGCGCCGGCATCAGTGTGCGCATGCAGGGCGAAGCCCTGTCGGACGGGGCCCTGGGACAACAGATCAGCGTGCGTAATCTGAGCTCTCAGCGCGTGGTCAGAGCCCGCGTAACAGGGCCAGGCCAAGTAGAGGTACGACTGTAGGCATGATTCTTGTAGTGCAATCTGGCGACGATTCCCTACACTGTGAAACAACACACACAATAACGCCCTAAAGTTTCGACGGAACTGGCCGAAAACCCGGTCAAGCGTCCAGATACCGTCCGAGGTTTTCAACATGGTTATCGACTTCAACCGGCTGAACAATGCCAACAACGCCGCCAATAGCGGGCGTACCGGCAATGCCCAGGCCAGCAGCCAGAATGAAGCCGTCAGCAATACCCAGCCCAATGCGGCCAAGGTTGCCGGCGAGCAAGCCGCAACCGGCAAGAGCGGAGAGTCAGTGCAGCTCAGCCGTGAGGCCCAACAATTGCAGAAAGCCAGCGACAAGCTGCGCGACCTGCCAACCGTAGACAAAGAGCGTGTCGCCAAACTGAAGCAAGCCATCGCCGATGGCAGCTATCAGGTCGACAGCCAGCGTGTAGCCAGCAAGCTGCTCGATTTCGAATCCCAGCGCTAGTTTCCGGGCTGCGCTGGGGGTGTTGGACGCCCAATCCCCAGAGCCCAAAGATGCAAGACAACGATCTGCTACAGCTTTTCAACGACGACATTGGCACCGCCAAGCAACTGCTTGAACTGATCAATGCCGAGTTCCAGGCGCTCGAAGCGCGCGATCTGCCCAGCCTGGAAAAGATTCTCGGCGAGAAACTCCCCCTCCTCAACCTGCTGGATCAGCACGGCACCGCACGCAGCACTCTGTTACGCCAGCAAGAGCTCAGCGCCGACAAGGCTGGCTTGGAGACGTTCGCCAGCCGTCGCAGTGATGGCGACGAGATTCTGACACGCAGCAATGAGCTCAGCCTTTTGCTTGAACAGTGCCGTGAAGCCAACCAGCGCAACGGCCGCCTGATTCGTGCCAACCAGGCCTCATTACAAAGCGTGCTCGGCATTCTTCGTGGCGGCGAAACACCCGGGCTCTATGACAGCCGAGGCGGCGCCGCTAGAATCGGCCAGCAACGCCCACTCAGCCAAGCCTGAGATATAACAAGCACAGGGACATACAGGCATTCTGCCAGTATGCTAGTGCCGCAGTATTTTGTGCCCTGGAGACTTCCGGACCGTGTCCAACCCATTTCAAGAGGAAGATGGCCCACAGCCGCCCAAGGTTCTAACCGCACCCTTGGAAATCTTCGCCAACCTGCGCCTGTTGCAACAGAGCAGAGACCCGCTGCTGATTACATTCAAGGATCGTAATCAACGCTTTCAAACCTATCTGGTAGAGGTCAATCGCGAACGCGGCCTGATCGCTCTGGACGAAATGATGCCCAGCGATGGCGAGCGCTACCTGCAAAATGACGAGCCCTTCCGCGTCGAGGGCTTCCATGATGGCGTACGCATCGCTTGGGATTGCGAAGACCCGGTGAGCATCGGTGAGCTTGGAGGTGCACGCTGCTACTGGGGGCACATGCCCGAGCGGGTTATCTACCACCAGCGCCGCAACGCTTTCCGCGCCACGCTGGGCGCAGGCCAGCCGGTGACGGTCGAGCTATCGGGCAACCGCCTTACACCAGCACTCAGCGGCCACCTGCTGGATATTTCCGCCACGGGCTGCCGCCTGCGTTTTGCTGGCAATGTCAGCGGCCGCCTGCAGGCCGGTCAGGTCTATGAGCGCTTTAGCGCCCAGCTGCCGATCGGCCCGTTGACCACCGCCGTGGAAATGCGCCACGCCCACTACGATGAGAAGGTCGACGTGACCTTTGTGGGCCTGCGCTTCCACCGTATGAACGGCCTGGAGCAACGCCACGTCGAACGCTACGTGTACCAACTACAACGTGAAGCCAGACGCGACGATCCGTTATGACCAGGAAGCCACCGCAAGGTGGCTTCTTCATCTCAGGCCTGACTACCCAGAACCCGCCGCTCCCAGGGTGTGATTTCGTCCAGGTAGCTCATCAACTCCATTTCCTTGACCGCGCAATAGCCCTGGATGAACTCCTCGCCAAACCACTGGCGAGCCAGCGTACTACTGCGCAAACGCTGCAATGCCGCGTGCAAGGTGCAGGGCAGACTGAGCTCATCTGGTACGGCAAAATCACCCTGAATGGCGGCAGAGGGCTGCAGCTCGTTCAACAGGCCATGCAGACCTGCGGCCAGGCTGGCCGCAATGGCCAGATAGGGGTTTGCATCGGCACCCGGCAGGCGATTCTCAACCCGCCTTGCCGCAGGCCCGCTGGCCGGAATACGTAGACCGGCAGCACGGTTGTCATGCGACCAGCAGGCATTGTTCGGCGAAGCATAGGGATGGCAAAGACGCTGATAGGAATTCACATGCGGGGCGAATAGCAGCGTGAAGTCGGCGAGAGCCGCTTGCTGACCGCCCAGGAAGTGGAAGAACGCTGGCGAAGCCTCACCACCGGCGGCCGTAAAGATATTGCGCCCACTGCCCTGCTCTACCACGCTCTGGTGGATATGCATGGAGCTGCCCGCCGTATGCGGCAGCGGCTTGGCCATGCAAACCACGGCCAGACCATGCTTGAGACCAATTTCCTTGAGCATGTGTTTGAACAGGAAGGTCTGATCGGCGACCAGCAGTGGATCGCCATGCAGCAGATTGATCTCGAACTGGCTGACCCCCATTTCGTGCATGAAGGTATCGCGCGGCAAACCCAGCGCCTCCATGCACTTGTAGACCTCGCTGAAGAACGGTCGCAGGCCATTACCCGAAGAGACACTGAACGCCGAGCAGCCACTTTCGCGGCTGCCGTCCAGTCCCAGCGGTGGGCGAAATGGTTGTTGCGGGTCCTGCGGACGCTCGAAGACGAAAAACTCCAGCTCAGTTGCCACAACGGGCTGCCAGCCTCGCTCGGCATAAGCACCCACTACACGCTTGAGCAGGCCTCGGGTCGACAATCCGGAGCTGCGGCCATCCAGTTCATCGGCATCACAGATCGCCAAGGCCCGGCGCGGCTCGCTCCAGGGCAAAATGAAGACGCGTTCATCCGTCGTGGTCAGCGCCAAGTCGCCATCGTCGCTGCCGTAGAACCGTGACTCCGGATAGCCCCCCATGATGCACTGCAGCAATACGCCACGCGCCAGTTGCAGGCGCCGCCCTTCGAGAAAGCCCGCGGCAGTCATCACCTTGCCCCGCGGCACGCCATTGAGGTCGGCGGTGACACATTCGACTTCATCTATTCCGATCAGGCGCTCGGCTAGCGTACTGCGGCCGTCGTTGCTCATTGAATTTTTATCCTTGTTAGCGCGTATGCCGCAGCGCGGCGATCCGTACAAAATACGCATCGGCCGTTCGAAATATCAAGCAGGCAGAGAGGACTATTGAAAAGACAGAAGAAAACCGCAGGCTCAGCGCAGGAAAGCCACTACTTGATCGGCGTCAAAGGGCCAACCGAGCTCGGCTCCAGTGTCGCAACGACGCAGCACGGGAATACGCAAACCGTATTGCTCGACCCAGTCCTCACGCTCGGCAATATCCACCAACTCGACCAGCAGGCCGTGCTCGACGAAGGGCATGAGCAATGACTCCGCCACCTCGCAGAGGTGGCAGCCCAGGGTTCCATAGAGTTGGCATTCCGGCAGCATCACAAGGGTCTCAGGCTAAACGTAGAGACGCAGTCTAACACCGGCCTTATTCACCAGCCGGCAGCAACCCCTGCAGGCCGTCGAGCAGACGCTGGTTAAGCTTCTGGGCCTTGTCCAGCATGCCTTCGCTAAAGCGCTCGTCCAGAGCAAAACCGCCCTCCAACAGTTGCTCCAGCATGTCTTTGCCATCTTCGGCCACGGCGTCTGCGCTGCGCAGTGCATCCAGCAGGCCACGGGCATAGTCCACCAGGCTGTCGTTGACTGCACTGGCGGCCTGGCCGCCCTGCTGAGCGACGGTGCTGTATGCATCGGTAGCCTGGCGCACCGTGGTCTGGGTCAGGCGCAGGGACATCGAGGCCAACTGGGAACCATCCATGTCCAGTTGCAGGGCACGGTCGAAAGCGCCCGCCAGATCACCGGCATAGAATTGATCGGACAGCTCGCGTACCTGGCCGAACAGATCTTCCAGCGCCGCACGCTCTTCTGCGTCCAGCTCACCTTCGACCTGGACCTGGAAACCACCGATCTGCAAGCTGCCGGAGGAACGGGAGGAAGCCGCCAGCGTGGTGCTGCCGTCACTGGCAACGACAGCGCTGCTCTGCGACCAACTGGCCGAAGCGGCGGCCACCGAAATACGCAGGCGATCACCGTCGCGTGTCGTTACCTGCAAATCGAAGGTTTCCGCGCGTGCGGCAACACGCTCGCTATAAGCTGCCGCAGCAAGGAGACCGGACTCAGCAGCCTGAGGCTGACCACCGTAGCTACGCTCCAGCCCCTGAAAACCTTTCTGGATCTTGTCATAGGTGGTGTCGATATCATCCGCCACCTTGCCCTTGAGCACGCCCATGCCGTCGAGGATCTTGCGTGCCTCGGCAAACCCCTTTTCCACCCCCTGACGGGCCTGCGCCAGCAGGCTTTCCAGCTTGGCCGGGGCCGCACCGGAAGCTGCCTCACTCTGCAGGCGCTGCTCGATAAAACCCAGAACCCGGTCCGCAACCTTGTCCGGAGTGAAGTCTTCGCCCTTGCCATTCAGTGTGCCCGGCTCCATGCCCAGCCGCTCCGCCAGGCGGTTGGCCAACGTATTCTGCGCGTCCGCCAGGGTACGAGCGACGGTCGGATTCGTCGGCAACGCGGAGCGAGAGAGTGATGGGGTTAGAGAGGCCAGTGGGTTCATAGCGGCATACCTGAGCAGGACATCAACTCGATTGACGGCCTACGGCCGAAAAACTTGAGCCTGGCCTGACCAACGGCCATCTTTGCCAATAGCAATTGCCCAAGATCATGGACGATCCCCCTCAGGTTAGGCATGCTCGCCCCGGCCTCAGGAGAAAGCCCTTGTTCACCGACCTGCTGATCATCCTCGCCTGTTCCCTGCTGATCATTGCCCTGTTCCGGCGCCTAAGCCTGCCCGCCGTCCTGGGCTATCTGTGCGTCGGCCTGCTGGTCGGGCCCGCAGCGTTGGACTGGATCAGCTCCAGCAAAGACCTGCCCCACCTCGCCGAGCTGGGTGTCGTGTTCCTGCTGTTCACCCTGGGCCTGGAATTCTCCCTGCCGCGCATGCTTGCCCTGCGTAACACGGTATTCGGCCTGGGCAGCGCGCAAGTCGCACTGTGTGGCGCAGCGCTGGGTGGTGCGCTGTGGTTGAGCGGCATCGCGCCAACAACCGCAGCTCTGCTGGGCCTGGGGCTGGCCTTGTCGTCCACCGCCATCGTCGGCAAGGAACTGGTCAGCCTCGGCGAGGTGTTCAGCGACCACGGGCAGAACGCCATGGGCGTTTTGCTGCTGCAGGACCTGGTTGCCGTCATGCTGCTGACACTGGTACCCACGCTGGCCGGCGGCAACGAAGCCCCTTGGTACTGGAGCATTCCATGGACACTGGGCAAAGCCCTGCTGCTCTTTTTCGGTTTGTTGCTCGCCAGTCGCTGGCTGCTGCCCAAGCTCTTCCATGAAGTGGCTCAGGCCCACTCGGCAGAACTGTTTGTCATGCTCGCTCTGGTCATTGTCCTGCTCACCGCCTGGTTGACGCACCTGCTCGGTCTGTCCATGGCCCTGGGCGCCTTTCTTGCCGGCATGCTGCTGGGGGAAAGCCACTATCGACACCAGATCGAAGCGGACATCCGCCCCTTCCGGGACATCCTGCTCGGCTTGTTTTTCGTCAGCGTCGGCATGCTGATCGACCTGCGCCTGTTTGCCGAACAAGGCCTGAGCATTGCCCTGATCACCCTAATGCTGCTGGGCATCAAGGGCGGCCTGGTCGCCTTGATCGTACGCCTACGCGGCGACTCGGGCGAAACCGCCTGGCGCACGGGCCTGGCGCTCGCGCAGGCTGGCGAATTCTTCTTCGCTCTGGTCGCCCTGATGCGTCAGCACGCGCTGCTGGATCCACATGTTGCCGGCCTGTTACTGGCTGCGGCCTTCTGCTCCATGGCCCTGACACCACTGCTGCTGCGCGCTGCCCCACGGCTGGCGGCACGCCTGCGACGCGCGCCGAGCGCCGAAAGCCGACTGGAAGAAATCAGCAGCCGCAGCGCCGAGTTGCATGACCATACGGTGATCTGTGGCTATGGCCGCGTCGGCCAGTCCATAGGCCGTTTCCTGCAACGTGAAGGGCAAGCATTTATCGCCCTGGATGACGACCCCGTACGTGTCGAAGAGGCCAGTGCCGGTGAAAACAACGTGCATTTCGGCGACTCGCGTCGTCGCGATCTGCTGATCGCTGTCGGTATCGCCCGTGCTCGCCTGCTGGTGATAGCCGTGGACAAGACCGATATTGCCCTGGCGATCATCACCGAAGCACGCCAGCAATGTCCGCAGCTGCAGATTCTGGTGCGCACCCGCGATGACAGCCGCCTGGCTGAACTGCAGGCCGCCGGCGCCAACGAAGTGGTACCGGAGTTACTGGAGTCCAGCCTGATGCTGGCCTCCCATGCACTGGTCATGCTCGGCATCCCGCAGAGCCAGGTGCAGGCTCATCTGGATGAAGTGCGCAGCAACCGCTATCGCCTGCTGCATGGTTTCTATCATGGCGCCCAGGCCAACCTGCTCAGCGCCCAGGGCCAGGAGCGGCGCCTGCTGCATGCGGTCAATCTGCCGGATGAGGCACATGCCTGCGGCCACTGTGCCAACGAGCTGGGCCTGGAAGAGCTGGGTCTGGAAATCCAGGCAGTACGCCGCGACGGTATCGACCTGCCGCTGGAAGGCCGGCCAGCCCTGCATCCCGGCGATACGGTGCTGCTCTCCGGGCCGCTACAGGCCATCGAAGCCGGTGAAGCTCGCTTGCTGAGTGGCGACTGATCAGGCGCCCGCGGCTTCCAGCAGCACTTTGGCCGCCGCCCTGGCTTGCAGGGCCTGATCTCCAGGCCCCTGAATGTGGGCCATGCTCAGCGCACCTTCGAGCAGAAACTGCAGCTGCGCCGCCAGTGCCTGCGCCTGGGCAACGCCCAGCGCCTGCAACAACTCGCGAAAGTGCTCGGCAAATGCGGCCTTGAAGGCAGCCGCCTGGCGATGGATCGGGTGATCGTGGTCATGAAACTCAGCGGCGGCATTGATGAAACTGCAGCCGCAGAAGTCGTCCTGGTGAATCCATTCATGCAGGCCATCGAAACTCTTCAGTAACGCCTCTCGCGGCGGCAAGGCCGCACGGAGCTGGCGCAGGCCCTCCAGCGTCGCCTGCCCGCGCTGCTCCAGCACCGCCAGGATCAGTTCGTCCTTAGAGCGGAAGTGCTTGTACAGCGTCATCTTGGCAACCCCGGACTCCGCCAGGATGCGGTCGATGCCCGTGGCGTGGTAGCCCTCACGGGCAAACAGGCCCTGGGCCGTACTGATCAGTTGTTCGCGCTTGTTCGATGCCATCTGGCCCTCCCTCTGCGGCGCATTATGCGTGGGCCGGCAGCCGACACTCCAGTTTGAATGTCGCGCTTGAAATATACAGACCTGTCTGTCTAATATCCATTTACCCACCCCCAGCGAGGCCTGCGCCATGCAACTTCATGACTTCACCCTCTCCGGCAACTGCTACAAGATCCGCCTGTTCCTCTCCCTGCTGCGACTCGAAGCGGAGCTGCTGCCGGTCGATCTGCAAGGCCGCGCACAGAAAAGCGCCGAGTTCCTCGCCCTTAATCCACGCGGACAGGTTCCGGTACTGGTGGATGAAGGCCAGGCGCTGTTCGACTCCCAGGCGATCCTGGTCTACCTGGCCTGCCGCTATGCCAACACCAGCTGGTATCCGCGCGACGCACTGAGCCAGGCACGCATCAGCAGCTGGTTGAGCTTCGCCGCCAATGAAGCTGCCAAGGGTCCTGGGCAGGCGCGCCTGCACGTACTGTTCCGCTTCCCCGGTGATCTACAGCGAGCCCAGGAAGCCGCCAGACAGGTGTTGGAGCTGCTCGACGCCCATCTGGCGCAACACGCCTGGCTGGCCGAAGGTGCTGCACCGACCATCGCCGATCTGGCGGTCTACCCCTATGTCGCCCTCGCCGGCGATGGCGACGTCGACCTGGCGCCCTACGCCAACCTCGCCGCCTGGTTCGCCCGCATCCGCGCCCTACCCGGCTATACCGGCATGCCCGGTCTCTGAGGCAAACACCGTGACCAGCCCCTTTCATCCCGGCGAACAGCAGATCCAGCAGCGCCTGGGCGTTCGCGACAAACTGGAAGCGATAGGCCAGCGGGTGATCCGTGACCATATGCCCGAGCAGCACCGCGAGTTCTTCGCCACCCTGCCCTGGCTACTGGTCGGCAGCCTCGATGCTGACGGTCAGCCCCACGCCTCAGTGTTGTGGGGCGAGGCCGGCTTCCTGCACTCCCCACACCCTCAACGCCTAGGCATCAATGCCCAGCCCGAGGCAGACGACCCGCTCGCGGTCAATCTGCGAGAAGGCGCCAGCCTCGGCCTGCTCGGTATCGAACTGCCGACCAGGCGCCGCAACCGCCTGAATGGCCGCATCACAGCCCTGCACAAGGACAGTTTTGCCGTCGCAGTGCGCGAATCGTTCGGCAACTGCCCCAAGTACATCCAGCGGCGCCATTGGCAGCATCTGCCTCGCCAGCCAGGTCCGCTGTACCAGGGCGAAGGACTGGACACACGCTGGCTGACACTGGTGCTGGCCAGCGACACCCTGTTTATTGCCAGCCGCCATGTGCAAGACGTGGACATCTCCCACCGAGGCGGCCCTCCAGGCTTCCTTCGCCTCGGCCCGGACGGACGCCTCTGGCTCCCGGACTACAGCGGCAACCTGATGTTCAACACGCTGGGCAATCTGTTGCTGGAGCCACGCTGCGCGTTGCTGTGGATCGACTTCACCAACGGTGACCTGCTGCATCTGGAGGCCGAGGCCGAACTGGTCTGGCCCGAGCACTACCCGCAACCTGCCGCGCCGGGCGCCGAACGCCAGCTCGCCTTGACGCCAGGGCGCTGGCGTTTGCGCAAAAACCGCCTGCCCCTCAGCTTTGGCCCGGCTGAGCCTTCCCCCTACCTGCCCGTGCAAGGAAGCTGAATATGCGCGTACTTCTCTTCATCCTGTTGCTCCTGAGCACCAGCATTCAGGCCGCCGGACTGCGCTTCGCCCTGGTCAAGACCGCAGAAACCGAAACCCTCGATGCCTTTACCGTGCAAGGCGGCTCGTGGACGGACAAGGCGATCGCCAACCATGTCGCCATACTGATTGAGCATCACGCCGCCACCCTGCTGCTGGACACTTCCTTGGGGCGCCAGGTCGATAGGCAGTTCGAGTCCGAAATGCCCTGGTACGACAAGCCCCTGCTGCGCTACGGCAAGGTCACCCCGGTACGCAACCAGCTCGACCGTGACGGTATCCGCGTCGACCGCATACTGCTGAGCCACAGCCACTGGGATCATGCCTCCGGCTTGGCCGATTTTGCCGATGTTCCGGTCTGGGCACCCTACGAGGAAATCGAGTTCAGCCGCATCGCCACACCACCGGCCGTACTGCCCAGCCAGTTCAAACATGCCATCCGCTGGGTACCCTTCACCTTCGACGCCGGGCCCTTCATGGGCTTCGCGCGCAGCCTCGACCTGTTCGGTGACGCCAGCCTGGTGCTGGTACCGCTGCACGGCCATACCCCGGGCTCGCTGGGCCTGTTCCTGACGCTGGACGATGGGCGGCGTTTCTTCTTTACCGGTGATGCGAGCTGGCGCCTGGAAGGTTTCAGCGGGCCGAAGGAGAAGTTCTGGATCAGCCGCAATATGGTCGACAACGACCGCGATGCGACACGCCAGCAACTGGAAAACGTTCATGCATTGATGCAACAGGAGCCCGAACTGCGTGTGATACCGGCACACGACGAAGCGGTACAGCGTGCAATCGGCTACTACCCTCACTGGGTGCAATGAGCCAAGGTCTAGACCAAAGTCTAGAAGCGCCAGGCCTTGAGCCATGTTTTAGTCACAAAGCTGCAACCAGACCGCCCATCGGTCTGCCACTAACAGCCGAGGAAACTATAACAATGAGCAAGTCCCCTATCGCCCGGGGCGTGGCACTCGCCGCGCTGGGCACCAGCCTCACCCTGCCCACCCTCAGCCAGGCCGCCTTCATCGAAGACAGCAAAGCCAGCGTGGAACTGCGCAACTTCTACATGAACCGCGACTTCCGCCAGGAAACCGCGACCAAGAGCAAGGCAGAGGAATGGGCCCAAGGCTTTCTGCTGCGTTTCGAGTCTGGCTACACCGAAGGCACTGTCGGTTTCGGCGTGGATGCTATCGGCACCCTGGGCCTGAAACTGGACTCCAGCCCGGATCGTAGCGGCACAGGTTTGCTGCCTGTCGGCGACAGCGGCAAGGCGGCGGATGACTACAGCGAGTTTGGCGCCACCGCCAAAGCCAAGATTTCCAACAGCACGCTGAAGATCGGCACCCTGATGCCGAAGCTGCCGGCCATCGCCGCCAACGACTCGCGCCTGCTGCCGCAAACCTTCCAGGGTGGCTGGCTGAATTCCCAGGAAATCTCCGGCCTGACCTTCGATGCCGGCCAGATCAACCGGGTCAATAACCGCGATTCCTCCAACAACCAGACCATGGTGCTCAATGGCGGTACCGCGGCCCCAGGCTCACGCGGCTTTGCCCTGGCCAATGGCGACAGCGACGAATTCAACTTCGCCGGCCTGAGCTACAAGTGGAACGACCAGCTCACCACCGGTTACAACTACGGTGGCCTGGAAGACCTGTACAAGCAGCACATCGTCAGCCTGGTGCATGTGCTGCCGATTGCCGACAAGCAGAGCTTCAAGACCGATCTGCGCTTCGCCCGCTCCACCGACGATGGCGACACCAATGTCGACAACAAGGCCTACGGTGCCATGTTCACCTACGCCCTGAGCGGCCACTCCTTCGGTCTCGGCTACCAGCAGATGGATGGCGATACCGGCTACGCCTACATCGGCGGGACCGACCCCTTCCTGGTCAACTACGTGCAAATCGGCGACTTCGCCAACAAGGATGAGAAGTCCTGGCAAGCCCGCTACGACTTCAACTTCGCGTCCGTCGGCATCCCCGGCCTGACCTTCATGACCCGCTACATCTCCGGCGACAACATCGACAGAGGCGCAGCAGCTCCCGAAGGCAAAGAGTGGGAGCGCAACACCGACATCGCCTACGTCTTCCAGGAAGGTCCGCTGAAGAACCTGGGCGTGAAGTGGCGCAACGCCACGACCCGCACCAACTTCACCAATGACCTGGACGAGAACCGCCTGATCGTCAGTTACACCCTGTCGCTGTGGTAACCACAGGCGCATGAAACAAAGAACCCGCCACATGGCGGGTTCTTTTTTGCTCGGATCTCGATCAATCCTGACTGTTGGCGCCGATCTTGTGAATCGACAGGTCGGCACCGTAGTACTCCTGCTCCTGGCTCAAACGGATGCCCGTTGCGGCCTTCAGCAAGCCATACACCAGAAAACCACCCGCCAGCGCCACCAGCACACCCAGTGCCGTACCGATCAACTGGCTGACCAGGCTGACCCCGCCCAGGCCACCCAGAGCCTCCAGGCCAAAAATTCCGCAGGCTATACCGCCCCACACCCCACACAGACCGTGCAACGGCCAAACGCCGAGCACATCGTCGATCTTCCACTTCACCTGGGTCGCGGTGAAGGCCCAGACGAACAGGGCGCCGGCGATAGCACCGGTCGCCAGAGCGCCGAGCGGGTGCATCAGGTCGGAGCCCGCGCACACCGCCACCAGGCCGGCCAACGGGCCGTTGTGCAGGAAGCCCGGGTCGTTACGGCCGACCAGCAGCGCGGCGACAGTGCCGCCGACCATGGCCATCAGTGAGTTGACCGCCACCAGTCCGCTGATACTGCCCAGCGTCTGCGCGCTCATCACGTTGAAGCCGAACCAGCCAATGATCAGGATCCACGAGCCCAGGGCCAGGAACGGAATATTGGAAGGCGCGAAAGCCACCAAGCGGCCGTCGCGGTAACGGCCATCACGGCGGCCCAGCAACACCACAGCCCCGAAGGCCAGCCAGCCGCCTACCGCATGCACGACCACCGAGCCGGCAAAGTCATGGAAGGCCGCACCGAACTGCTCGGTCAGCCAGGCCTGCAGGCCCAAGTTGCCATTCCAGATCAGGCCTTCGAAGAAGGGGTAAACAAAAGCCACGATCAGCAGCGTGGCGCACAGCTGCGGACCAAACTTGGCGCGCTCGGCGATACCACCGGAAATGATCGCCGGAATGGCTGCAGCAAAGGTCAGCAGGAAAAAGAACTTGACCAGCGCATAGCCATTACCCTCGGTCAGTACCGCCGCCGGTTCGAAAAAGGTCACGCCGTAAGCTACCCAGTAGCCGACGAAGAAATAGGCCAACGCCGAAACGGCAAAGTCCGAGAGAATCTTCGACAGGGCATTGACCTGATTCTTGTGTCGTACCGTGCCCACTTCAAGAAAGGCAAAGCCGGCATGCATGGCCAGCACCATGATGGCGCCCATCAGAATGAACAGAGTGTTTGAGCCGTGAATCAAGGTCTCCACGGCGCTATTGATATTTTCCATCGAGTCATTTCCCCAACAGGACGAGCACCATAAATGCCCACAACCACCTCGCCGCGCACCAAACAGGAACAATCAAGACCGGCTCAACACTGCCGACATGCCCCAATCAAGAGCGCATAAGGGATCAAAAAAGCATCCAGGTATTTTTTAGTCTTTATTTTCAGAGGGATACGAGAGATCGAAGTAGACCGCCATAACATCGAAAGCCCCAATATCGACCACCAAAAACACAAGGCGCACCATCAAAAAGCAAAAGACGTACCACTGTGGGGCATGAAAAAACTTGAACCCTGCGCCCGAGGCCGGCATCGAACCTGATGAATCCATTGCACACAGGAGAGCACCATGCCCACCTCTGCCAAAAGCAACAGTGCACAGGACAAGGACGCACAGCGCCGCCAGCTGCGCGAGGCCCAGAACGCCCTCTCCGCAGAATTCCAGACCCTGATCGGCGATACGGAAAGCCTGCTGAAACAGACCTCCGAAGTGGCCGGCATCCAGGTTCAGGAACTGCGCGCACGTATCAGTGACAACCTCGACCGCGCCAAGGACATGCTCAAAAACACCGAGCAGAGCCTTGAAGCCCAGGGTCGGATTGCCGTCGAGAAAACCGAGGAATACGTCCAGCAACACCCCTGGCAGACCATAGGTATCGCGGCCGGCGTGGGCTTTCTGCTCGGCCTGCTGGCTAGCCGTCGATAGGCACAAGCGCATGGATGAACAGCACGCTCAATCCGCCACCGAGCCAGGCAAGCCCTCGCTGAAAAAGCTCGGTGGCGCCCTGTTCGGTCTTGCTCAGGGCCATCTGGAACTGATCGCCATCGAACTGCAGGAAGAGAAGTCTCGTTCCTTTCGCTTGCTGCTCTTTTCCGGGCTCAGCCTGATTTTCGGATTGCTGGTGCTGCTTGGCCTTTCCGCCGTGGTGTTGATTGCCTTCTGGGACGACTACCGGCTGCATGCTGCAATAGGTCTGAGCCTGTTGTTCCTGGTGGCTCTGGCGCTGTGCGTTGGCAAGGCCAAGAGTCTGGCCCGTGCCGGTCAATCGCCCTTCCAGGCAACCCTCGAAGAGCTTGCCCGCGACAAGGAGCGCTTACTGCCATGACCCCCCCGACACAGCGCGATCTGCGCAAGGAACTGGTGCGTTTGCGCCTTGAGATGCATCGCCAGCACCTGCGCCACCATGCCCAACCGTTGACGCACCCGCTGCAGCACCTGCGCCAACTGAGGATTGGCAACCCAGCCGCATTGGAGAAACCGATACTGCTGACGGCCGGCGTGTTTCTGAGCCTGTTTGCCAGTCGCCTGGGCACCTTTGGCAAACTGGCACGTGGAGCGATCGTGCTCTACCCGCTACTGCGCGCCGGGGGCAAAGTACTGGGCCGCGAGGAACAGCAAGAGCGCTGAGAAAAATGGCCGCATTCTTGCAGACGTGATGGCTCCGTGGCCGCTACCCCAGCGGTCAAGTTTTCCATCAGCTCAAGGAACCGGTTCGTGATCGACGGGCAGCCGCTAGCAGTCTTCCAGCCCTTTATCGACACCGCCACAGGCCGTATCGCCGGCATCGAAGCGCTTGGTCGTCTGCGTCAGGCCGATGGCTCGCTGCATTCGGTCGGTCCGTTGTTCTGCGACCCCAAGGTCTCACCGGCCAGCCTGCGCAGGCTGGACCGGCAAATCCGTGAAGATGCCCTGGCACGATTGCACGGCGCACCGCAGGACTGGTTTCTCAGCCTCAACATCTCGCCCCGCTGGATCAGTCGCCTGCGTCCCAACCAGCCACTGCCCAGTCTCAAGCAACTGGAGAAGCATCGGATAGACCCGCGGCGGGTCGTGTTCGAAATCACCGAGCTGGGCGGTGGCAATCAGAAGCTCAGTGAAGTGGTCAGCCGCTACCGTGAAGCCGGTGCACGCATCGCCATCGATGACTTTGGTGCCGGCTACTCACAACTGGACCGCGTGCTGGCCTTGCAGCCGGACATTCTCAAGCTGGACATGCGCCTGTTCCAGGAAGCCGCCCGCGGCGGTCCCAGTGGCGAAGTGGTCAAGGCCCTGGCCCTGATGGCCGAGAAGACCGGCTGCTGGATCATCGCCGAAGGGGTCGAAACCGAAGCCGAATTGCATTTCGCCCTGGAGTGCGGCGCCCGCTATGTGCAGGGCTATCTCTTCGCCCAGGCCGAACAGGCGTTTTTCACCAGTGACACCTTTGTTTCCCGCTTCGCTCACCTGCGCGACCAGTATGTAAAGAGCAAACTGGCAGAACGGGCACACCTGATGACCCTGCGCCAGCAACTGACAGAACTGATGGGGCTGGTGCGCCACTGGGTAGAACGTGGCGACAAGTTGGATTCGCTGCTCAACCCCGCCGCCTACCCCTGGCTCCTGCGCATTTATCAGTGCGATCGCCACGGCACCCAGCTCAGTCCGAACCTGCAGTGGGATGGCAAGCGCTGGTACGAGGATTCTCGCTACCTGGGCCATAACTGGTCTTGGCGCCCTTACTTCTATCAGCTATTGGCGGAGGGCTGGGAAGAACGCCGACTGACCCTGTCGAGCACCTACCGCGACGCTACCAGCAACCAGTACTGCCTGACCGCCGGCCAGTTCATCGACAACGGCCGCAGCCTGCTGCTGCTCGATATCGACGCAAGCGCCTTTTAGGTCAGGATGATCGGCTGATGGAGAGGCGCTACTTCCATGCGGTTTCGTCCGTTCTGCTTGGCGCGATAGAGCGCCTTGTCAGCGCGCTTGATCAAGGCCGCAACGCTTTCCTGCAGGAAATACTGCGCCACCCCGATGGAAGCGGTCACCCGCAGCCCCTCGGGTAAACCGGGATAGCTCGCCTGCGCCAACGCCTCTTGAATGCGCACGATGCAGTGCTGGGCCATGTCCAGCGAGGTCTGGGGCAGGAACAGAAGAAACTCCTCACCACCGTAGCGGGCGAAGAAGTCGGTACTGCGCAGCAAGGGCTGCACCACGTCAGCAAAGGTTTTTAGCACCTCATCCCCCGCCGGGTGGCCATAGTTGTCATTGATGTGCTTGAAGTGGTCGAGATCAAGGATGCACACGCAAAAACCGGCGCCACCACGATCGGTTCGGTTCTTCTCGTGACCGAGCATCTCCAATAGATAGCGGCGGTTATAGGCCCCGGTCAGCTCATCGTGGGTAGCCAGCTCGGTGACCTGGTTCAATACCACCTGCAGCTGGGCGTTGCTGGCCATCAGCTTCTTGCGCAGAGCACTGATGCTACCGCCGAGAATGGAAATGAACGGCAGGAACACCGAGAAACTGCACCACAACACCATCTCCACCGCCAGGTTGAAACGCTCGCCTTCGATACGCTGGATCAGCGGCAGAGTCAGGGCGTAAGCGACTATGGTGCCCAGGCTCAACCACAGCAACTCACGGGTATTGAGCTTGAAGCAACCGAACATGCTGATGATCAGCAACACCACCAGGTAGGCTCCGCGTGCCTCGCCAGCATAGATCTGAGTCCCCATCACCATCACGATGGCGGCGACCATCTGCGCCATGGTCATGCTCGGGTCGCGCAAGCGCAGGTTGAGGTCGTAGCGCAGCAGCAGGTAAAACAGCAGATTGGTGATCACGGCCACCAGCACCCAAACCTGAGTCACCCAGGCCGGGGAAATACCGTTGTAGACAGAGACGAGCTGGGGAACGCTGGCCAGAAAGTACATCGCCACACTCATCATGAAGCGGCGAATGCGCAATTGCTGCTGCGAGTCCCTGGATGAGGCAGCTTCGGAAATCACGTGCTTACTACTCTTGTTGTTATGGCTATAGATCAAGACACGATGGGGCGACGATAGCACCGTGCCCACGGGCACCAGTAACCGCTCGTCGCCGCAGCAGACCCGATGCACCGATACTTGCAGGCATCCGCGCAAACACCGAAGCTAAGAACACATCGCCCGGAGGAGCCGGGCACACCCACAGGCGAGGACAGCCCTTGGATTGGCAAACCCTGCTCACCCGCGAACGCCTCGGCAAACCCGTACATAGCTCCGACGAGCTGGGCCGCAGTCCGTTCCACAAAGACCACGACCGCATCATCTTCTCCGGCGCCTTCCGCCGCCTGGGGCGCAAAACCCAGGTGCACCCGGTGTCCAGCAACGACCACATTCACACTCGCCTGACCCACTCCCTCGAAGTCGGCTGCGTCGGCCGCTCCCTGGGCATGCGCGTCGGCGAGATGCTGCGTGACGAACTGCCGAACTGGTGTACACCGAGCGACCTGGGTGTAATCGTGCAGTCCGCCTGCCTGGCTCACGACATCGGCAACCCGCCGTTCGGTCACTCCGGCGAAGACGCCATCCGCCACTGGTTCCGCCAGGCCGCCGGGCGCGGCTGGCTGGACGACATGAGCGATGCCGAACGCGCCGACTTCCTCAGTTTCGAGGGCAACGCCCAGGGCTTTCGCGTACTCACCCAGCTGGAATACCACCAGTTCGACGGCGGCATGCGCCTGACCTACGCCACCCTCGGCACCTACCTGAAATACCCGTGGACAGCACGCCACGCCGAGGCGCTGGGCTACAAGAAGCACAAGTTCGGCTGCTACCAGAACGAACTGCCGCGCCTGGAGCAGATTGCCACCAAGCTGGGCCTGCCACGGCTGGACGAACAGCGCTGGGCACGCCATCCGCTGGTCTTCCTGATGGAGGCAGCCGACGACATCTGCTACGCCCTGATCGACCTGGAAGACGGGGTGGAAATGGAGTTGCTCGACTATGCCGAGGTTGAAGCCTTGCTGTTCGACCTGGTCGGTGACGACCTGCCGGAAACCTACCGCCAGCTCGGCCCCCATGATTCGCGCCGGCGCAAGCTGGCGATCCTGCGTGGCAAGGCGATCGAACACCTGACCAACGCCGCCGCCCGTGCCTTCGTCGAACAACAGCCAGCCCTGCTGCTCGGCACCCTCGAGGGTGACCTGGTCGAGCATATGCATGGCCCTGCCAAGCGCTGCGTGCTGCGGGCCAAGGCCGTGGCACGCGAACGCATCTTTCAGGACAAGCGCAAGACCCTGCATGAAATCGGCGCCTACACCACCCTGGAGATCCTGCTCAATGCCTTCTGCGGCGCGGCCCTGGAGCAGCACTCCGGGCGCGAGCTGTCGTTCAAGAACCGGCGTATCCTCGACCTGCTTGCCCATTACGCTCCGGCACCGGACTGGTCCCTGTATATGTCGTTCCTGCGCATGATCGACTTCATCGCCGGGATGACGGACAGCTACGCGACCGAAATGGCCCGGGAGATGACCGGGCGCTCCAGCCCGGTGTAGGCCCATGACTCGCAGACGCAGATGGATCGGCTGGCACGCCGGCCCCCCCGAACTGGGTGTGGCCGTGATTGCCGGCCTGGGGTGTGCCCTGCCCCTGCTGCTTGGCCTGCTCAGCGGCCATCCGGGTTTTCTCTGGGCCTCGGCCGGTGCCTTTCAAGCCTCCCAGGTCAGCCCGCTGCATCGCTATGGCATGCTGCGACTGTTAATGCTCACCCTGCTCGGCGCCTGCAGCGCCGGCCTGGGCTTCTGGGCGACGGGGCACGCCTGGGCCAGCATGCTGCTGTTCGGCGCCTTCGGTCTACTGCTCGCCTGGTTGCAGCGCTTCGGCAAAGAGGCCGGCAAGCTGGGTATGAACCTGGCGATCTGCCTGTGCCTGGGGCAAGGGCATACTGAGGTCGGAGGGTTGCACAATGCCGACGCGGTCGCAGCACTGTTCATTCTCGGCGGTCTGTGGGTTGCCCTCCTCGCTTTCGGCCTGCGCGGCCTGCATGGTTTGCGCACCTGGCCGCACATGCCCCGCCTGATGGCCGTATTGCGCGTGCTGCGCCGCCAGGCCAAGCGCCTGCCGGAGCGCCGCTGGCGTCTGCACGCACTAGGCTGCGCCCTCGCCCTGGGCAGTGCCGGGCTGATAGTCGAGCTAGCCGACCTGCCACGAGGCCACTGGCTCACCCTGGCTCTGCTCGGCACCCTGCAGCTGAGAGCCCGCAGCAATCTAGCCAGGGCCCTGCAACTGTGCATGGTGAGCCTGGCCAGCGCCGTACTGCTGCTGGGGCTCGGCTACAGTTTGCAAAGCCCGGCCGCCATGGTGGCCATTACCTTGCCCGTGATTGTGCTGGGCCGAGCACTGCAGGCCCATCGCTATGGCCTGTACGTCTTGCAGGTGATCGTCAGTTTCATGCTGCTGAGCGAATGCCTGGCGCAGGACTGGCAGGATCCCCAACAGCGCCTGCTCAACAGCCTGGTCGGCGTGGTGCTGGCGATGTTGGTGGCCATGCTGATACATGCTCTGGCACGGCGATTTGGCCAGGCAAAACAGGAAAAATAGTCCCGCCGACAGGCGGCGATGTTGTCAGCGCTTCACTATGCTTTGGCTCTATCCCATTACGCCTGTCAACGGAGCGAGCTCATGCAGGGTAAAGCGCTAGGCAAGGAACGTCGCTTTCCGCTCCACGTCCACATCAGCGTACTGTTCACCCTGCTTCTGCTCGGCAGTGGCGCACTGCTCGGCCTGTTCAACTATCACCAGACCACCCAGGTCATCCTGTCCAGCAGCAAACAGCTGTTTACGCAAATACGCGAGGAGGTGGACGCCGACCTGCGCCACACCTACCAACCCATTCGCCATCTGCTCAGCCTGCTCACCCTGCAGGAAAAGAATCAGGCCGCCGATCGCTATCAGCGCATGGACCTCATGCCATCACTGGCCTAGGCCCTGCGCGACAATCCCAAGCTTGCCTCGCTGTATCTCGGTTATGGCGATGGCGATTTCTTCATGGTGCGACCGCTGCGTAACGCTGCACTCAAGGAGCGATTCAATGCTCCCGCCAACGCCGCCTTCCAGGTCTGGACCATCGACCGCAACGGCAGTGCCCGGCCCGTTTCCGAATCGCAATATTTCGATGCCGAGCTGAACCTGATCAGCCGCCGGCAGAACCTCAAGGAAACCTACGACCCCCGCAGCCGCCCCTGGTACAAGAGCGCCCTCGAAAACGGCGAGCAGATCACCACCGAACCTTACGTGTTCTTTTCCACTGGCGATGTCGGCACGACGCTGGCCCGTATCAGCCATGACCAGACCGTGCTCGCAGCCGACCTGACGCTCGCCGACCTCTCAGCCACGCTGGCACGTCACCGGGTCACGCCATCGACCGAAGTGGTGCTGTACCGGCCCGATGGCTCCGCCGTCGCCTACCCAGATGTGGCCCGCTTGCTGATACGCAATGGCGAAACGCAGCTGGCCCAGGTGGCCCAACTCAGCCCAGCGTTGGGTGAGCTATTCCAGCGCGGCCTGGACAAGGATCGCCAGAGCGCCATGGAGCTGGCAGGCAAGCGCTGGCAGGTGTCCTACAGCCAACTCGAGGAAGGCGGCCCCAACGGCTTGCGCCTAGCCCTGCTGGCACCAGAAGAAGAGTTGCTCGCCGACGCCTACCGGATCCGCTGGCAGGGCGCCGTACTCACCATCGCTATCCTGCTGCTGTGCGTCCCGCTCGGCTGGCTGATGTCTCGTGTACTGGTCAAGCCACTGCGCGCTCTGGTGGATGAGGCCGAAGCCATCCGCAGCTTCAACTTCAACCATCCGGCCAGTGGCCGCTCCCCGGTATTGGAAGTCGATCAGTTGGCGGTGGCCATGGCCAAGATGAAGGACACCCTGTCCGGATTCCTCGACATCACCGCCAGCCTGTCAGCCGAAACCCGCTTTGACGCCCTGCTGCGCCGGGTACTGCGGGAAACCGTTGAACTCAGCGAGGCCAGCTGCGGCCTGCTCTACCTGCGTGACGCCGACAACGGGCGCCTGGAGCCCCACGGGCTGTTCATCAACGACCAGCAGCACAGCCTGGAAGAACACCGCATCCCCACCTACATCCCCGGTCAATCCGAGATACCCGAGTGGATACGCCAGCCGGCAGAAGGCGGCAGCAGCGTTGTGACCGCCATCGGCTTTGATCAGGCCGAAGGGCTGCAAAGCCTGCTGCACACCCTCGACAGCCCGCGTGCGCACCTGCTGAGCACCGGCCTGCACAATCGCCAGGGCGAAACGCTAGGCGTGTTGCTCCTGCTGCACCGAGACAACGGCGAGGAGGCCGACCTGGCCATGATCGGCCCGCAGCGCATCGCCTATGTCGAGGCCGTGTCCGGGGTCGCCGCCCTGTGTATCGAGAGCCAGCGACTGCTGGAGCAACAAAAGAAACTACTGGACGCCTTTATTCAACTAATCGCGGGCGCCATCGACGCCAAAAGCCCCTACACCGGCGGCCATTGTCAGCGGGTACCGGAACTGACTGTGATGCTGGCCAAAGCCGCAGCCGGCAGCCACGAGGAGCCTTTCCGCGACTACCAGCCCGGTGAAGAAGACTGGGAGGCCCTGCACATCGCCGCCTGGCTTCACGATTGCGGCAAAGTCACCACGCCAGAATATGTGGTGGACAAGGCGACCAAGCTGGAAACCCTCTACGACCGTATCCACGAAGTGCGCATGCGTTTCGAGGTGCTCAAGCGCGACGCCTGGGTCGCCTACTGGCAAGCATTGGCCAGCGGTGGCGACGAAGCCGTTCTGAGCCGGCTGCGCGACGAGACGCTGAGCACCCTGGACGAAGAGTTCGCCTTTGTCGCCCGTTGCAACCTCGGTGGCGAAGCCATGGCCGATGCTGACCAGGAGCGCCTGAAAACCATCGCCGAGCGCCGCTGGACGCGCACACTGGACGACAGACTGGGCGTTTCCTGGGAGGAAAACCAGCGCCAGTCGCGTAGCCCGGCCACCGAACTGCCGGTGCAGGAACCCCTGCTTGCTGACAAGCCCGAGCACCTGATCGAGCGCCCGAGCAGCGAGCTCATCGCCGCGGACAACCCCTGGGGCTTCCGCCTCGACGTACCGCATTACAAACATAATCGTGGCGAGCTATACAACCTGGGGATAGTCCGCGGCACCCTGACTGCCGAAGAACGCTACATCATCAACAACCACATCGTGCAGACCATTCTCATGCTCGAGCACCTGCCCTTCCCCAAACACCTGGCCAATGTGGCCGAGATCGCCGGTGGGCACCACGAGAAGATGGATGGCAGCGGCTACCCGAAACGCCTCAAGCGCGATGAAATGAGCCTGCCGGCACGGATGATGGCGATTGCAGACATTTTCGAGGCCCTGACTGCAGTGGATCGCCCCTACAAGAAGGGCAAGACGCTTACCGAGTCACTCAACATCATGGTCGGCATGTGCCGGGGCGCCCATGTCGACCCCGATCTGTTTGGTCTGTTTGTGCGCAGCGGTATCCCTCAGGCCTATGCCGAACGTTACCTGCGCCCCGACCAGAATGATGCAGTAGACACCGATGCCATCCTGAATAAAGCAGGCCTGGCCTGATGCCAGGCACAAAAAAGCCCGGCATCAAGCCGGGCTCTTCTATCGCAACGCAGCGGTTAGGCCTTGTTGACCGGGTTCTCCGGATACCACACATCGAGCAGCGGGCTCAGAGTGAAGTCGACCAGCTCGTTGCGCCCCTTGAGCCAGGCTTCCAGCTGGCTGCGCTGCTCTTCGGTGACCGAGCCGCGCTTGGACAGGCAAACGAAACCATAGTCCTCGCCGCCGACATAGCCCAGGCCGTTGCCGTCGATGGCCTCGACCAGAAACTGGTCGACGAACTGATCCGCCTCAGCCTCGGTCAGGCTCTCGCGAAAGTTCATGGTCAGTTCGCAGCCCAGCTCCTGGAATTCATCGACGCAAAGTTTCTTGCGCAGACGACGGGAACGGTTAGTGGCCATAGATGCTCCTAGATACTCAATGATTTGCACGGACGGCACTCTAGCAAATTGCCGCCCCACTTGCCCGTCCGTTCAGAAAAAATGCTCGTGCAGCCCAGGCGCCAGCCATAAACGCCTCGGGCATAATGCGCGGCAGTTTTTGCCCCCTCTCCAACCTGGGCCCTGCCAATGATCCATTCGCTACGAAATTTACTGCTCGCCTCTCTTCTTCTGCCTTTGTCGCTGCCCATTCAGGCTGCTCAAACCAGCAGCGTACTGCCGAACAAGGTTGCGCAAGCCCTAAAGGCCAACAAGATCTCGCCCAATAGCCTGTCACTTGTCGCCCTGCCATTGGATAGCAGCAGTACCGGCATCATCTACAACGCCGATGTCTCGATGAACCCGGCCTCGACCATGAAGCTGGTCAATACCTACGCCGCGCTTGAGTTGCTCGGCCCTACCCATCAGTGGCAAACCGAGTTCTACGGTGATGGCCCGCTGCAGGATGGCGTACTTAACGGCAACCTCTACCTCAAGGGCGGCGGTGACCCCAAGCTCAACATGGAGAGACTCTGGCTGATGATGCGCGATCTGCGCACCAATGGCGTACAGCGCATCACCGGCGATCTGGTGCTGGATCGCAGCCACTTCAATCTGCCGCAGCTGCCCGTATTCAACGATGACGGCGGCGACCCCAACAAACCCTTCCTGGTCGGCCCCGATTCGCTGCTGGTCAACCTCAAATCAGTTCGCATGATCAGTCGCACCGCCGGCGGCAAGGTCAGTGTGGTGATGGAGCCGCCACTGACCAACGTCCGCATCGACAATCAGGTCAAGGCGCTCCCCGCCGCCAAATGCCCGGCTTGGCCGGATGTACGCTACAACCCGGTGACCCAGTTCGATGGCACCACCCTGGTGGTCACCGGCAAGCTGGCCGAAGGCTGCAGCGCCCAGAGCTACCTGGCCCTGCTGGACCACCCGGGCTACGCCGCCGGCGCCGTACGCGCCATCTGGCAGGAGCTGGGCGGCAGCATCCTCGGCAAGGATCGCCTGGGCGATGTGCCGAAGAATGCCAAGCTGCTGGCGCGTACCTTCTCGCCGGACCTCACCGAGGTCATCCGCGACATCAACAAGTACAGCAACAACACCATGGCCAGACAGCTGTTCCTCAGTCTAGGGCAGCGCTTCCGCACCAGCGCCGATGGCGACGATGCCAAGGCCGCGCAACGCGTCATCCGCGGCTGGCTGGCGAAAAAAGGCATCACCGCACCACGCCTGGTGATCGAGAACGGCTCGGGACTCTCCCGCGCGGAACGCATCAGCGCCCGCGAGATGGCCGGCATGCTGCAAGCCGCCTGGCATAGCCCATACGCCGCCGAGTTCATCGCCTCGATGCCGCTGGTGGGCATGGACGGCACCATGCGCAAGCGCCTGAAAAACACCGGCATGCAGGGACAAGGTCATATCAAGACCGGCACCTTGAACAATGTGCGCGCCATCGCGGGTTTTACCCGCACGGCCAAAGGCAAGAACTGGGTGGTGGTGGCCATCCTCAACGACCAGCGGCCTTGGGGCGCCTCGGCGATCCTCGATCAGGTACTGCTGGACATCTACCGCCGATAAGTCCGTAGCAACGAAAAAGCCCGCCATTCGGCGGGCTTTCTCATATGCCGACCTCAGATCTTGGCCGTCAAACGCCAGGCACGATGAATCTTGCTGTTGCGGGCAAAGTCCTGATCGACGGTCTGTGCGCTGATCTCCTCCACCGCGTAACGCTCGGCCAGGCCCTCGTCGAGCTGGAACTTGCGGAAGTTGTTGGAGAAGTACAGCACGCCGCCCTTGCCCAGACGGGCCATGGCCAGGTCGAGCAGGCGCACGTGATCGCGCTGCACATCGAACACGCCCTCCATGCGCTTGGAGTTGGAAAAGGTCGGCGGATCGATGAAGACCAGATCGTACTCGCCACGGTCGGCCTCCAGCCAGGCCATCACGTCACCCTGCTCCAGCTTCTGCTTGTCCGAGTATCCGTTGAGCGCCAGGTTGCGCCGCGCCCAGTCCAGGTAGGTCTTTGACAGGTCGATGCTGGTGGTGCTGCGCGCGCCGCCCTTGGCCGCGTGCACGGTAGCCGTGGCGGTGTAGCAGAACAGGTTGAGGAAGCGCTTGCCGGCCGCCTCTTTCTGGATGCGCAGGCGCAGCGGACGGTGGTCGAGGAACAGGCCGGTGTCCAGGTAATCGGTCAGGTTGACCAGCAGGCGCACACCGCCTTCGCTCACTTCCATGAACTGGCCCTGGCTGGCCTGGCGCTCGTACTGCTTGGTGCCGCTCTGCCGCTCGCGGCGCTTGATCACCACTTTGTCCGGCGAGATACCCAGCGCCACCGGAATGGCAGCCAGGGCGTCGAGCAGGCGCGCCTGCGCCCTGTCCGGGTCAATGGAGCGAGGCGGCGCGTATTCCTGCACGTGCACCCAGTCGCGGTACAGGTCGATGGCCAGGGCGTACTCGGGCATGTCGGCGTCGTACAGGCGGTAGCACTCGATACCAGCCTTCTTTGCCCACTTGCCGAGGGTCTTGAGGTTCTTTTGCAGACGGTTGGCGAACATCTGCCCGCCCTCGGACAAACGCGCAGGCTCACTGGCCACTGGAGCCGCCGCGCCTTCCTCACTGGCCTGACGCCGCTCGCTGCGCTCACCAGTGACGAACTGCTCGGGCAGCACCTTGAACAGCAGCAGCTTGCACGGCAGCGCGCCGTTCCAGAACGAATACTGCTTGTGGCTACGCAGGCCCATGCGCTTGCCCAGTTCCGGCGCGCCGGTGAACACCGCCGCCTCCCAGTTCAGGCAACTCTGGCGCAGGCGCTCGCCGAGGTTCTGATAGAGGTAGAGCAGGCTCGCTTCGTCGCCCAGGCGCTCGCCATAGGGCGGGTTGCTGACGATCAGGCCGGTCTGGTTCTTGTCCGGGCGCGGCTCGAAGGTCGCCAGCTCGCCCTGGTACAGCTTGACCCACTCGCCCAGGCCGGCACGCTCGATGTTGTTACGCGCAGGCTGGATCAGCCGTGGGTCGGCCTCGTAACCACGAATCCACAGCGGCGGCTTGGCCAGGCCCGCAGCGGCGCGCTCTTCGGCCTCCGCATGCAGCTTCTTCCAGATCGCCGGGACATGGCCCAGCCAGTTGGAGAAGCCCCAGCGTTCACGCTTGAGGTTCGGCGCCATGTCGGTGGCGATCATCGCCGCCTCGACCAGGAAGGTACCGACACCGCACATAGGGTCGGCCAACGCGCCACCCTCGGCGGCAATGCGCGGCCAGCCGGCGCGGATCAGGATGGCTGCAGCCAGGTTTTCCTTGAGCGGCGCAGCGCCCTGCTGCAGGCGATAGCCACGCTGGTGCAGGCTGTGCCCGGATAGATCCAGCGAGAGCACCGCCTCGCCCTTGTCCAGGCGCAGGTGCACGCGCAGGTGCGGGTCGACCTTGTCGATCGACGGGCGCGTACCGGCCGGAGTGCGCAGCTTGTCGACGATAGCGTCCTTGACCTTCAAGGCGCCAAAGTGCGTGTTGTCGATGCCGGCGCCATGGCCACTGAACTCCACGGCTAGAGTCCCGGCTGGATCAAGATGTTCGGCCCAATCAACAGCCAACACGCCCTGGTAGAGATCCTCGGCGTTGCTCACCGGGAAACGGCGCAACACCAGCAGCACGCGGTTGGCCAGGCGCGACCACAGGCACAGACGGTAGCCCACCTCAATGGCGGCGAAACCCCGCACGGCAGCCGTCTGCTCGCGGGCCTCTTCCAGGCCCAGACCAGTGGCTTCTTCAAGCAGCAGGCCTTCCAGACTCTTGGGGCAGGTCAGGATCAGTTCGTAACGGTCAGACATGGGCATTCCATCTGTAAGGGTGACAAATCAGCCACCTGATATGACAGAGGGTCGCAAGATGACCCTTCGTCGGAATAAACAAAACTCGCAGCTGCGAGACATTCGCAATGACATCCGGGCGAAGCCCTGCACCAATGCTGGATCACAGCCGATTAAGGCCTACTCATCCACATTAGCTTATGGCTCCTGCCCTATTTGCGTTACGCCCTTATGACAAAACGATCATTCACAGGGGGTAAGGCATTGGTTAGAAATCATCTCAGGCCGACACCGCAATGGTGCTGGCAGGTGGCCCGCCACGCCGGCAGCGGGCCGCACTGGCAGAAGCTTTTCTGCCTGGTCCCGGCAAGGGGCCAACGGGACATAACAGTCAACAGTGAGGGCAACACCCGATGAGAAGACTTAAGCGTGATCCGTTGGAACGAGCTTTTCTACGCGGTTATCAGCACGGCATTCATGGCAAATCCCGCGATCTGTGTCCTTTCACCCACCCGTCCGTTCGGCAAGCCTGGATCAATGGCTGGCGCGAAGGGCGCGGCGACAACTGGGACGGACTGACCGGCACTGCCGGTATCCATAGACTCAACGAACTTCACGCTGTCGGCTGAGCCCGACCCACAGACTTCACCAGACCGTCCCATCCGGACGGTGGGCGAGAGCCCAGGGCCCCTCAGGGGCCCTTTTTATTGCCTACTTGCCGCTATTCAGTGCTTCGGCAGTGCCGCAATGGCGTCCACCGCCTCGCGAATCAGCGCCGGTCCCTTGTAGATAAAGCCCGAATAGATCTGCACCAGACTGGCACCTGCCGCGATCTTCTCGGCTGCATGCGCCCCTTCGGTAATACCTCCAACGGCAATGATCGGTAGGCGGCCCTTGAGCTCGCCAGCCAGTACCCGCACGGTATGGGTGCTCTTGTCACGCACCGGCGCACCGGAAAGGCCGCCGGCCTCGTTGCCGAACGGCAGGTTCTCCACACCTTCGCGGCCCAGGGTGGTGTTGGTAGCGATGACCGCATCCATGCCGGTTTCGACCAGCGCCTGAGCGACCTGCACGGTTTCCTCGTCGCTCATGTCCGGGGCGATCTTGATTGCCAGCGGTACACGCTTGCCGTGCTGGGCAGCCAGGTCTTCCTGGCGCTGCCGCAGCGCTTCCAGCAGCTGCTTGAGTTGATCACCGAACTGCAGGCTGCGCAGGCCAGGGGTATTCGGCGAGCTGACGTTGACGGTCACGTAGCTGGCGTGGGCGTAGACCTTGTCCAGGCCGATCAGGTAGTCATCCACGGCCCGCTCGACCGGGGTGTCGAAGTTCTTGCCGATATTGATGCCCAGCACGCCCTTGTACTTGGCCGCGGCAACGCGGGCCAACAGGTGATCGACGCCGTGATTGTTGAAGCCCATGCGGTTGATCACTGCGGTCGCTTCCGGCAGGCGGAACAGCCGCGGCTTGGGATTGCCCGGCTGCGGGCGCGGGGTCACGGTGCCGATCTCGACGAAACCGAAACCCAGTTGAGCGAAACCGTCGATGGCGTCACCGTTCTTGTCCAGGCCGGCAGCCAGGCCCACCGGATTAGGGAATTCCAGCCCCATCACCTGCACCGGCAGCTTGGTCGGCGCCTTGCACAGCAAACCGTTGAGGCCCAGGCGGCCACCTGCGCCGATCAGGTCGATGGACAGTTCGTGAGAAGTTTCGGGTTCAAGACGGAACAGCAGCGCGCGGGCCAGGTCGTACATGGGCTAGTCGGCTCGAATGGGTGGCAGTGGCAAATAGGCCGCGATTATAGCCGCCAGCACTAGCCGGCGGCGAGGCAAGGGAGTAATAAGGGAGCCGTTCGCGCACTCATTGCAGCTGGCGCAGGCCAAGCAGCTCTCCGGCCGTGCTGAATTCCAGCTCGAACACGCCATATATGCCGTCATGGCGCAAGAAAGGACGCAGATGATGGGCCGGCAAGCTAACCTTGCGGCCGTCACGGCTATACAACAGAACCCGGTTGGCGCGCCCCTGGTAAACCGCCAGGAAACGCTCCGCAGGCAGCGCAATATCCAGCACCAGGCTGGGCATGGAGGCACCCTCGACAATGAATGGCAGCATTTTGCCACAGACCACGGCGCAGCCGGCCAGGCTCACAGCGACAACCTGCACCCATTCGCATGCGAGGTGGCTACGGCTCTGCCACACTGACGCGGTAGTGCCGGGAGTGTCCTGCAGGTCATGAGTTTTTCCGAATCTCCTTCCAGTCTGGCGTCACGCCTCTCTGCCCTCGCTCAGCGCCTGGGCCTGAGCGGTCGTGTGGCCAAACTGGTGTTCGAGCGGGCGCGCCACCTGCGCTTGCCGTTCAGGGTACTGCCTGAACCAGCGGCCAATGTCTGGTGGCAGGCCGGACCGCCACTGCACCGTCTGGTGGATCTGCCACGCGACGCGCTGTCAGGCCCGGTACAGGAAGACAAGGCCGCTGCCCGCGCCATCCTGATGGGCGTAGTAGAACGCGAAACCCTGCACCTCGATGACTTCGACCTGCGCCGAATCGACGGCCTGTGCAGCACTCCCCCCTGCCTCGACAGTAGCCTGGCAACGTTCGAGGAAGTGGCCGCCTGCCCACTGGGGCGCAGCGTGCGCATCATCAGCTACAAGGATTTCCTCAAGACCATCAGCCAGGCCATGCCGCGTTTTCTCGCCGCCGAGGCAGTGGAGTTGCGCCAGGCCAGCTGGTACGGCGAGCGGTTTTTCTGGGCCGGCGAGCAGCATGGCGAAGCGTTCGCCTGCGCCATCGCCTATGCCCGCCTGCGAGGCCTGGAAGTCACCCTGCCCGCGGAGTTGACACGCTACCGCCTGAGCGCCAGCGGTCTGGCCGAACTGCGCCAGCGCTACCACATGCTGGCCATGCCGGTGCAAGCCTGGAGCGAACCGGCGTTCATGAGCCTGTTGCTGGATCACGGCCTGCCCTATGCCCGGCTGTCGCTGCTGCGCTATCCGGATGCCCCGGAGTTTCTCCTGCTGCCCAAGGACTCCCCCGCGGCCAATGCCCTGGGCGAAGGCCTACGCCTGGCCGGCGCGCCGGACATGATCAGCTACCTCGAAGCGCTGCAACAGCGCACCGACTCCTGATTCGAAGGGATGGGTGCCGACCAATCCCGAATGCACGGATTGGTCGGCGTCTACCGAAAAGGCTTCAGCTCGCGACAGCCTGCTGCGCCCCGAGTCGCACTTCCTGGGTCACGCCCCAGCCGTCCAGCACTCCGCCGAGCGGCCCGACCAGGGCTTCCAGATCCTGCTCGAAACTGCCGATACCCGCATAAGTGGCATACATCACCTTGCTCACCTGCAGGTGCCAGGCACCATCATCACGCACACTTACCTGAGCATTCAGCGATTCACCGCGAAATTTCGCGGCTGCCACTCTGGCCCGGGCCTCATCCGGGAAGATGGCGTAGAACTCGATGGGGTGCACACGGGCGAAATCGAATCCGCCCTCTTTCATGCGGCGCAGAACAGTACTGCTGACATCATCTTGGAAGGCTGTGCTCATGTTGCGACCTCCTCTCAGGCGATGGATCAACCGCGACCGCCAACGATAGCGGCCTCGCGGCACCCTGCGGTGCCGCCCGAGAACCAGGCAGCTGCCTGGTTTGTCATCAACGGGCCAGGCCCGTGGGCAGCCAGACCGGCGAACGCCGGGTCGAGCGACCGTCTCTTCAGGTTAGCGGCTGATGCACGAGCTTGCTGGCACTCTGACCACCGGCGTTGTCGGCGGCGACAGGCGGCCGCGCAGTCAGGCCTACCGGCTAGTCGCGACTCAGCCACCCCATCAGCATCCGGCTCACGGCCGGCGGCGAGACCTGCCCGGCCCAGAACATCAGGGTAAACAGCCACTGAATCGGCCTGTGCACCTTGGCGTGCCGCGCCTGCAACCACGCGGCCGCAGCGATGTCCTCGGCCGCCAGCTTGACGCCCATACGACGCAGCGCCGGCGGTTCGAAGTGCTGCTGGGCGACCATCGGCGTGCGCACGAAAGGTGGCATCAGATCGCCCACGTGTATGCCGTGGCGCCGCCACTCCAGTTCCAGCGCCTCGGTCAGACCGCGCACGGCGAACTTGGAAGCCGAGTAGCTGACCATGTGCGGTGTGCCGTACAGCCCGGAAGCAGAGCCCATATTGATCACCTGGGCGCCCGGCGTGCCCTTGAGGTAGGGAAAGGCCGCATGGGTGACCTGCAGCAGGCCCAGCACGTTGATCTGCAGGATGCGTGCGTGCTCCTCCAGGGCGATGTCCTCGAAATGACCGAAACGCAAAATCCCGGCGCAGTTGAAAAGCAGGCGCAGGCGCCCGCCGTGCAGGCTGCAAAAGTCCTGCAACGCCTCGCGCACCGCGCCGGCATCGCCCACATCCAGCTCCGCGTGCCAGACCCCGCCCAGTTCGGCAGCCAGCTCGGCCAGGGCACTGTGGTTGATATCCAGCAAGCCGACTTGCCAGCCGCGCGCATGGAACAGCCGCGCCGTGGCCGCACCGATACCGGAAGCCGCCCCCGTAATCAGAATGGTGTTCATGGACAACCTCGTTGACGAAGGAACTCGACGACCCGCTGCAACGCCAGATCGGCGCTGGCCAGCAGGCCGCAGTTGATCTGGAACACATGCCACTGCCGGCGATACAGCTCCAGGCGGCAATCCACGCCCGCAGCCCGCGCCCGCTCAGCCAGCAACTGGCTCTGGCGCAGCAGCACCTCGTCCTCGCCGACCTGCACCAGCAAGGGCGGCAAACCGTGCAGCTCGGCATACTGCGGCGACAGCTCGGGGGCACGACAATCCCTGCCTGGCGGGCAATACGCCTGCGCGCCCTGGCGCAGCCACGCAGGTTGAATCAGCGGGTCGCCGCCGGGGGGCTGATGCAGGTTGTCACCACTGAGGTCGGTGAGCGGCGAGAAGCACACCAACGCAGCCGGCAGCGGCAGCCCCAGTTCGCGCAAGCGCAGTGCGCAGGTCAGGGTCAGGTTGCCACCGGCCGAATCGCCGGCGATGACGATGCGCTCGGCCGCCAGGCCCTGCGCCAGCAAGGCGCGATAGGCCGCCAGCGCATCGTCGCGGGCGGCCGGGAATGGCTGTTCCGGGGCCAGGCGGTAATCCAGCGCGCACAGGCTCAGCCCCGCCGCGCGAGCCAGGTGACTGGTCAGGCTGCGGTGGGTCTGTGGCGAGCCGGCAATAAACGCCCCACCGTGCAGGTAGAGCATCACCCAGCCGTTGTCCGTGGCCGGCCACAGCCATTCACATGGCACGCCCCCCAGCACGCCGGGCTCGACCCTTACCCCGGCGGCCACTTTGCCCAGCCGCGTGCCCAGCCAGAGCAGGCGGCGCTGGGCCCTGACGCTGACGCCTGGGCGCAGCCCGCCCCGTGCCAGCAGCCAGACCGCCCCGCGCATTACGCTGCTGAGCAGGCGCTGCCCAGGCCCGGAGGGAGCAGAGAGCTCAACGGACCAGGTCATAGGCGCTCCAGTCCGGATGCCGGGTATGTCGGCGGTAGCTGAAGGTGAAGCCGGACCAGTTGTTGGTGTGCTTGCCGGCGGCATTCTTGTACCAGCTGTTGCAGCCCTGCTCCCACACCGAATGCTCGATGGCGTGCTGCACCCGCTGGTTCCAGGCGTCCTGCACTGGCTTGCGCACATCCAGGTAGCGCACGCCCTGCTCCAGTTTGTCCAGGCAGGCCAGCACGTAGGGGAACTGGCTTTCCAGCATGTAGATGATCGAGTTGTGCCCCAGGTTGGTGTTCGGCCCATAGAGAATGAACAGGTTGGGGAAGCCGTTGACGCTGATGCCCTTGTAGGCCTCGGCGCCATCCTTCCAGGCCTGGTTCAGCTCCAGCCCGCCGAGCCCGCGAATCTGCATGGGCGCCAGGAAGTCGCTGGCGGTGAAGCCGGTGCCGTAGATCAGCACGTCGGCAGCATGCTCGCGGCCGTCGGCGGTGATCACCCCGTGCTCGCTGACTTCGCGAATGGCCTCGCTGACCACCGCCACCTGTGGCTGCGCCAGCGCCGGGTAGTAGTCGTTGCTGATCAGGATGCGCTTGCAGCCCATCGGGTAATCCGGGGTCAGCTTGGCGCGCAAGCCGGCATCGCTAACCTGGCGTGCGAGATAGCGCAGAAAGCTGCCGCGCATCAGCTTCATCAACCCCGGCAGCACGAAGAAAGCCACGCCGCGAGCCTCGTGATAGAGGTATTGCAGACCACGATCGAGCTTCTGCATCCACGGCCAGCGCTGCATCAACGCCAGCTCGAAACGGCTGTAGGCGCGATCCGGCTTGGCCAGCACATAGGCCGGTGTACGCTGGAACAGGGTCAGTTGCTTGACCTTCGGCACTATGGCCGGCACGAACTGGATAGCGCTGGCGCCAGTGCCGATCACCGCCACGCGCTTGCCCGTGAGGTCGATGTCATGGCGCCAGCGCGCCGAGTGGAAGCTTGCCCCGGCGAAGCGTTCCACGCCGGGAATATGCGGATACAGCGGCCGATTGAGCTGGCCGCAAGCACTGACCAGAGCCCGCGCGCTGAAGCTGGCGCCATCCGTGGTGGTCACCCGCCACAGCGCAGCCTCCTCGTCGAACCAGGCCTCAGCAACCTCGCTGTTGCAGCGGATTTTCGGCTGCAGCCCATGGTTGTCGATGCACTGGCGCACGTAGGCGAAGATCTCCGGCTGCGGCGCGTAACGCCGGCTCCAGTCGGTCTTGGGCTCAAAAGAAAAGGAATACAGGTGCGAAGGCACGTCACAGGCCGCCCCCGGGTAGCTGTTATCGCGCCAGGTGCCGCCGGGCTCGCCCGCTTTTTCGAGAATCAGGAAGTGCTCCTGACCCTGCTGTCGCAGGCGCATGGCCAGGCCCAGCCCAGCGAAGCCGGCGCCGATGATCAACACCTGCAGAGGCGGTTGGTGTGGAGTCTTGTTATGCATTGTTCTCTCCGTCTCCCACGAGTATCGCGGATGAACGAATGCTAGGTGCTCTCGCGGCGCAGGTTTATGGCATAGTCGGCCAATAAATTGTGACTTTCGGACATGTTCGCATGCCTGTAAAAACCATCGACCCTGTACGCCGCAGCGCCATCAGCGTGCAACTGCTCACCCAGTTCGGCCTCGATCACGGCCTGTCGCTGGATCTCTGCCTGCACGCCACCGACCTCAACTGGCAGATACTCGGCGAACCCGGCGCCGAAGTGGACGCCGAGCAAGAGCTGCAGCTGGTGCGCAATCTGGTACGGCACCTGGGGCAACGCCCGGGCATTGGTCTGCTGGCGGGTCGCCGCTACCCGCTCAATGTCTATGGCATCTGGAGCTTTGCCCTGCTCAGCTGCCGCACCGGCCGCGAAGCGGCGCATCTCGGCCTGCGCTACCTGGACCTGACCTATGCCTTCCACGGCATGCGCCTGGAGGAATACGCCGAGGAAACCCACCTGCTGTTCGACGACAGCGCCGTGCCTGAAGACTTGCGCAGCTTCCTGCTCGAACGCGACCTGGCCGGCATGCTCTGTGTGCAGCGCGTGCTGACCGAACAGCCTCACGTCCTCAAACGCATCGATTTGCGCCTGGCAGAACCTGCAGACACCCGCCTGTATGAGCAGGAACTGGGCTTTCTGCCACGCTTCGCGCAAGCCGATAATCGACTGGTGATCGACAACCACTGGCTCGACCGGCCCTTGCCCGGCGCCAATCCACAGATGGTGGCGCTATGTGAAGCGCAGTGTCAGGAGCTGCTGGATAAACGCCGGCACCGCAGCGGGCTGGCCGGGCAGATTCGCTCACTGCTGCTCAGCCGTCCTGGTCAGCTGCCCACCATGGAGCAGATCGCAGCCAACCTGCACATGAGCTCGCGTACCCTGCGCCGCCGCCTCGACAGCGAAGGCAGCAGCTTTCGTCAGTTGCTCGAAGAAGTGCGCCAGGCCCTGGCCGAGGAGCTCCTGGCCACCGGCGGGCTGACATTGGAAGAGATCGCCGAACGCCTGGGTTATGGCGAAGTGTCCAACTTCATCCATGCCTTCAAGCGCTGGAAAGGCGTGGCGCCGCGCCAGTTCCAGCGCGGCGCCCTGAACTAACGCCCTACTCGCCGACCGGCGCCTTGCGCGCCACCGCACCCGGCGCATCGCGCACCCCGGCGGTGTTGCGCAGCAGGCTCTGGGTAGCCACCTGCAGGAAGGCTTCCAGGCGCTTCTGCAACGCCGGCTGCTGCGCATCGCCCTGCAGCACCTCGACCTTGCGCTCGGCGAGCTGGTAGCGATAGAGCTTGGCCGGCATGTCCTTGGGCTGCACCAGGACCTTGTCGCCGCTGATGATCGCCACGGTCTGATCGCTGCCCGAAGGCTTTATCACGCCGATGCCCGCATCGCCTTGCGGCAGGCTGAGCAGGTCGCGCCCCCAGCACTGGTTGCGGGTTTCGCCGCCGAGGCGGCCCATGATGGTCGGCACCACGTCAACCTGCGTGCCGACGGTGTCGCGGCGCTCGCCGAAGGTCTCGCGCACGCCCGGGCCGATCAGCAGCAGCGGCACGTTATGGCGGTACAGATCCATTTCGGTGAGCTGCTCCGGGCTGCCGAAGCCGTGGTCACCGACGATCACGAACAGGGTGTCCTTGTAGTACGGCGACTGTTTGGCCTTCTCGAAGAACTGCCCCAGGGCCCAGTCCGAATAGCGCATGGCGGTGAGATGCTCGTTGTTCGAGCCACGGTCCGTGACCGGCGCCACCGGCAACTGCTTCGGCAGCGCATACGGGGTGTGATTGGACAGGGTTTGCAGCAACGCATAGAAGGGCTTGTCCGGGTCCAGTTTGTTCAGCTCGACAGCGGCGCGGTCGAACATGTCCTGGTCGGACACGCCCCAGGTCGGATCGAGGAACACCGGGTCAACGAAGTCCTCGCGGCCGATGAAGTTACGCATGCCCTGGTTGCTGAAGAAGCCGGACTGGTTGTCCCACTGAAAATTGCCGTTGTAGACGTACAGGTCGTCGTAGCCACGGGCACTGAGCTGCTGCGGCAGACCGGAGAACTGGTGGCTGCCCTCGGGCATGCGCATCAGGTACTCGAAGCTCGGCAGGTTGGGGAAGCAGGCCATGGTGGCAAACATGCCTTGGTGAGTGTGTGTGCCGTTGGAGAAGAAACGGGTGAACAGCAGCCCCTCCCGGCTCAGACGGTCGAAGTTCGGCGTGATGTCGGCATCGCTGCCCAGCGCGCCGACCCAGCGCCCGGCGAAGCTCTCCATCAGGATCACCACCACATGCTTGATCGGCAGCACGCCTTCGGCTGGCGGAGTGAAGTCGCGGCGTACCGCCGCACTCTCGGCATCCACCAACACGTCGTGCTCGCCGAGTAGCATCTGGCGCACCACCGGAAGCGCCTCGGCGTCCGCCATGGTCGATTTCCAGGCATTGTCGCGATGGTCGGAGAAGCTGTTCTCGGCGGCATCGACCAGGGTCAGGATGCCGTTCAGGCCCAGGTGATTGGCGAAGATCGAATCGGTGGTATAGGCATCGCCCCAGCGCAACGGCGGGCCCTGCTTGAGCGTGCCACGGGCCGCCAGCACCGCCAGCAGCAGGCAGGCGAAGAACACCGCGAAACGCTTGTACCAGGCCATGGCCGGGCGCACCTGACGCGGCCGGGTGAGGTGTTCGAGCCAGTTGAACAGCATGGCCATGGCCAGGGTGCCCAAGGCCCAGGCCAGCAGATAGCGGGCCACCGGGAAGCCATTCCACAGCATGCTGGAGACGGTGCCCAGATCCTCTTCCATGTACTGGAATACCAGGCTGTTCAGGCGCTGATGAAACTCGCGGTAGAAGTCCATCTCGGTGATGCCGAGCAGCAGCGCAATGCTGGCGGCCACGCTCAGCCACGCCACATGCGCGCGGCGCGCAGCCATGGCGCGCAGGCTGAGCAGCGACAGGAGCAGCGGCGCGACGATGTAGACCACCACGCGCAGGTCGAAGCGCGCACCGTTGAAGAAGGCTTCCAGCAGGTCGCCGGTGGAGGTTTCGCCGATCAACTCGGCGTTGTGGTTCATCAACGCCAGGCGCAGGGCGGCGAACATCAGCATCAGTAACAGCGCACTGAGCAAGGTGAAGGCGAAGTGGCTACGCAGACTAGGTCGAAGGAAGACTTCCGCTGGCGGCATGACAAAAAGGTCCGATGGCTATGAAGCCGGAAATTGTCTGCTGTGACAGGTGAAAATTTCGTCTACTCGGCAAGTTCTGCTGAACACAGGCAGCGATAGGCCTCGGCAGTCGTCGCAAACAGCTGCCCGTCCAGCTCGTCGAGCAAGCTGCTTCGACACAGACGATCGAGTATCGGCCCCTTGACCGCCGCCAGATGCAGTCGAACGCCACGCCTGGCCAGAGTGGCATTCAGCTCCCCGAGGGCGAACAGTGCTGAAAAGTCCACGCCATTGACGGCAGACATATCCAGCACCAACTCACGCACCGCCGGCGTCAGCATGGCATCAACGCGTCCGGCAATGGCTGTCGCATTACCAAAGAACAGACTGGCATCAATTCTCAGCAGCAGCAGATGCTCCCGGGTTTCCACGACATGCCGGCGCACATTGCGAAAGCTCTCGCCATCGGCCATGCGCCCAAGCACGGCGATATGCGGTCGGCTGCTACGCGCCAGATGGCCGGCGAGTGAAAGCAGCACGCCGACCAGCACGCCCTCCTCAACGCCCAGCGTCACCACACTGAGCAGCGTCGCCAACCACACCCCGGCATCGCGAGGGTCATATCGCCAGGCCTGACGCAAACCATTAAGGTCGAGCATGCCGAGGACGGCAAAGATGATCGTGGCGGCCAGGGCCGGCAAAGGCAGCAGGCTCAACCAGCCGGTAGGCAGCAACAGAGCCAGCCCCAGCAACAGCGCCGTGATCACCCCAGCCAACTGGCTGCGTGCGCCGGCCACATGATTGAGGGCCGAACGAGACAGACCACCCGCGACCGGAAAACCAGACGACACGGCGCTGACCAGATTGGCCAGCCCCTGACCCAACAGCTCACGGCCATCGTCGACCCGCTCACCCCGACGCTGCGCCAGCACCATCGCTGAGGAGTGACCAGAAACGAATATCACGAAGGCCAGTAGCAAGGCCGAGGGCAATAACTCAGGCCATAAACTCGGTTGCAGGCTCAAGCCCAACGGCGGCAGGCCTGCAGGTATGGCACCCAGCACCTGAACCCCGGACTGTTGCAGATTGCCCCAGGCTACCAGACAAGTTGCCAGTGCCAGCACCAAGGCCGGGGCCAGGCGTCCCCAACGCGGAGGCAGGCAGAGCCGAGCACCGTACAAAGCCAGCAGCGTGCCGACCCCCAGCGCCGTCGAGCTAGCAGTTGAGCCGAGTAGCGTCTCGACCTGGCCGGTGACAACCAACAATGCAACCCCGCCAGTGAAGCCACCCAGTACCGGGCGGCTAAGCAATGCACAAAGAAAACCCAGGCGCAGCACGGCACAGAGCAGCAGAACGGCTCCACACAGCAAGGCCAGTTGCGCTGCCAGTTCGACAGCGGTGAGCCCCGTAACGGGCGCCAGCTCAGCCACTGCCTGCGCGGTCATCAGCGAAGTCAATGCCATCGGCCCCACCGACAGGCTGGCACTGCTTCCGACCAAGGCGTAGGCCAACGCGGGCAAGATACTCGCGTACAGCCCCACCACCGCCGGCAACCCGGCCACCAGGGCGTAGGCCATACCTTGCGGCAACAGCATCAGCGCCACAACCACGCCAGCACCAAGGTCACCGCCGAGCATGTCCCGGTGGTAATGTCTCCACCAGTTGGGCATGCATCTATTGTCCGGCTATCTGGCGCTGCAGTGGCTTGTTCTTCTGCTTTTCATCCAACGGCAAACCGGCAACAGCACTGCGCTCCTTCTGCCCCACATTGCCCAGCAGGAAGTACGACAGCGCCGGAATGAGGATCAGCGCACCAAGCATGTTCCACAGGAACATGAAGGTCAGCAGGATACCCATATCGGCCTGGAACTTGATCGGCGACCAAACCCAGCACACCACGCCGGCGGCTAGGGTGATGCCGACCAGCCCGACCACTCGCCCGGTGAAGGCGATGGCATTCTTGTAGGCGTCGGACAGCGACATACCCTGGCGTTGGTAATGCAGCTGCACGCTGAGCAGGTACAGCGCATAGTCCACGCCGATGCCCACACCGAGGGCGATCACCGGCAGGGTGGCGACCTTCACGCCGATGCCCATGACCACCATCAACGCCTCGCAGAGGATCGAGGTCAACACCAACGGCAGCAGAGCCACCAGCATGGCGCGCCAGCTGCGGAAGGTGAAGAGGCAGAACAGCGCCACCGCCAGGTAGACGTACAGCAGCATGGTGCGATTGGCCTCGCGCACCACGATATTGGTGGCTGCCTCAATGCCGGCGCTGCCGGCGGCCAGCAGGAACTGACGCTCCGGCGTGCTGTTCTCGCGGGCGAACTGGTCGGCAATGGCCACCACCTGGTCCAGGGTCTCGGCCTTGTGGTCCTTGAGGTAGGCGATGACCGGCATCAGCGAGCAATCCGTGTTGAACAGCTCGGGGGCGTTGACCGAGGCCTGCTGCGCCGCGTAGTTGAGCATGTCCTGATTGCGCTGGATGCTGGCCAGCTTGGGGTTGCCCTCGAAGGAACCCGCGGTGATCTGGCGCACGGCATTGACCAGCGATACCGTGGTTTGCACCGAGGGATGCTGCTGCAGCTCCCAGGCCAGGCGATCGGCGAGGATCAAGGTGTCGTAGTTCAGGCAACCCTCGGGGCCGGTCTTGATCATCACCGCAAACAGGTCGCTGGACAGCGCGTAGTGGCTGGTAATGTAGGCGTTGTCGCGGTTGTAGCGCGAGTCGGAGCGCAGCTCCGGTGCGCCACTGTCGAGGTCACCGATCTGTAGCTGCAGGCTGACCATGAAGCCGCCGACACCCATCAGCAGGCCAATCACTACCGCGCCAGTGGCCCAGCTGCGGGTGGTGAAGCGGTCAAGCAGGTCCCACAGCTTGCCGAAACCGCGGTGTTGGGCAGCGCGATTGTCGATGCGCAGGGCGCGCTCGGCGGCCTTGGCACCGACGCCGACGTAGGACAGCGCCACCGGCATCATCAGCAGCGAGGTGAAGATCAGCACGGCCACGCCGATGCTGGCGGTGATGGCCAGGTCCTGGATCACCGGAATGTCGATCAGCATCAGCACGGCGAAGCCCACGGCATCGGCCAGCAGCGCGGTGACTCCGGCGATGAACAGGCGGCGGAAGGTGTAGCGCGCCGCCACCAGCTTGTGGGTGCCACGACCAATGTCCTGCATGATGCCGTTCATCTTCTGCGCCGCGTGCGACACGCCGATGGCGAAGATCAGGAAGGGCACCAGGATCGAATACGGGTCGATGGCATAGCCGAGCCAGGCGACGATGCCGAGCTGCCAGACCACCGCCATCAGCGAGCAGCCGATCACCAGCAGGGTGCTGCGGATGCAGCGGGTGTACAGGTAGATGATGACGATCGAGGTGAGCACCGCCAGGGCGAAGAACAGCATCACCTGGATCAGGCCGTCGATCAGGTCGCCGACCAGCTTGGCGAAACCGATCACCCGCACCTTGTACTGGCCGCTGCCCTCCTCGCCGGCGGTACGCGCGGCGCTGTCGCCGGCGAACTCGTAGTGGTCGCGCAGCTGCTCTTCGAGCATGCGCGAAAACTGGTGGTAGTCGATGCCCTGGCCGGTGGCGGTGTCGCGATCGAGCAGCGGCACGATGATCATGCTCGACTTGAAGTCGCTGGCCACCAGGCTGCCGACGATGCCGGCGCGGGTGATGTTCTGCCGCAGTTGCTCGATGTCGGCGGAGGCGCCGGCGTAGCTGTCGGGCATCACCGGGCCGCCCTGAAAGCCCTCCTCGGTCACTTCAGTCCAGCGCACGGCCGGGCTCCACAGCGACTTCATCCAGGCGCGGTCGACGCCGGGACTAAGGAACAGCTTGTCGTTGATCTGCTTGAGCGTCTCCAGGTACTCGGGGTCGAAGATGTCACCCTGGGTGTTCTCCACCACCACCCGCACCGAGTTGCCCAGGCCGCGCAGCGAGGCGCGGTTGTCCAGGTAGTTTTTGATGTAGGGCTGGCTCTGCGGAATCATCTTCTCGAAGCTGGGCCGCAGCTCCAGGCGGGTCGACGCCATGTAGCCGAGCACCAGGGTAGCCACGAGCATGAACAGGACGAACAGCCCGCGGTGATTGAACACCAGGCGTTCGAGGCGGTTGCCGCTGCGTGCATCGAAGTCACGCAGATCGCGCACCACCGGCCAGATGTCTTGTTGGATTTTGCCCATCGCGGGTACTCGCTCCGATTCTTGTCGTTATTCGCTGGCCAGGGTGCGCACGCCGCGGCTGCCCACCAGCACCAGATCGCCACGGGCCGACAACACAACGCCGGCGACCGGCGACTGGCTTTTTTGTGGCACCAGGCTGAGGCTCAGATCGTTCTCCACCTGCATGCGATGACCAGCCTGGGTGAATAGCTGGTAGCGTCCGCCGCGGTTCTGGGTGGCAGCTGTGACGCTGACCTCTAGGCCGCTGTCCAGTTGCTGCCAGCTCTGCGCGCCGTCGCGGCTGAGGAAGACATGGCCACGCAAACCGTAGAGCAGCACCTCTCCAGGGCGGCCGATGACACCGAAGAAGGTACCTTCGTAGGGGCTGGGCAGCGCGACAAAACGCTGGCCGGTGGCGTCCCAGCGGCGGATCAGGCCTTGCTCGCCAACCAGGTAAAGGGCATCGCCGGTACTGTTCAGCGCCGTCAGGTGCAGACCCATGGCGTTATCGCTGCGATCCTGCAGCGGTACCCAGGTCTGCCCTCCGTCGTGGGTACCGAGGATCAGGTTGAACACGCCCACGGCAAAGCCGTTCTGCGCATCGGCGAACCACACGTCTAGGAAAGGCTTGTCGGCGCCCTCGGTCTTCAGGCGCTCGCCTTCGGCGATCAGCGTCGGCCACTGCTCGTTGTCCGGCTCCAGCTGGGCCAGGGTCTTGTAGCGCTCTACCAGCAGGGTGCCAATCTGTCGGCCGTCGAGCTGCTTGCGCCAGCTGCGCCCGCCGTCGTCGCTGTGCAGGATCACACCATCATTGCCCACCACCCAGCCCTGGCTCGGGTTGGCGAAGTGCACGGCGTTGAGATCGACGCTCACCGGCACCTGGGCCTGTTGCCAGCTCTGCCCGACGTCATCGGAATAGACAATGTGACCACGCTGGCCGACCGCCACCAGCCGATCACCGGCAAGGGCAACGTCCAGTAACGGACTGCGTACGGCCAAGGCACTGGATTTTGCCGGCAGTTCCAGTACATCGACATAGCCGGCGGCCCAGGCACTGCCCTGCAGCGCCAGCAGGGCGGCCACAGCGAGCCGGACGTACCGTCGCAAAGCACACATAGTGCGTCCTCTTCTGAGAAAAAGCCCCGCACGGGTGAAGCGCCGGACACACAACCGGCCACCTGGGTACGGGGTAGGAAACATGTCCGCGGCACAAACCGCGGGCGGCAAACTGCGGCGCCGGAACCTGCCCGGCGCCGCAGACGGTCAGCGAATACCCGCCCCGGCCAGGGCCTCGGGCGACCACTGGGCCTTGGACAGCGGCTCGATGTACTTGATGCCACCATACGGGCCGACCACGCCGTTGATGTTGTAGCTGCCGCCGACCAGGTCGTAGATCACGTGTGGCGCGGTGTTCGGCGTGTCGACGTCGTAACTCTGGGTGAGGAAGCTGTAGGAGCCGCGGTACAGCTTGCCAGCGGCGTCGTACTGGTCCGAGGCCAGGGCGTTCCAGCTGTCCTCGTCGAGGTAGAAGCGGCGCTTGGCGTAGATATGGCGGGAGCCGGGCTTCAGCGTGCCCTCCACCACCCACACGCGGTGCTTCTCCCAGCGCACGAATTCCGGCGCCAGGTGGTTCGCCGTGGTCAGTGGCTTGGGGTCCTTGATGTAGGTGAGCTTGTAGGTGTTGTAGGGCACGAACATTTCCTGCTTGCCGACCAGCTTCCAGTCGTAGCGGTCCAGCGCGCCGTTGAACACATAAATGTCGTCGTAGGTGCCGGAGCCGGCGGTGCCCGGGTTCGGTGTGTCGTAGGCCAGGTTCGGCGCCAGCTTCACCCGACGCACACCAGGCAGGTACTGCCAGGCACGACGCGGCTGGGCCAACGGGTTGGCGGCGTCCTTCAGCATCAGCGACTCGCCGGCACGGCGAGCAGGCCCGCTGTAGTACAACTTGGTCTGGAAGTAGATGTCCTTGGCGTCGATGACTTTGTTTACGTCTTCATAGATAGGGAAGGCATTGAACGCGGTGCCGGTGGTGGCCAGGGTGGCCACGCCGGCGGCATCAACGTTCCAGGAGTCGTACTTGGTGGTATAGCCGGCCCCCTGGAAACGCAGCAGGTGGTTCCACATGGCCTCAGCACCAGACTGCGGAATCGGGAAGGGAATGCCCGGCAGCACGTTCTCGATGGCGTTGCCGCCCTCCTTCGAGCTGGCCCCGGTGGCGTTCTTCACGGTGTTGTCCAGCAGCGCCTTGGGCATGGTCGCGGTGCGGTGAGTCGGGTAGACGTCAATGCGAAAGCTCGGATAACGCTTGGCCAGCTCATAGGTCACCGCAGTCAGCTGTTCCTGATACTGGCCAGCGTTCTTGCCGTCGATAGTCAGCAGCGGCTGCTCGCCGGCGAACGGGTCGGGGCGCACGGTGTCGCCGGCCTTGAAGTCGGCCGGGGCGCTGGTCAGGCCACCGGTGAAGGCCGGGATGGAACCATCAGCGTTGCCGGCCATGTCGGCGCCGACCAGGGTCAGCGACTGGCCGAGTTTGGCCGCTTCGGCGGCGGAGACTGCGGCATGGGCCTGGCCGGCAACGGCCAGGGCGAGGGATGCAGCCAATAGGGTTTGCACGAATTTCATGGGGGTACTCCTGCTCAGAGGCTGGGCAATTCGTGGATTAAAAAGTGGTTTTGAAGGTCAGGTAGACCGCGCCACGGTCTTCGCCGGTGGCGCCGCCGCCGGAGAAGGACGAGTAGCCACCGCCGTAGCAGGTGTAGCGCTCGGTGCCGTCCAGGGCGTTGGGGGTGGAACCGTCGGTGGCGCCGTCATCACACTTGGCCGAGTCGCCGAAGGAATCCACGTACTTGAGGTCAACGTAGTACTGGTTGTAGATGGCCGCCGACAGGCCCAACGCGTAGTTGCCGGTGTCCTCGGCGCCGCCGGCGGCGACCGGCGAGACGCCGTCGAGACCGACGTTGATCGACATCGGCGCGGAAAGGTCCACGCCCGGAAACACCTGGTACCAGGTCGGGGTGAAGTTGACGGCGAGACCCCAGTTGTCGCGGGTAGGCTTGTCGATGCCGCGATAGGTGTCCTTGCCCTTGTACAGCGCCTCGTTCTTGCTATCGAGCGACAGCAGGTTGCTGTAGTACAGCTCGCCGAGCAGGCTGGCCGAATCGAACAACGGGGTCTCGGCGATGGCCACCAGGCCGTTGATGGTCCAGTGCAGGGTGTCGCCGGTGGCGGCCAGGCTGTCGCCCTCGCCCGGTAGCTCGGTGACCACGCCGGTGCCGGCAGTGCGCGGCGCCAGCGCCGGATGTCCCAGTCCCGCCGCCAGACCACCCGGGCCGGTAGCGCTGATAATGGCCGGGATGCTGGCCAGCGGCATATTGCTGCGCAGGTTCAGGTCGCTGCCGACGCTGACTCCGGCAAACTCCTTGGACAGACTCAGGCCGTAGATGTCGATGTCATCGCCGTAGGAGAAGTTGTAACTGGTGCCCGCCAGTGAGTCGACCAGGCGGCAGACGCCGGTACCCGGCACGCTGAGCACGCCACCCGGCGCCACCACGCAGCTGCCCTGGGTCAGCGACAGTGAGCGGGCATCGAGCACGGCCTGCGGCAGAATATCGGAGGTGTTGCGGTAGTAGAGGCCCAGGGTGCCGTTCAGCCACTCCGGCGACCACTTGGCCATCAGGCCCCAGTCGCCGCTGTCGTCCGGGGTGTTGTCGTCGCCGCGACGCACATTGGTCAGCGCGTTCGGGCCGAGGAATCCGGCCGGGTTGGCGGTGTGGCCGAGCAGGAAGGACTGCGCGCCCTCTCCCAGCAGGTCGGAAGTGCCGTAGTAGGTGCCGGCCTCTGGCAGGCGGGCGGCATCCCAGTTGAAGAAGTACTGGGCGCCGAAGGTCCACTCGGAATTCAGGGTGAAACTGGTGGAAATCTGCTCACGCGGCACGAACAGCTCCTTGGCCTCGGTGCCCGGCGAGGCGGCCAGCTTGGCCAGGTCCAGACCGGACTGACCGTAGCTCAGCGAATGCACCGGGTTGAGGATGGTCTCGCCCCAGAACACGTTGTGCTGGCCGGCCTTGACGCTCAGCAGCGACTCCTCGCCCACTTCGGTGCTGTAGAAAACGAAGGCATCGAGGATCTCGCCGGAGGGGCCGCTGTAATAGCGCTGGGCATAGCGGCTCAGGTGCGGATTGCCGTTGCCGAGGCCGTCGCCACTGGCCAGCGGGCCAACCTGGAAATGCTCATCGACCATGCCACTGGCCGAGCCATTGCCATTGACGAAAGGATTGGAGTTGGAGCCAGTGTTGTCGTAGGCCTTGTCGTACCAGGAGGCGGCGCTGACGCGGAAGCCCATGCTGTTCTGGTACACCACGTCCAGCTCGGTGAGCAGGTCGACGCGGTTGGTGATGTTGGTACCGGCCTTGCGGAAGTTGTAATCGCCGTCATTGTTGTTCGGCGTGGCCAGCATGCGCGTGTCTGCGCTCTCGGTGCGCACACCGTAGTTGTACTTGACGGTGTTGTCGAAGCGGACGTTCCAGTCCTCGCTGCCGGTATCCAGCTCCAGCGCCTGGGCGCCGTTGAGACCAAGCCCCATCAGGATGGCCGAGGCCAGCAGGCTTTTCGGCAGGCAGGCAAGGTGATGCTTGTTGTTATTGTGCATCTAGCTTTCTCCACGCTCGTGCAGTGGTGGGTGGTGAGGTGCCACCCTGGCCGGAACACAGACCCCGGCCAGGGCGACAGGGGTTCAGGCGTCCAGGCGGCGGATCAATGCCTCGGCCAGCGGCCATTCGCCGTAGCCGGAAGCCGGGTTCAGGTGACCGACGTCGCCCAGGTTCAGCAACTCGCTGCCCCAGGCATCGGCCATCGCGGCGGCAGCTGCGAAGCTGGCCAGGTAGTCGTTGCTGCTGGCCGCCAGGATGCTGGGGAACGGCAGCCGTCCCTCGGGCAGCGGCTCCCAGCCATGGGCGCGCAGGCTGTCCGGGGTTGGGTAATGTTCTGGCCATTGCGCGGCCATGTCCGGCGGCGCGGCTAACAGCGCGCCTTTGATCGGGCGCTTATGGCGAGCGGCCCAGTGCACCACCATCAGTACGCCGGCGCTGTGGGCGACCAGGATCACCGGGCCATCGATCTGCTCCAGCTCATGCTGGATGGCGGCAACGCGCCCGGCCAGGCTCAGCTTGTTGTCTTCCAGCGGCGGCACCGAGCGCACTCTGGGCAGTCTGGCTTCGAGCAAGGTCTGCCAGTGGCTCGGCACATGGTCACGCAGTCCCGGGACTATCAGTACGGTGGTCTCACTCATCGCGCTACTCGCCTGTTGTGATCGATTCGGGCTGAACCGTGCTGCGGTCACCCTGGGTCATGACAGTAGATTTCGGCTGGCCGGGGTGCTTCACATTGCACGTCAGTGACTTTTCATTTGGTGACAAGCCGGTCGAGTGTCGACACAGTGCACCGCCCGCCTCAGCGCTCGAAACGGGCGACCAGTGCATGCAGGGCGTGGGCCGTGGACTCCAGCTCACCGCCCAACTGCGCCGAGCGGCTAGTGATTTGGGCGTTGTGCTCGGAGGCCTGGGAGATATTGGCGATCTGCCGGGAGATGTCCTCGGCCACCTGATTCTGCTGCGTGGCGGCGGCGGCCATCTGCTCGGCCATCTGGTGGATACGCTCGACCGCCTGGCCGATACCGCCCAGCGCCGCCTCGGTTTCCACTACCCGCTGCACACCGCTGTGCGCCTCGTCGCTGCCCTGCCGGGCGATAGCCACCGCCTGCTCGGCCACGCTCTGCAGGCCACTGATGATGCGCTGGATGGCCTCGGTGGACTCCTGGGTCTTGGAGGCCAGGGCGCGCACCTCGTCGGCCACCACGGCGAAGCCCCTGCCCTGTTCGCCGGCGCGCGCCGCCTCGATGGCGGCATTGAGCGCCAGCAGGTTGGTCTGCTCGGCGATCGCGCGGATCATGTTGGCGGCCTGCTGGATGGACTGGGCCTCACCGGCCAGGCCCTCGACCGAGACGCTGATGCCCTCCACCGTCTGCGCCAGCTTCTCCACTACGCTGCGACTCTGCCGCGCCTGGGTGCTGCCATCCTGGGCCAAGCGGTTGACCTGGCGCGCCTCCGCGGCGGTCAGTTGCACATGACCGGCGACCTGGGTGATGGAGGCTGCCATCTGCTGCATGGCGGTGGCCGCCATCTCGGCCTCCACGCGCTGCGCCTGCAGGGCCTGCTCGGCCTGCTGCACTAACTGGCCGTTCTGCGAGGCCTGGCTAGCAGTCAGGTCGGCATAGTCGCCGAGCAGGCCGAGGGCGGTGCGAATGCGCGCCTCCTCACTGATCAGTGCCAGCTGCAACCGCGCCACCGCGCCGCTGTCGTCGGTGTAAGTACGCGCCACCAGCTCACTGGCGAAGGCCTTGGGTGCGGCCATGGCCACCTTGAGCATGGCGCGCCTGACGAAGGCCATGGTCACCAGAGCCTGCCCCAGGCCGAGCAGCGCCAGCAGGGCGATGCCCGCACCGCCATGGCCGGCCAGCCACAGCACCGGCCCCAGCACGGCGGCCAGTATCGGCAGCAACAGGAAGCGCGCCAGCACCCCCAGCGTCTCGCTCAACGGGGCCGCCGGCTGACCACGATTGAGCCGGGCATAAAGCGCCTGGGCACGACGCAGCTGCTCGGGCGCGGCGCGCATACGAACCGATTCGTAGCCGACCACCCGGCCACCATCGAGAATAGGCGTGATATAGGCATTGACCCAGTAGTGGTCGCCGTTCTTGCAGCGGTTCTGCACGATGCCCATCCAGCTCTTGCCGGCCTGGAGGTAGTCCCACATGTGGGCGAAGACTTGTGCCGGCATGTGCGGATGACGCACCAGGTTGTGCGGACTGCCGATGAGTTCCTCACGGCTGTATCCACTGACCTCGACGAACAGGTCGTTGCAGTAGGTGATGATGCCACGCGTGTCGGTGGCGGAAACCAGGCGCTGGTCGGCGGGGAAGCTGCGCTCGCGCTCGCTGATGGGCATGTTCAGGCGCATTGGGAGTCCTCTGACGGCCGAATGAATTCGCACAGGATTCCGGCCACCGGGCCCTGCGGCAGCAGCCGGAAAGCCTGGAATTCTAGGAAGCAGCTGTCTGCGACCGCTTCGCTTTGCCTGTCAGCAGCTTTTCATTTCACGACTCAGCCCCTATAAAGAGATAGCTCGCCAGCGAAGCGGGTGAATTTGACTGATAAGGAAAACCCATGACTGCCCTGGCCCGCGCCGCGATACTGACGAACTACCTCGAAGTGGCACGCCACTTTGGCCTCAACGGCCCCAAGCTGCTCGCCGAGGCAGGTCTCAATGCGGCGCTGATCAGCGATCCCAACCAGCGCATCTCGGTCGCCGCGGCCATCGCCACCATCGAGGAGTCGGCCCGCCTGAGTGGCTGCGAGACCTTCGGCCTGCGCATGGCCGAACTACGCCAGCTATCGGATTTCGGCGAGGTCAGCCTGCTGCTTAGTCATCAACGCAGCCTGCGCGACGCGCTGCAGGTCATCGTGCAGTACCGCCACCTGCTCAACGACTCACTGGCAATCCATATCGAAGAATCCGGCAAGACGGTGATCATCCGCGAGGAGGTCATTACCGACCTGCCTGGACATAGCCGTCAGGCGATCGAACTGGCGATTGGCGTGATGCATCGCTTCTGCGCGGCCCTGCTCGGCGCCCACTGGCACCCGATCAGCGTCAACTTCAGCCACGAGGCGCCCGCCGACCTGACCGTGCACCGGCGCATCTTCGGCTGCAAGCTGGAGTTCGGTAGCGAGTTCAATGGCATCGTCTGCCAGGCCGCCGACCTCGACGCCTCCAACCCGCTGGCCAACGAGGCCATGGCACGCCACGCCCAGCGCTACCTCGACTCGCTGCAGCGCACGGCCGAGCACTCGCTGGTATTCGACGTACGCAAGGCCATCTACCTGCTACTGCCGATGGGCCGTGCCACCATTGAACAGATCGCCCAGGCCCAGGGCATGAACGTGCGCACTCTGCAGCGCCGCCTGGAGGAAGGCGGCGCCAGCTTCAGCGAGCTAATCAACGACGTGCGCCGCGACCTGGTGATGCGCTACCTGGAGAACCCGGGCTACTCGCTGAGCCGGATCGCCGACATGCTCGGCTACTCCATGCCCAGCTCCTTCACCCGCTGGTTCATCGCCCAGTTCGGCATGCCGCCGGCGGCCTGGCGCGCCGAGCACAAGATCGTCCCGCGCAAGGGCGTCTGAACCCGCTCATGGCCTCTGCCCGAGGGCCAGGCGCCGGGCCAGCAGGCGATCGAGCAGCCCGGTCGGCAGCCAACGAGCCAGGTGCCACATGGCATGCAGCGGATAGCGGGCCCTGACCCGCCGCGCCTCGATCGCCGCCAACACCGCCTGGCCGACGCGCTCGACCGGCGCGCCGCGCTCGGCATTCTTCGCCACCAACCGCTGCAAGGCCTGCATGGATTCGGCATAAGGGCCGTCGGCGTAGCGTGGATCGCCCCCCGCCTTGCTCCAGATCGGCGTGCGGATGGGCCCCGGTTCGATCAGCACCACATCAATAGCGCTGGGCCTCAGCTCAAGGCGCAGCGCATCGCTGACCGCCTCCAGCGCGTGCTTGGTGGCGGCATAGCAGCCGGTCAGGGGGGTAGTCACGCGCCCGGACACCGAGCCGATGTTGATCAGCCGCGCCGGCTGGCCCGGGCGCGAGCGCAACAGCGGAGCGAAGGCCTGGGTCAGGGCGATGGCGCCGAACAGGTTGACCTCGAACATCGCGCGCATCTCGTCGAGAGGCTGCAGCAGCAGCGGGCCGCTGGGCGAGGCGATGCCGGCGTTGTTGACCAGCGCGCGCAGCGGCGCCCCGGCGAGCCATTCCTGCACCTGGCACACGGCCCCCGGCAGGGCGGCCTGGTCGGTGACATCCAGCAGCAGCGGCTGGAAGTTGGGCCCCAGGACCAGGCGCAGGCGCTCGGCCTCGTCGGCCCGGCGCAGGGTGCCGATCACCCGGTAGCCCCGCTCGGTCAGTTGGTGTGCGCATTCCAGGCCAATGCCGGAGGATACGCCGGTGATCAGTACGGTTTCGCTCACTTGATTTTCCTTGGTTCAGGGCAGATTCGCAGCCAGTTCGTTCAGGTCCAGCACCGCGCGACTGAGATAGAACTCCGCCCCGCCACTGGTACTGCGCACGTTGCTCTGCAGAGGGTTGCGCACGAACTGGTAGTGACGGCGGATGCTGCGCAGCGCCGCGGCCTGCTCCGGCAGCGCCTGCTCCAGGCGCCCGAAACGCTGCCCGACGGCCTGGTCGACCTGCTGTCGCTGCGCGGCCGTCAACAGATCGCTGCGGGTCTGCGGCCAGGGGTAATGGCGCATCTGGTAGTCCAGCAGCAGGCGCGCCAGGTCGAGGCTCTGCCGCTGCAACAGGTTGACGACAGGTGGCGAACCCTGCACTGCACCCTCCTCGCCTTCCAGGGCCTGCAGCAGCGAGCGCTGCTGACTCAGCAACGGCTCCAGCAGCTGCGGATAACGCGCCCTCTCGCTAGGCGGCAGGCGGTCGAGACGGTTGAAGCTGTCCTTGAGCGCCAGCAGCGGCTGTTGCAGGGCCGCTGGCTGGCCCAGCTGCAGCACCAGGGTCTCGAGGCTGTTGAGGTGATAGTAGGCGGCCGTCAGGCCCCGTGGATCGAGGGTGCGCTGCTGCGGGTCGAAGTACAGCAGCGCACTGGCACAGAGCAGCCGGCTGCGGCTGGCGATCTCGCTCAGCTGCTGGGCGCGCAGCCGCTCGCTGGACTGCGCCGGGGACAGCAAAGGCAGCAGGCACAGCAGTACACAGAGGGAGTAACGGCGCATCGGGCTCTCCTTGTTCTTGTTGTGATGGAACTCCGTCAGGCACTGCCGGCCGCTAGCGGACGAGTACCACCGCGCAGCACCAGGACAAAAGCCAGCAGGCCGAGCACCTGCAGGCCGGCCATGCCGAGCGCCAAATACAGGGGGCTGTCCAGCAGCAGCGGCACCAGCAGCGCCGCAGACAATGCGTTGCCGAGTTGCTGCAGGGTGACGAACGCGCTGGAGGCCAGGCCGCGGCGCTGCGCGAAGCAATCCATGGCCAGCAGCTGCAAGCCCGGCTGCGTCAGCATCAGGCCCAGGCCGAACAACGGCAGGGCCAGTACCGCCCAAGGCAGCGCCAGCGGCAGCCACAGCACCAGGCCGATATTCAGCAGAGCGGCGGGCAACATCACTGCATGCCCGAGCAATACACCATGACCGAGGGTCACACGCCCGACCAGCCGGTGTGCCGCCAGGGCCCCCAGCAGCAACCCTGCTACCAACGGCAGGAACAGCCAGGCGAAGGACTGCTCGCCCAGGCCCAGATGGCGCACGACGAAGGCAGGCGCCGCCAACACATAGAGGTAGATGGCCATGTTGACGCCTGCATTGGCCAGGCAGATCAGCAGGAAGCGGCCATCGTGCAGCAGCTCCAGGTAGCCAACCGTCAGCGCACGCGGCCGCAGCGACTGGCGGCGCTGCGGCGGCAGGGTCTCCGCCAGGTAGCGCCAGCAGCCGGCCAGCAGCAAGACGCCCAGCACGGTGAGAAACACGAATACCCCGCGCCAACCCGCAAATGGCAACAGCCAGCCGCCGCACAACGGTGCCAGCGCCGGCGCCAGGCAGAACAGCATGGCCACCAGCGCCAGCTGGCGCTGTGCCTGCTCGCCGTCGAAACGATCGCGCACCATGGCCCGCCCCACCACAATGCCGACGCCGGCCGCCAGTCCCTGGAGCGCACGCCCCAGGTACAGCCAGTGGATGTTCGACGCCAGGGCGCAGAGTGCCGACCCCAGCACAAACAGCGCCAGCCCCAGCAGCACGTAGCGGCGCCGGCCGCAGGCATCGGCAATCGCCCCGTGGCCCAGCAGCGCTAGGGCGAAGGGCAATAAGTAGGCGGTCAGGCTCTGCTGCACCTGCGCGGCGCTCGCACCGAGGTCGGCAGCGATCGCGGCAAAGGCTGGCAGGTAGGTGGCGACGGCGAACTGGCCCAGCGAAACGAGGCAAGCCACCAGCAGCAGGAAACGGGTCGACTCAACCATGCTGGCCGGCGACCGCGCATTTAATAAAAAACGGCATGCTGCCTGGGCAGACGCCGAAAGCAAACCGACAGCGGGGGGACGCCAGCGGCCCAGGATAGGCCCCGCCATGGAGTAAGCGAGGCCGTCCGTTCATGACAGGCTGCACGCCTGCGGTTGTTCGAAGTCCATGCCCACAAAGGGTTGAACGGCCAAGGGGATGAGGACTCCCACATGGCGCGCTAGCATGGCTGGATTGGGCATTGGCTTCAGCGCTCCAGCACGTAGGTGCCGGGCGCGGCACAAAGCGGTGGGTGCTTCTTCGAGCCGAGCGACGTGGGTGCTATGCGACTGTCGCCGGAGCGCGCGCCGATCCACTGCCGCCAGTGCGGCCACCAGCTGCCAGGCTGACGTTCGCCGGCGACCTTCAGCCAGTCTTCAGCGTCGGCCTGGATGGCACTGGCGCTGTAAAAATACGACTTGGGGTTGCCCGGCGGATTCACCAGGCTCTGCAGGTGGCCGGAGTTGGACAGGACGAAGGTGCTGTCCTCGCCGAACAGCCGGGCGGTGCCGTAGCAGCCCTGCCAGGGGGTGATGTGGTCGGTGGTGCCGCCGACCACATAGGCGCCGACACGCACCTGGGTCATGTCGATCGGCTGGCCGGCGATCCACAGCCGGTTCGGATGGCTGAAGGGGTTCTTCTCGATCAGGTCCAGGTAGTCGGCATGCAGCTGGGCCGGCAGGCGCGTGGTGTCGCTGTTCCAGGCCAGGATGTCGAAAGCCGGCGGCTTGTTGCCGAGCAGGTAGTTGTTGACCCAGTAGTTCCAGATCAGGTCGTTGGGCCGCAACCAGGCGAACATGCGCGCCATCTCCTGGCCGCTGAGCACGCCCTTGCGCCGCGAGTTGGCCTTGGCCGCGGCCAGCGCGGCCGGGGTGGCGATCATGCCGATGCCGGTGTCGTCCATCACGGAGGGCATGTCCAGCACGCACACCGCCCAGCTGGTATTGGCCACCTTGGCGCTCTCGCCCACCGCCGCCAGCCAGCCCAGGTAGGCGGCCAGAGTGATACCGCCGGAGCAGGAGCCCCACATGTTCACGTCGGGGCTGCCGGTGATCTGCCGCGCCACGTCCACCGCCTGGTCCAGGCACTGCACGTATTGCGACAGGCCCCAGTCGCGCTGCTTGGCCGTGGGGTTGCGCCAGCTGATGACGAACAGCTGCACGCCGCTGTCCTGGATCCACTTGATCAGGCTTTTCTCCGGCGACAGGTCGACGGCGTAGTACTTGTTGATCTGCGGCGGCGACATCACCAGCGGGCGGCTGAACACGCTTGGGGTGGTCGGTGCGAACTGCAGCAGCTCAAACATCTTGTTGCGGAACACCACCTCGCCCTTGGCACTGGCGATGTTCTCGCCCAGCCTGAACGGCTCGCTATCGACCTGCGACGGCAGGCCACGGTTGTGCAGCAGGTCGCGGGCCAGTTGGCGGCCGCCCTGCAGCAGACTGGCGCCGCCGGTGTCGACCACCTTGCGCAGCGCCGTAGGGTTGGTCAGTAACAGGTTGCTCGGCGCCAGGGCATCGACCAGTAGTGCGGCGACGAAGCGCGCACGCCCCTTGTCCGCCCCAGGCAGCTCGGCGGTATCGATGAAGGCATTGAGTTCGCGCTCGCCTGCCAGGTAGCTCTGCACCAAGCGACGCAGAAAGGGGTTGCTCTGCCAGGCCGGGTCGGCGAAACGCTTGTCCTTCGGCGCCGGCGCCAGCTGCGACTCGCCGCTGGCGATGCGGTACAACTCGCGCAGGTAGTTGCCGGTGTGCATGCCGGCCTTGAACGGGGTACTCGCTACCGCCTTGAGCAGACTGCCAGCAGCGCCCAGCACGTCGCGTGAGCGCAGGCCGATCAGCGGTGTCACCGCCAGAGTGTGCTTCTCGGCAGCCTCGGCCAGCTCGGCAGCCGTCTCCAGGACCAGGGACCTGGCGGTCGGCTTGGCGACCTTGGTCACGACCTTCTTCGGCGCAGGCTTGCTTAACGGCTGCAGCGCCTTGTTAGGGGATTGCTTAGCGCTCTGCTGGGCGACCTTGGCGCGACTAACACGTGGCTTGCGCACGGCAGCAGTGGCCGGCGCCGCGGACGCCTCTGTCGCGGTGGATTCAGGGTTCTGCTTCATGACAAGTCTCGGCTCGGCAGGCTCGGAAGGCGCATCACCAGCCCCAGTGCAACAGCACCAGGACCAGCGCGGCGAGGAAGGCGGTTTCGCCGATCATCAGCAGGATCGGCTTGATGCCCACGGTGGCCAGCTCCTTGAGCTGGGTCTTCATGCCCAGGGCGGCGATGGACACCACCAGGCACCAGCGCGACAGCTCGTTTATGCCGCCTTGCACCAGGCTCGGCACCCAGCCGGTGCTGTTGATGCAGGCCAGGATCAAGAAGCCGACGGCGAACCAGGGCAGCAGCGGCGGACGCTGGCCGCCGGTCTCGGCGCCCTGCATGCGGGTGATCATGGCGGCCACTACGATGACCGGCAGCAGCATGGCCACGCGCATCAGCTTGACCACGGTGGCGGTGTCGCCGGTCTCCGCCGACATGCTGTAACCGGCGCCGACCACCTGGGCCACATCGTGGATGGTGGCGCCGAGGAACACTCCGGCCAGTTCGGGCGACAGTGCGAACCCGTTGGCGATCATCGGATAGAGAATCATCGCCAGGGTCGACAGCGCCGACACACCGATCACGGTGAACAGGGTGGCGCGTTCCTTCTGCGGGTGGTTGGGCAACGCGGCGGCCAGCGCCAGTGCTGCCGATGCCCCACAAATAGCAGTAGCGCCGCCGGTCAGCATGCCGAACAGGCGCTGGAAACCCAGCGCCTTGGCCGCCAGCACCGACAGCGAGATAGTGACCACCACCAGGATCACCACCAGCGCCAGCGGCTTCCAGCCGAGGCCGACGATCTGCTCCAGGGTGATGCGCATGCCCAGCAGGCACACACCCAGACGCAGCACGGTGCGCGCGGTGAACTCGATGCCGGCCTTGCACTTGCCCTCGCTGGCGAGAAAGTTCAGCGACAGCCCCAGCAACAGGGCGAACAGCATCACCGGCGCACCGTAATGTTCGGAGAGGAAAGTGGCTGCCGCGGCGGCCACCAGGCTGACGCTGATGCCCGGCGCCAGTTCGCGGGCGCGTAGATTGAGCTGACTGAGAGCAAGAGTGCTCATGGCGCGGGAACCTCGCAGTCGATGAGGATAAACATCTGAGCGCTCTCTTTCTCGACAGAACAGGTAGCGATGCTGAACATGTCGGCGATAGCGGAGAGCCGCACGCCAGGTTTGAGCAAGCAGCACAAAGCGTCCATTGGCAGCCTCTCAGCTGCCACAGGGAACCAATGACTCATGACGGCTGGGTCTCACGCTCGCGTAATTTGAGAGCCTCACGCATCCCGCCCAACAACACCTTCGCCGGATGGGCACCGGACAATGCCAACTGACCGTCGAAGATGAAGTGCGGCACGCTGTCTGAGGGACAGGCGCTACCGGTGAAGGGACGTCCATCGCGATAGAGGGCCCGCGCCATGATCTCGCGCGGATAACCACAGGACACAGCGATAGCCAGTAGCGTATTGGCATCCCCGATGTTTTCACCGGAGAAAAAATGCGCAGCGAACAAGCGCTCCAGCAGGCGATCACGCTGCTCCGGAGTGCCCAGATCAATGGAATAGCGCAGCAGGCGATGTGCATCTGCAGTATTGGGCATGTGAGTAATACGGCTGAAGTCGAAACTGAGATCGACCGTCGCAGCAGCCTCCTGCACTTGCGCCTGACGCAGGCGCACAGCCGATTCGCTCCCCAGACGCTTCAGGTAAAACTCGTGGAACGGCACCCCCCCAGCGGGTAATTGCGGCAACAACTGCACGCCCTGCCAGTTGACGCTCACAACCTGCTCCGGCAGGAACTGCTGCAACTGCAACGTCGCCCGTTTTAGCTGACGCTTGGCAATCAGACACCAGGGGCAGATAAAGTCAAAGGCGACATCGATGCGCACGGCCTGGCTCACGACTGGGCCTCCAGTGCTGCGGTAACGGCCTTTTCCTCGACACCCTCGCCCTTGAGACGGGCCATATCGGCCAAGTAGCTGCGCCCCGCCAGGAGGAAAACCGCAGCGGCACCGATGCTCACCAGCGGCACCAGCTGGAAGGCATTGTCCAGACCGATCAGGTCGGAAACCTTGCCAGTCAGCAACGGGCCGGTGGCCAGGCCCAGCAGGTTATTGGCCAGCGTTAAGGTAGCGAAGGCCGTGCCGTGCACTTTGTAGTGGGTCAGGTTGGCGACCATCGCGCTTGCCGGACCAGTGGTGCCGGCGGCAACGAACATGCCCAGGCAGATCAGCGCCAGCTGCAGCATGCCAAACGGCAGAGCGAAGGCCAGCGACAGCATCAGACAGCTGCCCAGGCAATAGGCCATGCACAAACCGATCTTGCGCTCAGCCTTGTTTCGACTGATGCGGTCGCAAAGCATGCCGCAGAGGATCATCCCGGCACCGCTGCACAGTACGATGATGGCGGCCACGGCGCCGGCCTTGTCGGTGCTCATGCCGTAGAAGCGGTTCAGGTAGCTGGGCATCCAGACGATTACGGTGCCGCCGACAAACAGCTGCAAGCCGCTGGCGACATAGGCGCAGAGTACAGAGCGGCTGGAGTACAGGGTGCGCAGCGGGCGACCAACCTTGTCCGCCGCCGCACTGGCGGCCTTGGCCACGCGCTGTGGGGCGATCTTCGCCTCGCGCACCACGATCGGGTAGAGCACAGCCAGGGCCAGGCCGAAAAAGGCCATGCCGGCGAAGGCCCAGCGCCAGCCGAAATACTGGGCCATAGCGCCACCCAGGGCCATGCCCAGCACCGAGCCGAACATACCACCAGAGATGAAGGCGCCGGACAGGGTGGCGCGCATCTCGCGCGGGAATACCGAGACCACCACGGCGATGCCAACGCTACCGTAAGCAGCCTCACCGACACCGACCATGAAGCGTGCCCAGAACATCTGTTCGTAGCTCTCAGCCAGGGCGCAGCCCAGGGTTGCCAGACTCCAGATCACGGCCATGATGGTCAGACTTCTGATCCGCCCGAAGCGGTCGGCCAGCAGCGACAGCGGGAAAGTCAGCAGGCCAACCATCAACGCGACGATGCCACTGAGCAGTCCCAGTTGGGTGTCGGAGAGCGCCCACTCGGCCTTGAGGCTTGGGAACACGGCATTGAGCACCTGCCGCGACATGTAGTCGGAGATCAGCAGGCCGAAAGTCAGGGCGAAGACAATCCAGGCATAGCGCCGCGCTATGCCCTTGGACGTGTCCTCGATATCGTCATCAATATGATGTGCGGCCACGGCAGCCTCCTCGTTGTACAGCTAGTGCTTGTTATTGTTGTAGGTCGTCATCGACGCTCGGCAAAGGCCTCTGGCCAGCCCGGTAGGGCCGCCGGCACCGCGTGCGATGCCCCGGTTCGTGGCCCGGGCGCCGCACGCGGCAGAGACCTTTGCCCAGCGGCGTAGGGCGATCCACGACCTGACCTGCGGGGATCGCCGGAAAGCTCGGAACGGGCGTACCAAGGCACGCCCACCCCACGCCAGGAGGTCAATCACTTGTGCAGGAAGCCCTGCTGGCGGCCCTTGGGGTTAGGTGCGAAACCATTGGCGGCCAGAGTCTCCTCGACGGTGTCGTAGAACACGCCGATCTTGAGGATCTCGCGGGCCTCCTGGCCGTTAGCCACCGGGCGGCCGAACTCCTTGGCGATACGCACCAGCTGCTGGATCTGCTCGACCGTGGTCATCTTGCGCGAGCGATCCTGGGTCCAGATGTTGTCCTCGATCCCGCAGCGCACGTGCAGGCCCATGGCCATCCCTATCATGTTGATCGGCAGCACGTTGAGCATGGTGCTCTCCACGGTCAGCATGGTGCCGTCCGGGATGGCGCGCAGGAAGTTGGCCAGGCTGTAGATATGCGGCTGATCCATGCCCCCGCCGATGGCCACCCAGTTACAGACCAGCGGGCCCTTGTAGCCACCGCGACGGATCAGGCGCTCGACCGACTCGTAGCTGTTGATGTTGTAGAACTGGAAGGCACTCTGGATGCCGGCTGCGGAGAGACGCCGAACGTGCTCCTCGATAAAGCCCGGGCCTGAGGGCACGATCATCTCGCGGTAGGCCTCATGGGTCTCATGAGCCATGGAGGTGCCGGCGATATCGCGCACATCCATCTGCTCGCAGACGTTCATCTGGGTGGTGTTGACGGTCACGGTCACCTGATCGGGCTTGGGGTCCAGCTCGGCCAGCATGTGGCGGGTGTCGTCGTGCAGCCACTTGGCCGCCGCACCATCTTCCGGGGGCGCGAAGGAGATCGAGCCGCCCACTTGGATGACCATGTCCGGCACGGCTTCGCGCACGCCGGCGATCAGCTCGTTGAACTTGGACAGGCGCTTGGAACCCTTGCCGTCCAGCTCGCGAACGTGCAGGTGCAGTACGGAAGCGCCGGCTTCGTAGCAGTCGACGGCCTTCTGGATCTGCTCCTCCATGGTCACCGGAATGTCTTCCGGGAAGTCGGAGGGGAACCATTCCGGGCCATAGGGCGCAGCGGTGATGACCAGCTTGTCCTGGTTTTCAGGGAAGAGCGAACCGTCTAGGAAGTTCAATTCTGTTACCTCGAATGATTGGAAGTGAGTGCTCCGCCAGAGCGCTCCGACTCAGAAGGGCTTGTCGCCGATGATCCCCGCGCGCTCCATCTTGCGATGGCACGGTGGGTAGTCCATGACGGCGTAATGCTGGGTACTGCGGTTGTCCCAGATCGCCACGCTGTTGGGCTTCCAGCGCCAGCGCACCTGGTATTCCGGGATGTAGGCCTGGCCGATCAGGTAGCGCAGCAGGTCGCTGCCGCCCATGCTGAAGTCCTGGCCGTAGCGCACGTGCTCGGGCGTGTGGAAGTTGCTGAAGTGGGTGGTGAAGGCGTTGACGAACAACACCTTCTCGCCGGTTTCCGGATGAGTACGCACCACGGGGTGCTCGGCATCCGGGAACTGCGCCTTGAGCGCCAGGCGCTTTTCAATGGGCATGGCGGCGCCGAAGCTGGCCTCGATGCTGTGGCGTGCGCGCAGGTTGGCGATCTTGGCCTTAACTTCGTCCGGCAGCATCTCGTAGGCCAGCGCCATGTTCGCCCACATGGTGTCGCCGCCCACCGGCGGACACTCCACGCAGCGCAGCACGCAACCCATGGGCGGGATGTCGCGCCAGGTGGCATCGGTATGCCAGGCGTTCTCGTAGCGGTCGTTGGGCTGCTCGGGGCTCTTGTAGATGCGCACCAGGCCAGGATGATCCGGGTCGCTGCCGGCCACCGGGTGGTCCTCCAGCTCGCCGAAACGGCGGGCGAAGGCCACGTGGTCGGCGCGGCTGATGTCCTGGTCACGCAGGAACAGCACCTTGTGCCTGAGCAGCAACTGGCGGATCTCGGCGAACAGCTGTTCGTCGCGGGCGGCGTCGGCCAGGTTGATGCCGCTGATTTCCGCGCCGATGGCGCAGGTCAGTTGTTCGACTTGCATGGCGGCCTCCTCAGATGACGAAGATCGACGAACCGGTGGTCTTGCGCGACTCCAGGTCGCGATGCGCCTGCACCGCATCCTGCAGGGCGTAGTGCTGGTTGATTTCGATCTTGATCCGGCCGCTGCCGACATGATCGAACAGCTCGCCGGCCAGGGCAGCCTTCTCGGCCGGGTCGGCGATATAGTCGGCCAGCGCCGGACGGGTCATGTACAGCGAGCCCTTCATCGCCAGCAACTGCGGATTGAAGCCTTCGATCGGACCGGAGGCTGTACCGACGCAGACCAGCAGGCCGCGGCGCTTGAGCGAATCCAGCGAGCCCATGAAGGTGTCCTTGCCGACGCTGTCGAACACTACGTTGACGCCGACGCCGTCGGTCAGCTCACGCACGCGCCCCGCGACATCCTCGTGGCTGTAATTGATGGTGTGATCGCAGCCATGGGCACGGGCGACATCCGCCTTGGCATCGCTGGAGACGGTGCCAATCACAGTCAGGCCAAGCAGCTTGGCCCACTGCGAGACAATAAGGCCGACCCCGCCGGCGGCGGCGTGCAGGAGGATGCTGTCGCCTTCCTTGAAGTCATGGATGCGGCGCATCAGGTAGGAGGACGTCAGGCCGCGCATGGTCATGGCCGCGGCGGTCTCGAAAGCGATCGAGTCGGGAATCCGGATCAGCGGCGCGGCCGGCACCAGGCGCTCGGTGCTGTAGGCGCCGAGGGTGTTGACGAAACCGGTGTAGGTCACCCGGTCGCCGACCGCGACGTTATCCACGCCCGCGCCGAGGGCCACCACCACGCCGGCCGCCTCCACGCCGATGCCATTAGGCAGCGGGATCGGGTAGGTGCCGTTGCGGAAGTAGGTGTCGGCGTAGTTCAGACCCACGGCGACATGGCGGATGCGCACCTGGCCGGGACCGGGGTCGCCGACCTCGACATCCTCGTAGCGCAGCACTTCCGGTCCCCCGGTCTCATAGAAGCGGACGGCTTTGGCCATGCCTGTTCTCCAGTCTCAGATTCTTGTAGGCGCCTGTAGCAGCGTGGATCGACTGTAGGGCCGTGGCACAGCGCGTGCTTCTCATCGAACGACAGCAACTTTTCATTTCATGACACTGACCACCTCAGCATTGATGTGCAGATCAGCGACACAGCCAGTCGAAGTAGCAGCTGGATTTTCCCGCCATTTTTACCGGCTATTCGGCCACCCCCTGCCAGAGCCACCAGTGAAGAGGGCGTGGTCTCGTGCGCTTCGTCGTCAATGGATCGCCGCCGAGCTTTTGACTCGTTAAGCTCTGCGCAGGCCAATGGCCAGCATTGAAGACGATAACCTCGGTGGCGCTAGACCGGCACCGCACAAGAACGGAACCCACCGTCATGCAACAGAGCTTCCTCTCCACAGCCCTGCCCCCGGCCGAAAGCAGCCACAGCGACCAGTTGCTCAGCCGCATGCTGAACTTCTTTGCCTACTGCGGCCTGGCCATCGGCCTGTACAGCGGCATCAAGTGGGGACGCCTGGGTAACGATGCGCTGATGCAGGGTTCCTTTCTGCTGATCATCGGCATGCCGCTGGTGCTGCTGACGTTGCGCAAGGCCTGGCTACCCGTACGCGGTGTGGGCAACTTCTCCATGGCGCTAATAAGCAGCTACGCCATGATCCTCATCTACCACCTGGGCGGCCTGCACTCGGCGCATATCTTCTGGCCGCTGGTGGTGATCGGCTTCGCCTACCTGCTGCTCGGCGGACGCAGCGCGGCCCTCTGGACCGTGGTGCAGCTGCTATTCGTGTTCTGGCTGATCCGCCTGGAGCGCGCCGACGCCGCCCTGCCCCAGTTCGAGCTGAGCCCACGCGACGCCATGCTCAACGAGTATTCCGGCTACCTGCTGCCGGTCATCACCATGTGGCTGGCGCAGTGGTACAGCTCGCGGGTGCGCCAGCAGGCCCTGGATAATGCCCAGCAGCACCTGCAGGAGGCCGAGCGGGTGAACCAGGCCGCCACCACGGGCCGCCAGCAGCTGAGCGAAGTGCTGGGCGAAGTGCGCCATGGCGCCGCCGGCCTGCACCAGCTCTCGCAGCAGCTGTATCGCACCCTGGACAGCATGCGCCAGCGCTGCCAAAGCATCGATGGCGACGTGCAGCAGCAGGCCGAGGCCATGCACCAGCTCGATCTGGCCGTCCACGAAGTACTCGACGGCCTGGCGCAGAGCACCGAGCACATGCAGCGCCTGAGCCAGGACACTCAGCACAGCAGCGTCCAGGTCAATACCTGCGCCACACGCATGCAGCAGGCCCAAGGCAGCATGCAGGCAATCCAGAGCAGCAATCAGCGCATCGCCGAATCCATGCAGATGATCAGCGCCATCGCCCAGCAGACCAATCTGCTGGCGCTCAACGCCGCTATCGAAGCGGCCCGCGCCGGTCAGCATGGCCGCGGCTTTGCGGTGGTGGCCGATGAAGTACGCAACCTGTCGCAACGCAGCAACCAGACCGCCGACACCGTACAGAGCGTGCTGGGCGAGTCGGAGCAGATCGTCAATACCGGAGCCAGCCAGGTGAGCGACGTGGGCGAGGCCCTGGCCGAAAACGCCTCGCTGACCGCCAACCTCTCCGATGCCATCCGTGAACACAGCCAGGCGCTCGATCAGGCGCATCGCCAGCTGGCCCAGGTTCGCGAACACAGCGCAGCTCAGCGAGAAGCCAGCCAGCGTCAACGCGAGGCCAGCGCCGAGCTGCTCAGTGCACAGGAGTCGCTGGTAGCGCTGGGGGAGCGCCTGGATCGGCTATCTCAGCAACTACACCAACGCGTCATCGAGCGCGGCTGAGGAAATATTCAGGCACAGAACCAGGCTTCCGCCTGGGCCGGCAGTTGGCCTACAAGTGCCGCTTTGCCATAGGAGCCCGACCATGATCAGGATCACCCCAGCCCTGCTGCTGACCTCACTGCTTCTAGGAACCAGCGCCCAGGCCGCCACCCCGAGCTACGGCGAGCAGCTGGAAGGCTTCGCCTACCCCTATCCGCAGCAACGCTTCGAATTGCAGTCCCAGGGCCAGACATTGTCCATGGCCTACATGGATGTGCCCGCTCAGGGCCAGGCCAACGGCCATAGCGTGGTGCTGCTACATGGCAAGAACTTCTGCAGCGCCACCTGGGAGCAGACCATCGCCGTCCTGAGTGAAGCCGGTTACCGGGTGATTGCTCCGGATCAGGTCGGTTTCTGCGCCTCCAGCAAACCCCGCGCTTATCAGTTCAGCTTCAGCCAACTGGCACTTAACACCCAGGCGCTGCTGGATCGACTCGGGGTTAAACAGGCCATCGTGGCTGGCCACTCCATGGGCGGCATGCTCGCCGCACGCTTCGCCATCAACCACCCGCAGACAGTCGAGCAACTGGTACTGGTCAATCCCATCGGCCTGGAAGACTGGCAGGCCGAGGGCGTGCCCTATGCCAGCCTTGATCAGCTGAACCAGAACGAGCTGAAGACCAGTTTTGAAAGCATCAAGAACTACCAGCTGAAGTTCTACTACAACGGCCAGTGGAAGCCTGAATACGATCGCTGGGTAGACATGCAGGTAGGCCTGTACCACGGCAAGGGCCGCGAAATCGTGGCCTGGAACCAGGCACAGACCGCCAACATGCTGTTCAACCAGCCGGTGATCCACGAGTTTGGCCGTATCCAGGCGCCCACCCTGCTGCTGATCGGCGGCAAGGATCGCACCGCACCCGGCGCCGCACGGGCCCCCAAGGAGATCGCCGCGCGCCTTGGCAACTACCCGGAACTGGGGCGCAAAGCGGCCGCGGCATTGCCCAACAGCACCCTGGTGGAATTCCCCGAACTGGGCCATTCGCCGCAGGTCGAGGCGCCGGAGCGCTTCCATCAGGCGCTACTGAAAGGCCTGATCAGCCTGTAAGACGCAACAAGGCCGGCAAATGCCGGCCTTGTTGTTTGCAGCTCAGGCATGTCTGCCTGGATTCAGATCCGCACGTTGCCACGTGGCCCCATCAGGGCCCAGATGATCAGGCCGATCAGCGGCAGCAGAACGATCAGCAGCACCCAGAGGATTTTCATCCCCGTTTCCGCATTGCTTTTGATCACATTGATGATGGCCCAGATATCCAGGGCAAGGATGACCAGGCCGACAAGGCCGCTGAGGGTGGAACCCATGGCTGACACTCCTGTGTGATGGGGCTTCCTTTATAGGATAGGAATAGCGGCCATTCGTTCAAACACGGAAATAACCCCTGAAATAACGCTGACATGCGACATATTCCTACGTTTTTACGACAGCCTGTGACTCTAAGGTCAGGTTTTGACATCCATTGTTCACAGGCCACGGCAATAGGTGCTTTCGCTGGCCAACGCACATTGGGCACTATTGGAGAAACAGACCCATGAACACCTCGCTCCGCGTCAACGAAGCTCTGCTTATCGCCGGTCGCGCCTTTCAACCTTTCCAGTGCGTGGCCTGGCAACCCCAGGACGGCACCGGCTCGCTCACCCTGACCGTGATCGACCGCACCAACAAGCGCCTGAGCCAGGCCAACCTGGACCTGCACACCTACGCCGACCCGGCTCAGCTGGCCGATGCGCTGGCCCAGTCACGTGAGCAGATCAGCCGCCAGGGCTACGCCCTGGAGCCGTGGAGCATGCCCTGATTCACTAGCCCCGGCCTGCCGCCACCCCAAGCCCCCTCTGCCGCAAGGCGAGGGGGCTTTTGTTTAGGCCCGCCGACAGCGATGTCCATATCTGTGGGCTTATTGTCATTGTTGCCACGCTGAGCTGAGCGCAGACTGTCTCCACGCTCTGGAGAATGTTTATGCGCACCATCGCCTGCCTGATCTACCCCGACGTCATGAGCCTGGATGTCACCGGCCCCCTGCAGGTATTCGCCTCGGCCAATGTCGAATGCCAGCGCCAGGGGCTGCCCATTGCATATCAGTTGCGCGTGCTGGCCGAGCAGGCCGGCCCCGTGGCGACCTCAGCCGGTTTTCAGCTGGTCGCCGAACAGGCCTGGGCTGAATGTGCCCCTGCAGAGCTGGATACCCTGCTGATTCCGGGCGGCCTCGGCGAGGCCGCGCAGTCTGCCAACCAGCCGCTGCTGACCTGGCTGCGCAGTGCCGAGCCCCAGGTCCGTCGCCTCGGCTCGGTGTGCTCCGGCGCCCTGATCCTGGCCGCCGCCGGGCTGCTCGATGGCCGCCGCGCCACTACCCACTGGGCCGATGTCGCGGCTTTGCGCGCCCACAACAGCATCGAGGTGGACGGCGATCGCCTGCACACCTACGACCCCGAAGGCCAGGATGGCGATGCCCATGTCTTCACCTCGGCCGGAGTCACCGCCGGCATCGACCTGGCCCTGGCATTGGTGGAAGCCGATCTCGGCCGCCCGCTGGCGCTGGCCGTGGCCCGGCGCCTGGTGATGTTTCTGCGCCGCCCAGGCGGGCAGGCCCAGTTCAGCGCCCTGCTCGCCCCGGACGCCAACTGCACGCCGCGACTGCTGGGGCTGCTGGAATGGATCGCCCAGAACCTCGCCGCCGATCTGTCGCTGGAGGCCCTGGCCCAGCGCGCCAACCTGTCCAGCCGCAGCCTGTCGCGCCTGTTCGTTCAGGAGCTGGGCACAGGCCCGGGCCGCTATGTCGAGCAGCTGCGCCTGGAGGCCGCTCGCAACCTGCTGCAAGGCAGTGGCGCCTCGATCGGCACGGTGGCGCGCCTGACCGGCTTTCGCCACCCGGAAAACCTGCGCCGCACCTTTCACAAGCACCTGTCGGTCAGCCCGCAGGATTACGCCGAGCGCTTCGCCTGATTTATCTCAGATACCGCGCCAAGGAGAACCACCATGCTGCAACTGCGCCCCGGCTGCGAATGCTGCGACCGCGACCTGCCCGCCGACTCGCCGGACGCGATGATCTGCTCGTTCGAGTGCACCTTCTGCCGCGACTGCGCCGAGCACAAGCTGCACGGCCGTTGCCCGAACTGCGCGGGCGAGCTGGTACGCCGCCCCATCCGCCCGGTCGTGGCACTGGCCCGCCACCCGGCTTCACATGCACGCATCCATAAACCGGCCGGCTGCGCCTGAGGACATCATCATGCTGTTGCTGAACAATCCGGCCCTGCTGCGCCTGTTCCTGGCCCAGGCCCTGTACTGGAGCTGCACCCTGATTGGCGTGACGCTGACCACCCTGGTCGGCCTGCAAATCGCCCCCGTCAATGCCCTGGCCAGCCTGCCACTGGCATTACTGGTGCTCGGTTACCTGCTCGCCACCCAGCCACTGTCGAGTTTCATGCAACGCCACGGGCGTCGCGCCGGTTTGCTGCTGGGCGCCACGGCTGGTATTGGCGGCGGCCTGCTCAGCGCGCTCGGCGTGTGGCTGGCCGATTTCTGGCTGTTCTGCCTGGGCGCCCTGCCCCTTGGCGTGTATCAGGCCTCGGCCATGTATTACCGTTTCGCCGCTCTGGAGGCGGTGGACGAGGCGCACAAGGGGCGCGCCACTGCCTGGGTGATCGGCGGCGGGCTGCTGGCCGCCCTGCTGGCACCGGAACTGACCCTGTGGGCACGCAATGCGCTGGCGACGCCCTTTGTCGGCGCCTACCTGGCCCTCGCCGCCCTTGCCGCACTGGCCCTGCCACTGTTGGCCGGCCTGCGCCAGGGCGCCCTGCCGCCGGCCAGCCGGGGAGGTCTGGCGAACATGCGCCTCCTGCTAAGCCGTCCGGTGGTACGCGCCGCCATCGCCACCACGGCAATCGGCCACGGGCTGATGATCCTGGTGATGAACGCCACACCGCTGGCCATGAGCTTCTGCGGACTGTCCCTGGAGGCCGGCGCCGAAGTGATCCGCTGGCACATGGTCGGCATGTTCCTGCCGGCCTTCGTTGCCGGACCGCTGGTCGATCGCCTGGGCGCGCGCCGCGTGGCCTTGCTCGGCATCGGTCTGCTGGTCGCCAGCGCCATCATTGCCCTGGCCGGCCAGTTGCAGATGCATTTCCTGATCTCGTCCCTGCTGCTGGGCATGGGCTGGAACCTGATGCTGGTCGCCGGCACGACCCTGCTCGGTGAAGGCCATGCACCGGATGAGCGTGGCCAGGCCCAGGGCCTGATGGAACTGGGCAACGGCGCGGTGGCCACCTGCGCATCCTTCGCTTCCGGAGCGCTGATCAGTGGCCTGGGCTGGAATCCGTTGAACCTGGCCATGTTGCCCCTTTTGGCCATCGCCCTTCTGGCCCTGAGCCAGAGCCGGCGCCAGTTGCAGCCGGCCTGAGGGCCCGAGCAAACCAAGTAGTTTTTGCAGACAACAAAAAGGCGCCCAAAGGCGCCTTTTTCATCAATCGCAGAGAACTCAGTAGTAGGCGTTCTCGCGGTTGCTGTGGTCGGTCACATCGCGCACGCCCTTGAGTTCGGGAATACGCTCCAGCAGGGTTTTCTCGATGCCTTCCTTGAGGGTGTAGTCGGCCTGGCCGCAGCCCTGGCAACCACCGCCGAAACGCAGCACGGCAATGCCTTCCTCGACCACGTCGACCAGGCTCACCTGGCCGCCATGGCTGGCCAGACCCGGATTGATTTCGGTCTGCAGGTAATAGTTGATGCGCTCGTTGAGCGGGCTGTCCTCGTTGACCATCGGCACCTTGGCGTTCGGCGCCTTGATGGTCAGTTGGCCGCCCATGCGGTCGGTGGCGTAGTCGACGACGGCGTCTTCCAGGAAAGGCTCGCTGACGGCATCGATCCAGGCGGTGAACTTGGCCAGGCCCAGGGCGGTGTCTTCCGGCTTCTGCTCACCCGGCTTGCAGTAGGCGATGCAGGTTTCCGCGTAAGGCGTACCCGGCTGGGTGATAAAGACGCGAATGCCGATGCCCGCTGTGCTCTGCTTGCTCAGCAGATCAGCCAGGTAATCGTGGGCCGCGTCGGTAATGGTGATGGCGCTCATGGCAACTCCTCGCAAACGTGCCGCCAGTGTACGCCAATCGGCTGGGCGGGATAAAGTCCTAGCATTTTAGTAGGAATATTTCCCACCTTCGCCCGCCTCATAGATTGCGATAGCGGTTCATGTCCAGCACACCCGCCTCCACCGGCTCGGTTTCGCGGATATAGGCCGACAGATCGTGGAAGTAGCGCCAGAATTCCGGATGACTGCGGCGAATGCCCCAGCGCTCCACAACCTTGTCGAAGGCAGCCTGGTCACGCACCCGTTCCATCGCCGCGACGAATGCCGGCACCTCGTCGGCCCTGAGGCTGAACATGAAGTTCGGGTAGCTGGTGAGCACACCCGGATAGACCGTCAGGGTGTCCAGGCCAGGCTGGTAGCGCAGCGACTCGCCCGTCATGAAGGCCACGTTGCTGTGCGCACGGTTGCGCAGCAGGCTGTAGACCTCGCGCCGGCCATCGGCTCGCTCGACGCGCAGCAGGGTAGCTTCAGGCAGCTGCTCGACCACCTTGAAACCGCTGGCCGGGCGACTGCTCAGCCGGCTAAGCGCCTGCTCGGCATTCGCCAGGTCGCTCGGCAAATCCGCCCGATGGCACTCGGCATCCCTGCAGCGATTGATCGGATCGGGCCGTGCATTGAGGCTGGCATAGCGTGCCAGCAGCACCTGGGCAAAGGCCCCCTTGGCGCCCTGCTCCGGCAGGTCGATGCCGCTCGGCGTGTCGAAGTCGGCCTCGGTGTAGTCCAGCCACATCTTCAGCTTGCCGCTGTTCTGATACCAGTCGTCCAGGTAGGCCTGACGCGAGTCCGCCGGCAACAGGCGCAGGAAGTTCAGTTCGGCGCCGTTGCGGATCAGGTCGAAATACAAACGCGTCTGCGCCTGATGCGACACGTTGCCGTAGACATCGAAATTGACCACCAACTGATAGTAGGTGCGCTCCAGCAGCGGGTAGTCCATCAGCCACAAGGTCTGCGGCACCTCGCCGATCAGGCCTTTGCGCACCATGGCGCTGTCGTGGTGGCGGAAGATCGACAGTAGCGCGTTGTCGTTGCCGCTCCACAGCGTCGACCAGCCCGGCAGCGGCGCCTGCGCATAGGTCTCGCGGCGCAGATCCTCGTACTCGTTGCGCTTGTCGCGGTAGGAAGTCCACAGGCCCAGCAGATCGCCGATATCGTCGAACTGCCCGGGCATGGCCAGCAGCGGCGTGGCCTGGGCGCGGTACTCGGCATCGGTGATGTAGAGGTCGTGCTGGGGGTCCTGGAACAGCGCCCAGAAATTGTCGCGGATCACGTCGGTGGCGATTTGCCCACGGCACACCGGGCCTCGGATGAAGGTGCGCACGAAGTATTCGGCGTTATCCAGCATGAACTGGTAGCGCGCCTTTGCCGGAATGGCCTGGAAGGTCTCGAAGGGGTTGGCGCGGCGCTGGGCGCCGTAACCGGGCACGGCGTCCGCCGTCCAGTCACTGGCGTAGAACAGCTCGCGGGTACGCTTGAGCTTCTGCGCACTGAGCGGATAGGTGATGTGCGTCTTGTGCACGATCACGCCCTGGATCGGCCGCAGGCGGTAATAGAAGTCGCTGCCCGGATCGTCGTTGGGCCGGCGCGTGGCAATCGGATCGACCGGCTGGCCGCTGGGCGTACGCGAGCGCACCAGCTGGAAGAAGTGCCCTGCCTCGCCACCCTCGAAGTACAGATGAGCAAGGAACAGATGCTCATACAGCCAGCGATTGACCAGGCTCTCCCGCGAGCCAGGCGCATTGAGAAAGGTCTCCCAGTCAGCCACTTGCCTCTGCTCAGCGGGCGACGGCTGCAGCGCCTGCTCGTCCACCGCAGCGCCCTGTTGCAGCCAGCGCTGCAGGGTGGCGTATTCGGTGTCGCTGAGGCCGGCGACGGCAAAGGGCATGCCGGCGTGGGCGAACTTCCTGGCGTAGGCGTCGAACTCACCGGGCAACGGGCACTGGTTTTCGCGAGCGATATCGATGTCCAGCTCATCCGGCAACTTGGCGTTGGCGGCCGGTGGATTGCTGCGCCCCAGCTCAAGCATGCGCGCCAGCAGCGCAGCCTGCCCGGCCTGCGGCTCCAGCACGGAGAAAAAGCCCTTGTTGCGCCAGGCCGCTTCGCCATGGGCATCCATGAACAACTGCGTGGTCGGCTGCGCCTGGGTGCGCGTACCGTCGTACACCGGCGCCTTGCTGGCGCCGCGCAGCACACCTTCACCACTGCCCAGGTTGAGCTGACAAGGCGAGTCATAGCAGGCATGGCAGGCCACGCACTTGTCGGTCAGGATCGGCTGAACGTCACGAGTGTAAGAGACCGGCTCGGCAGCGAACAACGGCGCACACAGCAGCGTCAACGGGGCGAGGAAACGACGGGGCATGGCAAAGTCCTTATGCAACGACGGGGCATTGTAAGGCTATGACAGCGAAAGGGCCCAATATGAGCCATTTTCATGCACAGACCGCAAACGTCTGAAAGGCTTGCAGCTTTGCTATTATTCGCGCCCTTTCTACATGCTCAACCCAGGTAGTCCCCATGTCCGACCGCAGCGCCCGCCTCCAGGCCCTTCAGCAAGCCCTGAAAGAACGCATCCTGATCCTCGACGGCGGCATGGGCACCATGATCCAGAGCTACAAGCTGGAGGAAGAGCACTACCGTGGCGAGCGCTTCGCCGACTGGCCGAGCGACGTCAAGGGCAACAACGACCTGCTGCTGCTGACCCAGCCGCAGATCATCGCCGAGATCGAGAAGGCCTACCTGGATGCCGGCGCCGACATCCTGGAAACCAACACCTTCAACGCCACCCGCGTGTCCCAGGCCGACTACGGCATGGAAGAACTGACCTACGAGCTGAACGTGGCCGGCGCCCGTGTCGCCCGCCAGGTAGCCGATGCCAAGAGTCTGGAAACCCCGGACCGTCCGCGCTTCGTTGCCGGCGTGCTCGGCCCGACCAGCCGCACCTGCTCGATCTCCCCGGACGTCAACGATCCCGGTTTCCGCAACGTCACCTTCGACGAACTGGTGGAGAACTACACGGAGGCCACTCGCGGCCTGATCGAGGGCGGCGCCGACCTGATCCTGATCGAGACCATCTTCGACACCCTCAACGCCAAGGCGGCGATCTTCGCCGTGCAACAGGTGTTCGACGAGGACAACGTCGAGCTGCCGATCATGATCTCCGGCACCATCACCGACGCCTCCGGCCGTACCCTGTCCGGCCAGACCACCGAGGCCTTCTGGAACTCGGTGGCGCATGCCAAGCCGATCTCCGTGGGCCTCAACTGCGCCCTCGGCGCCAAGGAACTGCGCCCGTACCTGGCGGAGCTTTCGGCCAAGGCCGGCACTCATGTGTCCGCCCACCCCAACGCCGGCCTGCCCAACGCCTTCGGCGAATACGATGAAACCCCGGCGCAGATGGCCGAGGTGGTCGAAGAATTCGCCGCATCGGGCCTCTTGAACATCATCGGCGGCTGCTGCGGCACCACCCCGCCGCATATCCAGGCGATCGCCGAGGCCGTGGCCAAGTACCCGCCGCGCGCAATCCCGGACATCCCCAAGGCCTGCCGCCTGTCCGGCCTGGAGCCGTTCACCATCGACCGCAACTCGCTGTTCGTGAACGTCGGCGAGCGCACCAACATCACCGGTAGCGCCAAGTTCGCCCGCCTGATCCGCGAGGAAAACTACACCGAAGCCTTGGAAGTCGCCCTGCAGCAGGTGGAAGCCGGCGCCCAGGTGATCGACATCAACATGGACGAAGGGATGCTCGACTCCCAGGCGGCCATGGTGAAGTTCCTCAACCTGATCGCCTCCGAGCCGGACATCTCGCGCGTGCCGATCATGATCGACTCCTCCAAGTGGGAAGTGATCGAGGCCGGCCTCAAGTGCATCCAGGGCAAGGGCATCGTCAACTCGATCTCCATGAAGGAAGGCGTCGAGCAATTCAAGCACCACGCCAAGCTGTGCAAGCGCTACGGCGCCGCCGTGGTGGTGATGGCCTTCGACGAAGTCGGCCAGGCCGACACCGCCGCGCGCAAGAAGGAAATCTGTAAGCGTTCCTACGACATCCTGGTCAACGAAGTGGGCTTCCCGCCGGAAGACATCATCTTCGACCCGAACATCTTCGCCGTGGCCACCGGCATCGAGGAACACAACAACTACGCGGTGGACTTTATCGAGGCCTGCGCCTTCATCCGTGACGAGTTGCCCTACGCGCTGTCGTCCGGTGGCGTGTCCAACGTGTCCTTCTCGTTCCGTGGCAACAACCCGGTCCGCGAAGCGATCCACTCGGTGTTCCTCTACTACGCCATCCAGAACGGTCTCTCCATGGGCATCGTCAACGCCGGCCAGCTGGAGATCTACGACGAGATTCCCAAGGAGCTGCGCGACAAGGTCGAGGACGTGGTGCTCAACCGCACGCCGGGTGGCACCGACGCCCTGCTGGCCATCGCCGACAACTACCGGGGTGGTGGCGCCGTCAAAGAGGCCGAGGACGAGGAATGGCGTAGCTACCCGGTAGCCAAGCGCCTGGAACACGCGCTGGTCAAGGGCATCACCGCCTTCATCGTCGAAGACACCGAGGAGTGCCGCCAGCAGTGCGCGCGCCCCATCGAGGTGATCGAAGGCCCGCTGATGAGCGGCATGAACGTGGTCGGCGACCTGTTCGGCTCGGGCAAGATGTTCCTCCCCCAGGTGGTCAAGTCCGCCCGCGTGATGAAACAGGCCGTGGCCCACCTGATCCCCTTCATCGAGGCGGAAAAAGGCGACAAGCCGGAAGCCAAGGGCAAGATCCTCATGGCCACCGTGAAGGGCGACGTGCACGACATCGGCAAAAACATCGTCGGCGTGGTGCTGGGTTGCAACGGCTACGACATCGTCGATCTGGGCGTGATGGTGCCGGCGGAGAAGATTCTCAAGACCGCCATCGAGGAAAAGTGCGACATCATCGGCCTGTCCGGGCTGATCACGCCGTCGCTGGACGAGATGGTGCACGTGGCCAAGGAGATGCAGCGTCAGGGCTTTACCCTGCCGCTGATGATCGGCGGCGCCACCACATCCAAGGCACACACCGCGGTGAAGATCGAACCGCAGTACAGCAACGACGCGGTGGTCTACGTTACCGACGCCTCGCGCGCCGTGGGCGTGGCCACCCAGCTGCTGTCGAAAGAACTCAAAGCGGACTTCGTGCAGAAGACCCGCGACGAATACGTAGTGGTGCGCGAACGTACCGCCGCCCGCGCCTCGCGCACCGAGCGCCTGTCGTATGCCGAAGCCATCGCCAACAAGCTGGACTTCGACTGGTCCGGCTACGTGGCGCCCAAGCCGAGCTTCACCGGCGCGCAGGTGCTGGACGACATCGACCTGCGCGAACTGGCCGAGTACATCGACTGGACGCCGTTCTTCATCTCCTGGGACCTGGCCGGCAAGTACCCGCGCATCCTCACCGACGAGATCGTCGGCGAGGCCGCCACCAGCCTGTTCAACGATGCCCAGGCGATGCTCAACAAGCTGATCGACGAGAAGCTGATCAAGGCCCGCGCCGTCTTCGGCTTCTGGCCGGCCAACCAGGTGCGCCACGACGACATCGAAGTCTACGGCGACGACGGCAAACCCCTGGCCACCCTGCACCACCTGCGCCAGCAGACCATCAAGGCGGACAGCAAGCCAAACCTGTCGCTGGCCGACTTCGTCGCGCCCAAGGAAAGCGGCAAGACCGACTACGTCGGCGGCTTTATCACCACCGCCGGCATCGGCGCCGAGGAAGTGGCCAAGGCCTACGAGGCCAAGGGCGACGACTACAGCTCGATCATGGTCAAGGCCCTCGCCGATCGCCTGGCCGAGGCCTGCGCCGAGTGGCTGCACGAGCGCGTGCGCAAGGACTACTGGGGCTATGCCAAGGACGAGACCCTGGACAACGAGGCGCTGATCCGCGAGCAGTACGTCGGCATCCGCCCCGCGCCAGGCTACCCGGCCTGCCCGGACCACACCGAGAAGGCCACCCTATTCAAGCTGCTCGACCCCGAGGCCGACTACAACCAGGCTGGCAAGAGCGGTGTATTCCTCACCGAGCACTACGCCATGTTCCCGGCGGCGGCAGTGTCCGGCTGGTACTTCGCCCACCCCGAGGCGCAATACTTCGCCGTCGGCAAGGTCGATCAGGACCAGGTCGAGCAGTACAGCAAGCGCAAGGGTCAGGAACTGTCCGTGACCGAACGCTGGCTGGCGCCGAACCTGGGTTACGACGACTGACTCTGTACACGTTGCAAGTAGATAAATCTCTTACTCGCTTCAAAGAAGGCCATTACAGATGACTGATAGGACTGCACAACCTACTTGTTTTGTTATCCAGGCCTTCGACAGCGGCACCTATGACCGCAGATATAGCGAGACAATAAAACCCGCCCTCATAAAAGCAGGTGTGGAGCCTCAAAGAGCCGATGAAATTCTCGGCTTGAATCCCATAATTGAGAAGATCGAAAGCGCTATAGAGCTTGCATCAATATGCATAGCCGAAGTTAGCGAAGATAACCCCAATGTCTGGCTAGAGTTGGGCTACGCTCTAGCACTCAACAGACCCACAGTAATTCTTTGCGACAAGTCCAAGCGTTCAAGACTGCCTTTTCGACATCCAACACAGACCAATAATCTTCTATCGTACTGATTCAAAAAGCGGATTCGAAGAACTAGAACAAAGCATAATTAAATGGATTCAAAATGAGCTTGCATCGTCTGCACGAACAGGCGCAACAAAACTTCTAAAAGAAGGCGCCGAAGCACAGACCGACCTAGAAGACTACGAAGTTGCGATCTTATCTTCAACATTTGAGTTCTGGCCAACTGCAGATGGCTGCATCAGCCACTGGCAGCTAGGAAATAGTCTAAAGAGCTTAGGATTCACTGAAATAGCACTTCCTCTTGGAGTTACCAGCCTTATAGAGAAAGGGCTAATTACCGAAGAACTTCGAGTAGACCACTCATACAACGGAGAAGAGTACAAGGCCTACTTCATAACAAACCTTGGAATTCAATGGATCCACAAGAACAAAGACTCCCTAGTAGTCAGAAATAAGACCGCTCCATCAACGGCACCTTCCTATGACTCCTTCGACGACGAAATACCATTCTGAGCCGTTGAATGTCTCCTATTGAAATCATCGCCTCCGCCCTTGGCATCACCTCCGTGTGGCTCACCGTGCGGCAGAACAAGCTGTGCTGGCCCATCGGCCTGGTCATGGTGCTGCTTTATGCCTGGTTCTTCTTCGATGCCAAGCTCTACTCGCTGGTGCTGCTGCACGGCGTGTTCGCCGCCATGCAGCTGTATGGCTGGTGGCAGTGGAACCAGGGCGTGGACGACAGCGGCCAACGCCCGGTCAGCTCGGCCACGCGCCTGGAAATCAGCGTCGGCCTGAGTGCTGCGGCATGCGTTGGCCTGGCCCTGGGACTGACCATGTCCAGCCTGACCGAGGCTGCCTATCCCTGGATGGATGCCCAGCTCACCGCCTTCAGCCTGCTCGCCCAGCTGTGGATGGCGCTCAAGCGCTGGCAGTGCTGGCTGCTGTGGGTCGTGGTCGACGTGCTCTATGTCGCCTTCTTCGCCTTCCAGAGCTACTGGCTGACCGCCGGCCTGTACGGCGTATTCATCGCCCTGGCCCTGCTCGGCCTGCGCGAATGGCGGGCCTCGCGGACGGCGAACGCATGAAGGTCGTGGTGCTGACCGGCCCCGAGTCGAGCGGCAAGACCTTCCTCGCCGAACGCCTGCAGCGGCGCTTCGGCGGCCTGGTGGTGGGCGAATATGTGCGCCACTTTATCGACCGCGAGCAGCGTGACACCTGCCTGGCCGATATCCCCGCCATCGCCCGTGGCCAGCTCGAATGGGAAGACGCCGCCCGCGCCCGGGCGCCCGAACTGCTGATCCTCGATACCCACCTGCTGAGCAATATCCTCTGGAGCCGCACCCTGTTCGGCACCTGCCCTGACTGGTTGGAACCCGCACTGCAACAGCGCCATTACGACCTGCACCTGCTGCTGTCGCCGGAAGGCGTAGCGTGGGATGACGATGGCCAACGCTGCCAGCCGGATCTGGCCGAGCGCCTGCACTTTCACCACAGTTGCCAGGCCTGGTTACAGCAGCACAGCCGGCACTGGCTGGAGATCGGCGGGGATTGGCGCGAGCGCGAAGCTGCTGCTCTGGCCGCGGTAGGCCGTCTGCTCGACTAAAAACATCGAACTCCTGCATCAGCGTCGTGCTCGAAGGCTTACGGAGCCGATCCGGCTCATGCCACGGAGCTACCACATGTATACGCACAGACTCGCAGTACTGGCGCTGATGGGCACCCTCGCCGCCTGCTCGACCATGGAAAACCCCGTTGACTACGTGATCTACAGCGAAGAGCCGCTGGTGCAGAACGTGCGCGACGGCATGACCAAGGAAGACGTGCTCACCATTGCCGGCCCGCCCTCCTCGGAAGTCCAAAACACCGTCGAGCCGGGCACCTGCAACAACTACATCCTGACCGAGGAAGGCAAGCAGCAGCCCTACTACGTCAACTTCGGCAGCGACGGTCTGGTCAAAGGCAAGGGCTTCATGACCTGCGAGGATCACCAGAACAACAAGCGCCGGCTCTAAGCACGCGCTTTAACCTCGCCCAAAGAAAAAGGCCATCCCCCAAGAGAGGGATGGCCTTTTCAGATCTGAACCGCGATCAGGCTTTCGGCAGGGTAACGCCGGTCTGGCCCTGGTACTTGCCGCCACGGTCGCGATAAGACACTTCGCAGGCTTCGTCGGACTGCAGGAACAGCATCTGCGCCACACCCTCGTGGGCATAGATCTTCGCCGGCAGGTTGGTGGTGTTGGAGAACTCCAGGGTCACGTGGCCCTCCCACTCCGGCTCCAGCGGGGTGACGTTGACGATGATGCCGCAGCGCGCGTAGGTGCTCTTGCCCAGGCAGATGGTCAGCACGTCACGCGGAATGCGGAAGTACTCGACAGTGCGGGCCAGGGCGAAGGAGTTCGGCGGGATGATGCAGACATCGCTGTTGATGTCGACGAAGCTCTTCTCGTCGAAGTTCTTCGGGTCGACCACCGCCGAGTGGATATTGGTGAACACCTTGAATTCGGCAGCGCAGCGCACGTCGTAGCCGTAGCTGGAAACGCCGTAGGAGATCACCCGGCTGTCGTCGGCGCCACGGATCTGGCGCTCGACGAAGGGCTCGATCATCCCGTGTTCCTGGGCCATGCGGCGAATCCACTTGTCCGATTTGATGCTCATGGCGGGCGTCCTGAAGCTGGTGGTTGAAAAATGATCGCGCATCTTACCGGGAGGCAGGGTGCGGTTCAAAGGCCCCTCAATAAATCCACGACCCGGGGAGCTAGAGCCAGGCTAGGCGGCAAAGGACCGAGGGCGCGGAGTTTACTGCAGTAAATGAGCAGCCCGAGGTCTTTTGCCAACAACGCCTGGCCGACGCGCAGCCTGGTCGTCAGTCGTCGCTGATCTCGATGGTCGGCATCGCCTGCACACCGAGCCCGGCCTGGGAAATACGCGCGCCCACGCAGCGGGCCATTTCCTGATAGATCATCGCCAGCTGGCTCTCGGTGTCGGCCACCACGGTCGGCTTGCCGCCGTCGGCCTGCATGCGGATGGCCATCGACAGCGGCAGCGAGGCCAGCAGGTCGACACCGTACTGGGCCGCCAGCTTCTCGCCACCGCCCTCGCCGAACAGGTGCTCACTGTGGCCGCAGTTGGAGCAGATGTGCACGGCCATGTTTTCGACCACGCCGAGCACCGGAATATTGACCTTGCGGAACATCTCCACGCCCTTCTTGGCGTCAAGCAGAGCCAGGTCCTGCGGGGTGGTGACGACGACAGAGCCGGCCACCGGCACCTTCTGCGCCAGGGTCAGCTGGATGTCACCGGTGCCCGGCGGCATGTCGATAACCAGGTAATCGAGATCGTCCCAGGCGGTCTGGGTCACCAGCTGTAGCAAGGCGCCGGAAACCATCGGCCCGCGCCACACCACCGGGGTGTTGTCGTCGGTGAGGAAGGCCATGGACATCACCTGCACGCCATGGGCCTCGATGGGTACGAAGTACTTCTGGTCACGCACCTTGGGCCGGGTGCCTTCGGCGATGCCGAACATGATGCCCTGGCTGGGGCCGTAGATATCGGCGTCGAGAATACCGACGCGGGCGCCTTCACGAGCCAGCGCCAGGGCCAGGTTGGCCGCGGTGGTGGACTTGCCCACCCCACCCTTGCCGGAGGCCACGGCGATGATGTTCTTCACATTGGCCAGCGCCGGCACCTGTTCCTGCGCCTTGTGCGGCTCGATCACCACATCAACCTGCACCTTGGCCGACGCCACGCCATCGAGGTTTTCCAGGGCCATCTGCAGCATCTGCGCCCAGCCGCTCTTGAACAGATCGGCCGCATAGCCCAGCTCCAGGCGCACGGTGACCTTGTCACCCTGGATATCGACTTCACGCAGGCAACCGGCGCTGACCGGGTCCTGGTTCAGATGCGGGTCGGTGAACTGACGCAGGCGGGCTTCGACCGCTTCGCGGGTCACAAGGCTCATGGAACAACTCCGAAGTCTGGGTAAAACAGGCCGGCATCTTACCCCGCTGCGCGGCCGGCGCGGATGAAAAAAAACCGCCGCGCCTATATAGTGGCGGACTTCCTTCGAAACACCCGATGGCCCGATTCCCATGTCCGAAGCCCGCAAGATTCTCGTTACCAGCGCTCTGCCCTACGCCAACGGCTCGATCCACCTCGGCCATATGCTCGAATACATCCAGACCGACATGTGGGTGCGCTTCCAGAAACTGCGCGGCCACCAGGCCATCTACGTCTGCGCCGACGATGCCCACGGCTCGGCCATCATGCTGCGCGCCGAGAAAGAGGGCATCACCGCCGAACAGCTGATCGACGGCGTGCGTGCCGAGCACATGGCCGACTTCGCCGACTTCGGCGTCGACTTCGACAACTACCACTCGACCCACTCGGAAGAGAATCGCGAGCTGTCCGCCGCCATCTACCTCAAGCTGCGCGACGCCGGGCATATAGCCACCCGCTCGGTGACCCAGTATTTCGATCCCGAGAAAGGCATGTTCCTTGCCGACCGCTTCATCAAGGGCACCTGCCCGAAATGCGCGGCCGAGGATCAATACGGCGACAACTGCGAGAAATGCGGCGCCACCTACGCGCCGACCGAGCTGAAGAACCCGCGCTCAGCCATCTCCGGTGCCGTGCCGGTGCTCAAGGACTCCAAGCACTTCTTCTTCAAGCTGCCCGACTTCGAGGCCATGCTGAAAGAATGGACCCGCTCCGGCACCCTGCAGGACGCCGTGGCCAACAAGATCGCCGAATGGCTCGATGGCGGCCTGCAGGAATGGGACATCTCTCGCGACGCGCCCTACTTCGGCTTCGAGATACCGGACGAGCCGGGCAAGTACTTCTACGTCTGGCTGGACGCGCCGATCGGCTATATGGCCAGCTTCAAGAACCTGTGCAGCAAGCGCCCGGAGCTGGACTTCGACGCGTTCTGGAACAAGGACTCGACGACCGAGCTGTACCACTTCATCGGCAAGGACATCGTCAACTTCCACGCCCTGTTCTGGCCGGCCATGCTCGAAGGCGCCGGCTACCGCAAGCCGACCGCGGTCAACGTGCACGGCTACCTGACAGTCAACGGCCAGAAGATGTCCAAATCGCGCGGCACCTTCATCAAGGCACGCACCTACCTGGATCACCTGAACCCGGAATACCTGCGCTACTACTACGCCTCCAAGCTCGGCCGCGGCGTGGACGATCTGGACCTGAACCTCGAAGATTTCGTGCAGAAGGTCAACTCCGACCTGGTCGGCAAGGTCGTCAACATTGCCAGCCGCTGCGCCGGCTTCATCCACAAAGGCAACGCCGGCGTGCTGGTCGATGCCAACCCCGAGCCAGAGCTGTGGGCCGCCTTCCAGGCCGCCGCGCCGAGCATCGCCGACGCTTATGAAGCCCGCGATTTCTCCCGCGCCATGCGCGAAATCATGGCCCTGGCCGACCGCGCCAATGCCTGGATCGCCGACAAGGCGCCGTGGGCGCTGAACAAGGTCGAGGGCAAGCAGGCCGAGGTTCAGGAACTCTGCGCCCTGGGCGTCAACCTGTTCCGCCAGCTGGTGATCATGCTCAAGCCGGTGCTGCCGAAGCTGGCGGCCGATGCCGAGGCCTTCCTCAACGTCGCCCCGCTGACCTGGAATGATCTGGCCACCCCGCTGGCCAATCACCAGCTCAACCCGTTCAACCCGCTGCTGACCCGTATTGAACCCGCGAAGATCGAAGCCATGACCGAAGCCTCCAAAGAAGACCTCGCCGCCGAAGCGCCCAAGCCGCAAGGCAATGGCGAGCTGACCAAGGACCCGCTGGCCGCCGAGATCAACTTCGATGCTTTTGCCGCCGTCGATCTGCGCATCGCCCTGATCGAGAAGTGCGAATTTGTCGAGGGTGCCGACAAGCTGCTGCGCCTGTCGCTGGATATCGGCGACGAGAAGCGCAACGTGTTCTCCGGCATCAAGTCCGCCTACCCGGACCCAAGCAAGCTGGAAGGCCGCCTGACCCTGTACGTGGCCAACCTGGCCCCGCGCAAGATGAAGTTTGGCATCAGCGAAGGCATGGTTCTGGCCGCCGGCCCGGGCGGCGAGGAAATCTACCTGCTCAGCCCGGACAGCGGCGCCAAGCCGGGCCAGCGGGTCAAATAAGCCGTCTAGGCTTATCGATGGACAACAAGCCGGCTTATGCCGGCTTGTTTGCAATGGCGCGCTTTCCGATAATAGCCGCCCTTTTTCTACGGCCTTTGCCCCAAGACGGACGTCTCGATGACCGAACTCGCCTTGATCATGGTCAGTGCCATCCTGGTCAACAATTTCGTGCTGGTGCAGTTCCTCGGCCTGTGCCCGTTCATGGGCGTGTCGAAGAAGATCGAGACCGCCATCGGCCTGTCGCTGGCCACCACCTTCGTCCTCACCCTGGCCGCCATGTGCAGCTACCTGGTGCAGGAATACGTGCTGGAACCCCTGGGCCTGGAGTTCCTGCGCACCATCAGCTTCATCCTGGTGATCGCCGTCACCGTGCAGTTCACCGAGATGGTGGTGAACAAGACCAGTCCCCTGCTCTACCGCGTGCTGGGCATCTTCCTGCCGCTGATCACCACCAACTGCATCGTCCTCGGCGTGGCCCTGCTCAACGCCAACAAAGCCGAGTTCACCTTCATTACCGCCACCGCCAACGGTTTCGCCGCCGGTCTGGGCTTCTCCCTGGTGCTGGTGCTGTTTGCCGCCATGCGTGAGCGCATCGCCATCGCCGACGTGCCCAAGCCATTCCAGGGCGCCTCCATCGGCATGATCACCGCCGGGCTGATGTCCCTGGCGTTCATGGGCTTCGCCGGGTTGATCAAGTTATGAGCCTGGTGCTGATCGCGGTTCTCGCCATCCTCGGCCTGTGCCTGCTCGGCGGCGCCATCCTTGGTTTCGCCGCGGTGCGTTTCAAGGTCGAGGGCGACCCCATCGCCGAACAGATCAATGCCCTGCTGCCGCAGACCCAGTGCGGCCAGTGCGGCTACCCGGGCTGCAAGCCCTACGCCGAGGCCATCGCCGGCGGCGACAAGATCAACAAATGCCCACCCGGTGGCGAAGCCACGATCCAGGCCCTGGCCGACCTGCTCGACGTCGAACCGGAGCCGCTGGACGCCGTCGAAGGCGAGAAGCCGCAGATGGTCGCAGTCATCCGCGAGGCCGAGTGCATCGGCTGCACCAAGTGCATCCAGGCCTGTCCGGTGGACGCCATCGTCGGTGCGGCCAAGCAGATGCACACGGTGATCGCCAGCGAATGCACCGGCTGCGACCTGTGCGTCGAGCCGTGTCCGGTGGACTGCATCGACATGGTGGAAGTCGGCAGCAACGTGCAGAGCTGGAAGTGGCAGCTGCCGCTGGCCCCCGGCCAGTTGATCGCCAGTGACCGGGAGCAAGCCGCATGAGTGCCCACGAACGCATCTGGGACATTCCCGGCGGCATCCACCCGGCCGAGCGCAAGGAGCTGTCCAATCGCACGCCGATCCAACAGGCACCGCTGCCCAAGCGCCTGATCCTGCCGCTGGGCCAGCATATCGGCGCCGCTGCCGAGCCCTGCGTGGCGGTCGGCGAGCGCGTGCTCAAGGGCCAGAAGATCGCCGAGGCCATCGGCTTCGTCAGCGCGCCGCTGCATGCGCCGACCTCCGGCACCGTCAGCTTCATCGGCCCGCAGCCCTACCCGCATGTGTCCGGCATGCTCGCACCGGCCATCGTGCTCGACAGCGACGGCCTGGACCAATGGATCAAACTGACGCCACAGCCCGACTACCGGCACATGGAGTCCAGCGCGCTACTGGAGCTGATCCGCGAAGCCGGCATCAACGGCCTCGGCGGCGCCGGCTTCCCCACCGCGGTCAAGCTCACCGCGCGACCGACGCAGAAGATTCACACCCTGATCATCAACGGCACCGAGTGCGAGCCCTATATCACCGCCGATGACGTGCTGATGCGCGAGCGCGCCGCCGAGCTGGTATCCGGTATCGACATCCTGGTGCAGCTGATCCAGCCGGACGAAGTGCTGATCGGCATCGAGGACAACAAGCCCGAGGCCATCGCTGCCGTGCGTGCTGCCCTGAGCGAGCGCAGCTATACCCTCAAGGTGTTCCCCACCAAGTACCCGTCCGGCGGCGAGAAACAGCTGATTCAGATCCTCACCGGCGTGGAGGTACCCAGCGGCGGCCTGCCAGCGGATATCGGCATGCTCTGCCAGAACGTCGGCACCTGCGTGGCCATCCACGATGCCGTGCTGCTGGGCAAGCCACTGATCTCGCGCATCACCACCCTGACCGGCGAAGCCCTGGTGCGGCCGGGCAATGTCGAGGCCCTGCTCGGCACGCCGGTCGGTGAGCTGCTGGCCTTCGCCGGGCTGGATCAAGCCAAACTCAATCGCCTGGTCATGGGAGGCCCGATGATGGGCTTCACCCTGCCCTCGCTCGATGTGCCCGTGGTCAAGACCGCCAACTGCCTGCTGGCTGGCACTGCCAGCGAGCTGCCCGCGCCGCCACCGGCCATGCCCTGCATCCGCTGCGGCGAATGCGCCGAGGCCTGCCCGGCCAGCCTGCTGCCGCAGCAGTTGCACTTCTTCGCCCTCGGCCAGCAGCACGAGCAGCTCAAGGCGCACAACCTGTTCGACTGCATCGAATGCGGCGCCTGCGCCTATGTCTGCCCCTCCAGCATTCCGCTGGTGCAGTACTACCGCGCCGCCAAGGGCGAAATCCGCGAGCTGGAGCAGAAGCAGCAGAAGGCCGAACACTCCAAGCAGCGCTTCGAACTGCGCCAGGAGCGCCTGCGCCGCGAGGAAGAACGCAAGGAAGCCGAACGCGTGGCCCGCGCCGAGCGCGCCGCCAAAGCCAAGGCGGCGCAAGCCGAGGCCGCGGCAGCACCGGCCAGCGCGGCGCCAAGCGCCGCCGACGAGCAGCTCAAGCGCCTGAAGATCGAAGCCAGCATGGCACAGGTCGCGCTGAAGAAAGCCGAGAAGCAGCTGGCCCAGCACGACACCGACGAGCTCAAGGCCCAGGTCGCCGAACTGCGCAGCGCCGCCGAGGCCGCGCAGAAGGCTCTCGAAGCCGCCCAGGCCAGCGCACCAGCTCCGACCACAGCAGCGCCAGCCAACGACGACGCGCTGAAAAAAGCCAAGGTCGAAGCCGCCATGCTCAAGGCCCAGCTACGCAAGCTGGAGAAACTCGAAGCGCCCAGCGCCGAGCAGCAGGCCGAACTGGAGCAGGCCCGCAGCAAGCTGGCCGAAGCCGAGAAAGCACTGGAACAGCTGCAATCCGCCGCGCCAGCCCCTGCCGCCGCACCGGCTAACGACGACGCGCTGAAGAAAGCCAAGATCGAAGCCGCCATGCTCAAGGCCCAGCTACGCAAGCTGGAAAAACTCGAAGCGCCCAGCGCCGAGCAGCAGGCCGAACTGGAACAGGCCCGCGCCAAGCTGACCGAGGCCGAGAAAGCCCTGGAACAGCTGCAATCCGCCGCGCCAGCGCCTGCCGCCAAGACTGTCGACGACAGCGAGCTGAAAAAGGCCAAGGTCGAGCTGGCGATGAAGCGCGCCGAGCTGAAGAAGGCCGAGAAAGCTGGTGCAGAGGAAAGCGAGCTGGAGCGCCTACGCCAGGCCCTGTCCGCCGCCGAACAGGCCCTGCATGCCGCCGAAGACAGTTCCGGCAAACCGGCGCCTGACTTGGTCCGCACCGAGAAGCCCGGCATCGACGCCGCGCTCAAGGCGTTGAAGACCGAAGTCGCCTTCGCCCGCGCCGACCTGCGCAAGCTGGAGCGCGATGAGAACACATCAGCGGAGGCACTCGACGCCGCAAGGACACGCCTCAGCGCAGCCGAACAGAAACTGGCGGAACACCAAAGCCCGTAGCCCGGATGCAATCCGGGTGAATGGCCCAAAACACCCCGGATTGCATCCGGGCTACCGAACATGAGTTTGCCGCTCTAGCGGCACACAGCAACACGACGACGGAGCGCCGATGGCCCTGCCCCGCATCACCTCGCCCCACGCCAGGGGCGCCAACAAGACCCAGCGCGTCATGCTGTTGGTCGCAGCCGCCTGCGCGCCAGGCGCACTGGCGCTGACCTGGCTGTTCGGCGTCGGCACCCTGGTCAACCTGCTCTGGGCCAGCCTGGTGGCCATCGCCTGCGAGGCGGCCATCCTCGCTGTGCGCAAGCGCCCACTGGCGTTTTTCCTCAAGGACGGCAGCGCGCTGGTCACCGCCGTGCTGCTGGCCCTGGCCCTGCCGCCCTATGCGCCCTGGTGGCTGACCCTGGTCGCCGTGGGCTTCGCCATCGTCTTCGGCAAGCAGCTGTATGGCGGCCTGGGGCAGAACCCGTTCAACCCGGCCATGCTCGGCTACGTGGTAGTGCTGATCTCCTTCCCCATCCCCATGACCAGCTGGCCGGCGCCGCACAGCGTCGGAATCGCCGAGGGCATCCAGCAGATTCTCGGCCTGGCCGCCCTGCCGGATGGCTGGAGCCAGGCCACAGCCCTGGATGCGCTGAAGGTCAACAAGAGCCTGACCATCGATGAGCTGTGGGCGCAGAACCCGGCCTTCGGCAGCTTCGGCGGCAAGGCGGTGGAATGGGTCAACCTGGCCTTCCTGCTCGGCGGCCTGTTCCTGATCTACAAGAAAGTCATCACCTGGCACGCACCAGCGGGCATGCTCGGCGCCCTGTTCGTCATGAGCCTGCTGTTCTGGAACGGCTCGGGCTCGGACTCCAACGGCTCGCCGCTGTTTCACCTGCTGACCGGCGCCACCATGCTCGGCGCCTTCTTCATCGTCACCGACCCGGTCAGCGGCGCCACCAGCAACCTCGGCCGAATCATCTTCGGCGCCGGGGTCGGCATCCTGGTTTACGTGATCCGCACCTGGGGCGGCTACCCCGACGGCGTGGCCTTTGCCGTGCTGCTAATGAACCTGGCCGCGCCAACCATCGACTACTACACCCGCCCGCGCACCTACGGCCATCGCAAGGCCGAGCGCGGCTTCAAGCTGGGAGAATGAGCGTGCTGCCGGAAATCTCCCGCTCCATGCTGAAGAACGCCATCGTGCTGGGCCTGTTCGCTATCGCCACGGTCGGCGTGGTGGCCGCCATTCAGCAAGGCACCGCGCCGCGCATCGCCGCTGCCGAACGCGAAGCCCAGGTGCAGGCGCTGGCGCAGATCCTGCCGGCCGGCAGCTACGACAACCATCTGCTCGACAACAGCCGCCTGGTGCAGGACGAGCTGCTCGGCAACAGAAACCCGGCCCCCGCCTATCTGGCCACCCTCGGCGGCCAGCCCAGCGCGGTGATCCTGCAGGTCACCGCGCCGGACGGCTATAGCGGCTCGATCAAGCTGCTCGTGGGCATTCTCGCCGACGGCCGCCTGGCCGGCGTACGCGCCCTGCATCACCGTGAAACCCCCGGTCTGGGCGACAAGATCGAGCTAGCCAAGAGCCGCTGGATTCTCGGCTTCGACGGCAAGTCGCTGATCCAGCCCGACGAAGCCGGCTGGGCGGTGAAGAAGGACGGCGGCCAGTTCGACCAGTTCGCCGGCGCCACTATCACCCCGCGCGCCGTGGTCAAGGCCGTGCACAAGGCGCTGCAGTATTTCGACAAGCACAAGGCCGAGCTGCTGGCCCCGGAGGCTTCCCATGGCTAATTACCGCGAAATCGCCGTAGGCGGCCTGTGGAAGAACAACCCCGCCCTGGTCCAGCTGCTCGGCCTGTGTCCGCTGCTGGGGGTGAGCAACTCGGTGGTCAACGCCCTAGGCATGGCCATCGCCACCGCCGTGGTGCTGACCTGCTCCAACGCCGCCGTGGCACTGATCCGTCGCCAGGTCACCGACGCCGTGCGCCTGCCGGCCTTCGTCATGATCATCGCCGCGCTGACCACCTGCATCGAGCTGCTGATGCAGGCCTTCACCTACGAGCTGTACCAGATCCTCGGCATCTTCATCCCGCTGATCACCACCAACTGCGTGATCCTCGGCCGCGCCGAAGCCTTCGCAGCGAAGAACAGTGTTGCCCACGCCAGCTTCGACGGTCTGATGATGGGCATCGGCTTCGGCGGCGTACTGCTGGCCATCGGCGCGGTGCGCGAGCTGCTCGGCACCGGCGTGCTGTTCAGCAACATGCAGTTGCTGTTCGGCCCGATCGCCGCCAACTGGCAGCTGACCCTGTTCCCTGGCTACCAGGGCTTCCTGCTGGCCATCCTGCCGCCCGGCGCTTTCCTTGTGCTGGGCCTGCTGATCGCGCTGAAGAACCGCATCGACGAGCGCCTGGCCGAGCGCGCCAAGGCCGAGGAGCCGGCAGCACCCGCTACCAGCCGTCGCGTGCGGGTCACCGGGGTGATCGAATGAACGCCGCCAAGCGCCTGGAGATCTTCCGCCGCCTGCATGAAGACAACCCCGAGCCGAAGACCGAGCTGGCCTACAGCACGCCCTTTGAGCTGCTGGTGGCGGTGACCCTATCGGCCCAGGCCACCGACGTCAGCGTCAACAAGGCCACGGCCAAGCTGTTCCCGGTGGCCAACACACCGGAAGCGATCTACGCCCTTGGCGTCGAGGGCCTGTCCGAGTACATCAAGACCATCGGCCTGTACAACAGCAAGGCGAAGAACGTCATCGAGGCCTGCCGCATCCTTATCGAGAAGCATGGCAGCCAGGTGCCGGACAACCGCGAAGACCTGGAAGCCCTGCCCGGCGTCGGCCGCAAGACCGCCAACGTGGTGCTCAACACCGCCTTCCGCCAGCTGGCCATGGCGGTGGACACGCACATCTTCCGCGTCAGCAACCGCACCGGCATCGCCCCCGGCAAGAACGTGGTGGAAGTCGAAAAAAAGCTGCTCAAGTTCGTGCCCAAGGACTATCTGCTGGACGCCCACCACTGGCTGATCCTGCATGGCCGCTACGTCTGCACCGCGCGCAAGCCGCGCTGCGGCGCCTGCCGCATCGAAGACCTGTGCGAATACAAGGCCAAGACCTCAGACGATTGAGCAGTCATTGATTCGCTCACGCTTTCGATTGAGAAAATCTTTTTTACCGCCTCAAGCTTTGTCGCTATAAGGAGCGCCATCGGCACCCCGAAAGCTGGAGTGAAGCCATGAGCACTGACAAAGAAGATCTCGAACTCGAAGACGATCTGGTCGATGACGACAACGACGACAGCGCTGAACGCAGCGTCGATGTGGCCAAGACCAACCTGACCAAGCGCCGCATCATCGACAACCTGCTCGACGAGCGCCGCCTGCAGAAACAGTTGAACGACTACGACTACGACTTCTGAAACAGGTAAAAGCCCCGCAAATGCGGGGCTTTTTCATTGTGGCGGACGTCAATCAGCCCGCTGGGGCGACAGCAGTTCGATCTTGTAGCCGTCAGGATCGGCCACGAACGCCAGTATGCTGTTGCCATGCTTCATCGGCCCCGGCTCACGAGTGATTTGCCCACCACGCGAGCGAATGTCCTCGCAAGCCTTGTAGACGTCTTCCACCTCCAAGGCGATATGGCCATAACCCGTGCCAAGCTCATACTGATCCACGCCCCAGTTGTGGGTCAGTTCGATTACGCTGTTCTCAGCCTCGTTGCCGTAGCCAACGAACGCCAGGGTGAACTGGCCATCCGGATAGTCCTTGCGACGCAAGAGGGTCATGCCCAGCACTTCGGTATAGAACGCGATGGATCTGTCCATATCGCCGACACGCAGCATGGTATGTAGCAAACGCATATTGCCTCCTCACTCCAAAACAAAAGGGCCTGACAGGCCCTTTAGAAATCCACGTCTAGAGTGACTTTCAAGCACTCAATTGGTGACCGCCTTCTTGATCGCCTTACGTTCGAGGTGATCGGAAGCGCCATCGACTTTATCCCCGACCTTGTCCTTGGCGTCGGAAACTGAATCCTTCTTGTCATCGACATCCAGGCTGTCGCCTACCGCCTCCTTAGCCGTACAGCGGCCACCAACACCTACCGTGGCCTTCATCGCCGCGCTCTTGGCGGCTTTCTCTGCCGTACAGTCCGGGTCTAACACACCCGCCTGGGCATTCAGACCAAACAGCCCCAATAACAGAACCACTAAAAAATTGCGCATCTCTGGCCTCCAACAAGCATTGCTTCGAGAGGATCAGTGTGGCCCGACATTGGGCCTGCGGCCAGAATGAAAAAGCCCGCGCAGATGCACGGGCTTTTTGAGGCGCGACGAAGCGCTTAGAACAGCTTGCGGCCCTTGCCGGCGGCGATGCGCATGCGCAGCGCGTTGAGCTTGATGAAGCCCGCGGCATCAGCCTGGTTGTAGGCGCCGCCATCTTCCTCGAAGGTGGCGATGTTGGCGTCGAACAGCGAGTCGTCGGACTTGCGGCCCACCACGATGACGTTGCCCTTGTACAGCTTCAGGCGCACCACACCGTTCACATTGGTCTGCGAGGCGTCGATCATCTGCTGCAGCATCAGACGCTCAGGGCTCCACCAGTAGCCGGTGTAGATGAGGCTGGCGTACTTGGGCATCAGCTCATCTTTCAGGTGGGCCACTTCGCGGTCCAGGGTGATCGACTCGATGGCGCGGTGACCTTTGAGCATGATGGTGCCACCGGGGGTCTCGTAGCAGCCACGAGACTTCATGCCGACATAGCGGTTCTCGACGATGTCGAGGCGGCCGATACCGTTGGCACCGCCGATGCGGTTCAGTTCGGTGAGTACCTGGGCCGGAGTCATCTCCTTGCCGTCGATGGCGACGATGTCACCGGCGCGGTAGGTCAGCTCGATGTAGGTCGGAGTGTCCGGAGCCGCTTCCGGGGAAACGCTCCATTTCCACATGTCCTCTTCGTGCTCGGTCCAGGTGTCTTCCAGCACGCCACCCTCGTAGGAGATGTGCAGCAGGTTGGCGTCCATGGAGTACGGCGACTTCTTCTTGCCGTGACGCTCGATCGGAATGCCGTGCTTCTCGGCATAGTCCATCAGCTTCTCGCGGGACAGCAGATCCCACTCGCGCCACGGAGCGATCACTTTCACGCCCGGCTTCAGCGCGTAGGCACCCAGTTCGAAGCGCACCTGGTCGTTACCCTTGCCGGTAGCGCCATGGGAGATGGCGTCGGCACCAGTCTCGTTGGCAATTTCGATCAGGCGCTTGGCGATCAGCGGGCGAGCGATGGAAGTACCCAGCAGGTACTCGCCTTCGTAGATGGTGTTGGCGCGGAACATCGGGAAGACGAAGTCGCGAACAAACTCTTCGCGCAGGTCGTCGATGTAGATCTCCTTGACGCCCATGGCCTGGGCCTTGGCACGGGCCGGCTCGACCTCCTCGCCCTGACCGAGGTCGGCGGTGAAGGTCACCACTTCGCAGTTATAGGTGTCTTGCAGCCACTTGAGGATCACCGAGGTATCCAGGCCACCGGAATAGGCCAGAACTACCTTCTTAACGTCCGCCATGCCAATCAACTCCACGGGTTGTACGGAAAACCGGGGATTCTACCGAGCGAGACGCTCGATTTACAGGGGCGCGACAGTCACGGGCGACAAAGCGACAGAAATAATGGGAAAGCAGGTCAGCTTTTGGCAGCCGGCGCGGCCTCGGAAGCTGCAGGCTCGGCAGGCGTATCGGGGGCTGCAGGCTCGGCTTCAAGCACCGGCTCGCGCGACAGCGTCAGCGTCACACGGCGGTTCTTCGCCCGACTGGCTTCATTCGTGTTCCTCACCAGCGGATAACGCTCGCCATGGAAGCGCACGATGATCTGCTCGGCGGGTACACCCTGCGCCTTGAGGTACTCTTCGACCGCCACCGCCCGACGCCGGGACAGATCCCGATTGGTCAGGCGATTGCCACTGTTATCGGAGTGGCCGTCGAGCTGGATGCGATTGACGCTGGGGTCTTCCTTGAGGAAGTCGAGAATGATGTCCAGCCTGGCCTGCGCCATGGGGTCCAACGCATAGCCGCCGCCGGGAAAACCGATCTGCACCTGGCGGATCTGCTCGAAATTGACTGGCAACAGCCCTGCCGTGCACTTCAGGTACTCGTTGTAGGCCTGGTTGAAGCGAATCGGTAGCAGGCGCACTTCCAGCAACTCGCCGCCTTGCAGGGTGCGATGACGCACCACGGGACTGCGCCCCTCCATAAGGCCCGTCAACAATCGCCCGCCCTGCTCAGCATTGCTGTTGAACGGCACCTCGCCACTGCTGACTTTAAGCGCACCCAGGTTGATATCGCCTCGTCCCGGCTGCCAAGGCGCAGCGGCCGCGAGCAAGGTCGCAGAGCCCGACCCCATCCAGCGTTCGCGCACCTTGAGGCGGAACGTGGCCTGTTCGCCAGCACGACGGACAAACTCACCACTGCCGAAATCGGCAATGGGTTGGATCAACCGACACTCGAACTTATCGCCCTCGACCTTCCACTCCACTTTTTCCATGCGGGTCTGGAACGTGATTGCCGCGGCCGGCATGCACCAAGGCAGGCAGGCGAGCAGACTGAGCAGGAAAAAACGGCGCTGAAACAAGATCGGCCCCTCTCGGGAGATACGGCTTACATGCCCTTATCGGCCCTCACCAAGGAAACTTGATAGGCCGCACTGAGGATAAGCTGGTAGCATTTCTCCACGTTTTACCTGCTGGGAATCCCCATGTCTGACCGCATTACCTTGCTGCGCCCCGACGACTGGCACATCCATCTGCGCGATGGTGCTGTCCTGCAGCACACCGTCCGCGACGTCGCGCGAACCTTCGCCCGCGCCATCATCATGCCCAATCTGGTGCCGCCGGTTCGCAACAGCACCGAGGCCGACGCCTACCGCCAGCGCATCCTGGCCGCTCGCCCGGCCGGGAACCGCTTCGAGCCACTGATGGTGCTCTATCTCACCGACAAGACCACTGCCGAGGACGTACGCACCGCCAAGGCCAGTGGTTTCGTGCACGCCGCCAAACTGTATCCGGCCGGCGCCACCACCAACTCCGACTCCGGCGTGACCAGCATCGACAACATCTTCCCTGTGCTGGAAGCCATGGCCGAGGTCGGCCTACCGCTGCTCGTACACGGCGAAGTGACCCATGCCGATGTCGACGTGTTCGATCGCGAGAAGCGCTTCATCGACGAGCACCTGGTACGCGTGGTCGAGCGCTTCCCCAGCCTAAAGGTGGTGTTCGAGCACATCACTACCGGCGATGCAGCCGCCTTCGTCAAAGCCGCTCCGGCAAACGTTGGCGCCACCATCACCGCCCACCATCTGCTGTACAACCGCAACCACATGCTGGTCGGCGGCATTCGCCCACACTTCTATTGCTTGCCGATCCTCAAGCGCAACACCCATCAGGACGCCCTGCTGGATGCCGCCACCAGCGGCAATGTGAAGTTCTTCCTAGGCACCGACTCGGCACCGCACGCCAAACACGCCAAGGAAGCGGCCTGCGGCTGCGCCGGCTGCTACACCGCGCATGCCGCCATCGAACTCTACGCCGAAGCCTTCGAACAACGCGGCGCACTGGACAAGCTGGAAGGCTTCGCCAGCCTGCACGGTCCTGACTTCTATGGGCTGCCGCGCAATACCGACCACATCACCCTGGTACGCGAAGACTGGGTCGGCCCAAGCGAACTGCCGCTGGGCGATAACCTGGTGATCCCGCTGCGCGCTGGCGAGAAGCTGCGCTGGCGCCTGCTGGAGGAACACGCGTGAGCGAAGAACATTTCGACGACGAACTCGACGGCAGCCTTCCCTCCGGCCCACGCCACCCGATGGCCGCGCGCTTTCGCGGCTACCTGCCGGTGGTCGTGGATGTGGAAACCGGCGGCTTCAACGCCGCCACCGACGCCTTGCTGGAGATCGCGGCCACCACCATTGCCATGGACGAAGGTGGTTTCCTTTACCCGGACCACACGCACTTCTTCCGCATCGAGCCTTTCGAAGGCGCCAACATCGAACAGGCGGCATTGGAGTTCACCGGCATCAAGCTGGATCACCCGCTGCGCATGGCCGTGAGCGAAGAGCACGCGCTGACCGAAATTTTCCGCGGCCTGCGCAAGTCGATCAAAAGCAATGGCTGCAAACGCGCCATTCTGGTCGGCCACAACAGCAGCTTCGACCTCGGCTTTCTCAATGCCGCCGTGGCCCGCTGCGATATCAAGCGCAACCCGTTCCACCCCTTCTCCAGCTTCGATACCGCGACACTGGCCGGCTTGGCCTATGGCCAGACCGTGCTGGCCAAGGCCTGTCAGGCCGCCGGCATCGACTTCGACGGCAAGGAAGCGCACTCCGCGCGCTACGACACCGAGAAAACCGCTGAGCTGTTCTGTGGCATCGTCAACCGCTGGAAGGAAATGGGCGGTTGGGACGAATTCGATCAGTAATTGCGACATCCCCGTAAAACCGGCTTCGGCCGGTTTTTTTATGCTCGTTACTTACCGACCAAACTGACGCCACCACCGAGGGCGCCGTCTATCCGGCCAATAGGAAGAATGCATATCAAGCTTTGACAAGCATTCTCATTAACATTAGTATCCTTCCGCAACAGCAACTCACTCTCATTCGAGATCGCCACATGTACGTCTGCCTCTGCCAGGGTGTCACCGACGGTCAAATTCGCGAAGCCATTTACGAAGGCTGCTGCAGCTACCGTGACGTACGCGAAAGCCTCGGTGTGGCAACCCAGTGCGGCAAGTGCGCATGCCTGGCCAAGCAGGTAGTGCGCGACACACTGAGCGAAGTACAGAGTGGCCACGCGGCTCTCGCCTGCCAGGCCAGCTTCGTCGCAGCCTGATTCAGCCCGAAAACGAAAAAGCCGGACCTTGGTCCGGCTTTTTTATGCCCGCAACAAAAGCTCAGGACTGCGGCACGCCACTGTGGAAACGAAATTCCTGGTCAGGAGACTCGATCAGCTCGCGCTCGGCCTCACGAACCCGCTCCACAGTTCGCTCAACATCGGTTGCTTCGCCATACTGATAAGCCAGCTTCAGGTAACCCTGAAAATGCCGGGACTCTGACTTCAGCAGCCCCCCATAGAACTTGCCCAACTCTTCATCCAGGTGCGGCACCAAGGCTTCAAAACGTTCACAGCTGCGCGCTTCGATAAAAGCCCCTACCACTAGGGTATCCACCAGCTTCTGCGGCTCATGGTTACGCACCTGCTTGCGCAAGCCGGAAGCGTAGCGGGACGCCGAAATCGGGCGCGCTTCGATACGACGCTTCTTCATGATGCGCAGTACCTGTTCATGGTGCACCAACTCCTCACGAGCCAGGCGCGACATGAAATTGACCAGATCCAGCGACTGGTTGTACTTGGCGATCAGTGCCATGGCCGTGGAGGCCGCCTTGAACTCGTTGTTCTTGTGGTCGATCAGCAAGGTTTCCTGGTCAGCCAGGGCGGCTTCGACCCAGGCTGTCGGGGTTGGACAGGCGAGAAACTCATGGATATCGAGAGCGGTATTCACGGGGCGAATGCTGGCAGGCAGGGATGAGGCGGGCCATTATACGGATGAGGGCGCACAGGGCCAGCGATGCCGTGATGCAGGTCAATAGCGCCGCCCGCGGCCACCTCTATAGTGGGCTGCATCCAAGCACTTCAAAGGGAGAGGCACATGCAAGCCATACGCAGCATTCTGGTGGTGATGGATCCGCAGCAGCCCGAAGGGCTCGCACTCAAACGCGCCAAATTGATCGCCGGCGTGACCCAGTCGCATCTGCATCTACTGGTCTGTGACAAGAAAGCCGATCACAGCGCCTACCTCGATGAACAACGAGCCCATCTGCAGGAAGAAGGCTTTAGCGTCAGCACCCAGCAGGCCTGGAATGATGGCATCTACCAGACCATCGTTGCCGCCCAGCAATCGTCAGGGTGCGGCCTGGTGGTCAAACAGCACGTACCCGACAACCCACTGAAGAAAGCACTACTCACCCCCGAGGATTGGAAACTGCTGCGTTATTGCCCGAGCCCGGTGCTCATGGTGAAAACCTCCACCCCGTGGAACGGCGGCATCATTCTCGCCGCGGTTGATGTGGGCAATAGCGACGCTGAACATCGCACCCTGCACTCCGGTATCGTCAGCCACGGCTACGACATCGCCCGCCTGGCCAATGGCACCCTGCACGTGATCAGCGCTCACCCCTCGCCCATGCTCTCGGCGGCGGATCCGACCTTCCAGCTCAAGGAAACCATCGAAGCGCGCTACCGCGAGCAGTGCAAATCCTTCCAGGCTGAGTTCGATGTCGACGATGAGCGTCTGCATGTGGCAGAAGGCCCCGCTGACGTACTGATCCCCTACACCGCTCAGAAACTCGGCGCAGCAGTGACCGTGATTGGTACTGTCGCCCGCACGGGGCTATCCGGCGCCTTGATCGGCAACACTGCGGAAGTCGTACTGGATGCACTGGAAAGCGACGTACTAGTACTCAAGCCAGATGACATCATCGCCCACCTCGAAGAGCTCGTTGCTCAGCGCTGAGCCGGCAAAAAGAAAAAGCCGCCTGAGGGCGGCTTTTTAATGTAACAACCGGACTCAGACGCGACTTTCAACACCTTCGCGCAGAAAGCGTGGCGCGATGTAGCGCTCGTAATGCGCCTCCGAGAGCAGGAAAAACTCCCGATCAATGGCCTCGCGCAGCTCTGGCAGAGGCCAGTCGCGAAACTCCGGCAACAGTGCCATGCCATAGGCATCCAGGCGATTGATCAGACGCGACGCTCGGGCAATGAGCTGATAGGCCCAGCAGTACTCCGACTGCTCAGGCACAAAGCGCACCTGCCGTTGTTCCAGCTGCGCCCGTAGCAACGCAGGATCGAAGACTTCGACCTTGCCCTGCATCACCTGCACCAGCAGCACCTCCAAACGCCGCCAGACCGCTCGCTTCTCCTCATCGTTGTATGCGTTCCAGTTCACCACCTCATGATGAAAGCGCTTGCAACCGCGGCACACCTGGTCACCGTAAACCGTGGAGCAGAGGCCGACGCAAGGCGTCTTGATGCGTTGATTGGGCATGGGGAAAACGGGGCGCAGTGATACAGGCTGCCCATGATAGCGACTCCCCCGGACAGGGTCATCATGACTGATAAGACGCTTATAGACCTCTCGACCAAGCGACGAGCAGCCGACAGGATCGGGGTTTGCGCTTAACTTTGCCGCAGGCATCCAGTAGAATCGGACCGCCTTTTTAGGCGCCGATGTCCGTCAGAAGCTGTTTTCAAAGCGTCACGAGCACAGTTGATCCGCCAGGAACGTCGTTGGCGCAGCAGCCCTGCGCCAGCCCTCATCCACCCGCTTCCTGCGGCGTAAAACTTTGAAAACAGCTTCTAGTATGAGGCTTTCGACACACCGGCCAGTACGCCCACAAAGCGTAGCGGCGCGATGTGCGATGGTTTTGTGGATAAGCGTTGCGGGTCACCGCGACCACTGATGAGGGTATAACTGTGCTTGAAGCCTATCGCAAACACGTAGAAGAGCGCGCCGCGCTGGGTATCGTCCCCCAGCCGCTGAACGCCGAGCAAACCGCAGGCCTGGTCGAGCTGCTGAAGAATCCTCCCGCCGGCGAAGAAGCCTTCCTGGTTGACCTGCTGACCAACCGTGTACCGCCGGGCGTTGACGAGGCTGCCTACGTCAAGGCCGGTTTCCTCTCCGCTGTCGCCAAGGGCGAAGCCACCTCCCCGCTGGTCGACAAGAAGCTCGCCGTAGAGCTGCTGGGCACCATGCAGGGCGGCTACAACATCGCCACCCTAGTCGAGCTGCTGGACAGCGCCGAACTGGCTGAAGTCGCCGCCGCGCAACTCAAGCACACCCTGCTGATGTTCGACGCTTTCCACGACGTCGCCGAGAAAGCCAAGGCCGGCAATGCCCACGCCAAGGCTGTCATGCAGTCCTGGGCGGATGGCGAGTGGTTCGTCAACCGCCCAGCCGTTCCGGAAAAAGTCACCCTGACCGTGTTCAAGGTCACCGGCGAAACCAACACCGACGACCTGTCGCCGGCTCCGGATGCCTGGTCCCGTCCGGACATCCCGCTGCACGCCCTGGCCATGCTGAAAATGGCCCGCGACGGCATCAACCCGGATCAGCCGGGCTCCGTCGGCCCCATCCAGCAGATGGAAGCACTGAAAGCCAAAGGCTTCCCGGTTGCCTACGTCGGTGACGTGGTCGGTACCGGTTCCTCCCGTAAGTCCGCCACCAACTCGGTGCTGTGGTTCTTCGGCGACGACATCCCGAACGTGCCGAACAAGCGCGCTGGCGGCTTCTGCTTCGGTACCAAGATCGCCCCGATCTTCTACAACACCATGGAAGATGCCGGCGCCCTACCGATCGAATTCGACTGCACCAACCTGGCCATGGGCGACGTCATCGACGTGTACCCGTACAAAGGTGAAGTACGCCGCAACGGCAGCGACGAACTGGTCACCAGCTTCCAGCTGAAGACCGACGTGCTGCTGGACGAAGTCCGCGCTGGCGGCCGCATCCCGCTGATCGTCGGCCGCGGCCTGACCGAGAAAGCCCGCGCCGAGCTGGGTCTGGCTCCGTCCACTCTGTTCAAGAAGCCGGTTGCTCCGGCCGACAGCGGCAAGGGTTTCACCCTCGCTCAGAAAATGGTCGGTCGCGCCTGCGGCCTGCAGGAAGGTCAAGGCGTACGCCCGGGCACCTACTGCGAGCCGAAGATGACCACCGTTGGTTCGCAGGACACCACCGGCCCGATGACCCGCGACGAGCTGAAAGACCTGGCGTGCCTGGGCTTCTCCGCCGACCTGGTCATGCAGTCCTTCTGCCACACCGCGGCTTATCCGAAGCCGATCGACGTCAACACCCACCACACCCTGCCGGACTTCATCATGACCCGCGGCGGCGTGTCCCTGCGTCCGGGCGACGGCATCATCCACAGCTGGCTGAACCGCATGCTGCTGCCGGACACCGTGGGTACCGGTGGTGACTCGCACACCCGCTTCCCGATGGGCATCTCCTTCCCGGCCGGTTCCGGTCTGGTCGCCTTCGCCGCTGCCACCGGCGTCATGCCGCTGGACATGCCGGAATCCGTTCTGGTGCGCTTCAAGGGCAAGCTGCAGCCGGGCATCACCCTGCGTGACCTGGTCCATGCCATTCCCTACTACGCCATCCAGGCCGGCCTGCTGACCGTCGAGAAGAAAGGCAAGAAGAACATCTTCTCCGGCCGCATCCTCGAAATCGAAGGTCTGGACGAGCTGACCGTTGAACAAGCCTTCGAGCTGTCCGACGCCTCCGCCGAGCGCTCCGCGGCTGGCTGCACCATCAAGCTGCCGGAAAGCGCCATCGCCGAGTACCTGAAGTCCAACATCACCATGCTGCGCTGGATGATCGGCGAAGGTTACGGCGATGCCCGTACCCTGGAGCGTCGCGCCCAGGCCATGGAAGCCTGGCTGGCCAACCCGCAACTGCTGGAAGCCGACAAGGACGCCGAGTACGCTGCCGTGATCGAAATCGATCTGGCCGACGTCAAGGAGCCGGTTCTGTGCGCCCCGAACGACCCGGACGACGCTCGCCTGCTGTCCACCGTACAGGGCGAGAAGATCGACGAAGTGTTCATCGGTTCGTGCATGACCAACATCGGTCACTTCCGTGCTGCCGGCAAGCTGCTGGAAAAGGTCAAGGGCGGCATTCCGACCACCCTGTGGCTGGCTCCGCCGACCAAAATGGACCAGCATCAGCTGGTCGAGGAAGGCTACTACGGCATCTACGGCAAGGCCGGTGCGCGCATGGAAATGCCAGGCTGCTCGCTGTGCATGGGTAACCAGGCACGCGTGAAGACTGGTGCGACCGTGGTTTCCACCTCCACCCGTAACTTCCCGAACCGTCTAGGCGACGCCACCAACGTGTACCTGGCCTCCGCCGAACTGGCAGCGGTCGCTTCGATCATCGGCAAGCTGCCGACCGTCGAGGAGTACATGGAGTACGCGAAGAACATCGACAGCATGGCTGCCGACGTTTACCGCTACCTGAGCTTCGACCAGATCGCCGAGTACCGCGAAGCCGCCGCCAACGCCAAGATCCCTGCTGTTCAGGTCTAAGCGTTAGCTGCAATGAAAAGCCCCGCCTGGTGCGGGGCTTTTTTATGCCTGGGATATGCGGCGGGAACAGCTTTAGATCAGCATATCGCGGCTTAAGCCACTCCCACTGAAACAGAGCAGCTCAGAAAATATTCGGCTCAATTTCCAGCGCTATACCAAATCTCGCCAGGATATCCGCCTGGATACGCCGCGCCAGCGCCAGCAACTGAGCGCCTGTGGCTGAGCCGTAGTTGACCAGCACCAGCGCCTGCAGGCGATGCACGCCGGCGTCACCCTCGCGAAAGCCTTTCCAGCCGGCGCGCTCGATCAGCCAGCCAGCGGCGAGCTTCACCTGCCCCTCGCCCGCCGGATAGCTGACCAGGTCGGCGTGCTCGGCACGAATGCGTTCGGCCAGCTCGACTGGCACCAGCGGATTCTTGAAGAAGCTGCCGGCATTGCCCAGCACGACCGGGTCTGGCAGCTTCTCGCTGCGGATGGCGCAGATGGCTCGACTGACATCCGCCGCACTTGGCACCTCGATACCTTCGGCCTGCAGACGCTGGCGCACCGGGCCGTAATCCAGATGCAGTGCCATCTTGCGGCTTAGAGCAAAACGCACACGCAGGATCAGCCAGCGCCCCGGCTGCTGCTTGAACAGGCTATCGCGATAGGCGAAGGCGCACTCCTCCAGAGCAAACTCGCGCAACTCGCCAGTCTGGCGATCCAGCGCAGTCAGCCCGACGAACACGTCCTTGATCTCGACACCGTAGGCACCGATGTTCTGCATCGGCGCGGCACCGACAGTGCCGGGAATCAGGCTAAGGTTCTCTAGCCCACAAAGTCCCTGGGCCAGACTCCACTGCACGAAGGGATGCCAGGGCTCACCCGCCTCCGCCTCCACCACAACGCGCTCGCCGTCATCTTCGAGTATGCGCAGGCCGCGACTGGCCATGCGCAGCACCAAGGCATCGACATCAGCTGTCAGCAGCAGATTGCTGCCCCCTCCGACCGGCAGCAACGAAATGCCGCGCCGCTCGGCCTCCGCCAACGCGGTACGCACCTCATCATCGGTGCGCGCCTCAGCAAACCATCGCGCCTGCACCTCGACGCCAAAGGTGTTGAATGGCTTGAGGGAAACCGCTTCCTGCAGAGTCAGGCTCACAAGCGCCCCCGTATTTCCGCCAGTAAACCATCGCTGGCCTGCTCGATTAGATCCAGCACCTGCTCGAAACCATCGGCACCGCCGTAGTAAGGGTCAGGCACCTCGTCCAGCGCCACGTCGTAACGACGCAAGAACAGATCCAGCTCCGCACCTCGCCCCTGGGGACGCAGGGCTTGCAGACGGGCCAGGTTGTCCTGATCCATGGCCAGGATCAGATCAAATCGATCGAAATCCGCAGCCGTCACTTGTCGCGCCCGCAGACTGGACAGGTCATATCCGCGACGCAACGCGGCCTGGCTGGAGCGACTGTCAGGTGCCTTACCCACATGCCAGTCGCCAGTACCGGCGGAGTCCACCGTTACCTGCTCCAGCAATCCAGCCTGCTGCAGGCGCTGGCGAAAGACACCCTCGGCGGTAGGCGAGCGGCAGATATTGCCCATGCAGACGAACAGAACGCGCATCAGGCCCCCAGCAGGCGACGTACCCGCTCCAGGTCTTCCGGCGTATCGACGCCCGCCGCCGGAGCCTCCAGCGCGTCGGCGACGTGGATGCGCACGCCATGCCACAGGGCACGCAGCTGCTCCAGGCACTCGGTGTCTTCCAGCCAACACGGCCCCCAGGCCACGAAGTCATGCAGGAAGCCAGCGCGGTACGCGTAGATGCCGATATGGCGGCGGTAGGGCACGCCTTCCGGCAACACCTCGCGACTCTTGGCGAAGGCATCACGAGCCCAGGCCAGCGGTGCGCGACTGAAGGTCAAGGCGAGGCCATTCTTGTCGGTCACGACCTTGACCACATTGGGGTTGAACAGCGCCTGCACATCCTCGATCGGCTCCGCCAGGGTAGCGATGCCGGCCTGCGGATTGGCAGCCAAGTTGGCGGCTACCTGGTCGATGATACTTGGCGGAACCAGTGGTTCGTCGCCCTGCACATTGACCACAATCGCATCGTTCTCCAGACCCAGCTGGCTGGCTACTTCGGCCAGGCGGTCGGTACCGGAATTGTGATCGACGCGAGTGATCAGCACTTCCGCGCCGAAGCCCTGACAGGCTTCGAGGATGCGCGCATCGTCGGTGGCCACAACGACACGGCTCGCGGAGCTTTTCTTGGCCTGTTCCCAGACATGCTGAACCATGGGCTTGCCTGCGATGTCCTGCAGCGGCTTGCCGGGCAGTCGACTGGAGGCGAAACGGGCCGGGATGACAACGGTGAAGGCAGTGCTCATTTACTTGTCCAGGCGCTCGTCGACGGTCAGGGTACGGGCTTCGCTCTCCAGCATCACCGGAATGCCGTCGCGGATCGGATAGGCCAGGCCAGCGCCCTTGCTGATCAACTCGGTCTTGTCTTCGGAAAGCTGCAACGGGCCCTTGCAGACCGGGCAGGCCAGGATATCGAGCAGTTTGGTGTCCATCGGAATGTCCTTGCTGGCATTGAAGATGCCGGCGGGACTCAGGCCTGTGCCGGCAGTAGACGGGTCAGTTCGCGGTCGAGCCAGGCAACGAAGGCCGGCGATGGCGCCGCATCCACGGCCAAATACCACCAGTTGTCGGCGGCAAAAGCCCGGCATTTCACTGCATCCTTCTCGGTCATCACCAGCGGCAGCTCAGGGCTGAACTGCAACGCTTCCGGGCTGTAACTGGCGTGATCGGCGAAGGGATGCGCGACTGGCCGCCAGTTTAGCGCTTCGAGGGTACGGAAGAAACGCTGCGGGTTACCGATGCCGGCGACGGCATGCAGTTGCTGGCCGGCGGCAAAGTAATCGAGCCCGACTCGCTCGCCGCTGCGAAGATTGATCAGAGCAGAAGGCTGCAGCTGGAAAGCGAAGCCCCGGTCATCGTCACTGTCGGCGCCGTTGCACAGCACGGCATCCACCTCGGCAAGCCGCTCCACCGGCTCACGCAATGGGCCGGCGGGCAGACAGCGTCGATTACCCAGGCCACGAGCCGCATCGATCAATACCAGCTCCAGATCACGGGCGAGACGATAATGCTGCAGTCCGTCATCACAGAGAATCAGATCCAGCGCTTCCTCCTGCAGCAACGCCTGCACGGCACGAGCGCGCTGCGGATCAATCACCAGCGGTACGCTGCTGCGCTGCACGATCAACAGCGGCTCGTCCCCCGCTTCGGCAGCCGACTGCCCGGCGCGCACGCGCCAAGGTAACTGCGGTGGGGTCGCACCATAGCCGCGACTGACCACCCCGACACGCAGACCGCGAGCCCGACAGTGCTCAATCAACCAGAGAATCATCGGCGTTTTACCGGTACCGCCAACGGTGACATTACCGACCACCAGCACCGGCACTGGCGCCCGGTAGATCTCACCCTCGCAAGCCACAAAAGCGCGGCGTTTACGCCGCACCACGCTGCGGTAGAGCCATTCCAGCGGACGCAACAGCATCAGCGCCGGATGGCCGGTATACCAGGCCTCGACCAGGCGGTCGGCGAGACTCAAGGCTGCGCCTCGGCCTCGACCGTGGTGATGCGCAGGTGAGCGAAGCCCAGCTTGCCGGCAGCATCCATCGCGGTAATCACGGCCTGGTGCGGCGTCTTGGCATCGGCACTGATCACCAGCGGCAGGCTGTTGTCGCCTCCGGACTCTTTGCCCAGCGCCGCCATCAGGCCCGCGAGATCGTTGTTCATCAGCGCTTGGCCATTCAGCGAGTAGCTACCGTCCGCGCCGATTAGTACTTCCAGCTGCTTCAGCTGGGTTTCCTCGGGAGGCGAACCACTGGCTGCCTCCGGCAGGTCGACCTTGAGCTGGGTTTCGCGAGTGAACGTAGTGGTGACCACGAAGAACAACAGCAGGATAAACACCACATCGATTAGCGATGCCAGGTTGATCTCGACGTTTTCCCGGGGTTTGCGCCGAAATTTCACGCCTTCTTGCCCTCTTTGCGGGCTTCCTTGACGCCCCCCCCCGGAACACTGCCCAGGTCGACGTCACGATCGCCCTGCACCACTTCCACCAGCTTGATCGCCTCCTGCTCCATACCCACGACCAGCTCGTCGACACGACGCTGCAGGAAACGGTGGAAGAACAGGGCCGGAATCGCCACCATCAAGCCAGCCGCGGTGGTGATCAGCGCCTTGGAAATGCCGCCGGCGAGCACCGCGGCGTTGGCCATGTTGGCGCCCATGAAGGCACTGAAGATGTCGATCATGCCCAGTACGGTGCCGAGCAGGCCCAGCAGCGGCGCGATGCCGGCAATGGTGCCGAGGGCATTGAGGTAGCGTTCCAGCTCGTGGATGACGCGAGCAGCGGCCTCCTCGATGCACTCCTTCATGATCTCGCGGCCATGCTTGGAGTTGGCCAGGCCGGCGGCGAGGATCTGTCCGAGGGGAGAGTTGGCACGCAGCTCCTTGAGCTTTTCGTTATTGAGCTTCTTCTCCTTGATCCACTTCCACACCTGCCCCAGCAGATGAGACGGCGTGACGCGGCTCGGCCGCAGGGTCCAGAGACGCTCGGCGATGATGCCGGCAGCAGCGATGGAACACAGAATGATCGGCAGCATCATCCAGCCGCCCGCTTTGACCAGTTCCCACACGGTTGTACATCCCCCTCGGAAAAGTGGCGCCACTCTAGCATAGGGTCGCGTAGGCGCAGACCACTCGGGTTCTCATTTTTCCCGCCAGAAACGCGCACGCTGGCGCCAGCTATCGGCATCGGCACCCGCTCCCAATAACAGCCGTACCGCGCCCCGTTCAGCACTGTCATAGAGACTGATATTGCGCGCTTGGTAACGTGCCAGCACCTGCTGAGCGGGATGCCCGAAGGGGTTGTGCCAACCACGTGAAAGCAGCGCCGAATGCGCGCCTACTGCATCCAGAAAGCCTGCGGAAGACGAACTGCGACTGCCGTGATGCGGGACCTGCAGCCAATCCGCCCTGACGTCCCGCCCCGCTTGTAGCAACGCCCTTTCGGTCGAACTGTCGATATCCCCCGTCAACAGCAAGGACTCTCCCTCGGCCTCAACCTTGAGCAGGCAGGAGGCCGCATTGCCCTCCTTGGCCGCCGCCCAGCGCCAGGTGGTAAAGCGCACGCCATCCCAGCTCCAACTGGCACCATCGCTGCACGGCTGCGCATTCAGTTCGGCGGGCAGATCCCGCGCCTCACCACTAAGCACAGTAGCGACTGGCAAGCCATGAGCAATGGCCAGAGCTCCACCGGCGTGATCGCTGTCGGCATGGCTCAGCAACATCTGATCAATCCGGGTCACACCCAGCTGCCGCAATGACGGCAACACTACCCGCTCGCCCAGATCGAAATCAGCGAAACGCGGCCCGGCGTCATACAGCAACGCGTGTTCCCGCGTGCGCACCAGCACCGCCAGCCCCTGGCCGACATCGAACTGCCAGACTTCAGCTTGCCCGAGCGCTACCTGAGGCTGAGGCGCAAGAAAAAAAGCCGACAGCAGCAACAGACCCGGCAGGCGCACCGTTAACCCGGCGGGCAGCAGACATAACACAGCACCCAGCGTGCCTAGCAGCCAGGCCCACAGTGGCACCGCTGTGGGCAGCCAAGCCGGCATCCACGCAGCCAGCCAGGCGAGCAAATGGAACAACAAGGCCAACAGACCGCCAGCAACAGCCAGCAGCACCTCGCCGACAACAGGGATAGGTAAGAGCAGAGTGCCAAGCAATGCCAGCGGCACCACCAGCAGGCTCACCCAGGGCACCGCCAGCAAGTTGCACAACGGCGCACTGACGCTTATTGGTAGTGCCAGAGCGAAGAACAGCGGCATCAGCCCCAGCGCCATCACCCACTGCGCCCGCCACCAGGCCTGCCACCATGACCAGGCACCGAGCCGGCCGGCGAATGCCAGGATCAGCAGTGCAACCGCCCCGAAAGACAGCCAGAAGCCGGGCTGCAAAGTCGCCAGTGGCTCCACCAGCAGCACCAGAATCCAGGCCATGAGCAACGGCAGCCAGACGCCGAGATGGCGAAAGCGCAGACGCCATAGCAGCACCAACGCCACCATCACACAAGCGCGCCGCACCGGCACCTCGAAACCGGCCAGCAGGCCGTACAGCAAGGCGCCAGCAAATGCCAGACCACAGGCCCAAGGCAGCCAGGGTAGGCGCCGCGGCCACCAGCCGAGACGGGCCATCCCGGCAACCAGGCCATAAAGCAAAGCCGCCAGCAACGCCACATGCTGCCCTGAGATCACCAGCAGATGCACCGTGCCGGTGTCCTGCAACACCCGCCAGTCCTCGCGTGACAATCCCGAATCATCGCCCAGCACCAATGCCGCGAGCGCGCCTTCGCGACCATGGGCATCGACCTTCAGCAAGCGCTGGCGCAAATCATCGCGCCAGGAGGCAAAGCCACCCGCCATCTGTAGCCGCTCGCCCTGTTTGACCGTTCCCGTGGCGCCAATGCGCTGCGCCAGCAGCCAGGCCTCGTAGTCGAAGCCTTGCGGATTGACCAGGCCTCGCGGACGCTTGAGCTTGACCGCCAGCCGCCAGCGCTCGCCAGCCTGTACCCCGGGACCGTCATACCAGGACAGGCGCAACCGCTGCGGTAGGTCATGGCGACGAGCATGGACCTGCTCTAGTTGAAAACGCACCACGCCATCACCCTTCTCCGGCAATCCGACGATGCGCCCCTCCAGCCACAGGGTGCGACCATCCAACTCGACGGCAAGCCGATCATCCAGCGCACGTTGCGCGGAAAAACAGGCCCACGCCAGGCCAAACAGGAACAGCGCCAGAGGATAGGTGCGCCAGGGCAACAGCATCAGACCGATGGGCAGTAACGCAGCGAGCAGCCAGCCAGGTGGCAGGGCCGGAAGAAACGGCAGGCAGGCAAGGCCTGCCGCCAGTGCGAGCATCCCTGTACGCATCAGTGTCCCATCCTGGGTCAATCGGTGTCACAAAAGCGGGCGAGCCGACGCGCCAGCATACGTGCATAATAGCGCCGCCTCAGCTTCCCGAGAGCCTCAATGCCGCGTCGTCTATTCAAGCGCTACATGCCCGATCCGCAGTTTGTCCGGGAGCACAAATCCCTGCGCTTTCTCGGCAAATTGCTGCACGATCCCAACCTCTGGCACCTGAACCGTCACTCGGTGGCCCGAGCCATGGCCGTGGGCCTGTTCGCCGCCTTCGTGCCGATTCCGATGCAGATGCTGCTCGCCGCCGCTATTGCCATAGTGGTCCGCGCCAACATGCCGATCTCGGTGGGACTGGTCTGGCTGACCAACCCCATCACCATGCCGCCGATCTTCTACTGCACCTACAAGCTAGGCGCGATGCTGATGGGCATTCCACCGGTCGCGCTACCCGATGAGCTGACCTGGGACTGGATCACCGGCGAACTCGCCACCTTGTGGAAGCCCTTTCTGTTTGGCTCCCTGCTCACCGGTAGCGTGCTCTCCATCAGTGCCTACGGGCTGACCATGGCTTACTGGCGTTGGTGGGTAGCCCACAATTGGCGCAAACGCGTGGAAAGCCGGGCGCTGAATGAAAAACGCCGCTGAATAGCGGCGTTTTTTGTTTTACTCGTAGCGCAGCGCCTCGGCTGGCTGGGTCTGTGCTGCCCGCCAGGCCGGGTAGAGCGTCGCGAGAAAGCTCATCAGCAAAGCCGCCCCGCAGATCAGCACCACATCCGTCACCTGCAGGTCCGACGGCAGACTGCTGATGAAATACACGTCGGAACTAAAGATGTGCATGCCGCTGATGCGCTCCAACCAGGCCATCCAGGCGCTGACATTGAGCGCAACCAGCACACCCAGCACGCCACCAATCAGCGTGCCGATGGAACCAATCACCGTCCCCTGAACCATGAACACCGTCATGATCTGCCCCGGCGTGGCACCAAGGGTACGCAGGATGGCGATATCGGCGCGCTTGTCGGCCACCACCATGATCAGTGTGGCGATGATGTTGAAAGCCGCCACGGCAATGATCAGCAGCAGCAGCAGACCGATCATGGTCTTCTCCATCTTCATGGCACTGAACAGACTGCCCTGGGTGCGCGTCCAGTCGTTGGCACGGTAGCCGACACCCAACTCCTGAACGATAGCTGTCGCCACCTGGGGCGCCTGGTACAGATCTTTCAGGGCAATGCGCACACTCTGTACCTGCCCCGGCTCGGCGCGCAGCATGCTGCTGGCGTCCGCGACGTTGATCAGCGCGAGGCTGCCGTCCAGCTCGGCGCCAACCTTGAATACACCGGCCACCGTCAGGCGCAACATGCGCGGAGTGATGCCCGAAGCGCTGTTGCTCGGTTCCGGCACGATCAGCGTCAGCTTATCGCCAACATTCAGGCGAAAACGCCGCGCCGTGATCTCACCGATCACCACCCCGAACTCGCCCGCACGCAGATCATCCAGGCTGCCCTGGGTAATGTGCTTGGCGATATTGGAGACTTTCTGCTCCTGCTGCGGGTCGATGCCGTTGATCTGCACCGGTTGCATCGAGCCTTTGTAGGAGAACATGCCCTCCAGCTCGGCAAAGGGCGCTGCACCGGTTACCTGCTTGTTGCGCATGGCAACAGCCGCTACGGCCTGCCAGTCATCCAGCGGCTTGTCCGCCGCCAGCGTGGCATGGGGCACCAGGCCGAGGATGCGTGAACTCATTTCCTTCTGGAAGCCGTTCATGACCGACAGCACCACGATCATCGCCAGCACGCCGAGGGCCAGACCGATCATCGAGGTCAGAGAGATGAAGGAGATGTAATGATTGCGCCGCTTGGCCCGGGTGTAGCGGGTGCCGACGAAAAGCGAAAGGGGTCTGAACATCTCAGGCCGCCACCAGCTTGCCGTCTTCCAGGCGCAGCACGCGATCCATCTGCCCGGCCAGCTGCGGATCGTGAGTCACTACCAGAAAGGCCGTGCGCGAATCACGGCTCAGCTCGCGCATCAATTCCTGAATGCCGTGAGCGGTATGCTGGTCGAGGTTACCGGTGGGCTCATCGAGCAGCACCAGGGCTGGCTGATTGACCAAGGCACGAGCGATGGCCACGCGCTGGCGTTCGCCGCCAGACAGTTCGGCCGGCTTGTGCGACAGGCGATGGCCGAGCCCCACTCGTTCCAGCAAGGCCGTGGCGCGCTGACGCGCCTCAGGGATCGGTGTCTTGCCGATCAACAATGGCATGCACACGTTTTCCAGCGCAGTGAACTCGGGCAGCAGATGATGGAACTGATAAACAAAGCCCAGCGCCCGGTTGCGCAGCAGGCCGCGGGCCTTCTCGTTCAACGCCGAGAGCTCCTCGCCGGCCAACCAGACACTGCCCTGGCTCGGTGTATCCAGCCCGCCCAGCATATTCAGCAGAGTACTCTTACCCGAGCCGGAGGAACCGACGATGGCCACGCGCTCGCCAGGCAGCAACTCCAGCTCCACGCCAGCCAACACCTCGACCGTCTGCGGGCCTTCCTCGTAGCTTTTGCCCAGGTTGCGGCAACTCAGGACGGACTTGTCACTCATAACGCAAAGCCTCCGCTGGCTGGGTGCGCGCAGCACGCCAGGCCGGGTAAAGGGTGGCGAGGAAACTCAGAATTAGCGCAGCGGCGCAGACCAGCACCACATCGCTCATCACCACCTGCGACGGCAGATAGTCGATGAAATACACCTCGGCATTGAGGAAGTGGATACCCAGCGCCCCCTCCAGCCACTTGATCGCGGCACTGACGTTGAGTGCGGCCAGCACGCCGAGCACGCCGCCGATGAGCGTGCCGAACACGCCGATCACCGTACCCTGCACCATGAAGGTCAGCATGATCTGGCGTGGCGTGGCGCCCAGGGTGCGCAGGATGGCAATGTCGGCCTTCTTGTCGGTCACCACCATCACCAGAGTGGAGATGATGTTGAAGGCGGCCACGGCGACGATCAGCAACAGCAACAGGCCGATGATCGCCTTCTCCATGCGGATGGCCTGGTACAAACCGCCGTGGGTACGGGTCCAGTCGCGGGCGTAGAAATCCTGGTCGCGCAGCAGCGTGGCCAGCTCCCAGGCGACCTGCGGCGCCTGGAACAGGTCGTGCAACTTGAGGCGAATGCCCTGCACCTGACCGGGTTTAAGGCGCAACAGGCGTCCGGCGTCTTGCAGATGGGCCATGGCCACATGACCATCGACCTCGCCAGCACCGACATGGAAGATGCCGACCACGGTGAAGCGCTTCATGCGCGGGAACATGCCAGCCGGCGTGACCGTCACCTCCGGCGCCACAAAGGTAACCTTATCGCCCATCGACAGGCCCAGCTTCTTCGCCGCCAGATCACCGATGAGAATGCCGAATTCACCGGCCTTGAGTGACGCCAGCGCCCCCTGATCCTTGAGGAAGTAATCACCAATGATCGACACCTTGCCCTCTTCGGCAGGGTCGATGGCATTGACCAGCACCTTTTGCACCTGACCGTTATGGGTCAACAACCCCTGCATCTGGGTGAAGGGCGCCAACGCCGCCACCTGTGGGTGACGCGCCAAACCTTCGCCGATGGTGCGCCAGTCGTCGATGGGCGTGGCACTATCCAGCGTGGCATGCGGCACCATGCCGAGCACGCGATTGCGCATTTCGCGATCGAAGCCATTCATCACCGACAGCACCACAATCATCACCAGCACGCCCAGAGCCAGGCCAATGATCGACGTGAGAGAGATAAAGGAGACGAAGTGACTGCGGCGTTTGGCGCGCGTATAGCGCAGGCCGAGGAACAGAGACAGGGGTCTGAGCATCAGTACGGGGTTCGCTGGCGAATGGGAAAACGTCCTTGTGGCAGGGCTCGGCGTGCGGCTTTACACTCAGACCACCACTGCAGCCATGGGTTCGCCATGTCGAATCAAGACGTCGATGACCGCCGCGAATACTACCGGATCGAGGATACGATCGCACTGGATTTCAGCCTGATTTCCACTGCCGAAGCGCATGCCAGCGAGCCGCTTCACGACAATTCGCCGCTGTTCAACCTGCTCAACGAATTGCACCTGATGGATTTCGAATCACAGCACCTGCTGCGCCATATCAGTGAACGCGACCGCACCCTGGCCAATTACCTCAAGGTCATGAACAAACGCATCGACCTGCTCGGCCAGGCCGTGGCCCAAAGCCTGTTGCGTGACATCGGCGCGCCACGCAGGGTTTCCATTTCCGAGGGAGGTATCAGCTTCAGCCACCACAAGGCTGTGCCGGCGGGCAGCCACTTGGCGCTCAAGATGGTGCTGATGCCCCAGGCGCTCGGACTGCTGTTGCGCGCCCAGGTGGTGCACTGTCAGCGCCGTGAAGATGGCCAGTTCGAAATCGGCACCGAATTCGAAGCACTGACCGATACCCAGCGTCAACTGGTAGCTCGCCACATCCTGCAGAAACAGGCGCTGGAACGCCGCCAGGCCAGGGAACAACAGTTATGAAATGGCCCCTTCTGCTAGTCGCAGCGCTTCTACCCCTGTCCGCGCAAGCCCAAACCATCGAGATTCCCGTTGGCCAGCAGGGCGCCGCTGTTGCAGGACTACCGCACAAAGGCGAATCCAGGCGCTCGGTGCTCGAACGTTTCGGCCTGGCCGACCAGGAGCATCCTGCCGTAGGCCAGCCCCCCATCACCCGCTGGGACTACCGCACCTTCAGCGTCTATTTCGAATACGACCATGTCATCAACAGCGTGCTGCACCATCAGCCGCGCCACCCAGTCGCCAAGGAGCAACAGTGACCCTCATCTACGGACACCGCGGCGCCAAGGGCGAAGCCCCAGAAAACACCCTCGCCAGCTTCCAGCGCTGCCTGGACAACGGCGTCAACCGCTGTGAACTGGATCTGCACCTGTCGCGTGACGGCGAGCTGATGGTCATCCACGACCCGACCCTCAAACGCACCACCGGCCGCCGCGGCAAAGTGGTGCAGCACGACGCAGAGGAACTGATAACGCTGGATGCCCGCCAGGGCGGACCGGGCTGGAAGACCCCCTGCCCTATCCCCAAACTGGAAACCCTGTTCGAACACTGTCCGTTCGAGCACTGGCAACTGGAAGTGAAGATCGCCTCGCGGGTGCGCGCTGCGCGCACGGTGCTGGCCATCCAGGCGCTGACCAAGCGCTTTGGCATTCAGGACAAGGTGACCGTCACCAGCAGCTCCCGAGAGGTGCTGCGTGCGCTCCGTCGCCTGACCCCGGAGCTTTCCCGCGGCTTGGTCGCCGAGTACAACTGGCTCGACCCGCTAAAGGTAGCCGCTCATCACGGCTGCTCCATGCTGGCGTTGAACTGGACGCTGTGCACGCCGGAACGCCTGCTCAAGGCCCAGAGAGCCGGGTTGCATGTCTCGGTATGGACGGTGAATGAACCTTCGCTGATGCGGCGTCTGGCCGACTTCGGCGTAGACAGCATCATCACCGATTTCCCTGGCCTGGCAGTGGATACGCTCAAGCGCTAGCTAGCAGCCCCTTGCAGCCCGGATGAAATCCGGGAAACAGACAGCTCCGCTCCCGGACATCACCTAGGCTGCGTCAGGAATGGTGGAAAAGAAAACCGGCCCAGAGGCCGGTTTTTTGCTACATCGCGCCTGGTCAGAAGCTTTCCCGGTTCGGCCAGCGCCAGTCGCGGGAGTAGCTGAACGGACTCTCCCCGACCGGCTCAGGCCACCGGTCGGAGCCCCTCAAAAAAGCCGGTTGAGCCCGTCGAACGCCGCCACCCGATAGGCCTCGGCCATGGTTGGGTAATTGAAGGTGGTGTTGATGAAGTACTTGATACTGTTCGCTTCACCCTTCTGGTTCATGATCGCCTGACCGATATGGACGATCTCCGAAGCCTGGTAGCCGAAGCAGTGCACGCCGAGAACTTCCAGGGTTTCACGGTGAAACAGGATCTTCAGCATGCCCACCGGCTCATGGGAGATCTGCGCCCGCGCCATGCCCTTGAAGAACGCCTTGCCGACTTCATACGGGATCTTGGCCTGGGTCAGCTCCTTCTCGGTCTTGCCGATCGAGCTGATCTCCGGAATGGTGTAAATGCCGGTCGGTACGTCATCGACGAAGCGCCAGCTATCATTTTCCACCGCACTGCCGGCGGCCGAGCGCCCTTGGTCGGCCGCCGCGCTGGCCAGACTCGGCCAGCCGATCACGTCACCGGCGGCGTAAATGTTCGGCACCGCGGTGCGGTAATGCTGATCGACTTCGATCTGGCCACGGCCGTTGGCCTTAAGACCGATGTTCTCCAGGCCCAGCTTGTCGGTGTTGCCGGTACGGCCGTTGCACCACAACAGGCAATCGGCCTTGATCTTCTTGCCCGACTTGAGGTGCAGGATCACGCCGTTCTCGAGGCCCTCGATGCGCTCGTACTCCTCGTTGTGACGGATCAGCACGTTGTTGGTTCGCAGGTGGTAGCTCAGCGCATCGGAAATCTCGTCATCGAGGAAGCTGAGCAGCTGGTCGCGGTTATCGATCAGGTCGACCAGCACACCCAGACCACTGAAAATCGAGGCGTATTCGGAGCCGATCACACCGGCACCGTAGATGATGAGGCGGCGCGGGGTATGGGTCAGGCTAAGGATGGTGTCGCTGTCATAGATACGCGGGTGATTGAAGTCAACATCGGCAGGACGGTATGGCCGCGAGCCGGTGGCGACGATCACCTGCTTGGCCACCAAACGCTCAACCACACCGCTGGCGCAGACCACTTCCACGGTGTGCTCATCGTGAAAGCTGGCAGTGCCGAAGAAGACATCGACGCGATTGCGCGCGTAATAGCCAGTGCGCGAAGTGACCTGCTTGGCAATCACGCGCTCGGCGCTCTTCAGCACGTCCGGGAAGGAAAACCAACGCGGCTCACCGATCTGGCGGAACAACGGATTGGTGTTGTATTGCATGATCTGGCGCACCGAGTGACGCAGGGCCTTGGACGGGATGGTGCCCAGGTGGGTGCAGTTACCGCCGACCAGTGGGCGGTTGTCGACCACTGCCACCTTGCGTCCGGCCTTGACGGCGTTCATCGCCGCGCCCTCGCCCGCCGGACCGGAACCGAGCACCACCACGTCGTAGTTGTAGACCGCCATGCTTACTCCTTTCAGAACTGCTCAGGGCGCCCGTGGCGCCCTGCAGATGCCTTCACGGCACTTTTTGTCATCGCCCCAGCTTAGCCGGGGCGTTTTGCCCGGCACATTAGCGCTTGGTAGCGTCGTAGGCGAGCGTTGCATCCACTACATCAGCGTTCTTGTCGCGATTGACCTCTTCACACTTCTCGCGACTACCGCCACAGATCGAGCACTCCTTCTCGATACCCAGATTGGCGATACCGCCGCAGGAGCCGGCGATGGGCTTGCGCCCGAAAATCACACCGATGGCCATACCCAGCACCACCAGCAACATGAAAGCGAAGACCAGAAGCCAGGTCATGGGGACTCTCCTTCGCCGAAACGGCGAGTGAATGCGGGCGTCGCACGGGTGGCGAAGCCCTGGTCGGTACGGGTGACGAAGAAAGCGGCGATGTCCTTGCCCTCGGCATAGGCGTAGCCGCGCTCAGGCCCCAGCACCATCAATAGAGTAGACAGCCCGTCGGCACGCAGGGTCGATGGATCGACCACGGTGACCGAAGCCAGACGATGATCGATCGGCGCGCCGGTCTGCGGGTCGAGGGTATGCGAGTAACGTTTGCCGTCTTCTTCGAAGTAATTACGGTAATCGCCGGAAGTGGAAACCCCCAGCCCATCGAGCGGCAACACCTTCTGCGCCACCTGATGATCATCGCGCGGCGCCTCGATGGCGATACGCCAGGGCGAGCCATCGGGCTTGTGTCCGGCAGCGCGAACCTCGCCCGTCACATCCAGCAAGTAGCTCTTCACGCCCAGCTCGCCCAGGCGCGCGGCAATACGGTCGACCGTGTAGCCGGCGGCGATGCTGTTGAGATCGACCTGCACGGCCGCATCCTTGCACAGGCGTCGCTCACCAATCTGCAGATGCGCATGCCCCACACGGGCACGCACTTCGGCGATCTGCTCGGCACTGGGCACTTTCTCGCCGCGGGCCTGCGGGCCAAAGCCCCAGAGATCGAGCAACGGTTCCAGGGTCAGGTCGAAAGCGCCATTGCTTTCGGCGCTCAGCGCGTCGCCCGCACGCACCAGCTCCAGTACCGCAGCGGGCATGGCACGGCAACTTTTGGCCGGCAGGCGATTGAATTCGGATAAGTCGGAATCGCTGCGCCAGGTGGACATCTGCTTATCCACCTCAGCCAGCAGGCCATCGACTTCGGCCTTGAGCGCGGTGGGCTCGGGAGTACCCTCGCCCGCCACGTACTTGAGCGAGTAATGGCTGCCCATGGTCGGACCACCGAACTGCTCGATCTTCTCGCCGCAGCCGACCAGCAGAACGCTGGCCAGCAGGGCGAACAACGCAGGTTTAACCACCGAAATCGTCCAGCAGGATGTTCTCGCGCTCGACGCCCAGGTCCAGCAACATCTTGATCACGGCGGCGTTCATCATGGGCGGGCCGCACATGTAGAACTCGCAGTCTTCAGGCGCCGGATGATCCTTCAGGTACTGTTCGTACAACACGTTATGGATGAAACCAGTCAAACCGGTCCAGTTGTCTTCCGGCTGCGGGTCGGAGAGTGCCAGGTGCCACTCAAAGTTGGGATTCTCCGCGGCCAGCTGATCGTACTCTTCAACATAGAAGGCTTCACGCAGCGAGCGCGCACCGTACCAGAAGCTGATCTTGCGCTTGGAGCCCAGACGCTTGAGCTGGTCGAAGATATGCGAACGCATCGGCGCCATACCGGCACCACCACCGATGAAGACCATTTCGGCCTCGGTTTCCTTGGCGAAGAACTCACCGAAGGGGCCGTACACGGTGACCTTGTCGCCCGGCTTGAGGTTGAACACCCAGGATGACATCTGGCCTGGCGGCAGATGATCCTTGCCTGGAGGCGGCGAGGCAATACGGATGTTGAATTTGACGATGCCCTTCTCTTCCGGGTAGTTGGCCATGGAGTAGGCGCGGATCACGGTCTCGTCGACCTTGGACACGTACTTCCACTGGTTGAACTTGTCCCAGTCGCCACGGTACTCGGGCTGGATGTCGAAGTCCTTGTAGTTGACCACGTGCGGCGGGCACTCCAGCTGCACGTAGCCACCGGCGCGGAAGTCCACGCTCTCGCCTTCCGGCAGGCGCAGGGTCAGCTCCTTGATGAAGGTGGCGACGTTGGGGTTGGACTCCACCGTGCACTCCCACTTCTTCACGCCGAAGACCGATTCTTCCACCTCGATGTGCATATCCTGCTTGACCGGGGTCTGGCAGGACAGGCGCCAGCCTTCGCGGGCCTCGCGCTTGGTGAAGTGCGACTCCTCGGTCGGCAGCATCTCGCCGCCGCCGCTCTCGACGATGCACTTGCACTGGGCGCAGGTGCCGCCACCACCACAGGCCGAGGACAGGAACACGTTGTTCGCCGCCAGGGTCTGCAGCAGCTTGCCGCCGGCCGGCACGGTGAGGGTGCGCTCACCATTGATGACGATGTTGACGTCGCCGCTGGACACCAGCTTGGCGCGCGCCACCAGGATGATCACCACCAGCGCCAGAACGATGGCGGTGAACATGCCGATGGCCAATACGATTTCAAAACCCATCAGGTGCTCCTTACAGCTGAATACCGCCGAACGACATGAAGCCGAGCGACATCAGACCGATGGTGATGAAGGTGATGCCCAGGCCCTGCAGGCCATCCGGCACATCGCTGTACTTGAGCTTCTCGCGGATGCCGGCCAGCAGTGCGATGGCCAGGGCCCAGGAAAAGCCGGAACCAACGCCGTAGACCACGCTCTCGGAGAGGTTGTAGTCACGTTCGACCATGAACAGGGTGCCACCCATGATGGCGCAGTTCACGGTGATCAGCGGCAGGAACACGCCGAGGGCGTTGTACAGGCTGGGCACGTACTTATCGAGCAGCATCTCGAGGATCTGCACGATGGCGGCGATCACACCGATATAGCTGAGCAGGCCGAGGAACGACAGATCAACGTCCGGCAGGCCAGCCCAGGCCAGCGCACCGTCCTTGAGCAGGTAGGCGTAGATCAGGTTGTTGGCCGGCACGGTGATGGTCTGCACCACGATCACGGCGATGCCGAGGCCGATGGCGGTTTCCACCTTCTTCGAAATCGCAATGAAGGTACACATGCCGAGGAAGAAGGCCAGCGCCATGTTCTCGACGAACACCGCCTTCACAAACAGGCTGAGGTAATGCTCCATCAGTAGGCCTCCTTGTTGGACACCTGCGGTGCCATCTTGAAGCTCGGTGCTTCCACCTGATCTTTCTTCCAGCTACGCACAGCCCAGATGAACAGGCCGATCAGGAAGAACGCCGAAGGTGGCAACAGCAGCATGCCGTTGGGTTGGTACCAGCCGCCGTCATTGACGGTCGGCAGGATGGTGTAGCCAAACAGCTTGCCGGCACCGAACAGCTCACGAATCACACCCAGAGCAACCAGAAACGCGCTATAGCCCAGGCCGTTGCCGATACCATCGAAGAACGACAGCAGCGGCGGATTCTGCATGGCGAAGGCCTCGGCACGCCCCATCACGATGCAGTTGGTGATAATCAGGCCGACGAACACCGACAGTTGCTTGGACAGCGAGTAGGCGAATGCCTTGAGCACCTGATCGACCACGATCACCAGCGAGGCGATGATCACCATCTGCACGATCATGCGGATGCTGCTCGGAATCTGGCTGCGAATCATCGAGACGAACAGGTTTGAGAAAGCACACACCAGGGTCAATGCGACAGACATCACCAGGGCGGTCTTGAGGTTCGAAGTCACTGCCAGGGCCGAGCAGATGCCGAGGATCTGCAGACCGATGGGGTTGTTGTTGAACAGCGGATTCAACAGAACTTCTTTATAGGTCGGTTGCGACATCGCTTATGCCTCCCCTTTGCTCAGCTTGGCCAGGAACGGGCCGAAGCCATTCTCACCAAGCCAGAAATGCAGCAGATTGTTCACGCCGTTGCTGGTCAGCGTGGCACCGGCCAAGCCGTCCACCTGATGCTCAGCCTTCGGCGATTGCGGATCGACACTGCCCTTGATGATTTCCACCGCCAAGGCACCGTTGTCATCGAACAGGGTCTTGCCGACCCACAGGCCTTTCCACTTCGGATTGTCCACCTCGCCGCCAAGGCCCGGGGTCTCGCCGTGCTGGTAGAAGCCGAAGCCAACCACAGTGTTCAGATCGCCTTTGACCGCGATGAAACCGTGCAAGGTCGACCACAGACCATAGCCACGCACCGGAAGGATCAGGGTCTGCAACTCGCCGTCCTGCTCCACCATGTACACGGTCGTGAACTGCTCACGGCGCTTGATCGAGGCAATGTCCTGCTCGCCGGACAGCACCATGGACAACTGAGGGTCCTTGGACGCCTTGAGCGGGTCGAAGGTGGCCGGGTTCTGCGCATCGGAGAAAGTGCCGTCCTGCAGATCCACGACCTTGGCCTGGATACGCTCGCCGAACAGTGCTTTGACCTCTTTGGCGCTCATGCCTGCCTCACCCAGACCAGCAATGGCCAGGATGCTGCGCTGCTTGTCCAGCTGACGGTTTTCCACCTGGGTGGGCTTGAGCGCTACGGCAGCACCGGCGACGAACACCGAGCAGACCAAGCACACCAGCACCGCGACGGTGAGGGTACGTACAGTCGATTCTTTGTTAGCCACGTGCGAGCCTCCGCTTGATGTTGGCCTGCACCACGAAATGGTCGATCAGCGGTGCACAGAGGTTGGCGAACAGAATCGCCAGCATCATGCCTTCCGGGAAGGCCGGGTTGACCACGCGAATCAGCACCACCATCAGGCCGATCAGCGCGCCGAAGATCCACTTGCCGGTATTGGTCATGGACGCCGACACCGGGTCGGTGGCCATGAAGATCATGGCAAAGGCAAAACCGCCGACCACCAGATGCCAGTACCAGGGCATGGCAAACATCGGGTTGCTGTCCGAGCCTATGGCATTGAACAGTGTGCTGGTGGCAATCATGCCCAGCATGACACCGGCAACGATGCGCCAGGAGGCAATCTTGGTCAGCAGCAGGAAAGCGCCGCCAATGAAGATGGCCAATGCACTGGTCTCGCCGATGGAGCCCCGCTCAAGGCCGACGAAGGCATTCCACCAGCTCAGACCGCTGGCCGCGACCTGCTCCATGCCGCTGGCAGCGGCTACGGACAGGGTCGTAGCACCGGCATAGCCGTCCACCGCAGTCCACACCATGTCACCGGACATATCCGCCGGGTAGGCGAAGAACAGAAAGGCGCGGCCAGTCAGCGCAGGGTTGAGGAAGTTCTTGCCGGTACCACCGAACACTTCCTTGCCGATCACCACGCCGAAGCTGATACCCAGCGCCACTTGCCACAGCGGGATATCCGGCGGCAACGTCAGGGCGAACAGCACGGAGGTGACGAAGAAGCCTTCGTTGACTTCGTGGCGACGGATGGAAGCGAACAGCACCTCCCAGAAACCGCCGACGATGAAGGTGGTCAGGTAGATCGGCAGAAAGAACGCCGCGCCCTGGATGAAGTTGTCCCACACGCTGCTCGGGTCAAAGCCCGCCAGCGCGCCGATCAGACCGAAGCGCCAGCCTTCCTGGGCCGCCAGCAGCTCGGCGTTACCGGCGAAGATGCTGTTGGCCTGATAGCCGATGTTCCACATGCCGAAGAACATCGCCGGGAAGGTGCACAACCACACGGTGATCATCATGCGCTTGAGGTCGATACCGTCGCGCACGTGAGCCGTGCTCTTGGTCACGCTGCCTGGGCGGTAGAAGAAGGTATCGATCGCCTCGTACAGGGCATACCACTTCTCGTACTTGCCGCCCTGTTCGAAGTTGTGCTCGATCTTGTCGAGGAATTTACGCAAAGCCATGGATCAGCCCTCCTTCTCGATGCGAGCCAGGTTGTCCCGCAGGATCGGGCCGTACTCGTACTTGCCGGCGCACACGTAGGTGCACAAGGCCAGGTCTTCTTCGTCCAGCTCCAGGCAGCCGAGCTTCTGCGCCATGTCGGTATCACCGACGATCAGATAGCGCAGCAGCTGGGTAGCAAGGATGTCCAGCGGCATGACAGCCTCATAGTTACCCACCGGCACCATGGCACGCGGACTGCCGTTGGTGCTGGTGTCCATGGCCAGCTTCTTGCCACCCATCAACTTGGACACAAAGATGTTCAGCACCGAGTGCTTGTTCACCCCGGCACGCAGGTAGTGCAGCAGCTCACGCTCGCGGCCCTCATGCAGGCAGGAGACCTGCACGTGGTAGCGACCGAGGAAGGCGTAGGCCCCGCGCGCACTGCGCCCACCGAACACCGAGCCGGAAATGACTCGATTATTGCCAGGCTGCAGCTCACCGGCGCTCAGCTCGTCGAGGCTGGCGCCCAGACGGGTGCGCAGCAGGCGCGGCTTGTCAACCACCGGGCCGGCCAACGCAACGACGCGCTCGACACTCAGTTTGCCGCTGGTAAACAGCGCGCCAATGGCGATCACGTCCTGATAGCCGATCTGCCACACACTCTTGCTGGCACTGACCGGGTCGAGGAAGTGGATGTGTGTACCCGGCAGACCCGCCGGATGCGGGCCGGCGAAGCTCTCGCCCTGCACGCCAGCCAGGCTCTCGCCAGGCAGACTCACGCCCTCGGCCTTACACAGGAAGATCTTGCCCAGGCGGGCCAGCACCTTGAGACCGCTCTCGAAGTCACCGGCTTTGTCAGCGATGATCACGGCCGGGTCGGCCGCCAACGGATGGGTGTCGATGGCGGTGACGAAGATCGAGCTGGGCACAGCATCGACAGCCGGCACCTTGCTGAACGGACGGCTGCGCAGCGCGGCCCACAGACCGGACTGTTGCAGATTGTCACGCACAGCCTGGGGCTCCAGGCTATCGAGCTGAGCGGCTTCGTAGCGGGCGAACTCGACGGCCTCATCGCCATCCAGGTCGATCACCACCGACTGCAGCACCCTCTGCTCGCCGCGATGGATGGCGCTGACCACGCCGGCACCCGGTGCAGTGAAATGCACCCCCGGGTTCTTCTTATCGGAAAACAGGACCTGACCCAGCTTGACTCGGTCACCCACCTGTACCGCCATGGTCGGCTTCATGCCTTGATAGTCGCAGCCCAATAAGGCCACGCTGCGCACCGCACGAGCAGCATCGATACGCTGCTCCGGGGCGCCGCTAATGGGCAGATCCAGCCCTCGTTTGATCTTTATCATTCTTTATCCCAAACACTGAAGGCAGTGTTTCCGCAGGCTTCAACACGACCGGAAAGACAATAAAGAGCGACTGCAGCAGCCTTGCAGTCACTCAATCTCGCGCTATTCCGGGGCAAAAAATCGCAACGATTATAAGGAGATATAAACGAACTGCACACCCACGGGTGTTGTCTGCGACCTGCCAGTCGTAACAACAAGCAACAGAGCACCCCCGGCCCGAAGCTAAGCAGCCGCTCTGCTCTCGCGCCAAAATGAAGTGAACCATCCGTCTACTAGACCAAAGTCGCACGGGTGCAGAAACGAAAAACGGGAGCCGAAGCTCCCGTTTTGTTTGCTGCCTTCGCTTACTGCGGGAAGGCCGGCGGGTTGACCCCAGCCATGTCTTCCATCACACGCACGACCTGGCAGCTGTAGCCAAATTCATTGTCGTACCACACGTACAGCACAACGCGATTGTCGTTGCAGATGGTGGCCTCGGCATCGACTACACCCGCGTGGCGGGAGCCGACGAAGTCGGTGGACACCACTTCCTGCGACTGCACGAAGTCGATCTGCTTCTGCAGATCAGAGTGCATGGCCATCTGGCGCAGGTACTCGTTGATCTCTTCGCGAGTGGTGGCCTTTTCCAGGTTCAGATTGAGGATGGCCATGGACACGTTCGGCGTCGGTACGCGAATGGCGTTGCCGGTCAGCTTGCCCTTCAGTACCGGCAGAGCCTTGGCCGCGGCAGTGGCAGCACCGGTCTCGGTGATCACCATGTTCAGCGCTGCGCTGCGGCCACGACGGCTGCCCTTGTGGAAGTTGTCGATCAGGTTCTGGTCGTTGGTATACGAGTGAACGGTTTCGACGTGGCCGTTGACGATGCCGTACTGGTCATTCACCGCCTTCAGCACCGGCACGATGGCGTTGGTGGTGCAGGATGCTGCGGAGATGATCTTGTCGTCAGCGGTGATTTCGCTGTGATTGATGCCGTGCACGATGTTCTTCAGTGCACCCTTGCCCGGGGCGGTGAGGACAACACGATCAATACCCGGGCACTTCAGGTGCTGGCCCAGGCCTTCGGCGTCACGCCATTTGCCGGTGTTGTCGACCAGCAGTGCGTCCTTGATGCCGTACTGGGTGTAGTCAATCGACGCCGGATCGTTGGAGTAGATGATCTGAATCAGGTTGCCATTGGCGGTGAGGGTGCTGTTTTCCTCGTCGATGGTGATGGTGCCATCGAACTTGCCATGTACCGAGTCACGACGCAGCAGGCTGGCGCGCTTGACCAGGTCGTTCTCGGCGCCCTTGCGCACAACGATGGCACGCAGACGCAGGCCGTCACCACCACCGGTCTTCTCGATCAGGATGCGCGCCAGCAGGCGACCAATACGACCGAAACCGTACAGCACCACATCAGTACCTTCGCGAGCGGCACCATTCTGCTTACCGGCCACGTCGGCCAGCTCATCCTTGGTGAATTGCTCGATGCTGCGACCAGCGCCTTCACTCTTGAACTTGGCAACCAGCTTGCCCAGGTCTACGGAAGCAGCGCCCAGCTTGAGCTCGCTCATGGTCTTGAGGATCGGGAAAGTATCGTGAACCGACAGTTCGACCTCGCCGTCCAGGCGGTGACGGGCGAAACGGTGGGCTTTGAGAATGTCGATCACCGAACGGTTGATCAGACCACGGCCGTAGATCGAGGTCACCACGCTGTTGTTGCGGTACAGCTGACCAATCATGGGAATCATCGCTTCCGCGATGGCTTCACGATCAATCCACTCACCGAGACACTGGTCGGGCTTCTGGGTCACGGGCAATACCTTCCAAATGTAGGGGCTGAAAAAAGGGGCTACATTATGACGACGAGCGCTAGCCGGAGCAATGCGCGCCTGTCGCCACTGACAGTTACCACCTCCCCTCGTTACAATCGCCCCCTTCATTTCGCCTGGGGCCACGACACCTGTGTCCGTACTGCACTTGCCGAAACTGCCGGCCGCATCCGGCAAACAGCACTGGGGCAACCTGCCCGGTGCCGCACTGAGCCTGGCCGTCGCCGAGGCCGCCAGCGCCGCCAAACGCTTCACACTGCTGCTGACCGCCGACAGCCAGAGCGCCGAGCGCCTGCAGGAAGAGCTGGCCTTCTTCGCCCCGGACCTGCCGGTGCTGCACTTCCCGGACTGGGAAACCCTACCCTACGACGTGTTTTCGCCGCACCAGGACATCATCTCCCAGCGCATCGCCACCCTGTACCGCCTGCCGGAGATCAAGCACGGCGTGCTGGTAGTGCCGATCGCCACCGCCCTGCACCGCCTGGCGCCGACCCGTTTCCTGCTCGGCAGCGGCCTGTTGCTGGATGTCGGCCAGAAGCTCGATGTCGAGGAAATGCGCGCGCGCCTGGAAGCCGCCGGCTACCGCTGCGTCGACACTGTCTACGAGCACGGTGAATTCGCTGTACGCGGCGCGCTGATCGACCTGTTCCCGATGGGCAGCGAAACGCCCTACCGCATCGACCTGTTCGATGACGAAATCGAAACCCTGCGCACCTTCGACCCGGAAACCCAGCGCTCGATTGACAAGGTGGAGTCCATCCGCCTGCTGCCGGCCCGCGAGTTCCCGCTGGAGAAGAAGGCTGTCACTGATTTTCGCGGGCGCTTTCGCGAGCGCTTCGATGTCGACTTCCGCCGCTGCCCGATCTACCAGGATCTCTCCACCGGCATCACTCCGGCCGGCATCGAGTACTACCTGCCGCTGTTCTTCGAGGAAAGCGCCACCCTGTTCGACTACCTGCCACAGGACACCCAGGTGTTCTCCCTGCCCGGCATCGAGAAGGCCGCCGAGCAGTTCTGGCAGGACGCGCGCAACCGCTACGAAGACCGCCGCGTCGACCCGGAGCGCCCGATCCTGCCTCCCGCCGACATCTTCCTGCCGGTCGAAGACTGCTTCGCCCGTCTGAAGAACTGGCCGCGTGTGGTGGTCGACCAGAACGATATCGAAACCGGCGTCGGCCGCGAACGTTTCAGCGCCCGCGCCCTGCCCGACCTGGCCATCCAGGCCAAGGCCAGCGAGCCGTTGGCGGCGCTACGCCGCTTTATCGAGGAATACCCGGGCCGCGTGTTGTTCAGCGCTGAGTCCGCCGGCCGCCGCGAGGTGCTGCTGGAGCTGCTGGCGCGCCTCAAGCTCAAGCCGCGTGAAGTCGCCGACTGGCACGAGTTCACCGCCAGCAAAGAGCGCCTGGCCATCTGCATCGCGCCGCTGGACGAAGGCCTGCTGCTCGACGAGATCGCCCTGGTCGCCGAAAGCCCGCTGTTCGGCCAGCGCGTGATGCAACGCCGCCGCCGCGAAAAATCGCGCGATGGCGGCGACAACGTGATCAAGAACCTCACCGAGCTGCGTGAAGGCGCGCCGGTGGTGCATATCGACCACGGCGTCGGCCGCTACCTGGGCCTGATCACCATGGAGTTCGATGGCCAGGCCGCCGAATTTCTCGCCCTGCAGTACGCCGACGAGGCCAAGCTCTACGTGCCGGTCGCCAGCCTGCACCTGATCGCCCGCTACACCGGCAGCGACGATGCCCTGGCGCCGCTGCACCGCCTCGGCTCAGAGACCTGGCAGAAGGCCAAGCGCAAGGCCGCCGAGCAGGTGCGCGACGTGGCCGCCGAGCTACTGGACATCTACGCCCGCCGCGCCGCCCGCGAAGGTTATGCGTTCAAGGACCCAGCCGCCGACTACGCCACCTTCAGCGCCGGCTTCCCCTTCGAGGAAACCCCGGACCAGCAGGCCGCCATCGACGCGGTGCGCGAGGACATGCTCGCCGCCAAGCCGATGGATCGCCTGGTCTGCGGCGACGTCGGCTTCGGCAAGACCGAGGTGGCCATGCGCGCCGCCTTTATCGCCGTACACAGCGGCAAGCAGGTGGCCGTGCTGGTGCCGACCACCCTGCTCGCCCAGCAGCACTACAACAGCTTCCGCGACCGCTTCGCCGACTGGCCGGTAACGGTCGAGGTGATGAGCCGCTTCAAGACCGCCAAGGAAGTGAGCGAAGCCGTCGGCAAGCTGGCCGAGGGCAAGGTCGATATCGTCATCGGCACCCACAAGCTGCTGCAGGACGACGTCAAGTTCCAGAACCTCGGCCTGGTGATCATCGACGAGGAACACCGCTTCGGCGTACGCCAGAAGGAGCAGCTCAAGGCCCTGCGCAGTGAGGTGGACATCCTCACCCTCACCGCCACGCCGATCCCGCGCACGCTGAACATGGCCGTGTCGGGCATGCGCGATTTGTCGATCATCGCCACCCCGCCGGCGCGGCGCCTGTCGGTGCGCACCTTCGTCATGGAGCAGAACAATCCGACCATCAAGGAAGCGCTGCTGCGCGAGCTGCTGCGTGGTGGTCAGGTGTACTACCTGCACAACGATGTGAAGACCATCGAGAAATGCGCTGCCGACCTGGCCGAACTGGTGCCGGAAGCGCGCATCGCCGTCGGCCACGGGCAGATGCACGAGCGCGACCTGGAACGGGTGATGAGCGACTTCTACCACAAGCGCTTCAACGTGCTGGTGGCCTCGACCATCATCGAGACCGGCATCGACGTGCCCAGCGCCAACACCATCCTCATCGAACGCGCCGACAAGTTCGGCCTGGCCCAGCTGCACCAGTTGCGTGGCCGCGTCGGCCGCAGCCACCACCAGGCCTACGCCTACTTGCTCACCCCGCCGCGCAAGGGCATGACCGACGACGCGCAGAAGCGTCTGGAGGCCATCGCCAATGCCCAGGATCTCGGCGCCGGCTTCGTCCTGGCCACCCACGACCTGGAAATCCGTGGTGCCGGCGAGCTGCTCGGCGACGGCCAGAGCGGACAGATCCAGGCCGTCGGCTTCACTCTCTACATGGAGATGCTGGAGCGCGCGGTCAAGGCCATCCGCAAAGGCGAGCAACCGAATCTGGAGCAACCGCTGGGCGGCGGTCCGGAGGTCAACCTGCGGGTGCCTGCGCTGATCCCCGACGACTACCTGCCGGACGTGCACGCCCGCCTGATCCTCTACAAGCGCATCGCCAACGCCACCGACGAGGAAGGCTTGAAGGAGCTGCAGGTGGAGATGATCGACCGCTTCGGCCTGCTGCCCGAGCCGAGCAAGAACCTGATCCGCCTGACCCTGCTCAAGCTGCAGGCGGAAAAGCTCGGCATCACCAAGGTCGACGCCGGCCCGCAGGGCGGGCGAATCGAGTTCGCCGGCGATACCTGCGTTGACCCGCTGACGCTGATCAAGCTGATCCAGAGCGCACCCACGCGCTACAAGTTCGAAGGCGCCACCGTCTTCAAATTCCAGGTGCCCATGGAGCGCCCGGAAGAACGCTTCAATACCCTGGAGGCGCTGCTGGAGCGCCTCGCCCCGCAATCCGCCTAAAGGACTGACCCATGCGCGCGTTACGCCTTATCCCCCTGCTGCTCTGCCTGCTGGCCCCGGCCGCTTTCGCCGATGGTCTGTACCAGATCGAACTCATCGTCTTCCGCCAGGCTGGCGAAGCACTCAGCAGCACTCAGCCAGCGCCGGACGACTGGGCCGTGGGCGCAACGCCGATCAGCAGCAACGAACGCGGCACGGCGCTAAACGACGAAGCCGCCAAGCTCAACCCGGGCAACGGCTACGAAGTGCTGCTGCACAAAGCCTGGGCGCAGAACCTGTCCGCCGTGCCGAGCGCTGCGGCTGTCAGCACCGGCAACGAGCAGTTTGGCCACTACCCGGTCGAGGGCTCGGTCAGCCTCAGCGAACAGGAGCGCCTGGTCGATCTGGAAGCCAACATCTGGATCAACCGCTTCGACGCCGATGGCCTGCTCAGCGGCAGCGAGCGAGTTCGCCAGCGCACTCGCCTGCGCCTGGGCGAGCTGACCTACCTCGACAACGGCAGCCTCGGCCTGCTGGTCAAGGTCACCCAGCCCTGATATGGCCACGCTGCAGGAACTGCTGCAGCACGACGCCTGGCAAACGAACTTCGACCCGGGCGCCCTGGAGCGCGGCCGCCGCTATGCCGCGCAGGGACGGGTACGAGTCATCAGCCAGCAAGCACGACAGATTCACGCCAGCTGCCAGGGCAGCGCCGACCACCGCTACCAGCAATGGATCCGTCCTGGCGATGCCGGCATAGCCCTGCTCACCCGCTGCAGCTGCCCGGTCGGACACAACTGCAAGCACTGCGCAGCAGTGCTGTTCCAGCTCGACATGAATGCCTTCAGCCCGGATAACACGCAGCCCCCGCGCCACATTGACGACCTGCAGCCGGTCGCTCATCTGGCCCTGGGCAGTCACCTGCTGAGCACCTATCAGCCGGGCAATCGGCGCACGGTACAGCAATGGCAGCACCGCGCTGGCCTGAGCTTCGACTACGCCGGGCGCCAGGTGCACGGCAAGCGTATCGCCAATGGCGAGCGTATTCGCCAGACCGTGGACAACCTGCCTGTCAGCATCGCCCGTCAGGCCGATAGCGAACAGCGCCTGCGCCAGCAACTGGAGAGCCTCGGCCTGCGCCCCGCCATGCGTCAGAGTCTGGCCCTGCCGGAAGGCAGCGGGGAGATGTACGAACTACCCAGCGACGGCACCTGGCTGCATTTCGTCCAACAGGCCCTGCCCGAGCTACGCGCCCAGGGCTGGCAGATCGAGGTCAAACCGGGTTTTCACTTCGACCTCAGTCCACTGCAGGGCTGGTACGCCGAGATCGAGGAAGCACCGAGCCAGGACTGGTTCGATCTGGAGTTGGGCATTCTGGTCGACGGTCAGCGCATCAGCCTGCTGCCGGTGCTACTGCGCCTGATCCGCAGCCGCCCCGAACTGCTCGCACCCGGCAATCTGGCCAAACGCGGCGACGACGAACTGCTGCCCGTGCAGCTGGAGCACAAGCGCAGCAGCGATGGCCAACCCCTGCAGGTCGCCCTGCCCTTCGCCCGCCTCAAGCCAGTGCTGGCCACCCTGGGCGAGCTGTACCTGCGCGAACCGGACCCCAGCCCGAGCCTGCGCCTGTCCGCCCCCGATGCCGCGCGACTGAGCCAACTCAATGAGCTGCCCCTGCAGTGGCAAGGTGGCCAGCGCCTGCGCGATTTCGCCCAGCGCCTGCAGCAGGATCAAGCACAGCCACACGCGGCGCCTCCAGGCCTGCAGGCCGAACTGCGCCCCTACCAGCTCGACGGCCTGCGCTGGATGCAAACCCTGCGCGAACTGCAGGTCGGCGGCGTGCTCGGCGACGACATGGGGCTGGGCAAGACCCTGCAGAGCCTCGCCCACCTGCTCTGCGAAAAGCACGCCGGCCGCCTGGATCGCCCAGCCCTGGCGGTGATGCCCACCAGCCTGATCCCCAACTGGCTGGATGAAGCCGCCCGCTTCGCCCCCGAGCTGCGCGTGCTGGCCCTGCATGGTCCGAAGCGTGCTGCCGACTTCGCCCGCCTCGACCAGTACGACCTGCTACTGACCAGCTACGCACTGCTGCCGCGCGACCTGCCGCACTGGCGCAAGCAACCCCTGCATGTACTGCTCCTCGACGAAGCCCAGTACATCAAGAACCCCACCAGCAAGGCCACTCAGGCGGCCTGCCAACTGGAGGCCCGCCAACGCCTGTGCCTCACCGGCACGCCACTGGAAAACCACCTGGGCGAGCTGTGGTCGCTGTTCCACTTCCTCATGCCCGGCTGGCTGGGCGACGCCAAACGCTTCACTCAAGACTACCGCACCCCTATCGAGAAGCAGGGCGACCAGGCCCGCCTGGAGCATCTCAAGGCGCGGGTCAAACCCTTCCTGCTCAGAAGGCGCAAGGATCAGGTGGCCAAGGAGCTGCCCGCCAAGAGCGAGATCGTCCACTGGGTCGACCTCGGCCAGGGGCAGCGCGACCTCTACGAAACGGTACGCCTGGCCATGGACCGCAAAGTGCGCGAGGAAATTGGCCGCAAGGGCCTGGCCAGCAGCCAGATCGTCATCCTTGAGGCCCTGCTCAAACTGCGCCAGGTATGCTGCGATACCCGCCTGCTGCGACACGATGGCGCCGCCCACTCGGCCAAGCTGGATAGCCTGTTGCTGATGCTCGAAGAGCTACTGGCCGAGGGGCGAAGGGTACTGCTGTTCTCCCAGTTCACCTCGATGCTCGCCCTGATCGAAGCGGAACTGCAGCGGCGCAACATCGCCTATGTCCTGCTGACCGGCGCCACCCGCGACCGGCGCGAACCGGTACAGCGCTTCCAGAACGGTGAAGTGCCGCTGTTTCTGATCAGCCTCAAGGCCGGCGGCACAGGCCTGAACCTCACCGCGGCGGACACGGTGATCCACTACGACCCCTGGTGGAACCCGGCGGCGGAGAATCAGGCCACCGACCGCGCCTATCGCATCGGCCAGGACAAGCCGGTGTTCGTCTACCGCCTGATTGCGCGCGGCACGGTGGAAGAGAAGATCCAGCAACTGCAGCAGCGCAAGGCCGCACTGAGCGCCGGCTTGCTGGAAGGTGGCAACCAGGGCGACTGGCAGCTGCGCGCCGAAGACATCGACGCCCTGTTCGCCCCACTGCCGAAGTAGCCCTCAGGGCTGGGCCAGCACCCGCCCCAGCACGGCACAGACCTTGTCGATCCCCTGAGCCAGCTCGCGCTCAATATCGGCCATGGTGATCAGACCCGCAGCCTTGCCCGCGGCCGGATTGACCACCAGCGCCAGACAGGCATACGGCAGATCCAGCTCGCGCGCGAGCGCCGCCTCGGGCATCCCGGTCATACCGACGATGTCACAGCCATCGCGCTCCAGGCGCACGATCTCGGCAGCCGTTTCCAGACGTGGCCCCTGAGTCGCGGCATACACACCATGACTGCTGTGCGGATAACCCAGCACCTGCAGCGCCTCGATCAGACGCTGGCGCAGCGCTTCGTCATAGGGATAACTGAAATCGACGTGGGTGACGTGCTCGATCTCGCCCTCGAAAAAGGTATGTGCCCGACCCCAGGTGTAGTCGACCAGCTGATGCGCGACGCACAGATGGCCGCTGCCCATGGCCGGATGAATGCCTCCCACCGCATTGACCGCGAGGATCGCCTCGGCGCCCGCCTGCTTCAGCGCCCAGAGATTGGCGCGATAGTTGATTTGATGTGGCGGGATGCGGTGCGGATGGCCATGACGAGCCAGAAACAGCACCTCATGACCGCCATACTCGCCCCGCAGAACGGCGGCCGATGGTGAACCAAAGGGCGTGTCCAGATTGTGCATCTGCTTGATGCTCAGACCTTCCAGCTGGGTCAGGCCGGTACCACCGATGATCGCGTAGGTCGTCATGACTCCTCCTTAATCAATCAGCTGCGCATCACGCAGCGCCGTCACCGCCTGCAGCCAACGCGGCTGCTCGCGGTAGTCGGTGCGCGCATAACCCTGACCACGCATGCGCGCCAAGCCCCTGGGCGGTAGCACCTGGAGGCGCTGCAAGGCGCTCAGCGCCAGCTCGGCTGCCGCGCGGTCGTTGCATACCAGGCCCATGTCGCACCCGGCCGTCAACGCCGCCTCGATTCGGCTGGCCGCGTCGCCCACTACATGAGCGCCAGCCATCGACAGGTCATCGCTGAAGATCACACCCTCGAAGCCCAGCTCCCCACGCAGGATCTCCTGCAGCCAGCGGCGCGAGAAGCCGGCCGGCCCCTCATCAACCTGCGGATAGATCACGTGGGCCGGCATCACCGCCGCCAGTTGGCGACTGAGTTGACGGAACGGCACCAGATCCTTGCCGCGGATCTCGTCCAGACTGCGCTCATCCACCGGAATCGCTACATGGGAGTCCGCTTCGGCCCAACCGTGACCGGGAAAGTGCTTGCCGCACGCCGCCATGCCGGCAGCGTTCATGCCGCGAATAAATGCACCGGCCATGCGCGTCGCCAGCTCGGGGTCACCCTCGAAGCTGCGACTTCCGACCACCGCGCTGCGCTGGTGATCCAGGTCCAGCACCGGGGCAAAACTGAGGTCAAGTCCCACCGCGAGCACCTCGGTAGCCATCAGCCAGCCGCACTGCTCCGCCAGGTACTCGGCAGCCGGATTGTCTGCGAGCGCGCGCATGGCCGGCAGCCGGACGAAACCATTGCGCAGACGCTGCACCCGCCCGCCCTCCTGATCCACTGCCAGCAGTAGATCGGGGCGTATTGCGCGGATAGCCGCACACAGCTCACGCACCTGACGCGGCTCTTCAATATTGCGGGCAAACAGAATCAAACCACCCACCTCGGGCTGGCGCAGTATCCAGCGATCCTCGGCCGTCAGCCAGGTGCCTTGGATATCCAACATCAGGGAGCCGTACAGAGGAGTCGTCACAACAAAGTCCTTAGACGAGATCGGCTGCCGCCCACTCAGGGCACGCCGCCTCGTCGATCAATACCGCACAGTGCGGCGGTACACGGGGAAAGAGGTCCAGCAAATCGCTGTTGCGCAGGCGCACACAGCCATGAGACAGCGGCACACCCATGGGTTCCGTATCAGGCGTGCCATGCAGATAGATGTAGCGGCGAAAGGTGTCGACCGCCCCCAGGCGGTTGATACCGGGCTCGCAGCCGCTGAGCCAAAGAATGCGGGTCAGAATCCAGTCGCGCCCGGGAAACTGTTCAGCCAGGGCAGCAGACCAGACCTCCCCCGTCCAGCGTCGACCTCGCAGCACCGCGCCCTCTGGCAGACCTTCACCAATCTTCGCGCGCACCTGATGGCGACCACGTGGCGTGCAGTTGGAGCCGCTGCGTTCACCCGGCCCATTCAGCGCCGTGGAAACCGACAAACGCAGACGCAGCTGCCCGTCGGCGAAGCCATACAGGCGCTGGTCGGCAATGGAGATATGCAGGAAATCGAGCAGATACATGGGCCGCTAGCTTAGCCCATCGACCCGCTCGGGCACAGGGTCAGCCGGCCTTGGCGGCAACCGGCTTGCTACGCGGCTTGAACTGGGCGTTGGCCAGCGCTTCATCGCTGACACCGCTCTCGGCGCGCATCCCCGCCGCGAGAAACGGCACCATCAGGCGCATCACCTGCTCCAGCGAGGTATCGACACCGAAGTCATTCTCGGCCATGCCGCGCAACGCCTTGATACCCGACATGCTGAAGGCTGCGGCACCGAGCATGAAGTGAACACGCCAGAAGATCTCCAGCGGCGGCAACTTCGGTGCGACTTCGTTGAGCAGCAGCATGTAGCGACGGAAAACCTTGCCGTATACCTCTTCCAGGTACTTGCGCAAATGGCCCTGGCTTTGACTGAAAGCCAGACCGAGCAGACGCATGAAGATCGACAGGTCGTTGCCACTGCGCGGCTTAACCGCCAGTGCCTGCTCCACCAGCATATTGAGCAAGTCTTCTAAGCTCGCCTTCTCACCCGCACGCGCCTGACGCCGATCCAATTCACGCTCCAGGCTGATGCAGAACGGCCCAAGAAATCGCGAAAACACTGCCTGAATCAGCGCTTTCTTGGAACCGAAGTGGTAATTCACCGCCGCCAGATTGACTCCAGCCTTGCTAGTGATCAGACGCAAAGAAGTTTCAGCAAAACCTTTCTCGGCAAACAGCTGTTCAGCTGCATCCAGGATGCGCTCAACGGTTTCTGATTGAGCCATGACACTCTCACCTGACAAACACTTGTTTGAAACATACGTATCAGGCAGACGCCCTGTCAAGCCTGAAAGGCCCTTTCATGGCTGACCGGTCACGCATTAAACCATAGAGCAATGAGCGCAACATCGCCGCCACCTGGCAAGCAGCTTATTAGGCGATTTAGCCTTGGATCAGAAACAGCAGTTGCCAGCGACAGATCACTGTATATAATCACAGCACCTGTATAAACAGACAGACCGCCAGCATGCTCAAACTGACGCCGCGTCAAACTGAAATTCTCTCCTTTATCAAACGCTGCCTGGAAGACAACGGTTATCCCCCCACTCGGGCGGAAATCGCCCAGGAGCTGGGCTTCAAATCACCTAACGCCGCGGAGGAACACCTCAAAGCTCTCGCGCGTAAAGGTGCCATCGAGATGACCCCGGGCGCATCGCGCGGCATTCGCATTCCCGGCTTCGAGCCCACAAGCAACGAAGAAGAAGGGCTGCCCGTCATCGGCCGTGTGGCTGCAGGCGCGCCGATCCTGGCGCAGCAGAACGTCGAGGACTCCTGCAAGATCAACCCCGAGTTCTTTCATCCCAAAGCGGACTATCTGCTTCGCGTACGCGGCATGAGCATGAAGGACATCGGCATCCTCGACGGTGACCTGCTGGCGGTGCACACCACCCGTGAGGCACGCAATGGTCAGATCGTGGTGGCGCGCATCGACGATGAAGTCACCGTCAAACGCTTTCAGCGCAGCGGCAACAAGGTGCTGCTGATCGCAGAAAACCCGGAGTTCGCGCCCATAGAGGTGAATCTGGAAGAACAAGATCTGGTCATCGAAGGCTTGAGTGTCGGCGTCATCCGCCGCTGAGTTAAGGAGAGCTTCATGCAGTTCCCGCAGTCGCTGAATCGTTCACAACTCCCTCTGTTTGAAGCCTTCATTGGCAACTCGATCCCCCAATTGCTCGACGAACTGGTCGAAGCACCTTGGATCGAAGAGCCGGAACCTTTCAGCGAACTGCGCCTTTCCGGCTCCCCAGGTAACTGCCGTCACCTGCTCGGCCCGATGCTGCGCGAGCTCAGCCAACACCAGGATGCACGCTGGCTAACCCTGGTCGCCCCGCCCGCCTCGATCACCAACGCCTGGCTGCGCAGCGTGGGCCTCAACCTGGATCGTCTTCTCCTGCTGCAACCACGCGCAGGTCAGGATGCACTGGAGCTGACCAAGGAGGCCCTGAGACTGGGACGCAGCCACACCGTGGTCAGCTGGCTTGATTTGCAGGGCACTCAGCGCGCGCAGCTAAGCGGCGCCGCACGAGTAGGCAGCGCCCAAAGCCTGAATATTCGACTGGATTAACTCGAAGACGGAGCATTCGCTCCAAACCGATGCCCGTTGCGGGCATCGATACTCAATGCAGCACGCGCGGCTGCTCTTCCTGCTCGATATCACCCTCAGCCAGTCGGCCGGCCATCTGCACGCCAACGTTGAGCATGGCTTTGGCGACCTCGACATGGTGTCCCTGCATGAAAGCCCGCGCATCTGCAGAGAAGTCCAGCGTTACCAATACTTCCTCGTCTTCAGCACGACGCAAAATAATGCGGCCATCGGGCATTTCGACGATTTCAAGGAAGGATGTGGTCATAAGGTACTCTCCAGACAAGAGGGCCAGTGTAACAGCCAGAACGGCCCTACCCTAGCCCGTCGATCCTATCAGCACTCGCTGAGCGACTCACGGTAACGCAACACCAGCTGCTTGAGATCCTGTCGCCAACCTTCAAGATCGGCACTACTCAACGGCGCAGCCTGCTCCTCGACACTGATTGCTTCGATCAGAGGTAGCGTCGGATCGACCTTGGCTTTTTTCAGTGCTTGCGGAGGACGATGAAGCGCTGCGTGTGCCGCCAGCAACTGCGCCAGCCAGCTTTCCGGCTGCTGGGCAATTTCGAGCAACTCGGACAGCTCCGGTGTCGGTGAATCCCGCAATACCTGCTGATTGAGTATCAGATCGACACGTGGTGCCGCAGCCAACGCCAGCTTGTAGTAATCCGTTATTTCGTGACAAAGCCCCAGCACTGCACCGTAGAGGTGAAAGAGGACTGCCTCACGCTCCGCCTGCTGCAAGGCAGGCGCATTGGCCACGGCACCATCCTCGGCCTTTCGCAGGCTTTCCAGCGCCAGCCCGGCGAAAAATATCTTCTGATTGGTACGGGTGTAAGGCTCATGGGCCATGACCAACTCCTGAGCGGCAACCAATCACCGCATCGAGAACGAAACAGACACTGGCGGAGCACCTATTGGCGCCCCACCCGATAGCGAAGGGTTCAGCGCTTGTCTTCCACCTTCCACTTGCCGCCATCGAAGAAGGCGCGCCAGCCAGTGGGCTTGCCGTCCACCTCGCTCTGCACATACTGCTCCTTGGTCTTGCGACTGTAGCGGATCACCGCCGGACGGCCTTCTGGGTCCTTAGCCGGCGCATCCAGCAGGAAGTGGTACTTGGGATCGATCTCGCTCTTGTGCGGAATCAACTCCAGAACCAGTGGCGCACGGGTTTCACGGTTCTTGGGGAAGCCACTGGCGGCGAGGAACAGCCCGGAGGCGCCATCACGTAGTACGTAAGTGTCGTCGACCTTTTCGCACTTGAGCTCCGGCATCGGTACCGCATCCATCTTCGGCGGCGCCGCCTCACCACTCTTGAGCAGCTTGCGGGTGTTCTTGCAGCTGCTGTTGGTACACCCGAAGAACTTGCCGAAACGCCCGGTCTTGAGCTGCATCTCGCTACCGCACTTGTCACACTCAAGGCTCGGCCCTTCGTAGCCTTTGATGCGATATTGGCCCTGCTCGATCTCGTAGCCGGCACAGTCCGGGTTGTTGCCGCAGATGTGCAGCTTGCGGGTCTCGTCCAGCAAGTAGGCATCCATCGCCGTGGCGCATATCGGGCAGCGATGCTTGCCCAACAGCACGCGTGATTCGGACTCGCCTTCGTCGTCCGCGGCGATTTCATCGCCCGGAATCAGATTGATGGTGGCCTTGCAACGCTCTTTTGGCGGCAATGCATAACCAGAGCAACCGAGAAACACACCGGTGGATGCGGTACGGATCATCATCGGTCGACCACAGTCACGGCAGGCGATGTCGGTCGGCGTCGGTTGATTGGCACGCATCCCCGTGTCAGCGACTTCGGCCACTTCAAGCTTCTTCCTGAAGTCGCCATAGAACTCGTCGAGCAGGTGCTTCCAGTCCCGTTCACCCTGGGCAACGTCATCCAGATGCTCTTCCATACCAGCAGTGAAGCCGTAATCCATCAGGTTGGCGAAGCTCTCGTTGAGCCGCTCGGTGACGATGTCGCCCATCTTCTCCGCGTAGAAGCGGCGATTGTGAACGGTGACGTAACCGCGATCCTGAATAGTGGAAATAATCGCCGCATAGGTCGAAGGACGACCGATGCCACGTTTTTCCAGTTCCTTGACCAGGCTGGCCTCGGAGAAACGCGCCGGCGGCTTGGTGAAGTGCTGGCTCGGGTCAAGCTTGATCAGCTTAAGCGCCTCGCCTTCCTTCATATCTGGCAGGACATCATCCTCACCAGGCTTGCTCTGCTGCGGCAGTACGCGGGTATAGCCGTCGAACTTGAGAATACGACCCTTGGCACGTAGCTCGAAATCGCCGGCCTTGGCGGTTACCGAAGTAGACAGGTATTCGGCGGGCGGCATCTGGCAGGCCACGAACTGACGCCATATCAGCTCGTAAAGACGCTCGGCGTCACGCTCCATGCCAGAGAGCTGGGTCGGGCGCAGGTTGACGTCGGACGGGCGAATCGCCTCGTGCGCCTCCTGAGCCCCCTCCTTGCTCGAATAGAAGTTCGGCTTGGCAGGCAGGTACTTTTGGCCGAACTCGCTGTCGATGAAACCGCGCACCATGTCGATGGCATCATTCGACAGGTTGGTCGAGTCGGTACGCATATAGGTGATGTAGCCGGCCTCATAGAGACGCTGGGCCATCATCATGGTCTTCTTCACACCGAAGCCCAGGCGATTGCTCGCCGCCTGCTGCAGGGTGGAGGTAATGAAGGGCGCGGAAGGCTTGCTGGAGGTAGGCTTGTCTTCGCGCTTGCTGACGCTATAGCTCGAAGCCTTGAGCTTCTCCAGCGCAGCCATGGCCTGGGCTTCATTGAGCGGCTTGAAAGCCTCGCCATTCTCACGAGCCACCTCGAAGCGCACCTTGGCGTCCTTGGCGGTGCCCAGGTCCGCATGCACTTCCCAATACTCTTCGGGCACGAAGGCACGGATTTCCTTCTCGCGCTCCACCACCAGTTTTACCGCTACCGACTGCACGCGGCCGGCAGACAGGCCACGAGCGATCTTCGCCCACAGCAGTGGCGAAACCATGTAACCCACTACGCGATCCAGGAAACGACGGGCCTGCTGCGCGTTGACTCGGTTGATGTCCAGCTCACCGGGCTGGGAGAAGGCCTCCTGGATGGCCTTCTTGGTGATTTCGTTGAACACCACGCGCTTGTAGCGGCTGTCATCGCCACCGATGGCTTCACGCAGGTGCCAGGCGATGGCCTCTCCCTCGCGATCCAAGTCGGTTGCGAGATAGATGGTGTCAGCATCCTTGGCCAGGCGACGCAGCTCTTCAATCACCTTCTCCTTGCCGGGAAGGATCTCGTATTTGGCTTTCCAGCCATGCTCGGGGTCGACACCCATGCGGTTGAACAGCTGACGCTTGGCTTTTTCCTTGGGCGACAGCGCAGGCGCCTCGGCAGCCGCAGCCTTGCCGCGCTTGGCCGGCTCCTTGCTGGCGCTGGCGGAACCGCTGGTGGGCAGGTCACGAATATGGCCGATGCTCGACTTCACCACGAACTGGTTGCCCAGATACTTGTTGATGGTCTTGGCCTTGGCCGGGGATTCCACGATGACCAGCGATTTGCCCATGGATTGGAGAATTCCTGAATACAAAAAGAAAAGAATAAGCGGCCAGCGCCTATAGAGGCACCGCTATATATAGTGGCCGTCGAGCTCAGGTCAAGGGCGACTGCCGTTCACTCCCGGGCCAATCAGCGCGGTTTCTGCCTCGATCAGCGCGAAGCGCGGCACTGTTTCACCGTCCAGTTCGACAGTGCCGCAGAACATTTCCAACGGCCTGACCCAGAGGCCGAAATCACCATACAGGGCTTGATAGACCACCAGCCACTCCTCGGTCTCGGAGTGCTGGGCAACGGCGAACACGCGGTACTGCGGCCCCTTGTAGTGACGGTACAAGCCGGGTTGAAGTTGCATGAAGGACTCCTAAAAAGCAAAACCGGGGCACAAGGCCCCGGTCTTCACATCGACTGACGCTTAGACGCGCTCGAAGATGGTGGTGATGCCCTGGCCGAGGCCCACGCACATAGTGGACACGCCCAGCGTACCGCCGTTCTGCTTCATCACGTTCAGCAGGGTGCCGGAGATACGCGCACCGGAGCAACCGAACGGGTGGCCCAGAGCGATGGCGCCGCCGTGCAGGTTAACCTTCTGCTCCATCTTGTCGAGGAGTTTCAGGTCTTTCAGCACCGGCAGAGCCTGGGCTGCGAAGGCTTCGTTCAGCTCGACGAAGTCAATGTCGTCCATGCTCAGACCAGCGCGCTTGAGAGCTTTCTGGGTGGACGGCACCGGGCCGTAACCCATGATCGCCGGATCGACACCGGCCACCGCCATGGCGCGAACCACGGCCATCGGCTGGATACCCAGATCCTGAGCGCGCTGAGCGCTCATGACGATCATGCAAGAAGCGCCGTCGGTGATCTGCGAGGAAGTACCTGCAGTCACGGTGCCGCCTTTCGGGTTGAACGCCGGCTTCAGGGCAGCCAGGCTCTCGAGGGTGGTTTCCGGACGAATGGTTTCGTCGAAGTCGAAAACTTTCAGGAAACCATTCTCGTCGTAGCCTTGCATCGGGATGATTTCATCCTTGAACTTGCCTTCGACAGTGGCTTTGTGCGCCAGGCGGTGAGAACGCTCACCGAAGGCATCCTGCTGCTCACGGCTGATGCCGTGCATCTTGCCCAGCATCTCGGCGGTCAGACCCATCATGCCCGACGCCTTGGCAGCGTACAGGGACAGGTGCGGGTTCGGATCGACACCGTGCATCATGCCGACGTGGCCCATGTGCTCCACACCACCAACGACGAAGACGTCGCCGTTGCCGGTCTGGATGGCCTGCACGGCAGTGTGCAGGGCGCTCATGGAGGAACCGCACAGACGGCTGACGGTCTGGCCGGCACTGGTGTGCGGAATCTGGGTCATCAGCGACGCCATGCGCGCGATGTTCCAGCCCTGCTCCAGGGTCTGGTTGACGCAGCCCCAGATCACGTCTTCGACTTCAGCCGGGTCCAGCTTGGTGTTGCGGGCCAGTACGCCACTGATCAGGTGTGCCGACATGGTCTCGGCACGGGTGTTGCGGTGCATGCCGCCCTTGGAACGACCCATCGGGGTACGACCGAAGTCGACAATGACTGCATCTCTCGGATTCAGGCTCATATTTCTACTCTCGCTCTGTTCGCTGCGCGATTAACCGAAGAACTTCTGGCCCTTGGCGGCCATTTCGCGAAGTTTGGCGGTCGGGTGGTACAGCGCGCCCAGCTCGGCATACTTGTCAGCCAGGGCCACGAATTCAGCTACACCGATGGAGTCGATGTAGCGCAGGGCACCACCGCGGAAGGGCGGGAAGCCGATGCCGTAGATCAGGCCCATATCGGCCTCAGCTGCGGTTTCGACGATGCCGTCTTCCAGGCAACGAACGGTTTCCATGCACAGCGGGATCATCATGAAGTTGATGATGTCTTCGTCGGTCAGCTCACGCTGCTCCTTGACGATAGCCTTGAGGAGCTCGTAAGCCTCCGGATCCTGAACCTTCTTCGGCTTGCCACGCTTGTCGGTTTCGTAGGCGTAGAAGCCCTTGCCGTTCTTCTGGCCCAGACGATTGGCGTCGTACATCACGTCGACAGCAGTCTTGCCTTCGACAGCCATGCGATCCGGGAAACCTTCAGCCATTACGTCACGGCCGTGGTGGCCGGTATCGATACCGACGACGTCGGACAGATAGGCCGGGCCCATGGGCCAGCCGAACTTCTCCATGACCTTGTCGATGCGCACGAAGTCGACACCGAACTCAAGGAGCTTGCCGAAGCCACCGAAGTACGGGAACAGCACGCGGTTGACCAGGAAGCCCGGGCAGTCGTTGACCACGATCGGGTTCTTGCCCATTTTCTTGGCGTAAGCCACGGTAGTAGCAACCGCCACATCGCTGGACTTCTCGCCACGAATGACCTCAACCAGCGGCATCATGTGCACCGGGTTGAAGAAGTGCATGCCGACGAAGTTTTCCGGGCGCTTCAGAGCCTTGGCCAGCAGGCTGATGGAGATGGTCGATGTGTTGGAGGCCAGGATGGCGTCTTCCTTCACCGCATCTTCCACTTCGGCCAGAACGATCTGCTTGACCTTCGGGTTCTCGACCACAGCTTCGACAACGATGTCGACGTTGCCGAAATCACCGTAGGACATGGTCGGGCGAATGGCGTTGAGGGCTTCGGCCATCTTGGCCGGGGCCAGACGGCCCTTCTCGACGCGCTTGCCGAGCAGCTTGGCAGCCTCGCTCAGACCCAGCTGAATACCCTCTTCACGGATATCCTTCATCAGGATCGGGGTGCCTTTGGAGGCGGACTGGTAGGCGATACCGCCACCCATGATGCCGGCGCCGAGTACGGCGGCCAGTTTCACGTCGCGAGCGATCTCGTCATGCTGCTTGGCCTTCTTCTTCAGATCCTGATCGTTCAGGAACAGGCCAACCAGGCTCTCGGCAACCGAGGTCTTGGCCAGCTTGACGAAGCCAGCGGCTTCCACTTCCAGCGCCTTGTCACGACCGAAGTTGGCGGCTTTCTGGATGGTCTTGATCGCCTCGACCGGAGCCGGGTAGTTCGGGCCAGCCTGGCCAGCGACGAAACCTTTGGCGGTTTCGAAGGCCATCATCTGCTCGATGGCGTTGAGCTTGATCTTTTCCAGCTTGGGCTGACGCTTGGCCTTGTAGTCCAACTCGCCGGAGATGGCGCGCTTGACCAGATCCAGAGCGGCGTCCTTGAGCTTGGCCGGAGCAACTACTGCATCGACGGCGCCTACTTTCAGGGCGTCGGCAGCTTTGTTTTCCTTACCGGATGCGATCCACTCGATGGCGTTGTCGGTACCGATCACACGCGGCAGACGCACGGTGCCGCCGAAGCCCGGGTAGATACCCAGCTTGACTTCCGGCAGGCCGATCTTGGCGCTCTCGGAGGCAACACGGTAGTCACCCGCCAGGCACATTTCGAAACCGCCACCCAGGGCGATGCCGTTGATGGCGACGACGGTCGGAACGGCCAGGTCTTCGAAATCACTGAAGATCTTGTTGGCTTCGAGGTTGCCGGCAACCAGCTCTTCGTCGGGCAGTTTGAAGTTCTCGACGAACTCGGTGATGTCGGCGCCGACGATGAATACGTCTTTGCCGCTGGTGACGATTACGCCCTTGATCGAACCGTCGGCCTTGATGGCATCGACCGACTGGCGCAGTTCGCTCAGGGTCAGACGGTTGAACTTGTTAACGGACTCACCCTTGAGGTCGAAATTCAATTCGACGATGCCGCCCTCAAGAGCCTTAACCGTGATGGCTTTACCTTCGTAAATCATCAACTGATCTCCACGGTATGGAAGCTGAACGGTACACATCGGAGCCAACCGGCCGGGGCCGCTCGTGGCATAGAGCCGTCGAGCATAGTCCCATTCGATCCGACACACCCGCCGACGCGATAATCGGGCTGTAAAGGCGCTACCTACAGCGGCAGACGCTCAATTCATACGCCCGTTTGATTTGGGTGGGCGTACATTCAGTGAAAACCGGGCAATTGTCAATTGCCCGTCACAGGCGCCTCCCGTGAGAGCAGCGTCACCAAATGACCATGAATGGCATTTCATTCATAAAACAATGAAGAACGCAGCCCCAGAGCGGCTTGCAAGCGTAGCGCCGCTATTAGGCCACCGCCGCCAGAAACTCGGCGACTCGCTGCAATTCAGCCTCTTCGCCGCGCTCCCCCCAGTACAGCGCCACCATTTGCGGTCCAGCCTCGACCTTGTAGACATCCACCGGCAAACGCTGCAGCTTCTCCAGCAACCCCGCATCGACGCATGGCTCGCGCCATTGATTGCACCATTGCCCAGGCGCTGTCTGCCAATAACTCCAGGTGTCGCTAACGCCGCGTCGCCGGCCACGGTGGTATTGCGCGCAACTGGCTGGCGGATGACCTTCAAACCAGTGCGGCCAGTCCTGCTGGCTAAGTTGCATACCCAAGCCCAAACGACGAGCCGCCAGGCGCAGCGCCATCTGCCCGCGCTGACGCGGCGAAGGACGCAACCAAACCAGCGGACTGAGCGCCGCCCCGATCAGCAAAAGCACTACCCACCACGTCATATCTGCCACTTGAAAACTAAAGCCTGTGTTATGAAGAGGGCGACGCCATACTGCAAGCATGCCCATTCAATGGAGGAAACCTCGATGCCTTACCAGCACATCCTGATTGCCGTCGACCTCACCGACGAGTGCCATCCCGTGGTAGAGCGCGCCCTGGCCATCGCCGCCAGCAGGGGCGCCAAGACCTCCCTGGTGCACATCGTCGAGCCCATGGCCATGGCCTTCGGTGGCGACGTACCGATGGACCTGTCCATGCTCCAGCAGCAGCAATTCGACCAGGCCCGCGAGCGGCTGGACAGCTTTGCCGGCAAATACCCGCAACTCGGCAGCGAACAGCGCCACCTTGCCTACGGTCAGCCTCGCCAGGAAATCCATCGTCTGGCCGATGAACAGGGCTGCGACCTGATCGTGGTCGGCAGCCATGGCCGCCACGGCTTAGCCCTGTTGCTTGGCTCCACCGCCAATGACCTGTTGCACGGCGCCCCCTGCGACGTCCTGGCCGTACGCCTGAAGAAGCCCAAGGACTAGCGCGCTAGTCCTGAGTCTCGCCCGCGCTCATCACCAGCGGGCGAATCTTCTGCAACTGGGTTTCCAGCGACACCGTCATGCTCGACGACATGGAAAAGAAGGTGAGGAAGGCCTTGAGGTTGGAGTCCCCCTCACAAACATCGAGGATGCGCTGCCAGAACGCCTGATTGACCAGTTGCAACTGCTGGAACTGCTTGACCAGCCCCTTCAGCTCCCAGTCGGCCCGACGGCCTTCGCGGAAATGGAAATACTGCCGCGCCAGATAGAGAGAAATGGTGCGCAGGATGAACTCCTGACTACTGGCAAAAGGCAGATGGTTGTGGGCCATCGGCTTGAGGCGCGCCAGCACCGGACAGGCACTGGTGGCCATAATCACGCCCAGCAACGAGCGCAGCCCCTCTTCCAGGCCCACCAGCTTGCTGTACTCGCGCTCCGGAGTACGCACCCAGACCTGAGCCTTCTTGAAGGCCGGTAAGCCCTGAAAGTCTTCGATGACCCGGTGCAGATCAACCGCTGCCGGACATCGACTGAATTGATCCCGACTCAGCGGGCAATTGCTGCACTGATGATGTTCCAGGCGCGTCCATTTGGGCGCAGCCTCGGCACTCTGGGCATCGTACTGACGGTCCAGCTCGATCCTGTAGCTGAACTGATGGTTGTCATCCAGCGTGACGCGGTACTCAATCGCCATGCATGTCTCCGACAAGCGTTTCAGGCTTCCAATTCGGCCCAGCGCTCCAGCAACTGGTCCAGTTCCTCTTGCAGGCTTTGCAAGCGCTCCAGCGCAGGCCCGGTGATAGCCACGGCCTGCTGGTAGAACGCCGGATCGGCGATCTGCGCCTGCAGCTCTGCCAGCTGGGCCTCCAGGGCATCGATCTGCCCAGGAATGGCTTCCAGCTCACGCTGCAGCTTGTAGCTGAGCTTCTTCTTGTTGGCGGCCGGAGCGTCCTCCACCACCGGGGTAACGGGGGCCGCGGCGGGTGCCACCGCAGCCAGTTCGGCCTTACCCGATTTGCTCTCACCGACGCCCAGCAGGCGCGGCGAACCACCCTGGCGCAGCCAGTCCTGATAACCGCCGACGTACTCGCGAACCCGCCCCTCGCCTTCGAAAACCAGGGTGCTGGTCACCACGTTGTCGAGGAAGGCCCGGTCGTGGCTGACCATCAGTACGGTGCCCGGGAAATTCAGTAGAACCTCTTCCAACAACTCCAGGGTTTCCACATCCAGATCATTGGTCGGTTCGTCCAGCACCAGCAAGTTGGCGGGCTTGCTGAACAACTTGGCCAGCAACAAGCGCGCGCGCTCACCACCGGACAGCGCCTTGACCGGCGTACGCGCACGCTGCGGGCTGAACAGGAAGTCTCCAAGGTAACTCAGCACATGGCGGCTCTGACCGTCGATGCTGATGAAGTCGCGACCTTCGGCGAGGTTGTCTATCACAGTCTTTTCAGGGTCCAACTGATGGCGTAGCTGATCGAAATAAGCCACTTCGATCTTGGTCCCTGCCACTATCGTGCCACTAGTCGGATTCAGGTCGCCCAGCAACAGTTTCAGCAGCGTGGTCTTGCCGGTTCCGTTGGCCCCGAGCAGACCGATGCGGTCGCCGCGCTGCAGCACCATGGAGAAGTCGTGTACCAGCGCGGCTCCCCCTGGGTGCGCAAAACTGACATTTTCCGCCACTATCACCTGCTTGCCGGACTTCTCCGCCGCGTCCAGCTGGATGCTCGCCTTACCCTGACGCTCGCGCCGCTCGCTGCGCTCCTGGCGCATGGCCTTGAGCGCACGCACACGGCCCTCGTTACGGGTACGGCGAGCCTTGATGCCCTGGCGAATCCACACTTCTTCCTGGGCCAGACGCTTGTCGAACAGCGCATTGGCAGTCTCTTCGGCTGCCAGTTGCTGCTCCTTGTGCACCAGGAAGCTGGCGTAATCGCCGTTCCAGTCGATCAGCCCGCCGCGATCCAACTCGAGGATGCGCGTGGCCAGGTTCTGCAGGAAGGAACGGTCGTGGGTGATGAACAGTACGGCGCCGCCAAAATCCTTCAGCGCCTCTTCCAGCCAGGCGATGGCGCCGATATCAAGGTGGTTGGTTGGCTCGTCCAGCAGCAGTAAATCGGGTTCGGAAACCAGCGCCTGGGCCAGCAACACACGGCGGCGCCAGCCACCGGACAGCTCGGCCAGGGTCTTGTCGGCCGGCAGCTGCAGACGACTCAGGGTGCTTTCCACCAGCTGCTGCAGGCGCCAGCCATCCTTTGCCTCCAGCTCCTGCTGAACATGCATGAGCTGATTGAGGTCATCATCGCTGTGGATGTGCTGACTGAGATGGTGATAGCGAGCCAGCAACTCACCAACGCCTGCCAGTCCCTCGGCGACCACATCGAATACAGTCCGTTCGTCGGCACGCGGTAATTCCTGCGGCAACTCACCAATTTTCAGCGCCGGCGCACGCCAGATCTCGCCGTCATCGGGCATCTGCTCGCCCTTGACCAGGCGCAGCATGCTCGACTTGCCCGTGCCATTGCGCCCGATGATGCACACCCGTTCGCCGCGAGCAATTTGCCAGGACACGCGGTCCAGCAGCGGCATGGCACCGTAGGCCAGGGATACATCGGCGAACTTGAGCAGGGTCATGGGAAACACCTTGAAAAACGGGGCGCGCATTCTAACCGAGTTACGGGGCTACCATACTGGCCTCTGCCCATCATCAATGGCGGGTTTTTCCGGCCTGGCCCAACAAGCTAAGCTAGGCCCATTGGAAGCACCCCGCTTCGATTAGCTCTCATCACGGATGTGTCATGCGCCGCCCTCTGCTCTATCTGCTGTCCTCGCTCGTCACCTGTTCCCTCGCCCTGGCCAACGCCCACGCTGCGAACCTGGCCCAGCAACGCCAGATGTATGACCAGGCCAAGCGAGCCCTGGCCAAGGGTGACAGCGGTCCCTACCGGCAGTACGCCAGCGCCCTGCGCGACTATCCACTGGAGCCTTATCTAGCCTACGACGAGCTGACCGCACGCCTGAAGTCTGCCAGCAATGACGAGATAGAAGCCTTTCTTACCGAGCACGGCGACCTGCCCCAGGCCGGCTGGATGAAGCTGCGCTGGTTGCGCTGGCTGGCCGAGCGCGGCGAATGGCAAACCTTCGCCAACCATTACGACCCGCAACTCAACTTCACCGAACTGGATTGCCTGTACGGCCAGTACCTGTACCGACACAACATGAAAGCCGAGGCACGGGCCGCCGCGGAAAAGCTCTGGCTGGTGGGCAAGTCACAGCCTGAGGCCTGCGATGCCCTGTTCAGCACCTGGCGCAGCGACGGACAACTGACCGAGGAGCTGCGTTGGAAGCGCGCCAAACTGGCGGCAGAAAACCGCAACTACGGATTGGCCAGCTACTTGGTCAAGGGCCTGCCGACCCTCGACATGCAGGGCAAGATGCTGCTGGAGGCCGCGCAGAAGCCCCAGGTCATGAGCCAGACCGCCCGCTTCGTCCCCGCCGACCGGCATATGGCAGACGCCGCCGGCCTCGGCCTGCGCCGCCTGGCGCGCCAGGACCCGGAAAAGGCGCTGAGTCTGCTCGACGTTTACGCCCGCAAGCTGCCCTTCTCAGCCGAGGAAAAAGTCGCCATCGCCCGTGAGGTCGGCCTGACCCTGGCCAAGCGCTTCGACGTACGCGCCCTGCAGGTCATGGCTCAGTACGATCCGGAGCTGCGCGACAACACCGTCTCCGAATGGCATGCCCGCCTGCTACTTCGCCATGGCCGCTGGGACGAGGCTTATCAGCTGACCAGTCGCATGCCGGCAGACCTGGCCACCACCAGCCGCTGGCGCTACTGGCATGCGCGCAGCCTGCAACTGGCCAAGCCGCAGGATCAGCAGGCTGCGGCCCTCTACCAGCAACTGGCCAAGGAACGCGACTTCTATGGCTTTCTCGCCGCCGATCGGGTAAAGGCCCCCTACAGTCTCAACCACAAGCCAATGGCCATCGCCCCGCAGGTGATGCAGAAAGTTCGCAATACGGCTGGAATCCGACGTGCCCTGGAGTTCCATGACCGCGGCCAGATCGTCGACGGGCGCCGCGAGTGGTACCACGTCAGTCGCCTTTTCAGTACCGAGGAACTGGTGGCTCAGGCCAAGCTGGCCTACGACAAGCAATGGTACTTCCCGGCCATCCGCACTATCAGCCAGGCCAAATACTGGGATGACCTGGATATCCGCTTCCCCATGCCCTACAAGAACAGCCTGATCAGCCAGGCCAAGCTGCGCGGCCTGCATTCGAGCTGGGTGTTTGCCATCACCCGCCAGGAAAGCGCCTTCATGGCCGACGCCCGTTCGCCGGTCGGCGCCATGGGGCTTATGCAACTGATGCCGGCTACCGCCAAGGAAACCGCACGCAAGTTCAGTATCCCCTTGAGCAACCCACAGCAGGCTCTGGTACCGGACAAGAACATCCAGCTCGGCGCGGCCTACCTGAGCCAGGTACACGGCCAGTTCAACGGCAACCGTGTGCTGGCTTCGGCTGCCTACAACGCAGGGCCTGGTCGCGTGCGCCAATGGCTACGGGGAGCAGACCACCTGTCATTCGATGTCTGGGTAGAAAACATTCCGTTCGACGAAACCCGCCAATACGTACAGAACGTTCTCGCCTACGCAGTGATCTACGGCCAGAAACTGGGCTCACCTACACCCCTGGTGGACTGGCACGAGCGCTTCTTTGACGATCAGTGAACACAAAAAGGGCGCCTTCGGCGCCCTTTTCATTTCATGCGCGGCCTGCATGCGAAGCCATGCCTGCTGATGAGGTTAAACCTACTCCAGCACTTCCACCGGCATACCGACACGCAACTCACCGACGCCACGCGGCAACAGGTTCTGGCCAAAGTACACCTGCCCTTCGCGCTCGCGATAGGTCTTCAAGGTGGCCAGCGGCTCGCGGTCGGCACTACGCTCGCCGGTGTGCGGATCAAGGGTAGTGACGATGCAGCGACTGCAGCCCTTGGCCACCTTGAACTCTATCCCGCCAATACAGATGCGTTTCCAGCGGTCTTCGGCATAGGGTTCAGCACCCGCAATCACAAGGTTGGGACGAAAGCGCAGCATCTCCAGCGAGCGCCCCACACGTGCAGACAGATCATCCAGGGAACCCTGCCCGATCAGCAGCAGCGGAAAACCATCGGCAAAGCCGACCTTTTCCCCCGGTTCGGCGTAGCCGGTATCGACCTGGCGCGCCCGGCTCTGCGGCACCTGCACCAGACGGCACGGGCGCCCGAGAAAAGCACTGAACCAGGCAGCGGCAGCATCCCCGGCATCCGGCACCCTCAAGCTGTCACTCCAGACGATGACGCCACGCAGCGCGGCATCGGGATCAGGCAGCGCCACCTCGATGCTGTCGTAGCCTGGGGCACTCAGGCGCAAACCACCCTCGCCGTTGTAACGTGCCTCGATACGCCCCATCTGCGGCAGTAAACGCTGGGTCAGGAAGCGGCCACTGCTCTCGTCCACCAACATCCAGCGGCGATCGCCCTGCAAGCCCAGAGAGTCGACTGGTGCGCTCTGCAGACTCTCGTAGCGCGCGGACTTCAACGGGTAACGATATAGGGCAGAAAGCTGCATGAAATCCTCTGTAGACAGAAAGTATGAGCCGATCATTAGCACTTTCGAGCGACGTGACCGTGTTCACGATATTGCTAGATTGAGCGACAAATAAGTTCAAATAAAAAACAAGTCCGGTGTACCCCATGCAAGACATCCAGTCCACTGCTACGCCCTTTCAAGCCACCCGCCTCTCACTCCCCACCCCCGTCTATCTGCTTCTTATATGTCAGGCCATACTGCTCGCCGCCGTGCTAATCCAGGCTGACAACAGCCTGCGTCTGGTTGCCGGGCTTCTGGCCCTGCCACTCCTGTTACTGACCTGGCAGCTGGGCAAGGGGACCCAGCGCAATCCGCTGGCCACGCGCCTCGACGCCATCAACGGCAAGCTGATCGATCTCACCGAAAGTGCGGCCGAGGACGACCTGGAAGGCAGCACCCACCTGCAAAAACTGACGGCACGCCTGCGCGACAGCATCACCAGCCTGCAGCACAGTAGCCTGCAGATCGCCCTGACCTCTGCAGCAACCCGTCTGCAATCCGAACAGGCCGCCAAGGAAGCCGGCGAACAGCAGAGCCTGTCCGAGCTGATTTTCCATGCCAGCGAGCAGACCAGCGCAGCACTGCAGGATATTTCCGCCCGCGCCGGCGGCATCACCGAGATGAACAGCCGCAATCTGGACATGGCACATCAGTCGCAGCAGCAGCTGGGCGAGGCACGCCAGCAGATGCAGGACGTCAATCAGACCATGGACGGCTTCCGCCACAACATCGAGGCCCTCAGCGCAACCACCGGCAAGGTGCGCGAAATCCTGGTCACCGTGCAGGACTTCTCCACCCAGACCAATATGCTGGCGCTCAACGCCGCTATCGAAGCGGCCCGTGCAGGTGAAGCCGGGCGTGGCTTTGCCGTGGTGGCCGACGAGGTACGCAACCTGTCGCAGAAGGTCGGAAGTGCCGCTCAGCAAATTGGCGTTCTCATGGAGGAAATGACCAATGCGATGGCCGGCGCAGATGCCCAGACCCTGCGCATGATCGAGCAGAGCGCCTCTACCAGCGTCGTGGTCAACACCGCTACCGAACAGTTCGAGCTGATGGTCAATGACTTCCAGCAGGCCAATGACGACCTGCTGATGGTCAGCAGTGCCCTGGAGGAGCTCAACGCCACCAACCAGGAAACCCACCAGCACAGCAGCCGTATCCGCGAACTCAGCCTGGGCATTGGCCAGCGCATGCAACAAAACTTCGCCCAGGCCGATACATTGCGCGACAACACCAACCAACTGGTGCAGCAGCTGTGCAACTTCCGACTGGGCAGCGGTCGCCTGGAAGCCATCACCGACATGCTGTTCCAGCGCCGCAATGTGATTGAGGCGCACCTGGAGGAACTGAAGGCCTCCGGTGTCGACCTGTTCGATCAGAACTATCGAGCCATTCCCAACACCAACCCGCAGAAACATGATGTCAGCTGGGTCGAGCCCTACCGCAAGCGTATCCAACCATTGCTCGATGAATGGGATCAGGGCGGTAAGGATGGCGTGCTCTATCTGGTGCCGATGACCGAGCGCGGCTACCTGCCGGCTGCACGTAGCACAGCGTCACAGCCGCCGACCGGCAACCCGCAGATCGATGCCGCCAAGAGCATGCATCAGCGTTTCATTCCGGTGACGGAAAGCGAAGCGAACAGTGTGCGCCAGTGCCAGCACCTGAGCATGGGAACCTTCGTCATCCCCGGCACCAGCACTATCGTTTTCGTGATTTACACCCCGGTGCACGTCGGCGGCCGCCGCTGGGGCACCATCAGCGCAGGCATCGTGCCCGCCGCACTCGGCATCTGAGAGCCGCCGCGACGTTCAGGCGTCGCGGCGCAGGCGGTCGGCGATTACATCGACCAGCTTGTCCGGCTGGAACTTGGAGAGAAAGTTGTCGCAACCAACCTTCTTCACCATGGCTTCATTGAAGCTGCCGGACAAGGAGGTGTGCAGCACCACGTACAGATCGCGCAGGCGTGGGTCATTGCGGATCTCGGTGGTCAGGCGGTAGCCGTCCATCTCCGGCATCTCGGCATCGGTGAAGATCATCAGCAGCTTATCGGTCATCACCTCGCCGCTGTCAGCCCACTTCTTCAGCAGTTGCAGGCCCTTGAGCCCATCACTGGCGCTGTGGGTACGAATGCCCAGCTGAGCCAGGGTTTCGCGCAATTGATTCAGGGCTACGCTGGAGTCATCCACCAGCAGCACCTCACGCCCAACCGCCTTGGCCAGCAGCGGATCGGCCAGCTTTTCCTCGGAGACCTTGGTACTCATCGGCGCAATTTCCGCCAGCACCTTCTCCACATCGATGATCTCGACGATCTGATCCTCAACCTTGGTGATGGCCGTCAGGTAGTGCTGGCGCCCTGCTCCGCCCGGCGGCGGCAGGATGGATTCCCAGTTGAGGTTGAGGATGCGGTCCACGCCACCCACCAGGAAGGCCTGTACCGAGCGGTTGTATTCGGTGACGATGATGGTGCTGTTCTCGTTCGGGGTGATCGGCCGCATGCCGATGGCCTGGGACAGGTCGATCACCGGCAGGGTCTGGCCCCGCAGGTTGACGACCCCGCAGACGTAGGGGTGGCGGTGCGGCATCAGCGTCAGCTTGGGCAGCTGCAGAACCTCCTGCACCTTGAATACATTGATGGCGAACAGCTGCCGGCCCGTCAGCCGGAACATGAGGATCTCCAGGCGGTTCTCACCCACCAGCTGCGTGCGTTGATCCACTGTGTCGAGAATGCCGGCCATCATGCGCTCCTGTTATCTGTACCGAGTCTAGCCCAGCGCCTTGTGTAGTATCGGCCGCTATGACGGAAACTGCAGAGCCATGGCCGTTCGCCATCATGCCGCAGGCATAGACTCGAAGCCAGAAGCGCGTCACCGACAGCCCAACAACCCCGAATCTCTCGGCAGATGCAGACGCAGGGCGCCGGCACGTGCGGCGAAACGCAGGCGCTTACCCTCTAGCGGCTCGCCGTCCAGGTTGATGTCCAGCCCTTCCGGCGTCTCTACTTCCAGCCAGGGCAGACGAGCACTGACCGATACCGACTCCACACCAAGCATGCCGCCGGAAAGGAGCGTGCCGAGAGTGCCGACCACATCCGGCGAGGCCGGCACGATGCAGATGTCCAACAGGCCGTCATCGATGCGCGCGTGCGGGCACAGTACATGGCCGCCACCGGCCTGCCTGCCGTTGCCGATGCCCAGCGCGAGAAACTCGCCTTCCCAGGTGAAATCCGGACCACGGAAACGGCCGAAAGACGAGTGTACTTCGGCAAAGCGGCTCAGACCGGTCAGCAGGTAAGCCGCACCGCCGAGCAGGCTCTTCAGCTCTTCCGAAGTATTGGCCGTGACCTTGGAGCCGAAGCCACCGGTAGCCATGTTGAGAAACAACTGGCCATCCACTTCGCCCAGGTCGATTGGCTGCGGCTCGAACTCCAGCAGGCTCAGCGCCTCCGCGGGGATCAGCGGAATATCGGCAGCGTGGGCGAAGTCATTGGCGGTGCCTAGTGGCAGCAACGCCAGGCTGGCAGTACCGTCCGCCAACACCAGTGCCTCGGCCACCTCGCGCAGGGTGCCGTCGCCGCCTCCGGCGATCAGTGTCGGGTAGCCCGCAGCCAGGGCCTCCTGCACCAGGCGCGCAGCATCGCCGCCCTCCCAGGTCAGGCGCACCGCCAACTCCCAGCCATCCGCCCGCAGTGCCCTCACGGCGCTACGTACCTCCTCGTTCTGCGCCTGCTTGCCATGCAGAATCAAAAGCGCCTTGCGCTCGCCCATAAGCTGCTCTCCGTCGCACGTTTATCCGAGTACAGCAGACCACAGGCAATGCGTGAAAGTGCCAACAGGCGCTACGCCGGGTAGCCGGTGATCTCGCGAATGCTGCGGTACAAAGGCCTCAGCTGCTGATACATGCGCAGGTAGACCTCGCGGTACAGGCGCTCGTACACCGCCACCGCCTGCGGATTGGGCTGGAACACCTTGCCGACCCGGGTCATGGCGGCGATGGCGGTGGGGAAATCCGGGTGCAGGCCGAGGCCGACGGCGCAGTCGATGGCCGCGCCGAGGCCGGAAGTCTCGTACAGGTGCGGGCGCTCGGCCGGCAGGTTGAAGATATCGGCAGTCAGCTGCATGGCCGCGTCGCTCTGCGAGCCGCCGCCGGAAATGCGCAGGCGCTGGATGCGCGTGCCGGAGCGCCGCTCGATCTTCTCGCGGCCCTGGCGCAGAGCGTAGGCCAGGCCCTCGAGGATGGCGCGGTACAGGTGCGCGCGGGTATGCACGTCGCCGAAGCCGATGATCGAGCCCTTGGCCTCCAGCCCCGGCTCGCGGATGCCCGGCGACCAGAACGGCTGCAGCATCAGGCCCATAGAGCCGGGCGGCACGCTCTCGACCAGCTCGTCGAACAGGGTCTCGGCCTCCACCCCCAGTTCCAGGCCGCGCTGGCGCTCGGCGTGGCCGAACTGTTCCTTGAACCAGCTGACCATCCAGAAGCCGCGAAAAACCATGACCTCGGTGTTGTAGTGGTCGGGAATCGCCGCCGGGTACGGCGGGATCAGCGGGATGGTCTCCAGGTACTGGGCGCGTGTGGTGTTGATGGTCGCCGTGGTGCCGTAGGACAGGCAGGCCGTGCTCGGCTCCACGCCGCCGGCGCCGATCACCTCGCAGGCCTTGTCCGAGGCGGCGGCGATCAGCGGCAGGCCTGCAGGAATGCCGGTGTGGGCACTGGCCTCGGCGCTGATCGCACCGAGGCGCTCGCCCGGCTTGACCAGCTCCGGCAGCATCTCCGGGCGCACCGGAATGGCCTGCCACTTCCAGTCGCTGGGCTTGGCCCAGCACAGGCGCTTGTAGTCGAACGGCAGGTAGGCCACGCAGCTGCCCACCGAGTCGGCGAAGCGGCCGCACAGGCGATGGGTGAGAAAGCCCGAGAGCAGCAGGAACTTGTACGTGCGCGCCCAGATCTCCGGCTGCTGCTGGGTGATCCAGTTGGCCTCGGCCTGGCTGCGGAAGTAGTCGATGGTTTCCTCTTCGCGGATCAGCTTGAACAGCCAGCCCCAGGGCCCCTTGATGCTTCCCTCCACCTCGGCACGGCGCTGGTCCAGCCAGAGAATGGCCGGGCGCAGCGGCTGGCCGGCCGCATCGACATTGATCAGGGTGCCGCGCTGGGTGGTCAGCGACACACCGGCAATCTGGCTTTTATCGATGTCGACGCTGGCCCACAGCTGCCGACAGGCCTCGCCGAGGCTGCGCCAGTAGTACTCCGGGTCCTGCTCGGCCCAGCCGGGATGCTCGGAATAGTAGGGTTCCAGCTCCACCTTGCCCTTGCCGACCAGGTTGCCGGCCAGGTCGAAGAGCAGCGCGCGCACGCTCTGGGTGCCGTTGTCGATGGCCAGCAGATAGCGTTGTTCGCTCACGAAGATTCACCCGGCAGGCTGTAGCACTGGCGCCAGAGCGCCAGATAGCGTTGTTGTTGTTCGTCCCAGCGCGCATCGCTCCAGCCCAGGCGCGGCTGGCACAGGGCGCGGATGCGCGGCAGCTCGGCCGCCGCGCCACCCGCCAGCAGCAGGCCGATGCGGGTGCGGCGCAGCAGCAGGTCGTCCAGCTGCAACACCAGTTCGTCGTCACAGGCCAGGGCCAGCTCGGCCCACAGCGTGGTGCTGGCGCCGATGCATTCGCTGCCCAGCTCGCCAATCAGCTCGGCCAGACGCGGCAGCGCCTGGCCATGACGACCGGCCAGACGCCGCTGCTGGCTCAGACACAGCCCCGGCAGTGCCTGTTCAGGCTGCGCACGGAATACCGGCTGACCACTATCGGCGACCTCGCGCCCGAGCATGGGCGCGCAGGCGCGCAGCACTTCCAGGGCCAGCAGGCGGAAGGTGGTCAGCTTGCCGCCGGCCAGGGTCACGCAGCCGGGCTCGACCCAAAGGGCGTGCTCGCGCTTCTCGTCTGACGGCTTCTTGCCGGAGCTTTCACCCTCGCTGACCACCGGGCGCACACCAGCCCAGGTGGATAGCACATCGGTACGTCCGATGCCGGCATGCGGGAATACGCTGGCGCAGGCCGCCAGCAGATACTCCACCTCTGCTTCCGTGATCCGTGCATCGCGGTTCAGCGCCTCGCCATGGTCCAGATCGGTGGTGCCGATCACCGTGGCGCCTTCCCAGGGGAAGACGAACACCGGGCGCTGGTCCTCGGGGTGCATAAAGCTGATGGCCTGAGCCACCGGCAGGCGCCAGGCCGGCAGCAGCAGGTGGCTGCCGCGCAGCGGGCGGATATGTTCCAGGCCGCTCTTCTGGCGCAGCTCGTCAGCCCAGGCACCGGTGGCCTGGGCCACGGCGCGTGCGCGGAAACCGAAACGCCGGCCGCTTTCGCTGTCCTCGGCGACCAGGCCGTTCACCCGTTCGCCATCGCGGCTCAGCTCGATCACGCGCATACCGTTGAGCGCCTCGCCGCCCTCGGCCCGCGCCTCGCCCAGCACACGCATCACCAGGCGCGCATCATCGGTGACGGCATCGGTGAACAGGGTGCCGCCGAGCAGCTCGGCGTCATTCAGCCCCGGCGCCAGGTAGCGCAGCTCGGCGGCCGGGTGATAGCGGTGCAGGCGCTGGCCGGCCAGGGCGTCATAAACGCCGAGCAGGCCGCCGAACACCCGGGGCCCGGGGAACTTGCCACGGTAGTGCGGGAACAGGAACGGCAGCGCATCGACCAGCCCCGGCGCCTCGCCGAGCAGGCGCTGGCGCTCGCGCACCGAGTCGCGGGTCAGGCCCAGCTGGCCCTTGGCGATATAGCGCAGGCCGCCGTGGACCATTTTCGAAGAACGACTGGAGGTGCCCCAGGCGAAGTCGCGCTGCTCCAGCAGCAGACAGCTCCAACCACGCCGCGCCGCTTCACGCAGGATGCCGGTGCCGCTGATTCCGCCGCCGATAACTATCAGGTCCCAGTCGCGCGCCGCCAGCTCGGGCAGCGCCGCCGCGCGCCACGGCGCGTTCCAGCTCATCTCAGTCCTCCAGCAGCACGCCCGGAGCCAGACGCCGCTCCGGATCGAAGTGCTGCGCCATGGCCTTGAGTGCTGCAATGCCCAGCTCGCCCTTCTCCGCCGCCAGGTACGGCGCGTGGTCGCGGCCGACGCCGTGCTGGTGGCTGATGGTGCCGCGGTTGTCAGCGATGGTCTGGCTGGCTGCCCGCTTGAGCTTGGCCCAGCGTGCCAGCGTTGCCGCGTAGCTGTCGCCCGGACGGAACACGTAGGTGGTGTAGATGCTCGAACCCTGGCCATAGACGTGCGACAGGTGGGTGAACACGTGGACCCGCTCGCCCTCCTCCGCCAGGCCCTGGCGCAGACTGGCCTCGACCTGGTTCAGCAGGTGGTCGACGTTGTTCCAGTCGGTGGCCGTCTCCAGGGTATCCACCGCGTAGCCGGCCTCCCACAGGCCGTGGCGCAGGTAGGGGAAGCGGAAGCGGTTCTCCGCCCATTTCTTGCCCAGCAGGGTGCCGGTGAATACGCCGCCAAAGCCCTTCAGCAGCTTTTTCGCCTGCTTCACCGACAGCCAATTCTGGCCGCGGTTGCCGGTAACGCCGAAGGTCAGCATGCATTTGCCGGCGCGGGCGCCGCGCAGGGCCAGGTACTTTTCCAGCAGGGCGATCTGCTCCGGGTGGCCAGCCAGGGCTAGCTGGGTCTCGGTCTCGATGGCGTTGGACAGGCGCAGCATGGACAGCGGAATGCGCGCCTGCACCAGCGCGCGGATGCCGGCCAGGGCCTGCCGCCAGCTGGGCAGGAACACGGCGAAGAACTTCTCCTGCTCGGCCAGCTTGGTGACGCGCACCTTGACCTCGGAGATCACGCCGAAGCGGCCTTCGCTGCCGAGGATCAGCTCGCGCAGGTCCGGCCCGGCGGCCGAGGCCGGGAAGGTCGGGATGTCCAGGGTGCCGGAGAAGGTCTCGACCTTGCCGCCGGCAAACAGCTGCTCGATGCGCCCGTAGCGCAGCGACTGCTGGCCACTGGAGCGGCTGGCGACCCAGCCGCCGAGGGTGGACAGTTCCCAGGACTGCGGGAAGTGGCCGAGGGTATAGCCGCGCGCGCGCAGCTGCGCCTCTACCTGCGGGCCGTTGGCGCCAGGGCCGAAGGTGGCGATCTGGCTCTGCTCGTCGAGGTCGAGCAGCTGGGTCATGCGCTCCAGCGACAGGGTCAGCACCGGCTTGGCCGATTCGACAGGGTTGATATGCCCGGCCACCGAAGTGCCGCCGCCGTAGGGGATAACGATGGCGTCCTGCTCCCTGGCCCAGGCCAGCAGCTCGCGGATCTGCGCCGCGGTTTCCGGCAGGGCAACGCCGTCGGGGAACACGCCGAACTCGCCGGAGCGCATGGCCAGCCAGTCCGGCAGGCTCTGGCCGCGGGCGTGGCGCACGCGCACTTCGGCATCGACGCTGATCAGCGGGTGGCGCAGGCTCAGGCGCGATTCGGGCACCTGCGCCAGTACCTGTTCGAGCGTGGCATCCTTCAGGCGCTGCCCGGTGCCGACCCGCTGCTCCAGGAAAGCCGCGCCATGCGCCGGCAGCTCCACCACAGTGGCCTCGTCGCCCCATCCATTCCAACGTCGCATGCGTGCTCCCAGTATTCCGGTCATTCTCAATGGCTGCCTATACTAGCCAGCCGCCCGGCTCGGTCACTGTCGAATCGAGCCAGCGCCTGTCGCCAATCAAGACAAGCAGAACAACAAGAAACGATGCTGACCCTCGGCTATACCTCAGTCCCCGCCCTGCTCAAATATCTGCGCCATGCCGAAGCACTCGGCCTGGACCTGGCCGCCGCGCGTGCCGCGGCCGGAGTGACTCAGGAGGACCTGGCCGACAATGGCCGGCGCATTCCCAGCGAAATGCACGAACGCCTGCTGGCGCACCTGCTGCAGGTCTCCAATGACCCGCTATTCGGCCTGCACTCGGCGCGCTACGTACAACCCGGGTCATGGAGCGTGCTCGGCTACATCACCATGAACTGTGCCACCCTGGGCGAGGCGATGGGACGTATCGTGCCTTACGAGAAGCTGGTCGGCGACATGGGCACCAGCCGCGTAGAGCCGGCCGGCGACCATGTACGACTGATCTGGAACTGTCGCCACCAGGATCCGGAGATCCGCCGCCACATGGTGGAAAATGTGCTGGCCTCATGGATTCTCTACGCTCGCTGGATTGCTGAAATGGACAGGTCGCCGAGCGAAGTGTGGCTGGAACATCAGCGCCCCGCCGCCGCAGCCCTGGAGGACTATGAAGCGGTGTTCGGCTGCCCCGTGCGTTTCGACCAGCCCTACAGCGCCCTGCTGGTGCCGCTGGACTACCTGGCCATCCCATTGCGCCAGGCCGACCCCAACCTGCTGCGCACCCTGGAAGAGCATGCGCTGACCATGATGGCCGGGCTGGATGACGGCGAGCCGCTGCCGCAGCGAGTGAAGAACGCCCTGCGCCTGTTGCTCAAGGATGGCCTGCCGCGCAAGGAGAAGGTGGCGGAGAAGTTCCACATGACCGTACGCACCCTGCAGCGCCACCTGCAGCAGGCCGGTACCAGCTACCAGGAAATTCTCGACCAGCTGCGCCAGGAGCTGGCCGAGCACTACCTGCTGCGTAGCGAGCTGGCGATCCAGGATATCGCCAGCTATCTGGGTTTCACCGAGTCGCGCTCCTTCCACCGCAGTTTCAAGGCCTGGACTGGCATGACACCGGGCGAATATCGCGAGCAGCGCAAGGGCGCGCCGCTCTGAGCTGACGTCCTAGCCGAGCAATTCGCTCAGCGGAATAAAGCGCAGCGCGTCGCCTTCGCCGTAGGTGCTCCCCTCCATCACCTCGACCAGGCCATCGGCCCAGGCAACGCTGCGCAGCACGCCAGAGCTCTGATTGGTATAGAGCACAGCACGCCCATGCTCTACACGTGCGCGCAGGTATTCACGGCGACTGCCTGGCTTGTCCCAGGTAAAACCTGCCGGCAACGTAAAAGCCAGTGGCTCAACCTCGGCCACACCCAGGCGTCGCAGTAGATAGGGCCGCGCCAACAGGCCAAAGGTCACCAGTGTCGAGGCTGGATTGCCAGGCAAACCCAGCACCGGAACGCCGCGGTAATGGCCACAGGTCAGCGGCTTACCTGGCTTGATAGCCAGCTTCCACAGAGCCAGATCGCCTTCCTCACGCAGTACCTGGCCGAGAAAATCAGCCTCGCCGACGGAAACACCACCTGTGGAAAGAATCAGATCAACCTCATCCAGAGCCCCCAGAGCCAGACGGGTTTGCTCTAGGTCATCCGGCATAATACCGGCATCCACCACTTCGCAGCCCAAACGCTGAAGCCAGGTGCACAGTACGCGACGATTGCTGTTGTATATCTGACCGGGACCAAGCGGCAGGCCTGGCTCGAGCAACTCGTCGCCCGTGGAAAGCACCGCAACCCGAGGCTTGCGACGAACCGGCAGCTGGGCACAGCCGAGCGAAGCAGCCAACCCCAGCTCCACAGGACCAAGGCGCGTACCTGCATTGAGCACCAGCTCGCCTCGACGCGTCTCCTGCCCCTGGGCACGGACGTTTTGCCCTGCGCGCAGCGGCTCAAGGAAACGCACACGACCGTCGGCCAGCACCTCGCAATTCTCCTGCATCTCCACCGTATCGGCCCCCGGTGGCAGTGGCGCGCCGGTAAAGATTCGCGCACAGCTGCCTGGCTGCAGCGCCTGCGGCGCGTGGCCGGCGAAGATGCGCTGGCTCACCGGCAAGGCCTCACCACTGTAATCGCTCAGACACAGGGCATAACCATCCATGGCACTGTTCGGCCAAGGAGGTAGATCCAGCCCTGCGACCAGTTCGGTCGCCAGTACTCGACCATCCGCTGCCGCCAGCGGCAACACCTGCAGCTCACGAATCGGTGCCTGCTCGGCCAGCGTCAGCAGGCGTTCAAGCGCATCCTCAACGGGCAGCAGACTCATCCACGACTCTCACAGGGATCAACGGGCTTGAGATGCGCGACGAAATTGCAGGGACGGTGGCGGTTGTCCAGTTGCTCGGCGAGGATGCCATCCCAGGCCGTGCGACAGGCATTGGTGGAGCCAGGCAGACAACAGACCAGCGTGCCATTAGCCAGGCCTGCCAGGGCGCGCGACTGCATGGTGGAGGTGCCAATGTCGCCCACCGATATCTGCCGGAAATACTCCCCAAATCCATCGACCTGCTTGTCCAGCAGACAAGCCACGGCTTCGGGTGTGCTGTCTCGCCCGGTAAAGCCCGTTCCACCGGTGATCAGCACCACCTGAACCTCATCCTCGGCAATCCACTGCGCCACCTGGGCGCGAATGCGATACAGATCGTCCTTCAACAACACGCGGGCAGCGAGGTGGTGACCTGCATCGGTAAGCCGGTCAACGAACAGTTGCCCGGAGGTATCGGTTTGTAGAGTGCGGGTATCGCTTACAGTGAGAACGGCAATGTTCAGCGGCACGAAAGCCGCCTCGGCCTTGTGACTCATGGCAGGGTCCGGTTGTGGCGAAAACAGGCCGGTGTTATATCACAGGCCCCAACCCCGAGACCGCCATGACCGATCACCGCGCCCCCTGCTCCATCCTGTTGCTGGCCGGTGGCCGCGGACAGCGCATGGGCGGCCAAGATAAGGGCCTGATAGAGTGGCGTGGACAGCCCCTGATTGCTCATTTGCATGAGCAGGTGCGCGCCCTCACCGATGACCTGATCATCTCCTGCAATCGCAATCACGAGCGCTATGCCAGCTATGCGGACCATCTGGTCAGCGATGTTGAAACAGGCTTTCAGGGACCGTTGGCTGGCATCCTCGCCGGCCTGATCCAGGCCCGGCACCCCCGGATGCTGGTATTACCCTGCGACGCACCAAGCCTGGACAGGGCACTGTTGCTCGATCTGATGGAGACTGCGCAGCAGGCGCCAGAGCGACCGCTGATGGTTCGCCAGGATAAGCACTGGCAACCGCTGTTCTGTGTCTTGCCTAAAAACCTGTACCCAGCATTGTTGGCGCTCTGGAATGACGGCGAACGCAGCCCGAGACGCGCATTGCAGCGACTTGATGCCCTGGCCTACCCATGTGCCGCCGACGATCCTCGATTGAGCAACCTGAATACGCCTGAACTGCTCAAGGCTGCATCGACGCATAAAAAGGATTGAACTCACCTAGCTTAACTCCGTCAGAAATTCAGCACTTGCACTGAAATCAAGGAGATAACCATGACCCGACGGAAGCTGTACCTTTGCTTTGCCTTTCTCGGCATCGCCAGCCTGAGCGGTTGCGCCACCCCCAGTGTGATCACACTCAACGATGGCAGCCAGGTTCAGACCGTGGACACACCGGAATTCGATGAAGACTCGGGCTTCTACGAATTCGAGCAACTGGACGGCAAACCGGCCCGGATCAATAAAGACCAGGTCATCACCGTCAAAGAGCTTTAGGCATTTCCCATGCATGCCCCGCCTGGATGCGGGGCAACAAAAAACTTCTCGCTAACCCCTTGTGCAGCAAAACTTTTTCGGTAAAATGCGCGCCATCCTTCGGAGCGTAGCGCAGCTTGGTAGCGCGTCTCGTTCGGGACGAGAAGGTCGCTGGTTCGAATCCAGTCGCTCCGACCAAATCCCGATTTCAGCCTGCACTAGGCTGAATAAAAAAACCGGCTCATAGCCGGTTTTTTTTTGCCACCTCATCACACTCAACCCCGTCGAGCCAAGCATCGCACTATGGCGTCCCAGAGAGGGGTCGAACCTCCAACCTTCCCCTTAGGAGGGGGATGCTCTATCCAATTGAGCTACTGGGACATATGACGCGCCGAATGGTAGCGGGCAGCGCTGTATTTGTCATGCACATCAATCTCTTAGCTGCAGCCAAATACACCCAAACACAAAACGACCAGCACCAAGGAACCTCTGAAGCAATCCTCACTAACTGACCAACAAGGCAGTTTTGACTAGCCGTGCGCATTTCAGACAGCTGGTGCTGGCAATGCGCCTGCATTCAGATGCAAAATACGTCGTGTAATTGGCGTCAATTAGTCGACCGACTAAATAATTCGATGTGGTTACCGGCTGAACGGCTAGCGCCTATCATGGTCAAAGCAGTGATAATTCAATAGCTGAATGCCAGCATCGCTTTCCTGAACTAACCGGTTTAATATATACGCCCTATGAAACAGGCCATTTATTCCAGCCGTACAGCTGACAAATTCGTTGTCCGCCTGCCCGACGGAATGCGCGAGCGCATTTCCGACGTAGCACGCAATCATCATCGCAGCATGAACTCGGAAATCATCGCCCGCCTGGAACAGAGCCTGCTTCAGGAAGGTGCCCTGGGTGACGAGCCAAGCTTGCGACTGGACAGCCCCGAACTCTCCCTGCACGAGCGCGAACTACTGCAGCGATTCCGCCAACTCTCGCATCGCCAGCAGAACGCCCTCGTAGCGCTGATTGCTCACGATGCAGGCATGAACACCGAAGAAGATGCCTGATCCAGAGAGAAACAAAAAAGCCGGCCAATGCCGGCTTTTTTGTGGGGATTTTTCCTAGAGGAGGAACAGTGTCGCCAAGCCGAGGAAAATGAAGAAGCCCCCACTATCGGTCATCGCCGTGATCATGACACTGGCGCCCATGGCCGGATCTCGCCCCAGGCGCATCAAGGTCATAGGAATCAGAACCCCCATCAACGCCGCAAGCAGCAGATTGAGCGTCATCGCACCGGTCATCACCAGCCCCAGCGACCAGCTATCGTAGAGCCAATAGGCCACCGCACCGATTACCCCCCCCCAAAGCAGCCCGTTGATCAACCCGACGCCCAGCTCCTTGCGCAACAGGCGCGAGGTATTACCAGTACTGATCTGATCCAAGGCCATCGCGCGCACAATCATGGTGATTGTCTGATTACCCGAGTTTCCACCGATACCCGCCACGATCGGCATCAGCGCCGCCAGCGCTACCAGCTTCTCAATTGAGCCCTCGAACAGACCGATCACCCGCGAAGCCAGAAACGCCGTGACCAGGTTGACCGCCAGCCACGCCCAGCGGTTGCCAACCGACTTCCAGACCGACGCAAAGATATCCTCCTCCTCGCGCAGGCCGGCCATATTCAGCACTTCGCTTTCACTTTCCTCGCGAATCAGATCGACCATTTCATCGATAGTCAGACGCCCAACCAGCTTGCCATCCTTCTCCACCACGGGAGCAGAAATCAGGTCGTAGCGCTCAAAGGCCTGAGCCGCATCGTAAGCATCCTCATCCGGCTGGAAACTCACAGGATCACTGGCCATCACCTCGCTCACCTGCTTGTCGGGATCATTGACCAGCAGCCGCTTGATCGGCAGGACCCCCTTGAGCACACCGTCGTAATCAACCACGAACAGTTTGTCCGTATGCCCCGGCAACTCCTTGAGACGGCGCAGATAACGCAGCACCACCTCCAGACTGACATCTTCGCGGATGGTGACCATCTCGAAGTCCATCAGCGCACCGACCTGATCCTCTTCATAGGAGAGTGCCGAGCGCACACGCTCGCGCTGCTGAGCATCCAGGCTCTCCATGAGCTCGAAGACCACGTCACGCGGCAACTCTGGCGCCAGATCGGCCAGCTCATCCGCATCCATATCCCGGGCCGCGGCGAGGATTTCGTGATCATCCATATCGGCGATCAACGACTCGCGAACCGCGTCAGACACTTCGAGCAGGATATCGCCGTCACGCTCGGCCTTGACCAACTGCCAGACAGTCAGTCGGTCATCAAGCGGGAGCGCTTCGAGAATATGAGCCACGTCGGCAGAGTGCAGATCATCCAGCTTACGCTGGAGCTCAACGAGGTTCTGACGGTGCACCAGATTTTCAACAAGATCCTGATGCTGCCCTTCCTGGCGATGGGTCAACCCCTCAACCAGCTTGTGGCGATGCAATAGCTCGATCACCTGAGCAAGGCGATCCTGCAGGCTTTCTTGCGGCTTTTTGGCTTCTACTTCAGTCATGCGGCACGCTCCACCCCAGCAGCAGGGCGCGCCGCGAGGGTCAATCAGTCAATACACGATTGGGCGGGGGAATTTTTGAGTAACTACTGGGTAAGTCCATGGTGGTATTCCACAAGCCCCGACGGGGCTGACTTGACAATGATAGCACCGCCAGCCACATCCAGGGCGACCAAATGACGCCTAGAACAAGCGCTTGCGCCATTGCCTTCAACTTGTTTCTCCGACGCTTGCGCCAGTTCACAAGGCACGCTGGCACCCCAAGGAAGCTCGGCTAGCCTGTTAAGCGAACGTCAAGGAGGACGAATGATGCTGCGACCAATCTGCGCAACGCTCTGCGCATTCTTTTTTGTACAGACCACCGAAATCCAGGCATCCACCGTATTTCGCTGCGAAGACGAGAATGGGCGTATTAGCTTCACGCTGAGCGGCTGCCCCAGCCACACCAATCAATCCCTGCACAACGCTTACAACCCTTCCCCAGGACAAGGAAAAGCCGTCCCCATGGCAAAAACCAAGAAGAAAGCAGCCAAAGATAAGGGAACGAGCGACCACGACCAGGAATTGACGATAGTTGGCAGCAAGCAAGACGGATGCGGCAACCAGGTGACAGGCACCGAACGGCGCACCGCCATGATCCGCAAGCAAGTGCGCAGCGGCATGACCCAGGCCGATATAGAAAGCGCCCTTGGCGAGCCCGACAAGATCACCACACAGAACGGCGATACTCGCTACCACTACGACGACCAGCAAGGAAACAAGCGGCAAGTCATCTTCGACGAGGCAGGCTGCGTAAAGAAAAAACGCTGAAATGCAAAAGGCCCGCATTAATGCGGGCCTTTTGGCTAATGGCGCACTCAGGAGGATTCGAACCTCCGACCGCCCGGTTCGTAGCCGGGTACTCTATCCAGCTGAGCTATGAGTGCGTGGGTGGCGCATTATAGAGAGCTTAACTTTTCGGTCAAGCACTTTTCAGAATAAATTCAATAACTTATCTGACTTAGCACCAACACAACCTAGGTTGTGAATATGGCGGAGAAGGGGGGATTCGAACCCCCGACACCCTTTTGAGGTGTACTCCCTTAGCAGGGGAGCGCCTTCGGCCACTCGGCCACCTCTCCGCAACACGGGGCGCATGATAACCATGTTTTCCCCGTTTGCAAACCAAAATTTTTATAAAAATTAATGGCTTGGTTCGTCACCCTTTTCTTTCTGGATGCGCTGGTAGATCTCTTCGCGGTGCACGGCAACTTCCTTCGGAGCGTTAACGCCGATCCGTACCTGGTTACCTTTCACGCCCAACACGGTGACAGTGACATCATCACCCACCATCAGGGTCTCTCCGACCCGGCGAGTCAGAATCAGCATTCCTTTCTCCTCACGGATTTCAATGTTCAGAACAACTAGTCTGCAGAAATAAAAATGGTGGCAGCCGCGCCCTGTTCAAGCCACGACCTTCACCCAAGTATTGACCAGCCCGGGCAAAAGGAAAGTTCCCCGCCAAACCGCTCAAAAACGCGAAAGGCGCGGATCAGCCGCGCCTTTCGGATCAACCATTACTCAACCTGTCGGGCTGGAGCATCCAGCTCGAAGGCAGTGTGCAAGGCACGCACAGCCAGCTCCAGGTATTTCTCTTCAATCACCACCGACACCTTGATCTCGGACGTGGAGATCATCTGGATATTGATGGTCTCCTTGGCCAACGCCTCGAACATGCGACTGGCGACACCGGCATGGGAGCGCATACCAACACCGACGATAGAGACCTTGGCGATATTGATGTCGCCGATGACCTCACGAGCGCCCAGTTCGCGAGCCGTGTCCTCCAACACGCCCATGGCGCTGTTGTAGTCGTTGCGGTGCACGGTGAAGGTAAAGTCGGTGGTGTTATCGTGCGCCACGTTCTGCACGATCATGTCCACCTCGATGTTCGCGGCACTGATCGGGCCGAGGATCTTGAAGGCCACGCCCGGAATATCCGGCACACCACGGATGGTCAGCTTGGCTTCGTCGCGATTGAAGGCGATGCCGGAGATGATCGGCTGTTCCATGGATTCCTCTTCATCAAGGGTAATGAGGGTACCCGGACCCTCCTGGAAGCTGTGCAGCACGCGCAGCGGGACGTTGTACTTGCCGGCGAACTCCACCGAGCGGATCTGCAGCACCTTGGAGCCAAGGCTGGCCATCTCCAGCATCTCTTCGAAGGTGATCTTGTCCAGGCGCTGGGCCTTGGGCACTACGCGCGGGTCGGTGGTATAGACACCATCGACGTCGGTATAGATCTGGCATTCGTCGGCCTTGAGCGCAGCAGCCAGGGCCACGCCAGTCGTATCGGAGCCGCCGCGACCGAGCGTGGTGATATTGCCTTGCTCGTCCACGCCCTGGAAGCCAGCGACCACGACCACACGACCGGCCTTGAGATCGGCGCGAATCTTGGCGTCATCGATCTGCAGAATACGCGCCTTGTTGTGCGCGCTGTCGGTGAGAATGCGCACCTGATTACCGGTATAGGAGACCGCCGGCACATCGAGTTTGATCAGCGCCATGGCCAGCAGAGCAATGGTCACCTGCTCCCCTGTGGACACCATCACATCCAGTTCACGCGGTACCGGCTGACCGTCGCTGACCTGCTTGGCCAGATCGATCAGGCGATTGGTTTCGCCACTCATGGCGGAAACCACGACGACGATGTCGTCGCCCTTCTCGCGGAACTTCTTCACCTTTTCGGCCACCTGCTGAATACGCTCGACGGTGCCGACTGAGGTGCCCCCAAACTTCTGTACGATCAAAGCCATGTCAAAAAGCCGCCTGATTCCCCGAAGGGCGCCCATTAGACCCGCAACGGGTCACACTGCCAAGGCCTGCCGGACGCACTGCAGGCCTTGTCTTATCAACCTTACAGCGCGCTGTCGACGGAGCTGGCGGCCAGCGCCAGCGCCTCATCCAGCTTGCCGGCGTCGGTGCCGCCGCCCTGGGCCATGTCCGGGCGACCACCGCCCTTGCCGCCCACGGCCGCTGCCGCCTGCTTCATCAGATCACCCGCCTTGAGCTTGGCGGTCAGGTCCTGGGTAACGCCGGCAACCAGCACCACCTTGTCTTCGAACACACCGCCCAGCAGGATCACCGCGCTGCCCAGCTTGTTTTTCAGCTGGTCGACCATCGCCAGCAGGGCCTTGCCATCCAAACCATCGAGACGCGAAGCGAGCACCTTGACGCCCTTGACGTCCACGGCCGCGCCGGCGAGATCGTTGCCCGCCGCACTGGCAGCCTTGGCCTTGAGCTGCTCCAGCTCCTTCTCCAGCTGACGGTTGCGCTCGATCAGTGCGGACAGCTTGTCCAGCACGTTGTCGCGACTGCCCTTGACCAGGCTGGCCGCTTCCTTGAGCTGCTCTTCGGCACCGTTCAACCAAGCCAGCGCGGCAGCACCGGTAACTGCCTCGATACGACGCACACCCGCCGCCACACCACCTTCACTGGTGATCTTGAGCAGGCCAATGTCGCCGGTGCGCGACACATGCGTACCGCCGCACAGCTCGACGGAGAAGCCGCCGCCCATGGTCAGCACGCGTACGTCGTCGCCATACTTCTCACCGAACAGCGCCATGGCACCCTTGGCCTTGGCGGTCTCGATATCGGTTTCCTCGGTCTCGACCATGGAGTTCTTGCGAATTTCGGCGTTGACCAGGTCCTCCAATGCTTTCAGCTGCTCAGGCTTGATCGCTTCGAAGTGACTGAAGTCGAAGCGCAGGCGCTGGCTGTCGACGAGCGAGCCTTTCTGCTGTACGTGCTCACCGAGCACCTGACGCAGTGCGGCATGCAGCAGGTGAGTGGCGGAGTGGTTCAGCGCGGTGGCCTGGCGCACCGAGGCATCCACTTCGGCCTTCAGCGAAGCCCCCACACTCAGACCACCCTTGGCGACCACGCCGTGGTGCAGGAACGCACCGCCAGCCTTGGTGGTATCGCGCACATCGAAGCGCACGCCGGCGCTTTCCAGGTAGCCACAGTCACCGACCTGGCCGCCGGACTCGGCGTAGAACGGGGTCTGGTCCAGCACCACAACGCCCTCCTCGCCCTCGGCGAGACTGTCGACGGCAGCTCCGGCCTTGAACAGGGCAACGACCTTGCCGCTGGCACTGGTGCTGTCATAGCCGAGGAAACGGGTATCGCCGTCGACCTTGACCAGGCTGTTGTAGTCCATACCGAAGGCACTGGCGGAACGGGCGCGCTCACGCTGCGCCTCCATCTCGCGCTCGAAGCCTTCTTCGTCGAGGGTCAGCTCGCGCTCGCGGGCGATGTCGCCGGTCAGGTCGACCGGGAAGCCGTAGGTGTCGTACAGCTTGAACACGATATCGCCCGGAATCACCGAACCCTGCAAGCCGGCCAGATCCTGCTCGAGAATCTTCAGGCCCTGCTCCAGGGTCTTGGCGAACTGTTCTTCCTCGGTTTTCAGCACACGCTCGATATGCGCCTGCTGCTGTTTGAGTTCGGGGAAGGCTTCGCCCATCTCGGCCACCAGCGCGGCGACGATCTGGTAGAAGAAGCTGCCCTTGGCGCCCAGCTTGTTGCCGTGACGGCAGGCGCGGCGCACGATGCGGCGCAGTACATAGCCGCGGCCTTCGTTGGACGGCGTCACGCCGTCGGCGATGAGGAAACCGCAGGAACGGATATGGTCGGCGACGACTTTCAGCGAGGCCTGGCCTTCGTTGGCGCAGCCGATGGCCTTGGCCGCGGCATTGAGCAGGCTCTGGAACAGGTCGATCTCGTAGTTGGAATTGACGTGCTGCAGCACGGCACTGATGCGCTCCAGCCCCATGCCGGTGTCCACGCTCGGCGCCGGCAGCGGGTGCAACACGCCGTCCGCAGTGCGGTTGAACTGCATGAACACGTTGTTCCAGATCTCGATGTAGCGGTCGCCGTCTTCTTCCGGCGAGCCGGGCGGGCCGCCCCAGATGTGCTCGCCGTGGTCGAAGAAGATCTCGGTGCAGGGGCCACACGGGCCGGTATCGCCCATCGCCCAGAAGTTGTCAGAGGCGTAGGGCGCACCCTTGTTGTCGCCGATGCGGATCATGCGCTCGGCCGGGATGCCGACTTCCTTGTGCCAGATGTCATAGGCCTCGTCATCGGTGGCGTAGACGGTGACCCAGAGCTTTTCTTTCGGCAGGTTCAGCCACTTGTCGCTGGTCAGGAACTCCCAGGCGTAGGTAATGGCGTCGCGCTTGAAATAGTCACCGAAGCTGAAGTTGCCCAGCATTTCGAAGAAGGTGTGGTGGCGCGCGGTGTAGCCGACGTTTTCCAGGTCGTTGTGCTTGCCACCGGCACGCACACACTTTTGGCTGGTGGTGGCGCGGGTGTAAGCGCGCTTTTCCAGGCCGAGGAAGCAGTCCTTGAACTGGTTCATGCCGGCATTAGTGAACAGCAGGGTCGGGTCGTTCGCCGGAATCAGCGAACTGGAGGCAACGCGGGTGTGCCCCTTCTCTTCGAAGAAGCGGAGGAAGGCTTCACGGATTTCTGCGCTTTTCATCTATTTCATCCAGGCAAACGGCCGCACGGCTAACACCGGCAAAGGGCCGCATTATATCGGCCCCGCGCAGCATGGACAGCCCGTTTACAGGGAAATTGGATAGAAAACGACTATCAGACCATGAGCCGGTCACAGGGCGAGTGGATCAAACCAGCCCGCCCGCCCCCTTCCGGCGAAAGCGAAGGATCAGAGGGTGGTGGGAACGATCAGGATGCCGGCGCGCAGGCCGTTCTTCACCTTGGGATTGGGGAAGATGATGCGCGCGCCCTCTTCCTCCACCAGCCAACGGGTACCGGCGATGTCCTCGGCCAGCAGGAAGCCTGGCTCCAGCTCGGTGAAGTTCTCGATATCGGCCGGCAGATGCAGCTGGAAGGCGTCGCTGTGCTTGATCACCTCGCGGGCCACGGCGAACAGCTGCAGCCCCTCCAGCGACTCGGTCTCCGGCTCGCATTGCTCCACCAGCTGACGCAGGCGGGCTTCCAGCAGGTCGAGGTTGACCGCTTCGTTCTGCCCGAACGGTCGCGCCTTGCCCAGCTCCAGGGTGAAAGCCTCGGCGCCCAGGCGCGCGTAGGTGTATGAGCTGAAGGTGATGCCGGTCTTGCGCTGCAGCAGCACGGCGTCGATGCCGGCGGCGTTGAGGCGGGCCAGCTCGGCGCGCGAATGCTGGCGGCCTTCGACATAGGGATACAGGGCGAACTGCTCGATCTTCGAGCCACGAATGGCCGTATGCAGGTCGTAATGCAGACGCGCCCGGCCTTCCTTGCAGAAGAAAGACGCCGCATAACGTTCCAGCTCGTTGGCGCGCAGCGCCTCGAAACCGCTGCTCTGCTCATGACGCCCATCGAACAGGCGATTGATGTCCTGCTCCACGTAACGCTCGCCGCGGCGCATGGCCTCTGGGTTGCCGAACAGAAACAGCATGCGCACCTTGGGCAGCAGTTCGCCGGAGGCGATGGCCTGTAGCAGGCGATCGAGCAGCTCGATCGGCGCCGTTTCGTTGCCGTGGATACCGGCCGACAACAGCAGGTCGAGACCGCTGTCTTCGTGGCTGGCGGGCGTCACTTCCAGTGCGCCCTCACCCAGCCAGTGCAGGCGCGCGCCCTCGCGGGTCAGCTGAATCTTCTCGGTCGGCTCGCGGCCGGCCAGGGTCAGTTCGAGCAGTTTGCCGAGGGCGAGCATGGGGTCACCTCAATGTTTGCAGTCGGGACCATGCACATGGTCATCGTCGTCGCCCGCCAGATCGGCCGGCTCCATCTCCAGCTGCAGGCCGACCAGGTTGGTTGCTTGCGGGCGCAGCAGCAGATTGGCGTATTCGGTATCGCCCTCTTCCACGTCGACGCCAATCAGCAGCTGATCACCAACAGCCTGGATCCACACTTCCTTGCCCTGCCAAACCACGGCAAAGCGGGTGCAGGAGGTTTCCAGCTGGGTGCCGTCGGTATCTTCGAGAATCAGTTGCAGGGCTTCGGACATGTTCAGTGCTCTCAGGCGAGTTGGAAAGGATAGACGGAGCCCAGTTTAAGGATCTGCGTCAGTTCATCCAATGCCGTCCGGCACTCAATCAGCAGTTGCGGGTCGGCCAGGTCGCTTTCCGCCAGGCGATCGCGGTAGTGCTTGTCGACCCAGGTGTTGAGGGTGGTGAACAGCTCAGGGGTCATCACCACACCCGGGTTGACCGCCGAGAACTCCTCTTCCTTGAGCGCCACGCGTAGGCGCAGGCAGGCCGGCCCACCACCGTTCTGCATGCTCTGCTTGAGATCGAACACCTTCACTTCGCGGATCGGGCCATGACCGCTGGTCAGCTCGTTCAGGTAGCTCCACACGTTGGAATTATGACGGCACTCCTCCGGCACGATCAGCAGCATGCTGCCATCGGCGCGGGTCAGCAGCTGGCTGTTGAACAGGTAGGAGCGCACCGCATCCTCCACGCTCACCGCGCTGGATGGCACGCGCACGGCCTGGAAGTTGCCGCCGCGACGGGCCAGCTTGTCGCCCAGCTCGGCCAGTACCTTGTCGGTGTCGAGGAAGGCATCCTGGTGATAGAACAGCACCTCGCCGTTGCCCACCGAGATCACGTCGTTGTGGAACACGCCCTGGTCGATCACCGCCGGGTTCTGCTGGGCATAGACCACACCCTCGTCACCCAGTCCGTGCAGGCGGGCCACCGCCTGGCAGGCTTCCAGGGTCTGCCGCGCCGGGTAGCGCTGCGGCGCCGGGAAGCGGCTGTCGAAGGCGCTGCGACCGAACACGAAGAACTCCACGCCGGCCTCGCCGTAGCTCTTGCAGAAGCGCGTGTGGTTGGCCGCCCCCTCGTCACCGAACTGACCTACCGCCGGCAGCGCGGCGTGGTGGGCGAAATGCGCTTCGTTGTTGAACATGGCGCGCAGCACCCGGCTGGTGGTCGGATGTTCGATCGAGCGGTGGAACTTGCAGTTGAGGTTGGCGGCGGTGAAATGCACCCGGCCATCCGCCGTATCGGCGCTGGGGCTGACGGTGCAGGAGTTGGCCGTCCACATGCTCGACGCAGAGCTGCAGGCAGCCAGTAGCGGCATGGCTTCCTTGGCGGCCTTGGCGACCACCTCGGCATCGCTACCGGTAAAGCCGAGGCTGCGCAGGGCGGCGACGTCCTGGCGCTCCTGCGGGGCGAACACGCCCTGCTTGAAGCCCATGTCCATCAGCGCCTTCATCTTGCCCAGGCCCTGCTTGGCCGCTTCCTTGGGGTTGGAGACCGCCTGGCTGTTGCTCTGCGAAGCCACGTTGCCGTAGGACAGGCCACCGTAGTTGTGGGTGGGGCCGACCAGGCCGTCGAAGTTCATTTCATAGGCGGACATCACAGACTCACTCCCGGGGTCAGGGTGGCGGGCAGGCTCAGGGTTTCACTTTCCAGTGAGGCGACCGGATAGGCGCAATAGTCGGCCGCGTAGTAGGCACTGGCGCGATGGTTGCCGGAGGCCCCCACGCCGCCGAACGGCGCGCTGCTGGCGGCGCCGGTCAGCTGCTTGTTCCAGTTGACGATGCCGGCGCGGCTCTCGATCAGGAACTGCTGGTAGCGTTCGGCGGACTCAGACAGCAGGCCGGCAGCCAGGCCGTATTGGGTGTTGTTGGCCTCGGCGATGGCGGCGTCGAAGCCGTCGTAGCGGATCACCTGCAACAACGGCCCGAAGAACTCCTCGTCGATGCGTTCGGCAACCTGAGTCACGTCGAGGATGCCCGGGGTCAGCAGCGCGGCGCCGTGCACCGGCTGGATCATCTCCAGCAGCACCTGGGCGCCCTTGTCGATCAGGTGGTGCTGGGCCTTGAGCAGATGCTGGGCGGCGTCCAGAGAGATCACCGAACCCATGAAGGGCGCCGGCTGTTCATCAAAGGCACCGACCTTGATGGTCGAGGCCACCGCCACCAGGCGCGCCAGCAAGGCATCGCCCCAGGCGCCGACCGGCACCAGCAGACGACGGGCGCAGGTGCAACGCTGACCGGCAGAAATAAAAGCGGACTGAATGATGGTGTAGACGGCGGCGTCGATATCCTTGACCTCATCCACCACCAACGGGTTGTTGCCGCCCATCTCCAGCGCCAGGATCTTGTCCGGGCGGCCGGCGAACTGGCTGTGCAGCAGATTGCCGGTGCGACTGGAGCCGGTGAAGAACAGGCCATCGATGCCGGCACTACCGGCCAGAGCCACACCGGTTTCACGGGCACCCTGCACCAGGTTGAGCACGCCGGCCGGCAGACCGGCCTCGATCCAGCACTTGACCGTCAACTCGGCAACCTTGGGGGTCAGCTCGCTGGGCTTGAACACCACCGCGTTGCCGGCCAGCAGTGCCGGCACGATATGGCCGTTGGGCAGGTGGCCAGGGAAGTTGTAGGGGCCGAACACGGCGACCACGCCATGCGGCTTGTGACGCAGCACGGCGGTGGCGTCGGCCAGCGGACCGCTTTTCTCGCCGGTACGCTCGCGGTAGCTCTGGATGGAGATGGCGACCTTGTTGACCATGCTGGTCACCTCGGTGGCGGACTCCCACAGCGGCTTGCCGGTCTCCTCGCCGATGGTGCGGGCCAGCTCGTCACTGTGTGCCTTGAGGGTGGCGGCGAACTGCTCGAGCACGGCGATGCGCTCGTCCAGCGAACGGCGCGCCCAGACCGGGAAGGCGGCGCGGGCGGCAGCCACGGCCTGTTCGACCTGCGCGGCACTGGCGCCCTGGCCAGTCCACACAGCCTCCTGCGAGACCGGATTGAGCGAATCGAAGGCCTCGCCCTGCCCTGCCTGCCAACTGCCGGCGATGTAATGAGCGGTCATTGCTTGCTCTCCTTGGCCGACAGCGGCACGGCACGCACCTGGCTGCCGGCGCTCAGCTGCAGGCGCTTGGCGGTCAGCGGGTCGACCACCAGGGTGCCCGCGGCGGCACGCGCCGGCGCGGCGGTGATGCGGCAGTCTTCGCGCTTGCGGTTGTGAATCAGATAGGGGATGGCGTCTTCGCCCGGAGTGCCGATGGCCAGCACCAGGGTCTGGCTGTCGCGCACGGCGCGAATCTTGTCGGTTTCCACCTCGATGGCCGGACCGGCATCGAAGATGTCGACATAGCCCTGGTAGCTGAAACCCTCGCCCTTGAGCATGGCCAGCGCTGGCTCGGTGTCGGGGTGCACCTGACCGATCACGGCTCGTGCCGCTTCGGACAGGAAGCAGGTATAGAGCGGGAACTTGGGCATCAGCTCGGCGATGAAGGCCTTGTTGCCGACGCCGGTGAGGTAATCGGCCTGGCCGAACTCCATCTTGAAGAAGTGCCGGCCCAGGCTGTCCCAGAACGGCGAGCGCCCCTGCGCGTCGGACATGCCGCGCATTTCGGCGATCACCTTGTTGCCGAACAGCTCGCGGAATTCGGCGATGAACAGCATGCGCGCCTTGGACAGCAGACGGCCATTGAGCCCCGTGCGGTAATCGGCATGCAGGAACAACGAGCACAGCTCGGAGTTGCCGGTCAGGTCGTTGGCCAGGAACAGGGTGGGAATCTCGCGGTGGATTTTCAGCTCCTGCGAGGCGCTGACGGTGAGGCCGACCCGGTAGTTGTACCAGGGCTCACGCAGGCCCACGGCTCCGGCCACGGCGGAGATGCCGACGACCTTGCCGTCGTCGTCTTCCAGCACGAACAGGTAGTCGGCATCGGCGCGCTCGACGTCGCCATTGAAAGTCTTTTCCGCCCAGCCGACCCGGTGCGTCAGGCGCGCCTCGTTGGCCGGCAGCGTGGTCAGACCTGTGCCAGTACTGCGGGCCAGGTCGATCAGCGCCGGCAGATCGGTACTACGGACGGGACGAACGATCATAAATCCTCCAGAGTTATCCCCACTTGCGGGGACCGAGGGAGCACCCTCATGCAGCCCTGCTGGGCCACCTTCTCCCGGGGAGAAGGCGTGAATGCGTTAAACCGCGACCAACCGGACGCTGGCACCTTCGCCGACGCTCAGGGCCTCGGCCGCTTCGGCACTGAGGGTCACCGGCTTGCCGGGCACCCAGTCGAGGTCGGCGATGATGGCGCGGAAATCCTGCAGCTGGCCGTTACTCACCAGGTACTGGCGGCCGCCCTTGGTAGGATCACCGATGCGCACCGGCACCACCCGGCTCTGGGCGATGGAACGGATACCGGACGTGCGCGCGTGCAGGGTCGGGCCACCGTCGAAGATGTCGATGTAGTGATCGGTCTCGAAGCCTTCGCGCATCAGGATGTCGAAGGTGATCTGCGCCCGTGGATGCACCTGGCCCATGGCTTCCTGGGCGCTGTCCGGCAGCAGCGGCACGTAGATCGGGTAATGCGGCATCAGCTCGGCGAGGAAGGTGCGGCTCTTCAGGCCGCACAGGCGCTCGGCCTCGGCGTAGTTCATGTCGAAGAAATTGCGCCCGACTGCATCCCAGAACGGCGAATCACCCTGCTCGTCGCTGTGGCCGACGATCTCCACCACCACCGCATCGGCGAAGCGCTCCGGCTGGCCGGCCATGAACAGCAGACGGCCGCGGGAATTGAGCTCGGCGTACGGGCTGTCGACCAGGTCGCGCTGCACGTAGAAGCTGGTCAGCAGGCTGTTGCCGGTCAGGTCATGGCACAGCGAGAGGACGTGAATCTTGTTGTGGATCTTCAGCTCGCGGGCGGCGTGCACGAAGGTCTCGTTGCGGAAGCTGTAGAAAGGCTCCGAGTAGCCCGCCGAGGCGACGATGGCCGAGCAGCCGACCAGCTTGCCGCTGGTGCTGTCTTCGAGGACGAAGAAGTAGCTCTCCTCGCCGTTGAAGCTGACCTCGGCGGCAAAGGAAGCCTCCGATGCCGCGATCTTGTCGCGCAGGCGATTGGCATCATCCGGCAGCGACGTCACGCCCACCGGGCTGTCCGCCGCCAGACGCTGCACTTCGGCAAGGTCGGACATTTGCGCGGGGCGCATCACCAGCATGACGTTACTCCTCTCCCGGAACCGCGCTCCGCACACCGGAGCGACCTCGAATAAAAGCCCCAGAGGGCTTGGGGACGCCCATCTGGAGAAAGACCGGAACCACTGTCCGATCACGCATGGAGCTGCTCATCCTGAGAATAGAGGCGGCGCGTCCTACGCCGCCCGGCAGGGCATCAGCCCTGAACGACCTTGGCCACGGCGCGCTCGAAGCGATCCAGGCCTTCACGGATGTCGGCATCCTCGACCACCAGGCTGGGGGCGAAGCGCACGGTATCCGGACCGGCCTGCAGCACCATCACGCCTTCGGCGGCGGCGGCATCCAGCACGACCTTGGCCTTGCCTTTCCAGGCATCGCTCAGGGCGCAACCCAGCAGCAGGCCGAGGCCACGAACCTCGCTGAACACGCCGTACTGTTCGCCGATGGCCTGCAGGCGCTGCTTGAACTGCGCATGCTTGGCCTTGACGCCGCTCAGCACTTCCGGGGTGTTGACCACATCCAGCACGGCTTCGGCGACGGCGCAGGCCAGCGGATTGCCGCCGTAGGTGGTGCCGTGGGTACCGACAGCCAGGTGCTTGGCCAGCTCAGTGGTGGTGAGCATGGCGCCGATGGGGAAACCACCGCCCAGGCTCTTGGCGCTGGACAGGATGTCCGGCGTCACACCGTAGTTCATGTAGGCGAACAGCTCGCCGGTACGGCCCATGCCGCTCTGCACTTCATCGAATACCAGCAGCGCGTTGTGCTCGTCGCACAGCTTACGGGCGCCTTCGAGATAGGCCTTGTCGGCCGGCAGCACACCACCCTCGCCCTGGATCGGCTCCAGCACCACGGCGCAGGTCTTGTCGGAAATGGCCGCTTTCAGCGCATCCAGATCGTTGTAGGGGATGTGGGTGATGCCCTGGATCTTCGGACCGAAGCCATCGGAGTACTTGGGCTGACCACCGACGCTGACGGTGAACAGGGTGCGACCATGGAAGCTGTTGAGGGCGGCGATGATCTCGCACTTCTCAGGGCCGAAACGGTCATGGGCGACGCGACGGGCCAGCTTGAAGGCGGCCTCGTTGGCCTCGGCGCCGGAGTTGCAGAAGAACACGCGCTCGGCAAAGGTGGCATTCACCAGCTTGTGGGCCAGACGCAGGGTCGGCTCGTTGGTGAACACGTTGGAAACGTGCCACAGGGTGTTGGCCTGCTCGGTCAGCGCCTTGACCAACGCCGGATGGCAATGGCCCAGCGAGTTGACCGCGATGCCGCCGGCGAAATCGATCAGCTCGCGACCGCTCTGATCCCACACTCGGGAACCCTGGCCACGCACCGGAATGAAGGCGGCGGGAGAGTAGTTGGGAACCAGATACTGGTCGAAATCGGCGCGTTGCACCGGATCGTGCTGAACGGACATCGAAGCTTTCTCCTGAATAAGGAACACCGCACTCATGGCAGGTGATGGAAGGATTGTAGGGGCTGACCGGGGGACCGCATTGCCGCCATGCGACAACTTCTTACAGCGGCAACCCGCGAATTTCCTGGGCTTTCGGCAATGCGACAGAAAGCTCCGGAATTGCGCAGTTTAAACGCTGCACGGGTAATTCTCCCCACTGCGGTCGCGACTTTATTCGCCAGTGATTGCAGCGCCGATAACAGCTCATCCGCCAGAGCCAAGTACGGCCGAGGCGGTAGGGAACAGGCTGCGCGACCCGCGACGCAGATAAAGAGAGGGGCGGATAACGCTTTGCGCGTTACCCGCCCTCGAACAGAGCGGCTTTAAGGCTCAGTGCACGACTCGACCTTCATCCCACACGCCTCACGCGGGAGAGAGAAAACAACGCATCACTGCTGTTGTTGCTGCGTCTGCATCAATGCCGCCACATTCACCCGCGCATGCATTTGCTCGCCACCACCACCCCGGCGCATCCCCCGCACCGGGCAGGCATCCAGGTAATCGAGGCCCACCGCCAATTTCAGATGCCGCTCCGGCCGCACCAACTGGTTGGTTACATCAAAACTGTACCAGGCATCCCCCAGCCAGGCCTCAGCCCAGGCATGGCTGGCCAGGTGGCCACTGTCCTCGGTGTACAGGTAGCCCGACACATAACGCGACGGCACCCCCAGGCTGCGCGCGCAGGCCAGGAAGGCATGGGTATGGTCCTGGCACACCCCGGCGCGGCCGGCGAAGGCTTCGGCGGCGGTACTTTCCACCTGGGTCGCCCCCGGTGTGTAGGGCATCTGCTCATGCAGGCCATACATCAGCGCAGCCAGCCCGTCACGATCGCGACGTCCGGCGCTACTGGTTTCGGCGAAAGCCCGCAAGGCATCGTCGGGCTGAGTCAGGCGCGTGAAGCGCAGGTACGGCAGGGGTGAGCGAGTGTCGCGCTCGGACTCGCAGTGCTCGTCGATCTCCACCTGGCCGCGGGCGCCGATCACCAACGCCTCGTGGGGCTCGTCCAGGGTCAGCACATGCAGGATATTGCCGTAGGGGTCGCGCTGCGCGCGCACCGGCCGCGGCAGGTCGAGCTGCCAGCTGATCACCCGCTGACGTGCGCTCTCCTGTGGGGTCAGGCGCAGGTACTGAATGCTGGCGCGCACCTGATCGTCGTAGTTGTAGGTGGTGTCGTGGCGGATCGAGAGTCTCATACGACCTCCAGGTAGGACGTGTGGATGGCGCTGCCCAACTGCCGAACGAGCAGGATGAAATCGGTAAGCCAGGTATGCAGGCCCTCGTCGAGCACCTCCTCGACACTGGTGTAGCGCAGGCGCGCATCCAGCTCGGCGGCCAGGCGCTGGGCCGGGCGACCGCTCTCGCCGGGCAAGCCGGAGAGCATCAGGTTCAGCTCCTCCATGCAGGCACGCAGCGAGCGCGGCACGTCGGGGCGCAGCAGCAGCAGTTCGGCGATCTTGTGGGTACGTGGCGAGCCGCGATAGATCTCGGTAAAGGCCTCGAACGAGGACAGCGCCCGCAGCAGCGCACTCCACTCGTAGTAGCCACGGGCCGAGGTGTCGCTGACCTCGTCGGCGGCCTCGCCGAGCATCTCGTAGCGCGCATCGAGCAGGCGCAGGGTGTTGTCGGCGCGCTCGATGAAGGTGCCCAGGCGGATGAAACGGTAGGCCTCGCCGCGCATGATGGTGCCAAAGGTGGCGCCACGGAACAGGTGCGAACGCTCCTTGACCCACTCGCAGAAGCGGCTGATGCCGTAGCGCCCCAGGCCTTCGGCGGCGATGCCGCGCATCTCCAGCCAGGTGGCGTTGATGTTCTCCCACATGTCGGCGGTGATTCGTCCGCGCACGGCGTGGGCGTTGGCCCGCGCGGCCTGCAGGCAGCAATAGATGCTCGCCGGGTTCTCCGCATCGAGGGCGAAGAAATGCAGCATGCGCTCGGCGTGCAGCTGGCCATGGCGGGTCAGGTATTCGTCCAGGGTGCCGGTGATCAGCAGAGGCAGGGCCAGTTCGTCGAGGCCATCGCCTCGGCCGTCGTGCGGCATCAGCGACAGTGAGTAGCTGACGTCGAGCATGCGCGCGAGGTTCTCGGCGCGTTCCAGATAACGCGACATCCAGTACAGATCGGAGGCAGTTCTCGAAAGCATGGCGATATTCCTTAGTCCTCGACCACCCAGGTGTCCTTGGTGCCGCCGCCTTGCGACGAGTTGACCACCAGCGAGCCCTCGCGCAGCGCCACGCGGGTCAGGCCGCCCGGCACCAGGCGGGTTTCGCGACCGGAAAGGACGAACGGACGCAGGTCGATATGCCGAGGCGCGATGCCGTTCTCGACGAAGGTCGGGCAGGTCGACAGGCTCAGGGTGGGCTGGGCGATATAGGCCTCGGGGCGGGCCTTGAGGCGGGCGCGGAAAGCCTCGATCTCGGCCTTGCTGGCGGCCGGACCGACCAGCATGCCGTAGCCACCGGAGCCCTGGGTTTCCTTGACCACCAGCTCGGGCAGGTTGGCCAGCACGTGGGACAGCTCCTCGGGCTTGCGGCACTGCCAGGTGGGCACGTTCTTGAGGATCGGCTCTTCGTCGAGGTAGAAGCGGATCATGTCGCCGACATAGGGGTAGATCGACTTGTCATCGGCCACCCCGGTGCCGACCGCGTTGGCCAGCACCACGTTGCCACTGCGGTAGGCCGCCAGCAGGCCGGGCACGCCGAGCATGGAGTCGGGATTGAAGGCCAGCGGGTCGAGGAAGGCATCGTCCAGGCGGCGGTAAATCACATCCACCGGCTGCGGGCCGGCGGTGGTGCGCATGTACACCTTGTCGTCACGCACGAACAGGTCGGCGCCCTCCACCAGCTCCACTCCCATTTCGCGGGCGAGGAAGGCGTGCTCGAAGTAGGCGCTGTTGAAGCGCCCCGGTGTCAGCACCACCACGCTGGGGTTGTCGATCGGACTGGAGCTTTTCAGGGTATCGAGCAGCAGGCTCGGGTAATGGTCGATGGGCGCCACACGCTGCATGGCAAACAGCTCGGGAAACAGCCGCATCATCATCTTGCGGTCTTCCAGCATATAGCTGACGCCGCTGGGCGTACGCAGGTTGTCTTCCAGCACATAGAACGTACCGTCGCCGTCGCGCACCAGATCGACCCCGGCGATGTGCGCGTAGATGTCGCGGTGCAGGTCGAGGCCCTGCATGGCCAGTTGGTAGCCTTCGTTGGCCAGCACCTGTTCGGCCGGAATGATGCCGGCCTTGAGGATGCGTTGGTCGTGGTAGAGGTCGGCGAGGAACATGTTCAGCGCCTGCACCCGCTGGATGCAGCCGGCCTCGACGATGCGCCATTCGCTGGCGGGGATACTGCGGGGGATGGTGTCGAAGGGGATCAGGCGCTCGGTGCCCTGCTCGTCCCCGTAGAGGGTGAAGGTGATGCCGGCCCGGTGGAACAGCAGATCGGCTTCACGACGACGCTGTGCCTGCAGCTCGGCCGGCGTATCCGCCAGCCAGCGGGCAAACTCCCGATAGTGCGAGCGGACTTCACCGCTCGCGTCATTCATCTCATCAAAAAAAGTGCGGGGCATGCCGTGCTCCTTGTCACCCGGACAAGACAGCCATCGCAAGGGCCGTGCCACGAAAATTAATTCTTATATTTCAATTAGTTAAATAAATTCAGAAAACACACCGCACCAACTTGGAGCAATTTGCCAGGCACCAGAATGGGTCGCGCCCCAGTGCGTGGCGACGCCTCTATGAGCGGTATAGGCAGCTTCGATTTCACGTCGCAAGGTCGCTTGGGCAGACTGCGCCGCACCGAAGCAGTGGCTCATCAGGCCCGTTGTTTCGTAGGTCGGCTACCCCTTTGGCCGGTCGCTCCTACTGGCCGCCCGACTTCGGGCGGCTTTTTTATGCCGAGTGGAAAGCCGGCGTGGTCTGTCACTGCGCTGTAGAAGGGACTGGACGGGATTCAGGCCGTGCAAAAGCCTCGCGACCCAGGCGGAGTGCCCCCTAGCACCTCCTACAAAAGGCGCCGGGCCCAGACGACGAGCAGGTGATTCTCATGGGAGCGGCCTTCAGCCGCGATGCAGACGCGTCGAGCCCTTATCGCGGCTAAAGCCGCTCCCACTAGAGGTGGGGCTAGACCGCGCAGGCTATCGCGGGCTCGCCAAAGGCCAGGTTGAGCCAGTGCCGGTAAAGCCCCTCTGCCACTCGGTTGAGGGCAGCGACCCGGCTGGGCAGGTCAGCCAGCATCTGGTTCAGACCCTGTTGGCTGGCCTGGGTCTCGTCGAGCAGATGCGACCAGTCGCGCAGCCAGCTTTCCACCACCTCGGCGGTGACCTCGGGATGGCCTTGCAGAGCCAGCACCTTGTCACCCCAGGAAAAGCCTTGGTTCGGGCACCATGGGCTGGACAGCAGCCACTGGGCGCCGTCCGGCAAGGCAAAGGTGTCGCCGTGCCACTGGAACACCGGGAACTCACGTGGCAGGTGGGCCAACCAGGGGCTGGGACTGTGCATGTCGCGCCTTACCAGCGGCTGCCAGCCGGCCTCGGTATAAGGCATGCGGTGCACGCTGGCACCCAGGGCGCGGGCAATCAGCTGGCCGCCCAGGCAGTGACCGATGATGGGGATGTCACGCTGGATGAAGTGCCGAATAGCGGCAACTTCTGCCTCTATCCAAGGCAATGGGTCGTTGACGCTCATCGGCCCGCCCATGATCGCCACCGCCCGCGGGCGATCCAGGTCATAGCCTTCAAGCTCGCCAAGGTCGGCGCGCAATACCGTGAAATCCAGCCGCTGAGCCTCAAGCACGGTGGCGAGGTGGCCCGGAGGACAATAATCGACGTGGGTCAGAATCAGAATGTCGGTCATGACTACTCTCCGTTGTCCGCTTGCCAAGGCAAGGCCCGTGCCGAAACACGAAGTACCTGATCTGGCGGACTTATTTTTTCGAGCAGGCTAACCGAGGTAGGTACGCGCAGCCAAGACTAACGCGCCAGCTACCGATTGGCCGTGGCGGCGTGCCTTCTTTATAGGGCCATGCCCCACTGGATCACGCCAAAAGCGCCAGCGTACAAACCAAAAAGCCGATGCAGATGCATCGGCTTTTTTGGCAGAGCGCGCGGGCTTATTCGGCCTTGGCTTTCTCGGCGGCGTCCTTGATCAGGGTCTGCAACTCACCCTTCTCGAACATCTCGGTAAGGATGTCGCTACCGCCGACCAGCTCACCAGCCACCCACAGCTGCGGGAAAGTCGGCCAGTTGGCGTACTTGGGCAGGTTGGCGCGGATTTCCGGGTTCTGCAGGATGTCCACGTAGGCGAACTTCTCACCACAGGCCATCACCACTTGGGCGGCGCGGGAGGAAAAGCCGCACTGCGGAGCATTCGGCGAGCCCTTCATGTACAGCAGGATGGTGTTGTTGGCGATTTGCTCTTTGATGGTATCGATAATATCCACGACTCACCTCATCTGGACTTTTCCCCGGTCTGAGCCGGGCGCGGTGGCGGCGATTGTAACCGAAAAACCCAGCAGAAGGCTCGGGGATAGACGGCAGGTCTCTTGCCTGAGACGCGGACGAGAGTCTGCTTGCCAGTCAGGCACTAGACTGTCAGGGAATGGTGCGGGTGAGGGCAATCCGGTGAAGTGGCTGAAGCAAGTGGCGAGTCTGCTCTGCCTGGTGTGTGCTGCACAGCATGCTCAGGCAGAGACGTTTGAGGTGGGGTTCTATGACTACCCGCCGATGATGATCGAAGACGGCAAACGCGGCATTTATCAGGACATCCTCGATGAGCTGGCCAAGCTCACCGGCGACACCTTCAACGTGCAGTACTACCCCTACCCTCGCATCAGCCTGCTGTTCAACGAAGGCCAGCTCGACATCGAACCTGGGGTCTATCCCGGCTGGGTCAAGCACCAGGCAAAGCCAGGCATCTTCTCGGTGCCGTTCGGCAAGGTGGTGGATGTGCTGGTCTTCGCGCCGAACAAGGCATTTCCGGTCAAGCAGCCCGAAGACCTGCGCGGCAAATCGCTGGGCATGGTACGCGGCTACGCCTACCCCGAACTGCTGCCACTGATCAGTTCGGGGCAGCTCGACCGGCGCAACGCACTCAACGAGCAGCAGCTGCTTAGCATGCTGAGCAAGTCGCGCTTCGACCAGATTCTGATCAACAAGGCCGTGGCCCAGTACAACCTGCTAATGATCCCGCAATACCGTCAGTTGAAAATCGGCGACGTGGTCAGCTCCTACGATGTCAGCATGCGCGTGCACCCCAGGCACGCTGCCTGGCTGGACAGGCTGGATGCCGCCATCGTGCAACTCAAGCAACAAGGCACCATCGACAAGATCTATGCCCGCTATGGCGTACATCTCTAGGCCGCCTCGACCCGTACCGGCACGCCATTAAGCGCGGCATTGCCGGACACCGCATCGAGCTGACGCTCGTCGGTCAGGTCATTGGCACTGGCGCCGGGCTGGGCGCTGGCAATCCCCATCTGCACACCCGGACGAGCATGGCCCCAGCCGTGCGGCAGGCTGACCACGCCGGGCATCATCTCGTCGCTGGCCACCGCCTCAACCTCGATCATCCCGACCCGCGACTGCACCCGCACACGCTGGCCATCGGCCAGGCCGCGTCCGGCCATATCGTCCGGATGCATCAACAGCTGATGACGCGGCTTGCCCTTCACCAGACGCTGGTAGTTGTGCATCCAGGAGTTGTTGCTGCGCACATGACGGCGACCGATCAACACCAGTTCGTCCGCGGCCGGCTGTGGCTCGGCGGCAAAACGGGCCAAATCGGCGACCAGTAGCTGGGGCGCAGCCTCGATGGCCTTGGACTCGGTCTTCAACCGCGCCGCCAGGTTCGGCCTGAGCGGGCCCAGGTCGATGCCGTGCGGAGCCTCATTGAGCACGGCCAGGCTGAGCTTGTGCTCGGACTGGTCGCCGTAGGGACCGGCGCGCAGGCCCATGTCGATCATCTGCGCCGGCGGCATGGTCGACTTGAGTTCGGTGCCATTCTTCGCAGCGAACGCCTTGGCCAGGCCGACGAAGATCTCCCAGTCGTGCAGCGCCCCCTCGGGCTTGGCCAGCACCGGCTGGTTGAAGCGGGTGACGTTGCGCACGGCAAACACATTGAAGGTGGTGTCGTAGTGATCGTGCTCCAGCGGTGCAGTGGGCGGCAGGATCAGGTCGGCGTGGCGGGTGGTCTCGTTGATATAGAGATCGACCGAGACCATGAACTCCAGCCCATCAAGCGCCTGCTCCAGCTGGCGGCCGTTGGGTGTGGACAACACCGGGTTGCCGGCCACGCTGATCAGCGCCTTGATCTGCCCTTCGCCGGGTGTGAGCATTTCCTCGGCCAGGGCCGCCACCGGCAGCTCGCCGCCGTACTCCGGCAAGCCGGACACACGGCTCTGCCAGACGTTGAAGTGGCCGCCGGAGGTGTTCGCCACCAGGTCCACGGCCGGGCTGGTGCACAGCGTGCCGCCGACCCGGTCGAGGTTGCCGGTCACCAGGTTGATCAACTGGATCAGCCAGTGGCACAGGCTGCCGTAGGCCTGGGTGGAGACGCCCATGCGCCCGTAGCACACCGCCGATTCGGCGCCGGCAAAGTCACGGGCCAGCTGGCGGATCTCAACCGCCGCAACGCCGCAACGCGCGGCCATGCTTTCGGCGGTAAAGGGTGCAATGGCTTGCTTGACCTGCTCCAGGCCATTGACCGGCAGCGGGCTCTCCCGCGTCAGCCCCTCTTCGAACAGAGTGTTGAGCAGCCCCAGCAGCAGCGCCGCGTCGTTGCCCGGACGCACAAACAGATGCTGGTCGGCCATGGCCGCCGTCTCGCTGCGCCGCGGGTCGACCACCACCAGCTTGCCGCCACGCGCCTTGAGCGCCTTCAGGCGCTTTTCCACGTCCGGCACGGTCATGATGCTGCCGTTGGAGGCCAGCGGGTTGCCACCGAGAATCAGCATGAACTGGGTGTGATCGATGTCCGGAATCGGCAGCAGCAAGCCATGGCCATACATCAGGTAGCTGGTCAGGTGGTGCGGCAACTGGTCCACCGAGGTGGCGGAGAAACGGTTGCGCGTCTTCAGCTGGCCAAGGAAGTAGTTGCTGTGGGTCATCAGCCCGTAGTTATGCACGCTGGGGTTGCCCTGGTACACGGCCACGGCATTCTTGCCATGCGCGGCCTGGATCGCGCTCAGGCGCTCGGCAACCAGCTCAAACGCCTCGTCCCAGTCGATCGCTTGCCACTGGCCGTCGACCTTGCGCACGGGCTGGCGCAGGCGGTCCGGGTCGTTCTGAATGTCCTGCAGGGCCACTGCCTTGGGGCAGATATGGCCACGGCTGAAACTGTCCTGGGCATCGCCCTTGATCGACAGGATCTGGCGGCTGCCGTCCTCATGGTCCTGGGTTTCGATGGTCAGGCCGCAGATGGCCTCACACAGGTGACAGGCACGGTGATGGAGGGTCTTGGTCATGGCCTAGCCTCTTTGTTCTTGTCCGAGACGACCGGTCGGGTCGTGATGGCAAGACTATGGAGGCTGGAGGGAGGGTTGGCCAGGGGCCTTCATTTCATGAATCGGCGGGCATCATGCCCGCCGATTCAGACGCAAAGCAAAGCAATCACATGGCGCACCGCGAGGCACGCCCCGGAAGGCTTAGCGAATTGCGGTAACGGTGCCTTTGTTGCCGGTCACTTTGACGTTGACGGCTTTGTACACCACATAATCCTGCACGCTGACTTCATAGCGCGGCGCGACGATCAGGTCGGCACCGGAGGTTTTCACCGCTTTGAAGGCTGCTGCGGATTTGGCGGCTGCTACCGGGTCCAGGCCCAGAGCGAAACCGCCTTCGCCACCACCATAGGTCACGCCGTCGGCGAACTGGGTATCACCACCCAGCTTGAACATACCGAACAGGATGTTCACCGAAGACTCGCCACTGATGGACTCGCCCACTTTCACGTCTGCTTTCAGGTTGGTTTCGACTTCACCGTTCAGCGGAGCGCTCGGCTGGCTGTAGTTCTGGCTGGCACAGCCAGTCAGCAGGGCCAGAGCGGAAAAAGCGGCGGCATAGGCTACGTGTTTCATGCAAGACTCCTTTGCATAGAAGATCCATAACGCCCCATTGCGGGGCATCGGGGGTGCCTTTCAAGGCGGGGCGCATGGTAGGAGCGCCGCTCTGGGACGGGCAAGCCAGCGTTGCACTTTTGTGACAGCGACCACAGCCTGGACAATTTCCCCTGAAACCTTTCGTCGCAGCCCAGGTCCGGGAGCAATTTGCTCCGCCGCGTCGTTTCCTTATAAGATCGCGCCCTTCCCCTTTGTCGCACCCGCGCGGCTCCAGCCGTTGTGTGGGCTGCTTTTTCCCGGAAAAACCGGGCCGCGACAGCTGTTGAATTAAAGGTAGTGAATGATGAGCGCCAGACACTTTCTCTCGTTGATGGACTGCAGCCCCCAGGAACTGGGCGGGCTGATCCGTCGAGCCATCGAGCTGAAAGACCTGCGCCGCCGTGGTGTGCTGTTCGAGCCGCTGAAGAACCGCGTGCTGGGCATGATCTTCGAGAAAGCCTCGACCCGTACCCGCCTGTCCTTCGAAGCCGGCATGATCCAGCTCGGCGGCCAGGCCATCTTCCTCTCGCCTCGCGACACCCAGCTGGGCCGTGGCGAGCCGATCGGCGACACCGCCATCGTCATGTCCAGCATGCTCGATGCGGTGATGATCCGTACCTTCGCCCACAGCACCCTCACCGACTTTGCCGCCAACTCCAGCGTGCCGGTGATCAACGGCCTGTCCGACGACCTGCACCCCTGCCAGCTGCTGGCCGACATGCAGACCTATCAGGAAGCGCGCGGCAGCATTGCCGGCAAGACCGTGGCCTGGATCGGCGACGGCAACAACATGTGCAACTCCTACCTGGAAGCCGCCGTACAGTTCGACTTCCAGCTGCGCATCGCGTGCCCCGAAGGCTACGAGCCCAAGGCCGAGTTCCTCGCCGCCGCCGGTGATCGCGCCAAGATCGTGCGCGACCCGAAAGAAGCCGTCGCCGGCGCCCATCTGGTCAGCACCGACGTGTGGACCTCCATGGGCCAGGAAGAAGAGAACGCCAAGCGCCTGGCCGTGTTCGCCCCTTACCAGGTCAGCCGTGCCCTGCTCGATGCGGCGGCCGAAGATGTGATTTTCCTGCACTGCCTGCCGGCCCACCGGGGCGAGGAAATCAGCCAGGACCTGCTCGACGACCCGCGCTCGCTGGCCTGGCAGCAGGCCGAAAACCGCCTGCATGCGCAGAAGGCCCTGCTGGAAATGCTGGTCGAGCCGGCCTATCACGCATGAGCCAGGTGCTGCTGTCGCTGCGTGAGCTGGCGTGCGGCTACCAGCAACATCGCGTGGTGCAGACGCTCAACCTGCATTTGAACGCCGGTGACATCGGCTGCCTGCTCGGCCCCTCCGGCTGTGGCAAGACCACCACCCTGCGCGCCATCGCCGGTTTCGAGCCAGTGCTGGAAGGCGAGATCGAACTGGGCGGCGAAGTCATCTCCCGCGCTGGCTTCACCCTGGCCCCGGAGAAGCGCCGCATCGGCATGGTGTTCCAGGACTACGCGCTGTTCCCCCACCTCAACGTGGCCGACAACGTGGCCTTCGGCATTCGCAAGCATCCCCAACGCGAACAGATCACCGCCGAGCTGCTGGAGTTGGTCAAGCTGACCCATTTGGGCCAGCGTTTCCCCCACGAGCTGTCCGGGGGCCAGCAGCAACGCGTGGCCCTGGCCCGTGCCCTGGCACCGCAACCGCAACTGCTACTGCTCGACGAGCCCTTCTCCAACCTCGATGGCGAACTGCGTCGGCGACTCAGCCATGAGGTGCGCGACATTCTCAAGGCCCGTGGCACCAGCGCCATCCTGGTCACCCACGACCAGGAAGAAGCCTTCGCCGTCAGCGACCATGTCGGCGTATTCCACGAGGGCCGCCTGCAGCAGTGGGACACACCCTTCAACCTGTACCACGAGCCACTGACGCCCTTCGTCGCCAGCTTCGTCGGCCAGGGCTATTTCATTCGCGGCCAGTTGCTCAGCCCGGACACGGTGCAGACCGAGCTGGGCGTGATCCGCGGCAACCGCGCCTACACCTGGGCGCCGGGCAGCTCGGTGGACGTGCTGCTGCGCCCGGACGACATCATCCCGGCGCCAGACAGCGAGCTACGCGCGCAGATCGTCGGCAAGACCTTCCTCGGCGCCGCCACCCTGTACCGCCTGCAACTGCCTACCGGCAGCCAGCTGGAAGCCCTGTTCCCCAGCCACGCCGACCATCTGCCGGGGCAGCAGGTCGGCATCCGCATCGCCGCCGACCACCTGGTGGTCTTCCCCGCCCCGGGCAGCGTGGCCGCGCAGGTCAACCTGGGTGACTCGGGCGTGCGCCGCTACAGCAGCAACTGACCCTGCGCGCGAACACGGCCAACCTCAGATAAACAGCTTACCGCTGGCCACCAGCACCGCCTGGCCGGCAATCTTCACCCGCTCACCTTCCAACCGGCAGTGCAGTTCGCCACCACGCGCCGAACACTGGCAGGCACTCAACTCGGTCTTGCCCAGACGCTCGGCCCAGTAGGGCGTGAGGATGCAATGGGCGGAGCCGGTTACCGGGTCTTCGTCGATGCCCAGACCTGGGGCGAAGTAGCGCGAGACGAAGTCATGTCCCTCTCCGCGCGCGGTGACGATCACGCCCAACCCCGGCAGCTTCGCCAGCTCCTTCAGATCCGGCGCACAGGCGCGCACCGCCTGCTCGGACTCCAGTTCGGCCAACAGCTCCTTGCCGACCCGCACGCTCAGCACCCGCTGTCCGAGAATCTGTGCGACCTCCTCGGCCAGCTCGGCCGGCTGCAGATACTGCGCGGGAAAATCCAGCACCAGCCGCTCCCCCTCACGGCTCACGGCCAAGGGGCCGGACTGGCAGGTGAAGTCCAAGCGCTCGCCGGCCTCGCCATACACCGCGAACAGCACGTGGGCGCTGGCCAGAGTCGCGTGGCCGCACAGTGGCACCTCGCAGGTCGGGGTGAACCAGCGGATGTGCCAGGCTGCCCCCTCACGCACGACGAACGCCGTCTCGGCCAGGTTGTGCTCGGCGGCAATGCGCTGCATCAAAGCGTCATCGAGCCAGGCATCGAGGCGATAGACCATGGCCGGATTACCAGCGAACGGGCGGGCGCTGAAGGCGTCCACCTGATGAAAGTCGAGCTGCATGAGAGGCTCCTGCCAAACGGTGATCGGGCGCTCAGCATGCCCGCAACACCGTCAGCACACCCGGTACAGTCGTGCAGCAAGGCAGCACTACAGCTGCACTGTATCAAGGCGCAGCGAGCTAGCTCGGTGCAGCGCTAAATCGCGAAAGGTTCTTAAACCTTCACTAATTCTTAACAAATCAGTCACTTGAGAATTCTGGCACGCCGCCTGCTATGGCAGGCCCCGGTCAGCACAACGGCGTGTCTGCCACTCAACCGACAACGACGTCACGAAAGCCACCGCTCTCGTTCAGAAGAGCCCGGCATCGTGGCGTTTTTTTTTGCGTTTTTGGAGACCACCATGCACATGACCAAACTGTCCCTGCTGTCGTTCGCCGTGACCTGCGCCACCTTCAGCCACGCCGCCAGCGCAGCCGAGGATTTCAGCAACCTGTTCACTCAGGGCAAGGTCAACCTCGACGCCCGCTACCGCTTCGAGAACGTCGACCAGGAAAACGCCCTGCGCGACGCCCATGCCCAGACCCTGCGCACCCGTATCGGCCTGCAGAGCGGCAAGTGGTACGGCCTCTCGGCCCTGATCGAGGCCGACAACGTCAGCCGCATTGGCGATGCCGCCTACAACAGCACGCGCAACGGCCAGGGCAACTACGCCGTGGTCGCCGACCCGGACGGCAGCGAGATCAACCAGGCCCTGCTGCGCTACGACCACCAGTACGGCAGCGCAGTGCTCGGCCGCCAGCGCATCAACCTGGACAACCAGCGCTTCGTCGGCGGCGTGGCCTGGCGGCAGAACGAGCAGACCTACGACGGCGCCATGGCCCAGCTCAAGCCTGTCGACGGTCTGACCCTGAGCTACGCCTACATCGACCAGGTCAACACCATCTTCGGCCCGGAAAACGGCCGCTACGACAACCGCACCAACCCGGCCAACATCGACGGCCACAGCCACCTGATCAACGCCCAGTACATCTTCGCCCCCGAGTTGACCGCCACCGCCTACAGCTACCTGCTGGGCCTGGACAACCTGGCCATCGCCCCCACCGCCCCCGAAGGTACGCTGTCCAGCCAGACCAACGGCCTGCGCCTGAACGGCAACCTCTCCGGCCTCAGCTACGTGCTGGAATACGCCCGCCAGAGCGACTACGACAGCAACCCGCAGGAATTGAGCAGCGACTACCTCCTGCTCGAACTGGGCTACACGATCAAGGGCATCCAGTTGAAGGCCGGCCACGAGGTGTTGGGCGGCGACAGCGGCCCGGGCAATCGCGCCTTCCAGACGCCATTGGCCACCAAACACGCCTTCCAGGGCTGGGCCGACGTGTTCCTCACCACCCCGGCCGACGGCATCGAAGACCTCTATTTCGGCGCCACCGCCCCGCTGCTGGGCGGCACCCTGCAGGCCTGGTACCACGACTTTTCTACCGAGCAGGGCAGCGACGACTACGGCAGCGAGATCGACCTGTCCTACGCCCACCCGATTCCCGGGGTGAAGGGCCTGGTCGGCCTGGTCAAGTACGCCAGCTACAACTCGGAAGACGAGCCCCGCACCGTCGACACCGACAAGTTCTGGCTGCAGCTGCAATACAGCTACTAAACCGCGACACCCCGACGGTAGCGCGACCTCGGGCCGCGCTGCTGCCCTCACCTTTACCGGCGCGCGGCAAGCCCGTGCGTCCCTGGAGCTCCCATGTTGAGTCGGATGATTTTTCTCCTGGGCTTGACCCTCACCCTGCTCTGCTCGCCCGCCACGGCCGCCATCGGCGATGCCGAGGCGATGAACCTGTCCGGCATGCAACGCATGCTGAGCCAGCGCATCGCCAAGAGTTACCTGATGATCGGCGCGCAGGTGCGCAGCGAACAGGCCATCGAACAGCTGGACCAGAGCGTGGCGCGCTTCGAGAGCAACTTCCTGGCGCTGAACGAATACGCTCCCGCCGGGGAAATCAGCGCCGCCCTCGGCCAGGTCGAGCAGACCTGGCAGACCTACCGCGAACTGGCCCTGTCCCGTCCCGAACGGCAGCAGGCCGTGCGCCTGCTGCAGCTCAGCGACCAGCTCCTGGCGCAGAGCGAAGCGGTGGTGCGTCTGATCGAAGCCCACACCGGCAGCGCCGACGCGCGCCTGGTCAACCGCAGTGGGCGCCAGCGCATGCTCAGCCAGCGCATCGCCAAGCTGTATCTGGCGCTGAGCTGGGGGCTGCCCGCCGAGGGCCTGGAGCAGCAGCTGCAACTAGCCACCGAGGAGTTCGAGACAGCCCAGCAGGAACTGCTGGCCGCCGAGCAGAACACCCCGCAGATCGCCGCGGCCCTGAAGAAGGTCGACGCCCAGTGGCGCTTCGCCCGCGCCGGCTTCAATCTGTCGGCCGATGCCCACTATGTGCCCACGGTGATCGCCACCACCACCGAGACCCTGCTCAAGCAAATGAACGAGCTGACCAGCGCCTATGAGCAGGTGATGCGGCAAAAGACCTGAAACCCTGATAGCACCAGGTTGCAGGTTAGGTTGGAAACAGCCGTCGCCCGACGCCTCAGTGCTTCTCCACGCCATAGGCCTGTAACAGCGCCTGCAGACGACCGCTGGCGCGGTAGCGCAGCAGGCCCTGTTCGAGCAGTTCGACATGCCGAGAACTGGCTTTCAGCGCCGGAGAGAAGGCCAGGTAGATCGGCACATCCGGTTCACGACAGCCCGCCTCGCGCAACTCGCCGCTGCGACCCAGCTCAGCCAGGCGGGCCTGCACCACCCAGCTGTTCTCGATCATGGCGTCGATACGCCGGAGACCGAGCTTGCTCAGGTTGATGTCGAGCGCCTTGTCGCCAGCCGCCACCTGCACCTGGTCGACATGACGGTGGTGCGCCGCCACATAGGCATTGATCTCTACGCCATAGCTGTAGTCGTTGATGACACCCAGGCGCACACGGGCCAGCGAGTCCAGCCCGTCGTAACGCCAGCTGGAATCGGGCAGCGTGTAGAAGCAGTTGCGCGACATCGCCACGGGTGTTTCCGTGAACAGGAAGTCCGGAGCATCGCCTATGCCGGCGCCGATCGCGGCGTTGATCTCGCCACGGCGCACCTCCTGCAGCACCCGCGCCCAATTGCGCATTTCGTAGCGCACCTCGATGCCAGCCTCGGCAAAGATGTCCCGCGCCAGCTCGACGAAGATGCCCGGCCGCTCACTCCCCGGCTCGCAGTTGATCGGGCACCAGCGATCGGCCGCGATCACCAGTGTTTCACCCCGCACCCAGCCGCTCAGGGCCAGGCAGGCCAGCAGGGTCAGGGCTTTGGCGGGGCGAAGCAGGCGACAGCGCAACTGCATGCGGCGATCTCGAATCAGTAATCGCCGCAGTTGTACCACTCTCAAGCTTCGCTGCGCACCCTCTGCACGGCATCCAGCCAGCCGGCATAGAGCTTGGCACGATGCTCGTCAGCCATGCGTGGCACGAATCGCTGCTGGCGATGCCAGTGACTAGCGATCTCCTCCAGGCTGGCATACAGCCCCGCTTGCAAGCCGGCCAGGTAAGCCACGCCGAGGGCGGTGGTTTCCGTGACTACCGGACGCTCCACCGCCACACCGAGGATATCGGCCAGGAACTGCATGACCCAGTTGTTCACCACCATGCCGCCATCGACACGCAGTGCGCTGGGCTCGGCGGCACCGTCCTGGCGCATGGCTTCGAGCAGATCGCGGGTCTGGTAGCACACCGACTGCAGGCCGGCGGTGACGATTTCCTTGATCCCGGTATCGCGGGTCAGGCCGAAAATCGCGCCACGCGCCTTGGGGTCCCAATACGGCGCGCCGAGACCGGTGAAGGCCGGCACCAGATAGACGCCGCAGGCATCGCCGGTCTGCTCGGCGAGCAACTCGGTGTCGCGGGCGTCGCTGATCAGCTTGATGCCGTCACGTAGCCACTGCACGGCGGCGCCGGCGACGAAGATGCTGCCTTCTACCGCGTAGGTGACCTTGCCGTCCAGGCGGTAGCCGACCGTGGTGAGCAGACGGTTCTGCGACACCACCGGGGTGGCGCCGGTGTTCTGGATCATGAAACAACCGGTGCCATAGGTGCTCTTGACCATGCCCTCCTGGAAGCAAGCCTGGCCAATCAGCGCGGCCTGCTGGTCGCCGGCCATGCCCAGCACCGGGATGCTGGCGCCAAGCAGCCCAGGCTCGGTGACGCCGAACTCGGCAGCGCAATCCAGCACCTCAGGCAACAGGCTGCGCGGAATCTCGAATAGCGCCAGCAGTTCGTCGTCCCACTGCTGTTCATGGATGTTGAACATCAGGGTGCGCGAGGCGTTGCTGGCATCGGTACGGTGCGCCTTGCCCCCGGTCAGGCGCCACAGCAGGAAACTGTCGACGGTGCCGAAACGCAGCTCGCCGCGCTCGGCCCGCTCACGCGCGCCGGGCACGTTGTCGAGGGTCCAGCGCAGTTTGGTCGCGGAGAAATAGGGGTCGATCAGCAGGCCGGTCTTCTCCGAAACTTTCGCCTCATGCCCGCTCGCCTTGAGGCCGGCGCAGTAGTCGGCGGTGCGCCGATCCTGCCAGACGATGGCCGGATGGATCGGTGCCCCCGTGGTGGCATCCCAGACAATGGTGGTCTCGCGCTGATTGGTGATACCGATGGCCAGTACGTCCTCGGCCTTCAGGCCCTTGCTGGCCAGCGCCTCACGGCACACCGCCAGGGTGGTCAGCCAGATTTCCTCGGCGTCGTGCTCGACCCAGCCATCCTTGGGGAAATACTGCTTGAACTCGCGCTGGGCGCTGGCCAGCGGCAGGCCCTGAGCACTAAAGATGATGGCGCGGGAGCTGGTGGTGCCCTGGTCAATGGCAAGCAGGTATTGGGACATGTGGCTTCCTTATTGTTATGCCGTGTAGTGAAGGACGGAGCGAGTTCCAGACGGAAAGCATGTGCGAGCAGCACTCACCGTCAGAGCATCACTCCCGGCCGATGGCCGCGAAGCGGCCCTGGGTGTGCTCGGCCAGCACCTCGGCCGCCAGCTCCACCTCCAGACCACGCCGCCCGGCGCTGACGTGGATGGTCGGGTACTGCCGGGCACTCTCATCGATGAAGGTACGCAGGCGTTTCTTCTGCCCCAGCGGGCTGATGCCGCCGACCAGGTAGCCGGTGCTGCGCTGGGCCTGCTGCGGGTCGGCCATGTCGGCCTTCTTCGCGCCAGCGGCGTGGGCCAGGGCCTTGAGATCGAGCGAGCCAGCCACCGGCACCACGGCCACCAGCAACTCACCTTTTTCGGTGGCAGCCAGTAGTGTCTTGAATACCCGCGCCGGGTCCAGGCCCAGCTTTTCCGCTGCCTCCAGGCCATAGGAGGCGGACTTCGGGTCATGGTGGTAGCTGAGCACCTTGTGCTCGGCCTTGGCTTTTTTCAGCAGATCGATGGCGGGAGTCATGTTCGAATGTGAAAATCAGCTGACGAAGTGGCGTACCTTAACGGAAAAAGCGGCCAGGAGCAGTTCTTACTGTCACACCGCAGCGGCCCGTAGGCAGCCAGCCAGGTATAAAAGGCGCGCCGCAACAGCATCTCGTTATACTCCGCCAGCAAATAACAACAGCCAAGCAATCAGCCTCCGTGGGAGCGGCTTCAGCCGCGAAGGCTGTTGATCGCGACTGAAGTCGCCCACCCAGTCTGGACAGCGCTACCAAGGAACGCCCATGAGCCTCCCGCCCCGCCAGCAGAGTATCCTCGACCGCGCCCGCGAGCGCGGCTACGTCAGCATCGAAGAACTGGCCCAGGCCTTCGATGTCACGCCGCAGACCATTCGCCGCGACATCAACCAACTGGCCAAACAGGGTCTGTTGCGGCGCACCCACGGCGGCGCGGCCTGCGAGACCTCCAGCATCCAGAACACCGCCTATGCCATGCGCGCGGGACAGATGCGCGACGAGAAACAGCGCATCGCCGAGGCCATCGCCGCGGCCATTCCCGACCATGCCTCGCTGTTCATCAGCATCGGCACCACCACCGAGGCCATCGCCCGCGCCCTGCTTGGCCACAAGCACCTCAAGGTGATCACCAACAACCTGCACGTGGCCGCGACCCTGGCCGACAAGGCCGACTTCGAAGTGCTGGTGGCCGGCGGCAGCGTGCGCAGTGACGGTGGCGTGGTGGGCCAGGCGGCGGCGGACTTCATCCAGCAGTTCAAGGTCGACTTCGCCATCATGGGCATCAGCGGCATCGACGAGGACGGCAGCCTGCTCGACTTCGACTATCAGGAAGTGCGCGTGTCCCAGGCCATCATCGACAACGCCCGCCAGGTGCTGCTGGCCGCCGACTCCAGCAAGTTCGGGCGCAACGCCGTGGTACGCCTGGGCTCCATCGCCCTGGTCGACCATATCTATACCGACGCCCCGCCCTCCCCGACCCTGGCTCGCCTGCTGCACGAGCAGAAAATCCAGCTGCACCTGGTCTGATCCCGTAGCCCGGATGCAATCCGGGAAGCAAACGGCTCCGATCCCGGATTGCATCCGGGCTACAGCCGACGCCCCCTCTCTCGCATGCGGGAGAGGGGACGCCCTGCTCAGCATTCCCTTTACCGGCACCCAAGCGTTTCGGACTGGCGAAATCGCGCATCCTCGGCTAGCATATTTTCGATTTCGAACATTAAAGTTCACATTGCAACCCAGGACGACCCTGCCATGCCGCTCAGCCACACGCCTCGCCTTGCCGAAATCTACGACCTGGCCATAGTCGGCGGCGGCATCAACGGTGTCGGCATCGCGGCGGATGCTGCCGGGCGCGGCCTCTCGGTGTTCCTCTGCGAACGCGACGACCTGGCCAGCCACACCTCCTCGGCCAGCAGCAAGCTGATCCACGGTGGCCTGCGCTACCTCGAACACTATGAATTTCGCCTGGTCCGCGAGGCCCTGGCCGAGCGCGAGGTGCTGCTGGCCAAGGCGCCACACATCGTCAAGCCCATGCGCTTCATCCTGCCGCACCGCCCGCACCTGCGTCCGGCCTGGATGATCCGCGCCGGCCTGTTCCTCTACGACCATCTGGGCAAGCGCGAGAAATTGCCAGGCTCGCATGGCGTGCGTTTCGGCGCCGGCAACCCGCTCAAGGCGCAGATGAGCCGCGGCTTCGAGTACTCCGACTGCTGGGTGGATGACGCCCGCCTGGTGGTGCTCAACGCCATGGCCGCCCACGAGCGCCATGCGCACATTCACCCCCGCACCCGCTGCGTCAGTGCGCGGCGCAGCAAGGGGCTCTGGCACCTGCATCTGGAACGCGCCGACGGCAGCCTGTTTTCCATCCGTGCCCGCGCCCTGGTCAACGCCGCCGGCCCCTGGGTCGCGCGCTTCCTGCAGGACGACCTGAAGCAGAAATCGCCCTACGGCATACGCCTGATCCAGGGCAGCCATATCGTTGTGCCGCGCCTCCATGAGGGCGACAAGGCCTATATCCTGCAGAACGAGGATCAACGCATCGTCTTCGTCATTCCCTGGCTGGAACGCTTCAGCCTGATCGGTACCACCGACCGTGAATACCAGGGCGATCCGGCGCAGGTTGTGATCAGCGAGGAAGAGACCGACTACCTGCTCGGTGTGGTCAACGCCCACTTCACGCGCCAACTGAGTCGTGGCGATATCCTGCACAGCTATTCCGGGGTGCGCCCGCTGTGCGACGACGAATCCGACCAACCCTCGGCCATCACCCGCGACTACACCCTGTCCCTGGCTGGCGCCCCCGGCGAAGCGCCGCTGCTCTCGGTGTTCGGTGGCAAGCTGACGACCTATCGCAAGCTCGCCGAATCAGCCCTGGAACTACTCGCGCCACACTTTCCGCACCTGTGCCCGGCCTGGACCGACCAGGCGCCACTGCCAGGCGGCGAGAACATGGGCAGCCGCGAAGCGCTGGTAGACAAGCTGACCGCACGCTTCGGCTGGCTCGACCGCGAGCTGGCAAGTCGCTGGGCCAGCACCTACGGCAGCCGCACCTGGCGCCTGCTCGACGGCATCCGGCAGCAGAGCGAGCTGGGCGAGCACCTAGGCGCCGGGCTGTACCAGCGGGAAGTGGACTATCTGTGCCGCGAAGAATGGGCAATGACTGCCGAGGATATTCTCTGGCGCCGCACCAAACTGGGCCTGTTCATGACGGCAGCACAACAGGCGCGACTCCGGGACTATCTGCAGCAGCGCCACGCTCCCGTCGCCGACCTCGCCCAAGCCCTCTGAAGCGCACCTACAACCGCGAGCGCACCGCGCCCTCTTCTGCGCGCTGCGCCAGCTGTGCCTCGGCCATGCGCTGCTCACGCAGGTAGGGCAGTACGGCAGCGAGCAAGGGCGCCTTGAACGCAGCCTGAAAGCGATGGGCCAGCCCAGGAATCAGGCGCAACTCGCTCCCCTTTATATGGGCCGCCACATGCACCCCATGCATCACCGGCAGCAAGGGGTCAGCGGTACCGTGCACCACCAGGGTGGGGACGCGCAGGCGGTTGAGCAACTGCACCCGGCTCGGCTCGGCCAGGATGGCGAGGATCTGCCGCTGCACACCCTGCGGGTTGTAGGCACGGTCGTAGCTGTGAGCGGCCTCCTCCAGCAACTGCTGACGTTCACTGACCTGGCTCGGACTGCCGAGAGCCGCCAGCAGATCAGCCTGCTGCTCGATGGCGGCGGTGCGATCCGCTGGCGCCTCGCGGCGCGCCAGCTGTTCAAGCAGACGCGCATCCGGCGCCGGCAGGCCAGGTGCACTGGTGCTGGTCATCAGCAGGGTCAGGCTTTCCACGCGCTGCGGCGCCAGGTCAGCCAGATGCTGGGCAATCATCCCGCCCATGCTGGCGCCCAGGACATGGAAACGCTGGATGCCGAGATCATCCATCAGCCCCAGCGCATCGCGCGCCATGTCGCGCAGCCCATAGGGTGCCTCTACCGCCAGGCCCAGGCGATAGCGCAACAGCTCGTAGGTCAGACTGACCGCAGGCGCCTCGTCCCGCCAACTGGACAGGCCGACATCGCGGTTGTCGAAGCGCACCACCCGAAAACCCTGCTGACACAGACTCTCCACCACCTCATCGGGCCAGTGGATCAGCTGTCCGCCGAGCCCCATCACCAACAGCAGCGCCGGATCGGCTGCGCGGCCAATGCTCTGGTAGGCCAAGCGCACCGACCCTACTTCCGCCACAGCGGTAGGTACCTGGACATCACATCGAGAAGCCGCAAAAGACGGCGTGGCGCACACCAGCGCGGCCAGCAGCAAGAATGCTCGCATTACGAAAACACCTAAAACGCAGAACCCCAGTCAAACGCGAGTCTGCGGATGTTTGTTCGCGGCCGCTGCCACAGTTCGATGACAATTTGATGAAGCGCGCCGAACGGTCGTGACCGGCGCCTCAGTGCGGCGTCTGACGCCGTGGCCAGATCAGGCTGAACTGCGCGCCGCCGAGTTCCGCGCTGCGGCCGACGTGGGCACGGCCGGCGTGCCAATAGATGATGCGGCGGACGATGGACAGCCCCAGGCCGTGCCCGCCCGAGGCGCGGGTACGGCTGTCGTCCAGGCGCAGGAAGGGCGTGAAGATGCGCTCCCAGTCCAATTCCGGCACGCCCGGCCCATCGTCCTCGACATCCACCCGGCAACGCTTGTGGCCGATGTGATAGCTCAGGCGTACCCGCGACTCGGCGTGGCGCATGGCGTTACTCAGCAGGTTCTGCAAGGCGCGGTGCAGGTAGCGCGGCTCGGCCTCGACCAGCACCTCGCCATGCGGGCCATCCTGGCAAGGGCCGCGCTCGACGCGAATGCTCGCACGCAACGGCGCCAGCTCGCCAATCACCTGATCGACCAGCGCGCAGAGGTCGACCTTCTGGTAGTTCAGCTCCGGCGAGCCTTGCTCCAGGCGGGCATAGACCAGCATCTCGTCAACCAGTTTGTCGAGTTCCTGGATGTCGCCGTCCATGCCCAGCATGTACTTGCGTCGCGCCTCGTCGCTCTGCGCATCCTCGATCATCTCCAGACCGAAACGCAGACGCGCCACCGGCGTGCGCAGCTCGTGGGACACCGCCCGCACCATCTCGCGTTGCACATTGAGCAGGCGTTGCAGCTGCTCGGCCATGGCATTGAAGGTGGTGGCCAGACGGCCCACCGAGTCGGCGCCCTGGGTCGGCGCACGGGCATCCAGATGGCCGCCGGCAATGTGTGCCGCCGCATCCTCCAGGCCCTGAAGGCGGCGCTCCAGGCGCCTTACCAGCAAATACAGAATCAGCCCGGTCAGGCTCAGGCCCAGAGCGCCTATCAGCACCAACAGCTCGGTCGGGTAGGGATTCATCTGCTCGATCGGACCGACTTCCAGCACCCAGGGCGTACTGACCATACCGGCGATCACACGAATCGAGTCGCCCTCCTTGCCCAACGCCAGCACGGTATCGCCCTCATCCACCCGACGCTGCTGGTCCTCGTCCAGGTCGACCTTCTCCAGCACCACCAGGCGCAGGGAAAAACCGAACTGCTTCTCTTCCTTCAGCTCCGCCAGACGCCAGGGCTGCTCGGCAATGGGGTAGCGCACCAGCTCGTCCATCAGCAGGAATACGGTAGCCCGTGCCAGCTGCTCGCTGATCTGCTCCACCTCGGTGCTCAGCACCTGACTTTCCCCGGGAATCTGTACATAGACCCGCGCGGCATGCGGCCCGGTCTGCTCCACCAGCACCTGACCGCGCTGCAGGCGACCACGGGCACGGCCATCCAGCGGCAGGCCGGCAACCGGTTGCAGCTCCAGCGGCACGCCGAGCAGGCGCGTCCAGGTGATCAGGGCGCGACGACGGTCGAGATCGTCCATGTGCTGCAGGTTGTCCGCCATCAGGCGAAAGGTGCCGCGCGCCAGCTTCTCGCGGTACTGGTCGCTGCGCACCTCGTTGGTCAGCTGCAGGGCGCCGACACCGAGCAGCGCGACCAGCACCAGGGCGGCGATAATGCCGCCATAGATGCGCAGAAAGATGGTGTTCATTGCAGCTCTGCAGCGGCCTCGGCGACGAACAGGTAACCCTTGCTGCGCACCGTCTTGATCAGGCGCGGGTGCATCGGGTCATCGCCGATCTTCGGCCGGATGCGCGAGATGCGCACGTCGATCGAGCGATCCTGGCCGTCGTACTCGATGCCACGCAGAGACGTGAAGATTTCCTCACGCGAGAGAATCCGCCCGGCATTGGCCGCCAGCAGCCAGAGCAGGTCGAATTCGGCGCTGGTCAGCTCGATGCCCTCGCCGCGCAACCAGGCTTCGCGCATGGCACTGTCGATCACCAGCTGGCCGAACTCCAGACGACGCTGGCCCTCGACAGGTGCATCGCCGCCCTCGCTGCGCCGCAGCAGGGCCCGGATACGCGCCAGCAGCACGCGCGGGCGCACCGGCTTGCACACATAGTCATCGGCGCCCATCTCCAGACCAAGCACCTCGTCCATATCGTCGGTGCGTGCAGTGAGCATCAGGATCGGCCCCTCGTAGGGGCCGCGCACCTTGCGACAGATGGTCAGGCCATCCTCGCCCGGCAACATCAGGTCGAGCACCACCAGATCCGGTTGCTCGCGCAGAATGCGCGCCACCGCATTGGCACCGTTGGCTTCGATCGCCACCTGCAAGCCGTGGCTCTGCAGATACTCACGGGTCAGCTCGGCCAGCCGCTCATCGTCCTCGACAATGAGAATTTGTGCTTCTTGTTCCAACGTCGGCTCCTTAAACCTGCGCCTGCCGCAGCCCTACGGTAGGCCCGGCATTCTAACCGACTGCACCGACCATTCCACTGGACATGCCAACCACTATATGTTGTGGCTATGGCCATAAGCCACGGACACTTTTTCGCCCTTGGGAAGGGCCGGCAAAGGGCGACGAACGGTACAAGCCAGCAATCACGCAGCCTGCGCCGAATTCAGCCCTTTCACCCACAAAAGACCCACAATTTATCCACAGCTTATTCTCGACACGTCACCTTGCATTGCCCCCAGCAGCGCATTATCTTGTATCTCCATAGCGATGACCCACTACATATTGGGTTAAAGCCAGATCACCGGACACTAGAAGAATGAATGTCGAGAAGGTCCTTTCGTTGACCGCACCCGGTGTATCGCAACCCGTTTCACACCAGCTCGGACTTGTCTGCCGGGCCTCGAACCAGGGTCGTAATGGTTGTCGACCCGAGCGATAGCGGTTGTAGCCCACGAGGGGCACACCACTAGGTATTGTGGTCACGGCTTAGATTGCCGTGATGTTTGACTTAGGCCACGGAGGCGCTTGAGTCCGCCCCCTGCCTTGTTGTTGTAGTACGCGCATACCGATCCTGCCGGTTCCGGTGGCGTGGCTGATTGGAAACGAAATTCGAAATAAAGCTGTGGCCAACTGTCTGGCGGAACACCCTCCGTTGAACAGTGCCCTACTAATAAATGGAGACGGGAGACCCCCATGCAGATCGACACAACTCGCGAGAACCCGCAGGCCGTTGCGCCGCAGGCTGCCGATGCCGGCCAGGAGCTGAACGCCACGGCCCCCGGTCAGCTGCGTGTGATCAAACGCAACGGTACCGTGGTGCCGTACACCGACGACAAGATCACCGTCGCGATCACCAAGGCCTTTCTCGCAGTTGAAGGCGGTAACGCCGCCGCTTCGTCGCGCATCCATGACACCGTCGCCCGCCTGACCGAGCAGGTCACCGCGACCTTCAAGCGTCGCATGCCCTCCGGCGGCACCATCCACATCGAAGAAATCCAGGACCAGGTCGAACTCGCCCTGATGCGCGCCGGCGAGCAGAAGGTCGCCCGCGACTACGTGATCTACCGCGAAGCCCAGGCCAGCAAGCGCAAGGCCAGTGCCGGCAGCGACGTGGCCCAGCCGCACCCGAGCATTCGCGTGACCCTGGCCGACGGCAGCGTGCAGCCGCTGGACATGGGCCGCCTGCAGACCATCATCCGCGAAGCCTGCGAAGGCCTGGCCGAAGTCGACGGCGCGCTGATCGAAAGCGAAACCCTGAAGAACCTCTACGACGGCGTGGCCGAGAAGGACGTCAACACCGCCCTGGTGATGACCGCCCGCACCCTGGTCGAGCGCGAGCCGAACTACTCCTACGTCACCGCCCGCCTGCTGATGGACAACATCCGCGCCGAGGCCCTGACCTTCCTCGGCATCGCCAGCAGCGCCACCCACCACGAAATGGCCGACCTCTACGCCAAGGCCTTGCCGGCTTATGTCGAGAAAGGCGTCGAGTTCGAGCTGCTGGACAGCAAGCTGAAGGACTACGACCTGGCCAAGCTGGGTGCCGCGATCAACCACGAGCGCGACCAGCAGTTCACCTACCTGGGCCTGCAGACCCTGTACGACCGCTACTTCATCCACAAGGACGGCATCCGTTTCGAACTGCCGCAGGTGTTCTTCATGCGCGTGGCCATGGGCCTGGCCATCGAAGAGCCGAAGAACCGCGAAGAGCGCGCCATCGAGTTCTACAACCTGCTGTCCTCGTTCGACTACATGGCGTCGACCCCGACCCTGTTCAACGCCGGCACCCTGCGCCCGCAGCTGTCCTCCTGCTACCTGACCACCGTGCCGGACGACCTGTCGGGCATCTACGGCGCCATCCACGACAACGCCATGCTGTCGAAATTCGCCGGCGGCCTGGGCAACGACTGGACGCCGGTGCGCGCGCTGGGCTCCTACATCAAGGGCACCAACGGCAAATCCCAGGGTGTGGTTCCGTTCCTGAAAGTGGTCAACGACACCGCCGTGGCCGTGAACCAGGGTGGCAAGCGCAAGGGCGCCGTGTGTGCCTACCTGGAAACCTGGCACCTGGACATCGAGGAATTCCTCGAACTGCGCAAGAACACCGGTGACGACCGCCGCCGTACCCACGACATGAACACCGCGAACTGGATTCCGGACCTGTTCATGAAGCGCGTGTTCGACGACGGCCAGTGGACTCTGTTCAGCCCGTCCGAAGTACCTGACCTGCACGACCTGACCGGCAAGGCCTTCGAAGAGCGCTACGAGTACTACGAAGCCCTGGCTGGCTACGGCAAGATCAAGGTGTACAAGACCATCGCCGCCAAGGACCTGTGGCGCAAGATGCTGTCCATGCTGTTCGAGACCGGCCACCCGTGGCTGACCTTCAAGGACCCGTGCAACCTGCGCAGCCCGCAGCAGCACGTGGGCGTGGTCCACAGCTCCAACCTGTGCACCGAGATCACCCTGAACACCAACAAGGACGAGATCGCGGTCTGCAACCTGGGCTCGATCAACCTGGTCAACCACATCGTCGACGGCAAGCTGGACACCGAGAAACTCGGCCGCACCGTGAAGACCGCTGTACGCATGCTCGATAACGTTATCGACATCAACTACTACAGCGTGCCGCAGGCGCGTAACTCCAACCTCAAGCACCGTCCGGTCGGCCTCGGCCTGATGGGCTTCCAGGACGCCCTGTACCTGCAGCACATTGCCTACGGCTCCGACGCGGCCATCGAGTTCGCCGACAAGTCCATGGAAGCGATCAGCTACTACGCCATCCAGGCTTCCTGTGACCTGGCCGACGAGCGCGGCAGCTACAGCACCTTCGAAGGCTCGTTGTGGAGCCAGGGCATCCTGCCGCTGGACTCCCAGCAGATCCTGATCGAGGCGCGTGGCCAGAAGTACATCGACGTCGACCTGACCGAGACCCTGGACTGGGCGCTGATCCGCGAGCGCGTGAAGAAAGGCATTCGTAACTCGAACATCATGGCCATCGCGCCGACCGCGACCATCTCCAACATCATTGGCGTGTCGCAGTCCATCGAGCCGACCTACCAGAACCTGTACGTGAAATCGAACCTCTCCGGCGAGTTCACCGTGATCAACCCCTACCTGGTGCGCGACCTGAAGAACCGCGGCCTGTGGGACAGCGTCATGGTCAACGACCTGAAGTACTACGACGGCTCCGTACAGCAGATCGAGCGCATCCCGCAGGACCTGAAAGACCTGTACGCCACCGCGTTCGAAGTGGAAACCAAGTGGATCGTCGACGCCGCCAGCCGCCGCCAGAAGTGGATCGACCAGGCCCAGTCGCTGAACCTGTACATCGCCGGCGCCTCGGGCAAGAAGCTGGACGTGACCTACCGCATGGCCTGGTACCGTGGTCTGAAAACCACCTACTACCTCCGTGCCCTGGCCGCCACCAGCACCGAGAAATCCACCATCAACACCGGCAAGCTCAACGCCGTGTCCAGTGGTGCGATTGACGAAGGCAACTTCGCTGCACCGGCAGCGGTGCCGCAAGCATGCAGCATCGACAACCCCGACTGCGAAGCCTGTCAGTAATGGGGGCCGCGCGAATCTGAGCGGCGCCCGCGTTGTTGCCCGGCAAGTCCGCCCCCATCACGTGCACTAGCACGCTCAGGGGCTCGGACCTGCCAGGCGCCTAGCGCTCACTCGCTCAGCTTCGCGCTTGCACCGAGTGGCCTGGTCAAAGCCACAAGCCACTCGAACAGCTTGTTTCCCCTCTCCTCCTGGGAGAGGGGCTAGGGGTGAGGGACCCAGGCCCAGCGCCAGCCCTCCCCCACGAACACTCCCCTCGCCCGCCTCGCGGGCCTGGGTGCCACCGACGGGTGGCAGGGTTTAACCCTTGCGTGCAGATCGCAACGGAACATAATCAGAATTACTGGACATTCATACAGGCCACCCAACAGCGGCCATGAGAACCAAGCAGGAGACCACCATGCTCAGCTGGGACGAATTCGATAAGGAAGACACCACCGAAGCGGCTGCCAAGCCTGCCGCTCCTATCGTGGCCGCCGCGGCCGACAAGCTCGACGACGAAGCCGCCGGCTCCGTCGAGCAGGCCCGTGCCGTTGACGCCAACGACTCCGACGCCATCGCCCGCGCCAAGAAGGCGCTGAACGACCTGGACATCCAGGAAGGCCTCGACGACCTGGAAGGCGCCAGCGCCCGCGTCCACGTCGGCGACAAGCAGATGATCAACGCCCGCGCCGACCTCAACCAGCTCGTACCCTTCAAGTACGACTGGGCCTGGCAGAAGTATCTGGATGGTTGCGCCAACCACTGGATGCCGCAGGAAGTGAACATGAACGCCGACATTGCTCTGTGGAAGAGCAAGGACGGCCTGAGCGAAGACGAGCGCCGCATCGTCATGCGCAACCTCGGCTTCTTCTCCACCGCCGACAGCCTGGTTGCCAACAACCTGGTACTGGCCGTGTACCGCCTGATCACCAACCCCGAGTGCCGCCAGTACATCCTGCGCCAGGCCTTCGAGGAAGCGATCCACACCCACGCCTACCAGTACTGCATCGAGTCGCTGGGCATGGATGAAGGCGAGATCTTCAACATGTACCACGAGATTCCTTCGGTCGCGAAGAAAGCCTCCTGGGGCCTGAAGTACACCCGCTCGATCTCCGACCCGCAGTTCCAGACCGGCACCCCGGAAACCGACCGCCAGTTCCTGCGCAACCTGATCGCCTACTACTGCGTACTGGAAGGCATCTTCTTCTACTGCGGCTTCACCCAGATCCTCTCCATGGGCCGCCGCAACAAGATGACCGGCACCGCCGAGCAGTTCCAGTACATCCTGCGCGACGAGTCCATGCACCTGAACTTCGGTATCGACGTGATCAACCAGATCAAGATCGAGAACCCGCATCTGTGGGACGCGCAGATGAAGGACGAAGCGACCCAGATGATCCTGCAGGGCACTCAGCTGGAGATCGAATACGCGCGTGACACCATGCCGCGCGGCGTACTGGGCATGAACGCGGCGATGATGGAGGACTACCTCAAGTTCATCGCCAACCGTCGTCTGACGCAGATCGGTCTGAAAGAGGAATATCCGGGCACGACCAACCCGTTCCCGTGGATGAGCGAGATCATGGACCTGAAGAAGGAGAAGAACTTCTTCGAGACTCGCGTCATTGAGTATCAGACTGGTGGGGCGTTGAGCTGGGATTGATATCTACTGAAGTAAGAGGGCGACATAAAGGTCGCCCTCTTAGTTTCCGCCGTACAACTATTTTAAGGAAGAAATATGGACGAGGATAAACCCACATATCCTGGCGGATCAAAATCCCGTGTAAACAAAGCGGGAGCACGAGTCCGCAGTACTGAAGCAAACAATGAAGACCTACTAACAATTGAAACATGGCGTGCCGCACACCGCCCCGTACTCAATACATTTCAAGCAATTCTTAGAAACAGAACCCGCGGAACCAAGATAGCTGTAGCGCAGAGGCACAAGCGTCGAAACACAATCTTTGGAAAGTTATTTCGCCTACCAAAGATGGAGCTATCACGCATGGACGACATTGCGGGTTGTCGTCTAATTTTTCCAACCTGCGAAGAACTCTATAAATTCAGGAAAGCATTTCATTCCGCGCGCTTCAAGCACAAACGCAGGAACGAAACCGACAAGTACGATTACATAAAAAACCCAAAAAATACTGGGTACAGAGGAATTCACGACGTCTACGAGTACGACGTGAACTCTCCTGCTGGCAACCATTTACGTGGACTGTATGTAGAAATTCAATACAGAACCCACATTCAGCATGCCTGGGCGACTGCAGTCGAAGTAATTGGCTTCATAACTGAAAGTCAGCCAAAATTCCAAGAAGGCGACGATCGCTATCAGCATGCAATGGCACTAGCAAGCGAAGTACTTGCAAGGGCACACGAAAGCAACAAGGGGCCACTACCCGAGCTTACAGATAAAGAGCTAGTCAATTCATTTATAGAACTAGACAAAAGTCTTGCACTCATGAACATGCTACGAGGATTAAGCGCAGCAGATAAAGACGTGAAAAGCAACCGAAACACTATATTACTTTTTTCAAAGTCAGGCGACTTACAGATAAAGACATATCGAGATGCAACAGAAGCTCTCAGAGAGCTATTTGAACTAGAAAAATCCTTCCCCGACCACGACATTGTCCTAGTTCGCGCAGACTCAAGCGAAGAGGTAAAATTCGCATACAAAAACTACTTCTCTGATGCACGCGACTTTATCACCCTGATGGAAAGTGGACTTCAGAAGCTTTCCGGAAAAAGAGTACTAAAGAGCAAAAAGCTAATTGGCCTTGAAGGCTAACTAGCAAATCACATAAACCGGAAATCGCACGTATCACTGAGAGGATGGGGAGCAGGTTGATGCATCCCCTTTTTCTGATCGTTCCCACGCTCCGCGTGGGAATGCCGCCCTCGACGCTCCGCGTCCACCTGAGCTACTTCGCACACTCAGCTCCGTAGCGTCACCGGCTAGGCTCCCACGCGGAGCGTCGGAGCCATCCGTCCAGAAAGGAGAGAGAGAAAAAGGGGACAGATTTATTTTCTAAGCCAATGCGCTGAACGAACCTTCCCCTTTCGCCCTTACGGCGAGTCACTTTCTCTTGTTTGCCCAAGAGAAAGTAACCAAAGAGAAGGGCACCCCGACATCCGGGTCTGGCCTGCGGCCAGACTTCCCT
>NZ_JARPUS010000030.1 GCF_029537485.1 Pseudomonas sp. GOM6
CCGAGACGGTGGTCACCCCGCTGATCTGGGAAGCTTATCCCGGTGACAGTTTCGAGGCGGCCTATGCGCCGATCGGCAATCCGGTCGGCCCGCGCAGCCTGTATGTGCTGGATGCCGAGCTGAACCTGCTGCCTATCGGCGTGGCTGGGGAGCTGTATATCGGTGGCGAAGTCGGCCTGGCCCGTGGCTACTTCCAGCGTCCCGAGTTGACCGCCGAGCGCTTCCTGCCCGACCCGTTCGGTGCAGAAGGCGAGCGCATGTACCGCACCGGCGACCTGGTGCGCTGGCGCGCTGACGGCACCCTGGATTACCTGGGCCGCGTCGACCACCAGGTGAAAATCCGTGGCTTCCGTATCGAGCTGGGCGAGATCGAGAGCCAGCTGTTGGCCCTGGAAGGCGTGCAGGAAGTGGCGGTGATCGCCCGCGAGACGCCTACGGGCAAGCAGCTGGTGGGCTATGTCGTCGCTCGCGACAACACTGATACCCATGCTCTACGCGGCGAGCTGGCCAAGATCCTGCCGGACTATATGGTCCCCGCGCAGATCATAGCCCTGGACAAGCTGCCGCTGACCCCGGCCGGCAAGCTGGATCGCGCTGCGCTGCCGGAACCGACGTGGCAGAGCCAGGACTACGAAGCCCCACAGACCTATAACGAACGCATCCTCGCGGCCATCTGGGCCGACGTACTGGGCGTGGAACGGGTAGGGCGGCAGGACCACTTCTTCGAGCTGGGCGGCGACTCCATCGTCGCCTTGCAGGTAGTCAGCCGCGCCCGCCAGCAGGGCCTGGGCCTGACCCCAAAGGACCTGTTCCAGCAACAGACACTGACCCAACTGGCCGGGGTTGCCCGCAGCGTCGCCGCACCGCTGGCCGAGCAGGGGCCGGTGACCGGCGCCGCACCCTTGTTGCCAATTCAGGCACGTCTGCTGCAGCGCGAAGGCCTGGCCCCGTGCAACCAGTACCTGCTGCTGGAGCTGGCCGAGCCGCTGCCGGCGGCCCAGCTGGAGGAAGCGCTGCAAGCCCTGGTTCAGCACCATGACGCCCTGCGTCTGCGCTTCGAACAGCGCGATGGTTGGTGGCAACAAGTCCATGACGCCGAAGCAGGCAGCCCTCTGCTGCAACAGGTCGAACTGGCTGCCGGCGAAGACCCGCAACAGCACTATGACGCTATCCAGCGCAGCATAGATCCGGCCAGCGGCGCAAACCTGCGCGGTCTCTACCTGACCCAGCCAGGCCAGGCCGATCGCCTGCTGCTGAGCATCCATCATCTGGTTGTCGATGGGGTGTCCTGGCGCGTGCTGCTGGAAGACCTGCAGCGCGCCTGTCTGCAACTGGCCAGCGGTCTAGCGGTGCAGCTTCCGGTCAAGACCAGTGCCTTCAGAACCTGGGGTGAACGTCTGACCGGCTGGAACGTCGACGCACAGCTGCCGTACTGGCAGGCCCAGCAGGCCGCCGGTGGCGAACTGCCGCTGCTGAGCAGCGCTGAGGGTTGCGAAGCTACGCGTCAGCGCCTGGAGCTAAGTCTGGATGCCGGCTTTACCCGTGACCTGCTGCAGGCCGGCCAGCAAGCCTATCGCCTGCGTGCCGACGAACTGCTGCTGACCGCACTCAGCCGCGTGCTCTGCGCCTGGAGCGAGCAGCCGGCGCTGGCTGTGCACCTGGAGAGCCATGGCCGCGCGCCGCTGTTCGCGGATATCGACCTGTCGCGTAGCGTCGGCTGGTTCACCAGCCTTTACCCCGTGCGCCTGCAACCGGAAGCCGAGCTGGGCGCCAGCCTCAAGGCGATCAAGGAGCAGCTGCGCGCCGTGCCCGACCTGGGTCTGGGCTTTGGTCAACTGGCCCAACAAGGTCAATTGACCGAGCGCGCGCCGCAGTTGCTGTTCAACTACCTGGGCCAGTTCGATCAGGGTGAGGGCGGTTTGCGTCTGCGCGAAGGCGGTCTGTGGCGCGAAGCCGATGCGCCCATGGACGCTCCATTGGTGATCAATGCCGAGCAGCGTGGCGGTGCCCTGCAGCTGCATATCGACTTCAATCCGGCGCAGCTGGCGCGCACCACCCTGGAAGGTCTGCTCACTCGTCTGCAGGACGAACTGCACGCCATCGCCCAGCATTGTCTCAAGGTCCAGCCGGTCCTGACCCCCAGCGACGTACCGCTGGCCGGTCTGAGCCAGATTGAGCTGGATGCGCTGCCCGGCGTGGAAGACATCCACCCGCTGTCGCCGCTGCAGCAGGGCCTGCTGTTCCACAGCCAGCTGGAAGGTGCCGGCAGCTATGTCAGCCAGCTGCTACTGCCGCTCAGCGGGCTCGATCCGGCGCGCCTGGAGAACGCCTGGCGCCTGGTGCTGGCGCGCCACGACGTGCTGCGCAGTCGGCTGCTGAGTGAGCGTTCGCTACAGCTGGTGCAGGCCAAGGCGACGCTGGATTGGCAGAGCCTCGACTGGCGCGATGTCGCCGACTTCGATGACGCGCTGCAGGCCTTCGGCCGCGCCGAGCGCGAGCGTGGCTTTGACCTGGAACAGGCACCCTTGCTGCGTCTAGCGCTGATCCAGCGCGGCGCCGGCGACTTCGTGCTGGTCTGGACCCTGCACCATCTGCTGCTGGACGGCTGGAGCAACGGCCTGCTGTTCGCCGAAGTGCTGGCCCTCTACCACGGCGATCGCCTGCCGGCGCCGGGCGGCCAGTTCCGTGACTATATCCACTGGCTCGATGGCCAGGATGCGGCGACCGAGCAGGCCTTCTGGCGTGAACAGCTGGCCCCGCTGGACGGCGCCACCCGCATCGCCGGCTGCCTGCCGTGCCGTGCGCCGGGGCTGGGCCATGCCCGTCATCCGCTGCTGCTCGATAGCACCACCGAACAACGGATTCGCAGCTTCGCCCAACGTCACGGCCTGACCCTCAACACCCTGGTACAGGCCGCCTGGGCCTTGCTGCTGGCGCGCCTGACCGGCAAGCGCAGCCTGTGCTTCGGTGCCACCGTGGCCGGTCGCCCCACCGAGCTGGCCGGCAGCGAGCAGATGCTCGGCCTGTTTATCAACAGCCTTCCCGTCGCCGTGCAGCTGCCGGCCGAACAGCCGTTCGGCGACTGGCTGGCCGCGCTACAGGTGCAGAACCTGCAGCTGCGCGAGCACGAGCACAGCCCGCTACACGAGATTCAGCGCTGGGTCGGCAGCGCCGGCGAGGCGCTGTTCGACAGCCTCTTGGTATTCGAGAACTACCCGCTGGGCGAAGCGCTCAAGCAGGCCGAGCGTGGCGAACTGCGCTTGGGCCTGCCGCAGAGCCACGAGTTCACCCATTACCCGATGACCCTGGCCGTGCTGCCGGGCAGCCGCCTGGAACTGCTGCTGGCCTATGACCGCGCGCACTTCGACGCCGACGGCATCGCCCAGGTCGAGGCGCTGCTGCGCCAGGCGCTGGATCAGGTGTGTGGCGACCCAGCGCGTGCGCTGGGCAGCCTGCAGCTCAGTTCCACCGATGAGCAGGCACGGCTGGCCGAGTGGAACATGTCGCGGCAGAGCTTCGATGCTTCGCGCCTGTTGCCTGAATTGATCGCCGAGCAGGCGCGTCTGCGTCCCGAGGCCGTCGCCCTGGTGCATGGCGGTGAGCGGATTGCCTTTGCCGAGTTGGAGGCACGCGCCAATCGCCTGGCCCAGCTGCTGGTGGCCCACGGTGTGCAGCCCGAATCCCGCGTGGGTGTCTCGCTAGAGCGGGGCAACGCGATGATCGTGGCGATGCTGGCGGTGCTGAAATCCGGTGGTGCTTTTGTGCCGCTCGATCCGGACTATCCGCGTGAGCGCCTCAGCTATATGGTCGAGGACTCGGGGCTGAAGTGGTTGCTTACCAGTTCCGATCTGGCCGAGCGCCTGCCGCTGGGTGAGGGTGTCGAGCCGCTGTACCTGGATCTTCTCGATCTGAGCGCTTTCGAGTCGTCAGCGCCTGAGGTACAGCTCCATCCGCTGAATCTGGCCTACCTGATCTACACCTCCGGCTCCACTGGTCAGCCGAAAGGCGTAGCGGTGAATCACCTCGGTCTGAGCATGCATGTCCAGACCATCGGCCAGCGCTACGGCATGACTCCGGATGATGTGGAGCTGCACTTCGCCTCGATCAGCTTCGACGGCGCCCTGGAGCGCTGGACGGTGCCGCTGGCCTTCGGCAGCCGCCTGGTGATCCGTGACCAGGAACTCTGGAGCGCAGAGAAGACCTGCCAGGTGATCGCCGAGGAGGGCGTGACCATCTCCTGTCTGCCGCCCAGCTATGTCCAGCAACTGCTGGATTGGGTCGAATCGCAAGGCCTGAAACTGCCGGTCCGTTCCTGGACCCTGGGCGGTGAGGCCTTTACCCGCGAAACCTACGAGCGTCTGCAAAAGGTGCTGCAGCCACAGCGCATCATCAACGGCTACGGCCCGACCGAGACGGTGGTCACCCCGCTGATCTGGGAAGCCTATCCGGGCGACAACTTCGAGGCCGCCTATGCGCCCATCGGCAATCCGGTCGGCCCGCGCCGCCTTTATGTGCTGGATGCCGAGCTGAACCTGCTGCCCATCGGCGTGGCTGGTGAGCTGTATATCGGTGGCGAAGTGGGCCTGGCCCGTGGCTACTTCCAGCGTCCGGAACTGACTGCCGAGCGCTTTCTGCCCGATCCGTTCGGTGCGGAAGGCGAGCGCATGTACCGCACCGGCGACCTGGTGCGCTGGCGCGAAGACGGCACCCTGGATTACCTGGGCCGTGTCGATCACCAGGTGAAGATCCGTGGCTTCCGCATCGAGCTGGGCGAGATCGAGAGCCAGCTGCTGGCCCTGGAAGGCGTGCAGGAGGCGGCGGTGATTGCCCGCGAGACACCGTCCGGCAAACAACTGGTGGGCTATGTCGTCGCCAAAGACGGCACCGACGCCAATGCCCTGCGTAGTGAACTGGCCAAGGTGCTGCCGGACTATATGGTGCCCGCGCAGCTTATCGCCCTGGCCAAGCTGCCGCTGACCCCGGCCGGCAAGCTGGATCGCGCCGCGCTGCCGGAGCCAACCTGGCAGAGCCAAAGCTACGAAGCCCCGCAGACCGATAACGAACACATCCTCGCAGCCATCTGGGCCGAAGTGCTGGGCGTTGAGCGAGTAGGGCGCCAGGATCATTTCTTCGAGCTGGGTGGCGACTCCATCGTCGCGCTCAAGGTGGTCAGCCGCATCCGCCAGCAGGGCCTGCAGCTGCCGCTCAAGGCCTTGTTCGAGCAGAGCCGCCTGGCCGACTGTGCGGCTTCCCTGCAACGCGAAGCCGTCGATGCACCGGTGCTGCGCGCGCTGCCGCGGGGCGGCGACCTGCCGTTGTCGCATGCCCAGCAGCGTCTGTGGTTCCTCAACCGTCTGGACCCGAGCAACGGCGCCTACCATATGCCGGCCGGCCTCGACCTGCAGGGGCGTCTGGATCGCCAGGCGCTGCAGGCCGCTTTCGACCAGCTGGAAGCGCGCCACGAGGCGCTGCGTACGCGCTTTGTCGAGGTCGGTGGCGAGGCGCGCCAGCGCATTCTGGCGCCGCAGGGCCAGCGCATCGACTGGTTCGACCTGCGTGAACTGCCGGCCAGTGAGCGTGAAATCGAGGCGCGCGATTATGCGCAGAAGCTGCTCACGCGCCCGTTCAACCTGGCTTCCGAGCCGCTGCTGCGGGTGAGCGTGCTGCGCCTGGCCGATCAGGAATACCGCCTGCTGCTGGTGCAGCACCATATTGTCTCCGATGGCTGGTCGATGCAGCGTTTCATCGGCGAGTTCGCCGCCGCCTACGCGGCGTTCGCCGAAGGCCGTACCGCGCAGTTCGCGCCGCTGCCGCTGCAGTACGCCGACTATGCCCAGTGGCAGCGCGACTGGCTGAAATCCAGCGAAGCCACGCGCCAACTGGATTACTGGAAGGCGCGCCTGGGTGAACACCAGCCGCTGCTGGAGTTGCCCACCGACCATCCGCGCCCGGCTCAGGGCGCGCGCCAGGGCCTGCGTTGGCGCTTCGAGCTGTCGCCGTTGCTGACCGCGCAGCTGCGCGCCCTGGCCCAGCGTGAGGGCAGCACCCTGTTTAGCCTGTTGTTGGCGGCCTGGCAGACCTTGCTGCACCGCTATAGCGGCCAGGAAGATATCCGCGTCGGCGTACCGGTGGCCGGGCGTAGCCTGGCGGAAATGGACGGCGTGCTCGGTTGTTTCATCAACACCCTGGTGCTGCGCGGAGAGCCGGCCGGGCTGAAACCCTTCCGCGAGCTGCTCGGCGAACTGGCCCAGGCCAGCCGTGATGCCCTGGCCAACCAGGAATTGCCCTTCGACCAGTTGGTGGAAGCGCTGCAACCGACGCGCAGCTTGAGCCATCACCCGCTGTTCCAGGTGGCGTTCAATCACCAGCAGGTGGATTTCAGCGCCCTCGGCAACCTGCCGGGTCTGCGCGTGCAGCCGCATGACCCGGGCGCCGCCGGCGCGCAGTTCGACCTGGCGCTGGATACCGAGGAGGCGGCCGATGGCAGCCTCAGCGGTTTCGTCAGCTACGCCGCCGAGCTGTTCGAGGCGCGCACCATCGCCCGCCTGGCACGGCATTTCGTACGGCTGCTGGAAGGTATCTGCGCCGACCCGAGTCAACCCATCGGCCTGCTGCCGTTGCTGGAGGAAGACGAGCAGGCGCAGCTCGCCACCTGGAACGACACGGCCAAGGACTATGGCCCGCAGGTTTTCCTCAGCCAGCGCATCAGCCAGCAGGCGGCACGCACGCCGCAGGCGCCAGCCCTGGTGTTCGGCGAGCAGAGGCTGAGCTACGCCGAGCTGGAGGCACGCATCAACCAGTTGGCCAACCGCCTGCGCAGCCTCGGCGTGCGGCGCGGCAGCCTGGTCGGTATCAGCCTGGAGCGCTCGCTGGAGCTGGTGATCGGCCTGCACGCCATCGTCCGCGCCGGCGGTGCTTACGTGCCGCTCGACCCGGAATACCCGCTGGAACGCCTGGCCTATCTGCTGGAGGATTCCGGCGTCGACCTGCTGTTGTCGCACAGCGCGCTGGTCGAGCGCCTGCCGCTGCCGGTCGGGCTCAAGGCCCTGGGCCTGGATCGCGAAGACTGCAGTGCCGAGCCGGTCACGCCACCGGCAGTCAGCCTGCGGGGCAATGATCTGGCCTACGTCATCTACACCTCCGGCTCCACCGGCAAGCCCAAGGGCGCCGGCAACAGTCACGAGGCCCTGGCCAACCGCATTCTGTGGATGCAGGAGGCCTATCAGCTGGGCGCTGGCGACGTGGTGCTGCAGAAGACTCCGTTCAGCTTCGACGTCTCGGTGTGGGAGTTCTTCTGGCCGCTGATCACCGGCGCCTGCCTGGCCGTGGCCGCGCCGGGCGACCACCGCGATCCGCAGAAGCTGGTGGAGCTGATCCAGAAGCACCGCGTCAGCACGCTGCACTTCGTGCCGTCCATGCTGCAGGCCTTCCTTCTGCACCCGGATGTGGAGCAGTGCCAGAGCCTGACCCGCGTCATCTGCAGCGGCGAAGCGCTGCCGGCAGAACTGCAGGTGCGGACCTTCCAGCGTCTGCCGCAGGCAGGCCTGTACAACCTGTACGGCCCGACCGAGGCGGCCATCGACGTCAGTCACTGGACCTGCTTGGAGGAGGGCCGGCATGCCGTGCCGATCGGTCGGCCGATCGCCAACCTGCGCCTGCATATCCTCGATGCCCAGCTCAACCCGGTGCCGCAGGGCGTGCCTGGCGAGCTGTATATCGCCGGCATCGGCCTGGCGCGCGGCTACCACCGCCGGCCGGAACTGACCGCCGAGCGCTTCCTGCCCGATCCGTTCAGCAGCGAGGGCGGACGCATGTACCGCACCGGCGACCTGGTGCGCTGGCGTGCCGACGGCGCCATCGACTATCTGGGGCGCATCGACCACCAGGTGAAGATCCGCGGCTTCCGCGTCGAACTGGGCGAGATCGAAGCCCAGATCGGTGCCCAGCCGGGCGTCGCCGAGGCCGTGGTGGTGGCCCGCGACAGCCAGATCGGCAAGCAGCTGGTCGGCTACCTGGTGGCCGATCCGCTGCCGGCGGATGAGAGTGCATGGCTTGCCGGCATCAAGGCGGCATTGAAGAGCGAGCTGCCCGAACACATGGTGCCGTCGATCCTGATGCGCCTGGACCGCATGCCGCTGTCGCCCAATGGCAAGCTGGAGCGCCGCGCGCTGCCCGAGCCGGTGTGGCAGGCCCGTAGCTACCGCGCGCCGTATTCCGAGCTGGAAATCGCCCTGGCGGGCATCTGGCAGGAAGTCCTGGAGCTGGCTCAGGTCGGCCTCGACGACAACTTCTTCGAGCTCGGTGGCCACTCGTTGCTGGCCACCCAGGCCGTGGCCCTGTTGCGCCAGCGCCTGGGGCTGGAACTACCGCTTCGCGCCTTCTTCGAGGCGGAGAACCTGGCGGCCCTGGCCGCCACCCTCGACGGCCAGGCTGGCAACGCCGCCGAGGAAGAAGACCAAGACCTGCGCGACATGGCCGCGCTGCTCGACGAACTGGAGGCCCTGTGACCGCGCCCATCGACAAGGCCGCCCTGGCGCGGCGTTTCCTCGCCCTCGGCGCCCCCGAGCAGAAGCGTTTCCTCGAACTGCTGGCCAGCAAGGGCATCCGCTTCGACCGCCTGCCGCTGGTGCCGGCAACCCGTGGCGAGCATCTGCCAGCCTCGCATGCCCAGCAGCGCCTGTGGCTGGTGGCCCAGCTGGAGCCGGACAGCAGCGCCTACCATATGGTCGGCGCCTTCGCCCTGGAGGGCGAGCTGGATCGCGGTGCGCTGCTGGCGGCGCTGGAGCTGATCGTCGAGCGCCACGAGGCGCTGCGCACGCGTTTCTACGAACACGACGGACAGCTATGCCAGCACATTGACCCGCCAGGTCCGCTGGCCCTGGAGGAGCGCGACCTGCGCGGCGAGACCGAGGCCGTGCAGGCCCTGACCGATGCCCATGCGGCACGAGCCTTCGACCTGGTCGCAGGGCCGCTGCTGCGCGTGCAGCTGCTGCGTCTGGACGATCAGCGCTGGCGCTTGCAGATCGTCTGTCACCATATCGTCTCCGACGGCTGGTCGATCGGCGTGTTTGCCGAGGAACTGAGCCGCGCCTATGCCGCGCTGCGCCAGGGGCAGGCGCCGCAGCTGGCCGAGCTGCCGATCCAGTACGCCGATTACGCCCAGTGGCAGCGCGCCTGGCTGGAGGCCGGTGAGCGCGAGCGCCAGCTCGGCTACTGGCGCGAGCGCCTGGGCAGCGAGCAGCCGGTACTGGCCTTGCCTTACAAGCTGGATGCCTCCGGCCAACGGCATGCCGAGCGCCAGGCCATCGAAGTGCCGCAGGCCCTGGCCGAGCGCCTGCGCCAGCTGGCCCAGGGCGAGGGCGCGACCCTGTTCATGCTGCTGCTGGCCGCCTTCCAGCTGCTGCTGGCGCGCTATAGCAACCAGCGCGATATCCGTGTCGGTGTGCCGGTGGCCAACCGTCAGCGCGCCGAGACTGCGCCGCTGGTGGGCTTCTTCGTCAACACCCAGGTGCTGCGCGCCGAGTTCGACGCCGGCCTGAGCTTCCGCCAGCTGCTGGCCGAGGTACGCCGCCACGCGCTGGATGCCCAGGATCAGCAGGATCTGCCGTTCGACCAGTTGGTGGAGGCCCTGGCGCCCGAGCGCAGCCTGGGCCAGACGCCGCTGTTCCAGGTGCTGTTCAACCACCAGAAGCGCGACCTTGGCGCCTTGCAGCTGCCCGGCCTGCGCCTGGAGCCACTGGCCCAGGGCGTGCCGCACGCGCTGTTCGACCTGGCCCTGGACAGCCTGGAAGACAGCGCCGGCCAGCTGCGCCTGACCCTGACCTGGGCCCGCGAGAGGCTCGATGATGGGCAAATGCAGCAGATGACCAACCATCTGCTGGGCCTGCTGGAACAGATCAGCGCCACACCGGATCAGCCTTTGGTGCGTCTGGAGGTGCTGGATGCCGCCGATCAGGCGCGTCTGGCCGAGTGGAATACTCCGCGCCAGGGTTTCGATGCCGCGCGCCTGCTGCCCGAACTGATCGCCGAACAGGCGCGCCTGCGTCCGCAGGCCATCGCCCTGGTACATGGTGGTGAGCGGGTGTCCTTCGCCGAGCTGGAGGCGCGCGCCAACCAACTGGCCCAGCTGCTGGTGGCACAGGGCGTTCGGCCGGAATCTCGCGTTGGTGTATCCCTTGAGCGCGGCAACGCGATGATTATCGCCATGCTGGCGGTGCTGAAATCCGGTGGTGCTTTTGTACCGCTGGATCCGGACTATCCGCGTGAGCGCCTCTGCTATATGGTCGAGGACTCGGGCCTGAAGTGGCTGATCACCAGCTCCGATCTGGCCGAGCGCCTGCCGTTGTCCTCTGCGGTTGAACCGCTGTATCTGGATCGGCTGAATCTGTCTGCAGTTGATTCGTCGGCGCCTGAGGTACAGCTCCATCCGCTGAATCTGGCCTACCTGATCTACACCTCCGGTTCCACCGGTCAGCCCAAGGGCGTGGCGGTGAACCACATCGGCCTGACCATGCATGTGCAGACCATCGGCCAGCGCTATGGCATGACGCCGGATGATGTGGAGCTGCACTTTGCCTCCATCAGCTTCGACGGTGCCCTGGAGCGCTGGACGGTGCCGCTGGCCTTCGGCAGC
>NZ_JARPUS010000031.1 GCF_029537485.1 Pseudomonas sp. GOM6
AAGCGGAAAGAGAACTTGAAGTGATGGCTGGCCTTGCCATCGTCGGCGATAAAGCCGTAGGGGAAACAGACGCCAGATTCCTTGGGTACTTCGTACATCTCGCGGGTGCGAAAGCGGGAAATGAGCTCTTTGACGTAAGGAAGTGTTTTCTCCGAGCCCGGCGTGAGCGCGAAGTAATACACCCGCTGGTTGCGCCAGAGGAAAACATGATACGGAATATCTTCACTGCCCAAGATATGGGCGTCGGGGACGCCGAGGTCGAGGTCGTAGACATGCGCGAGGGGAATATTTCGCTTGAAGTCTTCAATCTTGCGTTTGTGCTCTGAAATTCTTTCCTCAACATCTTCCATGGTGACGCCTTGGCTTTCATTTACGTAGTCGTCTTTCGACCCCTCTAGCTCAGCGACTAGGCCTTCGTACGATTCGATTCTTTTCTTTAGTCCTCTCTGTGCACGCCGGCCACTTCCTCTAACGTAGTTCGCAGCCATGTCGAACTCTTCACGGGTGGTTTTAGCGCTGACATAGATCACTGTCTTGCCATCACCGTAGACGTAGCTGCCGGCTTCCCCACGTCCACTGACCTTCTTCGCAAAGGCGTGCCCCCCACCACCAGCATCAGAGAGCCTGGTGACAGCGTCGGCTGGAAAAGTGGCCCATTCGATATCTTCAGTCGTCTGGAAGCTCCAGCGCCCTAAGCACTCCTGACGCTCCGGGTTGGCCCAGGCGGCGCCGGCGACTAATAGCAGGCCGTAGGCAAGCATGGATGGTCGGATCATGTGCGATGGCTTTCCTGAGGTAAGATACGAGTGGTATCGGCCAGTGCCGGCTGGGGGAAATCTCCTTGCCGGGCTAGCATGCTGAGGTTGAGGCCGGAGTCGTTATGTTCTTTCCAGGTCCAGCGGATTGGTAAGGTAGTGATAAAGCCTTGAACGCCTGCTGGTGCCTGAAAGCTTTTCACCGGCTTTAGCGTTGCGGAGTGCCAGAATCGCTCTTCGTAGGGCATGGGCGCCATGATCTCTCCCCCTAGGTAACGCTCCTCAAAGTCCCTATATCCCCAGGTCGGCCAGATTGAGGCGGGATATCCATCCCTATATTCGGAGGATTGGGATACCTCCGGCGTTTTTTGCTGTTGGTAGGGACTCACGTTCTGCGGAATAAAGTCGAAACTGCTGTTATAAGCCTCAGTGTTACGTGTAGCTCTGGCCTGAATTGCCTTCCAGGTCTGCTCTGCCGCAGGGCGATCAAGGTATTTCGCCAAGTCCGTTGCTGGTTTCACTGCTGAGTCTTTGCCCAAGCCAAGCCCGAAGTGCTTCTTCCACAGTGCCACCCGCAGCTCATGAACGGCGTTGCCGACCACGGCATCGTGCACCCCGTCCAGCTTGACCGTGACCGGCGCGCTGTCGCGGACGATCACCGCCAGCTCGGAGTCGCGTTCGCCCTGCAGGCTGCGGTCGTTGATATTGGCGCTACCCAGGATCGCCACGCGGTCGTCGGCGATCAGCAGTTTGCTGTGGATATAGATCTGCTCGGTAACCACCCGGCCGGCCAGGGTCTGCCAGGTGCGCAGGTTGAGCAGGGTCAGGTAGCGCGTCCAGTCCTGCTGCTCGTAAACGGGGCGACCCTCGATATCCTTGCGTTCGATGATCTTCAGCGCTTCCTCGCGGCTCACCTTGCGGTCGAGCAAGGCGCGAATGGCCATGCGCCGCTGGATGCGCTTGACCAGGCTCTGTTCACCGAACACCAGGCTCTGCATGGTCAGATGCACCTGGTGCATGATGTTCAGCACGTTCAGTGCGCCCTCCGGATGCACCGGCAGCACCAGATAGACATGGAACGGCAGCTTTTCGTCGATGGCTCGACCGATGCGCTCAGCCAAGGCTTGGCCCACATTGTTCAGCAGGCCGGATTGTTCCTGGCCGAGCTTCTTGGTTGCCCAGCCCAGGGCATTGTTGCCCCACATCGGTTCCAGGGCCGCGAGGAATTCACGGGCCTCGGCCCCGGGCTCCTTGGCGATCTTGTCGATCTCGTTCCAGTCGAGCTGCCAGATGTCCTGGGCCTGCAGGGCTTCCTGTAGGCGTACTCGCGCGACCAGGTTCCGATTCAGGCTGCTGGGGCTACGCAGGCTGGCCATGGGGCCGGAAAGTTGCTGTTGCTGATCTTGTGCCAGCTCACCTTCGGCACCGAATGCGCTTTGGAAGAACTGGTTCTCGATGTAGATGAACTGTTGTGCACTGGAGATGGCCTGGAGCATGGCGAGCTTGCAGTTGGCCTGTACGCCGCCTTGTTCAAGGCCGCTTGGCGCAGGCAGCTCGACGCCTGCTTGGCGGCGCCCCTTCTGCTCCTGCTGGGTCATGCGCGACGAGGCACTGCGCAGTACCTGAACGCTGACGCCTCCCTGCTGAGGAGCAGGAGGTTTGGGGAGTTGGCTTGGGGTGTTGATCCAGACCGGTTCGGGTTTGCCGATATCCAGCTTCAAGGGGCGGCTGGTATCGATGAAGCTCTCCAGACCACCCGCCTTGACCAGCACATTCAACCAGTGCATGACGGTTTCGAGCAGGGAGCGAACTAATTGGGTATCGCCCAGTGGTGGCGTGTCGGCGAGGTAGGTCTGCTGTCCATTCCAGCGGTCGATGAAGTTGCGTGACAGGTCATAGACCGATGGTCCTTCTATGCGGCAATGCACATCCTGCCAGGGCATACGTGGTTGATCGTCCGCGAGTCTGGCGTTATCGGGCGAGGCTAAGGGTTGCGGGGTATCGTGCAGGTAGGGGAAGGGCGAAAGATGGCTTGCCGAGCGCTCCTGCAGGAGCCCGTGAATAAGCCAGAACGTGGCGCTGGCCAGTTCGCTGGTGCCATTCATCAACCCGGCTGGCAGGTCTGTGAATGTCTTGCCACTGAGGATGGTCAGCATCTGCCCGATCTGGGTCTGGCTCATCCATTGACTGATCAGTGCAATGCTCTTTATTCGTAGCGCTTCGCCCATGTTCTGGCCTGCAGCTTTTAGCTCTTTCAGCCAGAGCACGATGCGTTGCTTGAGCTGCTGGGCCATGGGTGTGCTTGCCAGAGAACTCTCGACCAAGGCCGCGATGTTGCGGATGGCCGATTCCATGGCTTTGCGTTTGGCGTCCGACAACCAGGTAATGTCGCCTGCTGCTTCTTTTCCGCTGCTGATGGCGCGTCCTAGCCATTGCAGGGCAGGCATGGCGGGGCTGCGGAATATGTCGGCGATGAACGCGCCGCCATTCATGGTTTGTGCGCGGCTGGGCGAGAGAGGGAATTCCCAGTCTATTCCCAGTGCTTCGGATTTCACGGATGCGCTAGCCAGCGGACGGGACAAGTCGAACAGCGTAGCCAGCATCAGGCCCATGGAGCTGACATGCTCCTCCAGCTCCATCCAGCCCAGTTTAGGCAGGCCGGGATTATAGGCGTCGTTACCCTGGCGCTTGCTGGCATCGAGGCTGAAGTTGTTGTCGTCACGACGCCCGTAGGCGAGGTCGATACCGCCGACATAACCGATGCGGTTGTCGATCACCACAGACTTCTGGTGGTGGGAGAAGGCAACGCCCAGTCCGCGCATGTCACTTTGTTGGATGGCCGGAGTGCAGAAGGCGCGTGGCCCACCCGCGAGGCCGGCGTTCAGCTGGAAGATGGCCAGCATGGTCTCGAAGTCGTAAGTGCCCAGAGCGCCTGATGGGCTGAGCCAGGGCATGACATAGACCTTGAGCGCAGGTTTGGCCTTCAGTGCCTGATGTAGGCATCCCCACAGAGTGCGCTTGCCATCCAGCAGGACGTCGTAGTTGATCTGCCAGCCGGTAATGAAAATGGACTGGGTTGCCTGATCGATCGCGCTGGCTACATCGCGGAAGTAGGCGTCACCCGTGGTGAAAAAACGGACTTGATTGCCTGCTCGCTTGGGCGCGAAAGGGTTGTCGTCCTTGATGAAGAAGTCAGGCGCCGAGAAGGCTGCCAGCGCTTTACCGTCTTGGGTGTTGATCTGGTTGACTTCCTTTGCACGCACACCGTTGTAGGCGTTGTTGGTCGCCATGGCCATCATTCCTTGGATTTGAGGTGTGAATACAGATCACTGGTGCAGCTGCTGTCCTGATGGCTGCGTTCGAGTTCCAGTGGTGATGTTGCGCCCGGGCTGCGGGTGAGGCAGTCGGTGAAATCGAGAGCACTGCGGGCGTGTCGGTCTTCATCCCAATCCGGTTGTTCAAGATGAAGGCGCAGGGCGATCTGTTGACCGGGATAGGCCAGCCACAGATCGCTTGGATTGGAGCTATAGAGCTTCGATAGTTCTTTTTGTTGCGCTGCGTCTAGCTTGATGCGTCCCTGTTCGTCGCTCATGCCCTCAAAGACGACATCCGTATCGGTGCCCCGCAAGATGCGCCACGGGGTATGAACCAGGGCGAAGCCCTCGTCGCCCGGAATGTCCTGGAGTTGAATATTGAATTGATACTCGCGCGGTTCGCTGGCGGTTATTGCGGGGCGCGGCTGAGCGGGGGCAGGTTTGAGCCGGCTTCCCGCCTGGTCTGTGTCGGCAGGACGCGGAATGAGCGGTAGCAGGATAGCAATGCCGCTGCCCGTGCCGGGCGCACCGCCTGAATTCATCTTGATAGTCGCGCCGCTCAGGGTCACGCCGCTGGGGTCTAGCTTGAGCCAGCTGCCGCCGCCCTTGGCGGTAAGCTCCATGCCGGCGTCGATGACCACCTTGCTGCCGGCGTAGTAGTGGATCTCGTTGCCCGCTTCGACAAACTGCCCTGTCCCCAGCTTCACATGTTGGGTGGTGGCCACGGTGAGGTGGTCGTTGGCGCGGATTTCGGTCTTGCGGTCGGCGTGAGTGGTGCGGTGCTCTTCGGCTTTCAGTTCGGTGTAGCTGTTGGCTTCGACGGTGTCGTGTCGTTCGTGGCCGATGCGGATCTTCTGGTCGTGCTCGACGTTCTCGTCCCAGTCCTTCTGGGCGTGGATGTAGATCTGTTCCTGGCCCTTGCGATCTTCGATACGCAGCTCGTTGTAGCCGCCACCGCCGGG
>NZ_JARPUS010000032.1 GCF_029537485.1 Pseudomonas sp. GOM6
GCGGTCGCTACTCGGACGACTGGCACCGCGCCCACCTGTACAACCCGCGCAACGTGGTGCCTGAGTCGAAGATGCCGGCCTACCCCTGGCTGGTGGAGCGCACCCTCGACGGCAAGGACACCGCCGCCAAGATGGGCGCCCTGCGCACCCTCGGCGTGCCCTACAGCGATGAAGACCTCGCGGGCGCCCGCGAGGCCGTCAAGGGCAAGAGCGAAATGGACGCCCTGGTCGCCTATCTGCAAGTGCTCGGCACCAGCCTGAAGAACAAGAGGTAATCGCACATGAGCACTTTCTGGAGCTGGTACATCAGCATTCTCACCATCGGTAGCCTGATCGCCCTGCTGTGGCTGCTGTTCGCCACCCGCAAGGGCCAGCAGCCCGGCCAAACCAACCAGACGCTCGGTCACGCCTTCGACGGCATCGAGGAATTCGACAACCCGCTGCCCAGGTGGTGGTTCATGTTGTTCCTCGGCACCCTGATTTTCGCCGCCGGCTATCTGCTGCTATATCCCGGGCTGGGCAACTTCGCCGGCACCCTGCCGGGCTATGAAGGCGGCTGGACCCAGGTCAAACAGTGGCAGCGCGAGATGGACAAGGCGGACCAGCAATTCGGCCCGATCTATGCCAGCTACGCCGCCCTGCCCGTCGAGGAAGTCGCCAAGGATGAGCGCGCCTTGAAGATGGGCGGCCGCCTGTTCGCCTCCAACTGCTCGGTGTGCCACGGCTCTGACGCCAAGGGCGCCTATGGTTTCCCCAACCTGACCGACAGCGAATGGCGCTGGGGTGGCGATGCGGCCTCGATCAAGCAGACCATCACCGCAGGACGTACCGGCATGATGCCGCCGCAGGCCGCGATGATTGGTGAAGAAGGCGTACACAACGTCGCCGCTTACGTGCTGACCGAGTTGGCCGGCCGCAAATTGCCGGAAGGTGAAACCGCCGATATCGCCGCGGGCCAGAAGATCTTCGCCAGCACCTGCTTTGCCTGCCACGGCGTGGACGGCACCGGCACCCCGAGCATGGGCGCGCCGAACCTGACCAAACCCAGCGCCTTCATCTATGGCAGCAGTTTCGCCCAGCTGCAGCAGACCATCCGCTACGGACGCAGCGGCCACATGCCAGCGCAGCTCCAATATGTCGGTAGCGAAGACAAGGTCCATCTGCTGACCGCCTACGTCTATAGCCTGTCGCAGAAGCAGCCGGTCGAGGAAGAAAAGCTGGCCCGCGAATAACCCAACCCGCCGCGGGTGCCACCCTGGCACCCGCCCCCTTCTGCGACCCGATGTCGCACCCATCCTGACCACTAGCACGCCACCACAGCAGACTTGGGCTAAGCTGCTCAGCAGTCGCACTTGGTAACAACCCCTAGGAGTTCCCTCCTTTGGGCGGGGTTACCCTCCGTGCAAAGGAGCCAGAAAAGGACAAGGTTCGGGCGCCGCCAAGGCCGCTAAAACCTTGATCGCACAGGCATCCGGCGTTGCAATGGGTACCTCATTTCTCCATACTTGCCGCCGATTTTTTACCCCTAAAAAACTCCATTAACCGTGGTACCCCTAGCATGAGCACAGCAATCAGTCAGACTGCTTATAACTATAAGGTGGTCCGCCAGTTCGCCGTTATGACGGTAATCTGGGGGGTCATAGGGATGGGTCTCGGTGTGTTCATCGCCGCACAGCTCGTGTGGCCAGAACTCAACCTGAACCTGCCGTGGACCAGCTTCGGCCGTCTGCGTCCCCTGCACACCAACGCGGTGATCTTCGCCTTCGGTGGTTGCGCCCTGTTCGCCACGTCCTACTACGTGGTTCAGCGCACCTGCCAGGCCCGCCTGATCTCCGACAGTCTGGCCGCCTTCACCTTCTGGGGTTGGCAAGCCGTGATCGTGCTGGCTGTCATCACGCTGCCGCTGGGTTACACCTCCTCCAAGGAGTACGCCGAGCTGGAGTGGCCGATCGACATCCTGCTGGGCCTGGTGTGGATCACCTACCTGGCGGTGTTCTTCGGCACCATCATGAAGCGCAAGACCAAGCACATCTATGTGGGCAACTGGTTCTTCGGCGCCTTCATCGTGGTGACCGCCATGCTGCACATCGTCAACAGCATGGAAATGCCGGTCACCCTGTTCAAGTCGTACTCGGTCTACGCCGGTGCTACTGACGCGATGATCCAGTGGTGGTACGGCCACAACGCCGTGGGCTTCTTCCTCACCACCGGCTTCCTGGGCATGATGTACTACTTCGTACCCAAGCAGGCCGAGCGTCCGATCTACTCCTATCGCCTGTCCATCGTGCACTTCTGGGCGCTGATCACCCTGTACATCTGGGCCGGCCCGCACCACCTGCACTACACCGCTCTGCCGGACTGGACCCAGTCCCTCGGCATGGCCATGTCGGTCATCCTCCTGGCTCCGAGCTGGGGCGGCATGATCAACGGCATGATGAGCCTGTCCGGCGCCTGGCATAAGCTGCGCACCGACCCGATCCTGCGCTTCCTGGTGGTGTCCCTGGCCTTCTACGGCATGTCCACCTTCGAAGGCCCGATGATGGCCATCAAGACCGTCAACGCCCTGTCCCACTACACCGACTGGACCATTGGCCACGTCCATGCCGGGGCGCTGGGCTGGGTAGCGATGATCTCCATCGGCTCGCTGTACCACCTGATCCCGAAGGTGTTCGGTCGCGAGCAGATGCACAGCATCGGCCTGATCAACTCACACTTCTGGCTGGCCACCATCGGCACCGTGCTGTACATCGCCTCGATGTGGGTCAACGGTATCACCCAGGGCCTGATGTGGCGGGCGATCAACGACGACGGCACTCTCACCTACTCCTTCGTCGAAGCCCTGGAAGCCAGCCACCTCGGCTTCGTGGTGCGCGTCGCCGGTGGCGCCATCTTCCTCCTCGGCATGTTCCTGATGGCCTGGAACACCTGGCTGACCGTACGCGCCGCCAAACCGGCCGAGTATGACGCCGAGGCCCTGATTCCTGCAGAGGTCGCCCACTGATGAGCAGCAAGCACGAAATACTCGAGAAGAATGTCGGCCTGCTGGCCCTGCTGATGGTCTTTGCGGTCAGCATCGGCGGTCTGACCCAGATCGTCCCGCTGTTCTTCCAGGACGTGGTCAACGAGCCGGTCAAGGGCATGAAGCCCTACACCGCCCTGCAGCTGGAAGGCCGCGACATCTACATCAAGGAAGGCTGCGTCGGCTGCCACTCGCAGATGATCCGTCCGTTCCGCGCCGAAACCGAGCGCTACGGCCACTACTCCGTCGCTGGCGAAAGCGTTTGGGATC
>NZ_JARPUS010000033.1 GCF_029537485.1 Pseudomonas sp. GOM6
TCATCGTCAAGCTCCTATCCCAAACCCCCGACCCGCTCACGCTGGTCGGGGGTTTTTCTTTGTGCTGAGAAAATATATTTGGCTATTTTCTGGTTGGATGTTTTCTAGGCAATGCTGTAGCGCATCGTTATGATGCCAGCCTCTTTGGCGAGGCCTTGTTTTGATGCGTGATCTGCTGCATTTACTCCAAGATGGCCAGTTTCATTCTGGCGAGTCTATCGGTCGTGCCCTTGGTATCAGTCGTGCGGCGGTATGGAAGCGTCTCCAGTTGTTAGAGGCAGAGCTGGGATTGACTGTCTATCGCGTGCGAGGCAAGGGCTATCGCATGGCCTCGGAAATGTCCTTGCTCGATGCTGCTGTTATTAAAGCGCAAGCGATGGAGCTGGGCTGGTCATGTTCTTTCTACGAGTCCCTGGATTCGACTAATGCAGAGGCGTTGCGTCAGTTGGCGGTGGGAGCCTCCTCCCCCTTGCTGGTGATCGCTGAGGCTCAGGAGGGGGGGCGTGGGCGTCGTGGGCGCGGCTGGATCAGTCCTTTTGGTGAGAATCTTTATTACAGTCTTGGGTTGCGGCTGGAGAGCGGCTACCCGCTTGATGGCTTGAGCCTGACTGTTGGACTTGCCGTGCAGCGCGTGCTGTCCGCTATGCGAGTCGATGTAGGGGTGAAGTGGCCGAACGATTTGCTCGTGGGGGGGCGAAAAATCGCCGGCATCCTGCTCGAGCTTTCCGGAGAGCCGGGTGGTGCTTACCAGCTGGTGATAGGAATTGGCATTAACGTCAATATGCTCCCGGGGCGTGTGGACATCGATCAGGCCTGGACCTCGCTGCGCGCAGAGAGCGGTCATTTTGTTGACCGGACGCTGTTGGCTGTCGCTCTTGGGCGGTCGCTTAGGGATTATTTGCTGCGTCATGAGCGAGAAGGTTTTGCCGGGCTGCGAGAGGAGTGGGAGGCTGTCCATATCTGGCGTGGGCTTGAGGGGCGTTTGCTGGCAGGGGCGAAATGCACTGATGGGCGAATCCTGGGTGTTGATGACCAGGGGGCGCTGCGGTTCGAGGTTGCGGGGCGTGAGTTGCAATTCAGCGGTGGCGAGTTAAGCCTGAGGTTGCGTGATGATTCTTGAGCTGGATTGTGGCAATAGCCTTATTAAGTGGCGGCTGCTCGATAGTAAGGGCGGGTTGGCCTCGAGCGGTCTTGCTGAGTCGACTCAGCAGTTGCTGGAGGCAGTTGCAGCGAGTGAGGCGCGGTTGCGCGCCTGTCGGTTGGTCAGCGTGCGCAGCGATGAAGAGACTGCTGCTCTGGTTGATCGCCTTCAGCGTGAGTTTGGTGTGGGTGTTGTCTGTGCGCAGCCTGCAGCATCTCTTGCTGGGGTGCGCAATGGCTACCATGACTTTACGCGTCTTGGTCTTGATCGCTGGCTTGCTGCTGTGGGTGCCTATCAGTTATCTGGTGGGTGTGCCTGCCTTGTTTTGGATCTGGGGACTGCAATTACCTCGGATTTCGTAACGAAAGAGGGTGAGCATTTGGGGGGCTACATATGTCCCGGTATGCCTTTGATGCGTCGTGAGCTTAGTACTCATACCCGCCGGATTCGCTATGACGATGTCGTGGCGCAGCAGGCTCTGCTTGGGCTTGAGCCTGGGCGCAATACTGCAGAGGCGGTTGAGCGCGGCTGTGCATTGATGTTGAAAGGCTTTGCTTTAACTCAGCTTGATGTGGCACGCAGCTGTTTGGGTGATTCCTTTCAGGTCTATCTCACTGGGGGGGATGCTGCGCTGGTTGGGGGATATCTGCCTCAAGCTCATCTGGTTGCTGATTTGGTATTCAGGGGGCTTGCTGAGGCTTGCCCTGTTTCCGGGGTATAGCCATGCGCTGGTTGTTTCTGTTGTTCCTGGTTCTCAATCTTTTTTATTACGTATGGCATCAACAAAAGGCGCCGTTGCGAGCCAAGGAAGTAGAGGCTGTCGAGATGCGTCAGGGGTATCAGCAGGGGGTGCGGCTTTTGAGTTCTGCTGATCGCGAGCGTGTGCGTTCGCATGGGGCGCCTGCTGCTGAAGCGGTTGTGGCTGACTCCTGTCTCTTTCTGGGTAGCTTTCAATCGACGGTGCAGGCGCAGCAGTTCGAGCAGCGCCTGACGGCTCTGGATATTCAGGCTGAGGTACGTTCGGTGACTGCTGCTGCTGGCCTCGACTACTGGGTTTATCTTGCGCCTCTGGCCTCGAGGCAGGCGTCGCTTAGGCAGCTAAAAGAGCTTCAGGCTAGGCGAATCGATAGCTACATCATTACTCAAGGAGATCTGGCAAATGGGATCTCGCTTGGTATTTTCCCTAGGCATGACTCTGCAGAGAGCGTGATGCGGCGTCTGCGCGATGCTGGTTATGAGCCGCTTCTTCGGGAGCTGCCTCGCGCACAGAGAAGCTTCTGGGTGCGGGTGGCGCCGAATAGTCGGCGTCTTATCGATGATGCGCTCGAGTCTCTGGCTTTGGACTTCAATGGTTTGCAGCATCAAATAATGCCGTGCGAAAGCGTTGCAAGTGGTCAGTAGTTTGCATAGAATGGCGCCCGCTTTGCGGGGTGGCTCTCGTGAAGTGGCTGGGATAAGCAGCTAACCTCAAGTTTTTATTGAGAAAATGCTTGACAGTCAGGTGGCAGAAGTTAAAATGCCGCCCACTTTGGAGGGGTTCCCGAGCGGCCAAAGGGATCAGACTGTAAATCTGACGTCATAGACTTCGAAGGTTCGAATCCTTCCCCCTCCACCAGATTTAAGCGTGAGCTGCAGGCTCTGCGGGCATAGTTTAGTGGTAGAACCTCAGCCTTCCAAGCTGATGATGCGGGTTCGATTCCCGCTGCCCGCTCCAGGTTTGCTGTTTGTGCAAAGTGTTTCGCTCATGTAGCTCAGTTGGTAGAGCACACCCTTGGTAAGGGTGAGGTCAGCGGTTCAAATCCGCTCATGAGCTCCACTCTATAAAGGCAGATATCTCTATATCTGCCTTTATTTTAATGTTTGTTGTATTCACTACCTTGTTCGGAGGCGGTTCAGATGGCTAAGGAAAAGTTTGAGCGTAATAAGCCGCACGTCAACGTCGGCACCATCGGTCACGTTGACCACGGTAAAACCACTCT
>NZ_JARPUS010000034.1 GCF_029537485.1 Pseudomonas sp. GOM6
TGGCCGAGCCAGGCCAGCCGTGGGCGCAGGGTCAGGTGGTAGCGGGTCAGGCGCTGGCCGGAGTCGCCTTGCGCGGCGCTGTGTACCAGGGCGTGAATGCCGTTGCCCTGGGCATCCAGGGCGAGAAATGCCGGCTGGCCGAGCAGGGCGGCCAGGTCGAGGTCGGGGCGTTCGCTGACCAGGGTCAGCTCGAACACGAAGGGCTGGCTGAGCGCTTCATGGCCGGTGAATTCGAGCACCTGCAAATCGTGCTCGATAGCAGGCAGGCTCAGGCTGAAATGGGTCTGATTGGCGGGCGCGAACATCCGTGTTTCCTTCTGCCGAACGGGCATCGGCCAGGAGTCCTGGCCGATGGGGCAGCTCGCGTACCTGCGAGCCAGGGCATTGTCGGGGATGTGCCGCGGCTTTGCCGTGACGCGCGGTGCAAAAATGCGCCCCTCTCCCCAGCCCTCTCCCATAAATGGGAGAGGGGGCTCAGGCCACAGCCCGAGCGGCGCTCACCTTAGGCCGAGATCGGCGAACGCCAGTCGTCCGAGCCGGAAGTGCCGGACACTTCGTGGGTCCAGACGATCTTGCGGTAGGTGAAGTAGACGTCTTCCAGGTGGGTGAAGTGGGCCATGTTCGGGTCCTGGCAGTTGGGCATGCGCGACTGTACGTCGACGATCACGGCGTCTTCCAGTTCGATGGTGAAGTAGTGCTCCTGGGTGCCGGTGGAGCTGGTGCGGTACCACTCCAGGCGGCACTTGGAGAGGCGCTCACCGGAGGTCAGCGAGTTGAAGATCAGCGGCGAGGACTTGTCGAACACCTTGGTGATCATCAGCGGCTTGTGCACGCGCTGGCCGGTCGGCTGTCCGGACTGCGGGTCGCGCGGGATGATGACCTGGTGGTTGAACGCCTGGACCAGGATCTGATCCTCGTGACCTTCCTGGAAGATGTTGCCGACCGAGTCCTCGGTGAAGGTGCCAGCGGTGATCAGGCCTTGCTTGGTGCCTTCGAGGGACAGGTACGCGGGTGTTGGCATGGTGCTCTCCTTTGCGTTGAGACGGGGATCGGGATGATCCGGGCGCTCGAAGGAGTACAAGGGGCGTGCCAGCCGGGAAGGGGCCAGTAACGACGCGGGCTGCAGGGCAACAGCAAGCGGCAGGATCAGCGCCCTGTGCGGGCGGTCACGAAAGGTTGCGCAACAACTGGCGCAGGGCTGTGCAGGGGCTTGCGCAGAGGCATAACAGCCCAGGGAACGGGGGCTTGGGCGCTATCGGTCGTGGTGTGTGCGCAGAAAGTGGCGCA
>NZ_JARPUS010000035.1 GCF_029537485.1 Pseudomonas sp. GOM6
AGCTGGAAACCGCTGGCGTGCTCAAGGGCGGTCGCAAGTTCTGGGCGCTGGCGCGAACTGGCCAGGGTGCAGCGATCAAAGGTAACGACCAGGTGAATGGCTACCTGCTGTTGGCCACTTCCTGCGACGGCACCCTGGCCACCACAGCAACGCCCACCACCATCCGCGTAGTTTGCAACAACACCCTGACCATCGCCCTGGACGGCACCAGCCGTGCGATCAAGGTGCCGCACAGCACACGCTTCGATGGCGATCTGGTGAAGAAGCAGCTCGGTATCGCCGTCTCGCAATGGGATGACTTCATGTACCGCATGCGCCACCTGGCTGAACGCAAGGTGCAGTGGCATGAGGCACTGGGCTTCTTTATGAACGTGATGTGCGACACAAGCCCGACTGGCGCACTGCCGGAGCAACTGCCCAACGAACGCGCTCTGCGCAAAGTGCAGGAGCTGTACGAAGGTCGTGGTCGCGGCAGCCAGCTGGACTCGGCACGCGGCACCGCCTGGGGCTTGCTCAATGCCGTGACCGAGTACGTCGATCACGAACGCCGGGCACGCAGCACGGAATACCGCCTCGACTCTGCCTGGTTCGGCCAAGGTGCCCAGATCAAGCAACGCGCTCTGGATACTGCCCTGCAACTGGTCGCCTGACCTTTTTACCTACTCCACCCCATAACGCCCGACCCGCTTCGTTGCAGGTCGGGCGTTTCTATTTCTGCAAGGTGAACGCTATGAAAGCCACT
>NZ_JARPUS010000036.1 GCF_029537485.1 Pseudomonas sp. GOM6
GCGGTGGGGTGTCGGTTTCCACGTAGTGCCAGAACTGGCGCTCCAACTCGATCAGGCGAGCGATCATCTGCTCATCCCGCTCGATGCGGTGGATCTCCAGCGTCTGACCACCCAGCAGTACTGCTACATCCGCCGCCTGCTTGCCGGTGACGGCGAGCTGGTGCATCACCTGCAGCTGCACATACTCCGGCACGCCCTCTTTCCAGAGGCGTGCCCCGTTTATGCCGGCTGTCTTGCATTCCAGGATCTGCACATCGTCAGCCCCGATCACCTCGCGGTCGATATTGGCCAGCATCCAGGGCAGCTCTGGATCCGGGTGCTGCAGAACGGCGTTGATACGTCGAACCTTGTTCTTAGTCCGCTTGCTGTAGTGCCAGGCCACGATGGGCTCCAGCACGTTGCCCCAGTACATAGGGCTTTCCTCATCCTGAGGATCGGCCTTGGGCATGCCAGCATCACGACTGGTCTTTTCCATCCACAGCTCCAACTGCGATTTATAGGGGTTGAGGCCTACAGCAGCCGCAGCGTCCGAACTGCCGATGCCTTGCTTGCGGATCTGCAGCCAGTCCTCGCGTGGCAGTTCCTTGGTGCTAACCAGGCGCAGAGCCGGACGGGATTTGCTGGTGCTGCGATTCAATGAAGTGGCT
>NZ_JARPUS010000037.1 GCF_029537485.1 Pseudomonas sp. GOM6
TCCGGCCCTGCGCTTCGCTCCGGGTTCGTTCGCTCCATCGCCGCTCCGAGGGTCGGCGTACAAGGGGCGTCCATGCCCCTTTACGCCTTTCGCCGCATCCATGCGGCTCACCCCTCTACGCAACGATTCCGCTCACCCTCCTGAAGGGGCGTTTGGCGTCGCCTGAAAGCCCTGTGTCTGGTTCCCACGCCCCGCGTGGGAACCCATCTCGTGACGCTCCGCGTCACAGAGCCGCCAGCAGCACAAAACACGAAATGGACGCAGAGCGTCGAGGGCTGCATTCCCACGCGGAGCGTGGGAACGATCAGAATTCCCACGCGGAGCGTGGGAACGATCGGGCTGGCAGGCAACTCGGAACCCGAGTCCCCGTCAGGAGGCCGAGTGGAGGTGTTGCGCAGGGGGGCGCGAGGCAGGACGCCGAGCGAGGAACGATGGGGCAGGGACGCCCCATCGTGACGGCCCCCGGAGCGGCACCGGAGTGAGGGAAGTCTGGCCGCAGGCCAGACCCGGATGTCGGGGTGCCCTTCTC
>NZ_JARPUS010000038.1 GCF_029537485.1 Pseudomonas sp. GOM6
GTGGAAACCGACACCCCACCGCCGGCCGATGGCACGGCTTCAGCTGAGTCTGCGCTGCGCTACCTCTACCCGGAGGACAACGGCCAGGTCGTCGACTTCAGCCAGCATGCTGGTCTTTCAGCGGCTTACATCGAGCTGAAAGCCGTGCGTCAGTCGATTGCCGACAAGGAAAAGCGCGAGGCCGAGCTCAAGCAGGTGCTGCAGCAGGCCATGGGCGATGCCAGTCGGGCGGAGTTCTCCAGCGGCTATGTCAGCTGGCGCAAGGCCAAGGACAGCATCGGTCTCGATGTAGCTCAACTGCTTAAGGACAAGCCCTACCTGCAGGCCAAGTACCCGTTGCTGAAACCGGGCGCACGGCGCTTCCGGCTCGGCTGAACCCCAGCTTTTCCAACTCTTCCCTCCCCTTGGCCAGTCCATGCAGTTCGCTCTGCGTGGCTGGCCTTTTTTCATTTCCAGGAGA
>NZ_JARPUS010000039.1 GCF_029537485.1 Pseudomonas sp. GOM6
GGAGCGAACGAACCCGGAGCGAAGCGTAGGGCCGGATGGTGGGGCAAGCGCTTTTGGTTACTTTTGTCGCGACTGACAAAAGTGACCCGCCCAGCAGGGCGGAACAGAAAGCATCAATCTGCTCGACAAACAGCAGTGCAACAAATCCGATCATTTGCGGCCCTCGACGCTCTGCGTCCACCTGCGGCTCTACGCATACCCCAGCCCCGTAGCGACGCGGAGCGTCACGGGCTAGGCTCCCACGCAGAGCGTGGGAGCCATCAGGGAAGGCAAAGGCCATCACGCACACCCCACCACCCGACTCACGGACGAATCCAATGGGCCGCAGCCGTTACGTCATCACCGATACCGCACAGCCGCACTTCCTCACCTGCACGGTAACT
>NZ_JARPUS010000004.1 GCF_029537485.1 Pseudomonas sp. GOM6
CAGGACGGAGAAGAGATTTCATACATGGCAGAGGCGCAAATGAAGACGGTCTCGCATCGGTGCTTCGGAGGTTCACCAGTTATCTGTCGATCACTGGTGAACCGAGAGTGGAATCGACTGTTTGAGTAGCTATGTTTTTTTGATTTCGAGCCAGCAGTATCGCAACGTTTGCGGGGGGGGGGGGATGACTTGGCGCAGTTTCATGAACTGCGCCAGTTCTGGCTGCGTATGTGGCGCAGTTCTCGTCGGACTGCGCCATGGCTAGGCGAAGAACGGACCCTAAACCTCAAATGAAGGCGTTACAGACATTGGTGCGTCCGGTCAAGATGAACCAGTGTCCAGCCTTGGATCGACCACTTCCGGCCCAGGCTGGGTAAAAACGTTGGCATCGACCTTGCTGTGATTTGATGGATTCAAATCAGCTGGAGGATGCCAATGAAGCGTTTTATCCAGGGAGAGCATCGAGGCCAAAGCGCACTGCTTCCCGAGAGCCTGACTATGTGGCGGACACCAACCCGGTACGGGTGGTCGATGTTTTCGTCGATGAACTCGACCTTGGCCAGCTGCCCCATCATGCTGTTCGCCCCCGCGCTCGCTGACAGAGCAATTTTGCCAACGGCATGGGGAGGTCGCTACTTTTTCAACAGAATTGGCCAATAGCGGACGATTGGCTGGCAGGTATGCATCGCTATGTCCCCAGGCCTTGGGGAAATAGCTCGGGGTTTGAGAAAGCCTGCTTAAGATGGTCGTACACCAATCGCACCCGCTTCGATACAGGGCCCTGCTGCGGGCGGTATATGAACAGATCCCATGGCGCTGGAGCGAGATCAGCCAAAACAGAAACCAGCTTGCCTGACCGCAGATGGGGCTCAGCCAGATAGGCAGGAATTTGGCCAAAGCACATGCCTGCCAGGGTGGCTTCCAATTCCGTGTCAGGATCATCACAGATAAGAGCTGGCTGCCTGGGCGTAAATGTTTTCCCGTCGGCAAATAGCCAAGGCCAAGGGCGACCATTTTTCTGGTCGATCAGGACTGAAAGTGGCAGCTGAGCCAAGGCATCCAGAGATCTAGGTATTGTCTTTTGCTCTATTAGCGCCGGGCTTGCGACAACATAAAACGGCACGGGAGCTAAGGCCCGTGCGACGTAGCGCCGGTCGCGAATAACACCCACCCTGATGCCAATATCGATATGTGCCTCAACGGCATCGGTCATCTGATCTTCCAGGCGGAGATCGAATTGCAGGTCTGGATGTGCTGCGGCCAAGGGCTGAAGAAACGGTATTAAGAAGCGCCTGCCAATAGCATGTGGAGCCGTGATTCCCACCCTCCCTGACAGCTCAGGTTCCATCCTGTGCGACCGGAATAGCGTGTCGAAATGCTCCAGAGCTGATCTGGCATCTTTGGCGTAATCCTGACCGAAAGCAGTGATGCTCACCTGGCGGGTATTACGGTGAAACAGCGATTCGCCAAGCTCCGTTTCCAGGGCTTGAATGGCTCGGGTAACCCCTTGCGGGGAGATACCTAATCGGGTTGCCGCTTCGCGGAAGCTACCTGCCTCTGCTGCTGTGCAAAAAATCCTGACCATCTCCATGCGGTTAAGCATGTTGCCCCCCCATTTATTCCATATTCAGGAATAGCTTAATCCAATCATTTCCATTTATTGAGATTAATCATGGGGCTAAGGTTTGCGCACTGCCAGGTTAACCAGCCATGGCGAAGTACAAACCCGCCGATGAGGTTCTCAACATGAGCAATAACATTTCTGGAAAAGTTGTCGTTATCACCGGCGCCAGCAGTGGCTTGGGTGAAGCGACTGCACGCCACCTTGCTGCGCTTGGCGCGCGCGTAGTGCTGGCCGCACGCCGCAAAGATAAACTCGACGCATTGGTGACTGAGCTGACCAATGCAGGTGGTCAGGCAATCGCGTATCAGACCGATGTCACCTCTCAGGAAGAGGTCAAAACGCTCATTCAAGGTGCCGTGGACACCTACGGGCGCATTGATGTACTGGTCAACAATGCCGGGCTGATGGCGATTGCACCGCTCAGTGATGCTCGGACTGACGAGTGGGATCGCATGATCGACATCAACATCAAGGGGCTGCTGTACGGAGTCGCGGCTGCATTGCCGGTCTTCCAGAAACAAAACAGTGGCCACTTCATCAACATCGCATCGGTTGCAGGCCTGAAGGTATTCAGCCCTGGCGGCACAGTGTACAGCGGCACCAAGTTTGCTGTGCGGGCCATCTCCGAAGGACTGCGTCACGAAGTCGGTGGCAGCATTCGCACCACGACTATCGAACCAGGTGCCGTGGACTCCGAGTTGAAATTCGGCAGCTCCCACCAACAGAGCCGCGATTTCGTGGTGGACTTCTACAAGCATGCAATTCCCGCTCAATCCGTCGCTCGGGCTATCGCCTTCGCAATTGAGCAGCCTGCTGAAGTGGATATTAACGAGATTGTTCTGCGCCCAACCGTGCAGGAATTCTAATGAGTTTAGGGCCTGCCGCTTCGGCGTCAGGCCCCGCTTGTATGGAGTCAAAAGCTGTGAGCAACGTAACTGAATCGCTTTCGAGTGGGGGACTGATGAAGGCCTTGCGCCTAGACAGCTATGACGCGAGCACCCTGCGTGAAGTCGAAGTCGCAAAGCCTTCGCCACAACAGGGGCAGGTACTGGTAAAGATTAAAGCCAGCGGCGTTAACCCAATCGACTACAAAATTCGCCTGGGGCAGGCCCCTTACGCGATGCCTGAGTTACCAGCGATCATTGGCACTGATTTGGCTGGCGTCGTTGAGGCAGTGGGCGAAGGCGTTACTCAATTCCAAGTTGGGGATGAGGTGTATGGTCTAACTGGCGGTGTGCGTGGATTGCAGGGATCTCTAGCCCAGTACGCGGCAGTCGATGCAAATTTGTTAGCCATCAAGCCCAGAAATCTAAGCATGCGCGAAGCGGCAGCTTTGCCGCTGGTGACGCTGACTGCATGGGAAGGCCTAGTAGATAAAGCAGCTGTGAAAGCGGGTGACCGCGTGTTGGTTCATGGTGGCGCTGGCGGAGTCGGGCATGTGGCCGTACAACTCGCCAAAGCGTTTGGTGCGGATGTTTATGCAACCGTGTCCCCGGCAAAGCAATCAATCATCGAGTCCTACGGGGCAACGTCCATCGATTATCAAAGCGTTGGCGTCAATGAGTATGTGGCCCAGCACACTAACGGGGATGGCTTCGACATTATTTATGACACCGTTGGTGGCGAGTCCTTGGATCTGTCGTTCCAGGCTATTCGTCCATATGGGCACGTCGTCAGTTGCGCTGCTTTTTCCTCCCATAACCTAGCTCCGGGCTCCCTGCGCTGCATGACCCTATCCGGGGTATTTGTCCTATTGCCAATGCTTTCTGGCAAAGGGCGTTCTCACCATGGCGAAATCCTACGCAAGGCTGCCCAATTGGCAGAGGCGGGCCAGTTGAAGCCGCTGGTAGATGAGTTCCGCTTTACTTTAAGCCAAGCTCAGACTGCACATGAGATGCTTGAGCGCGGAGATGTACGAGGTAAGGCCGTCATTGATATCGACTAAGGGCCTTCGTGCCTGTAAGGCAGATCGTGCCATGCAGGGATAAGAGGAACTTGCTTCTCCTGATCCACCTCGGTGAAGCCGTTTTTTTCACAGCCCTAACACCCGCATTGCCGAGACATCTGGTAATGCGCGAGGCTTTCAGGGATCAGGCGGCGCTGGATGCGCATTTTTCGATGCCTTACTTTCAGCGCTTTGCCGCCACGGCAGATGATCTGCTGCAAGAGCCGTTGCAACTGATATTCCTTGAACAGGTATCGGCCTGATCATTCAGCCTGTTGAGCCGCACCACCTCGGCCGGGCTTGGACGCGGCCGGCGGATCAATTTGCTCCAGGACGCGCCTTTACTCCGAATTGCGCAACGATGTGAGTGCCCAGTTCCTCAATGACGTCCGCCGCAGGGCGCTTTCCGTACTTGAGATTGAGGATAACGTGGTCCACCCCGATTTCCTCAAGCGACTCCAGCAAAGCCCGGAGGTGGTCGCGTCCGAGCCTGAACCCCAAATGAATGGGAGTGGGTGGCGTGGACGGGTTCTCACTGAGGTCGATGTAAAGCGACTGAGTGAAGGGCTTATAGACGGAACCACATTGCTTCATGACCTCGATCCGCCAATCTTCCACGATCAGTCGCTGTATTTTCGGCGCGCGTGGATAGTTGATCCATCCGGCGCTTTCGCGCGCGATCCAATCCAGTGACTGGCGGCTATGACCGGTCACGAGCATCGGAATCACTTGGGTTGTGGGTTTGGGAATGAGGTCTGCGCCGCGCAGCTCACCACCGCTCCAGCGGATGGGTTCGAAGCTGGTGCTGTAGGCTCGGCGAATCACCTCGTAGTGCTCTCGAAAGACTTCTCCGCGTCTTTCGGGATCGACGTCAAAGGCTGAAAACTCCACTGGGCGATCGCCGGAGGCTACGCCCAGAATCAAGCGACCTGCGCTCAACTGATCGACGCTGGCTGACGCCTTGGCCGTGTGCAGAGGATGGTGTAAAGGGATGGCAATGGATGCGCTGCCAAGCGCTATCTCTGACGTATGAGCCGCCATATAGCCCATGTATACCCAGGGATCGAAGGCTTGGCCAACATCGCCGAAATTAGGGTCCCGAAGAGGCACGTCGCGAAACCAGAGCGCGGAGAAGCCCAGGTCCTCTGCTCGTTTGGCCAATGCGACCTGGTTGAGCATGCTCGGAATGTCCCCACCGAAGGCCTCCAAAGGGAAGAACAATCCCAGGCTCAAATGACCCGGAGTGAAGGTTCGGCTGAACCCTCGATGCTGCTGATGAGGAATCGTGCTCGGCAGATACATTCTAATCTTCCTCAATGGGAGAACCGCGCAATAGAAGTGCAACGGGCTGCTGCGAACCATTGCGAACTCGATCGTAAAGCCTGCCCGATTGTAGACCTGCAAGCAGGTTTCTCAGCCATGCTGGTCGCCGGAAACGGGCATCAAACTCGTCTGCGATGGGATGTAGGTTCAATTCCCAAACCCTGAATCGAACCCGTGTCCGCACGGTAGTTCAAACGGTAGGCTCGGCGGCCGCGTCATTGTCGACGGCGGGGTCGGTGAGCCGCCGAATCGTCAGTGCACAGCGTTGCTCAATCAAGGTATTGATTTGCTCAACCACGACATTGCCAGCAAAACTTTGTTCGGGGTCAAACTGGAGCTTGCGCGCCGTGGCGGGCAGTAGTTTTGTCAGGTCCAAATGCGTCGTTTGGCCTGCGTCAGTTTCCCGGCGGTCTCCAGCCGTACATACACCAAACGCCTCTGGTCATCCACCGCGTCGCAACTCCCTGACACCCCGGCCCAGCTTGCGGCGCAACAGGGCCCGCAGGCTCACCCCATCCGAGTACCCGACCTGTGCGGCGACTTGGTCGACGCTCGCGTTTCCGGTGCGCAAGAGATGGACGGCATGCTCCACGCGCAGGTCCTGGAAATACGACAACGGTGTCTTGCCCAAAACGCTTTGCAGCCGCCGCGCCAAGGTGCGCTCGCTTGTGCCCGCGGCGCTGGCCGCCTCGGCCAGCGAGAACCCCTTCGCGAGCTGACTTCTGGCCCAGCACTCGAAGCGCTCCACCATCGGGTCGGCATGCGCAAGGTGGTCGGGAATAACGAACTCGGCTTGCGAACTGCGTGCCTCGACCAGCAGATAGCGTGCCACCAGGGCCGCCAGCGCCGGACTGCGCTCCCGGATGATGCGCAAGGCCAGGTCGACGTGGGCCAAAGCGGCACCAGCGGTGGTGAAGCGTGTCGAGTTCACGATCATGCGTGACTCGTCCAGCTTGATGTTCGGATAGCGCTGCCGAAACATCGGCCCCAGCCACCATGACGTCGTCGCACGATGCCCATCAAGCAGGCCGCTCTCTGCAATCAAGAAGCTACCGGAGCAAGCGGCACCTAGGTGCGCGCCAGCGGTGGACCACTGCTGTAGCGCCGCGACCGCGTCGGGCACATCGGGGCGTGTGAGCCGAGCCGAGAGCGTGTCAGGCATCTTGTCGCCAAACGCGGGCACGAGCACGACGTCTGGTTCCGGCGCACTACGCGCAGGGACCACGGGGACCGTCAAGCCTTGCGCAGTTCGGATGCGACGCCGCACGCCCACCAGCGTGAGCTCTATGTGCGCGGGAGCCTGTGGCAGCGAGCCCGCCATCGCATTGGCCAAGCCCACTGTGTCGGTGAGCGCCGCAAGCCCCAGATCAAACACGCCATCACAAACAAGGATGTGGAGTTTCATGGCAACAATGATATCAATGTTGTCATTATTGTCTATAGAGATGGCTGTCATGACGACTTAGACTGCAGGCTCGTTGATCCATTCACCTAACCCAGTTACCCAAAGGATTACAGTATGACCAAGCTCGCCCTGTTTGTTCGCCTCGAAGCCAAACCCGGCCAGGAGGCTGCGCTTGCCGACTTCCTGGCCAGCGCACTGCCGCTCGCCAACGCCGAGTCCGGCACCACTGCCTGGTTCGCATTGAAGTTTGGCCCTTCGACGTTCGGTGTGTTCGATGCCTTTGCCGATGAGGCAGGTCGCCAAGCACATCTGAACGGCCAGATCGCCGCGGCCTTGATGGCCAACGCCGCGACCTTGCTCAGTTCTCCGCCCAATATCGAGAAGGTCGAACTGCTTGCAGCCAAACTGCCTGCATGACAACCCGGCCTTGACCCAATCAGATCACGCTGCAGGATGGGGGCACAGGATATTCGCTGACCGGTGCCCCGTTCTGCTGGGTGGTCGATCCTAACGATGGGACTGCTGACTTTTTGAAGGGCTTCAAGGGCTCTGCCATTTCGGTAGGACTACTTGAAAATGCTCAGCCTGTTCTCGGTGTGGTGTATGCGCCTGTGCTAGTAGGGTGCCCAGCTGACTGCATCGCCTGGGCTAAAGGCATGCCATCGGTGCTGCGTAATGGCGAACCGGTTGACGGGCATCTGTCAAAACTGGAGTGGAGTTCAGACAGTCAAGTAATGGTCAGTACTGCTGCCAGGATGAAGCCAGAGCTAAATTCTGAATTGTGTGCTCCGGGTAGATTTGTCGCGATGCCAAGCATTGCCTACCGGTTAGCTCGTGTAGCTGCAGGTGATGGGGTTGCTGGTGTGTCACTTGTCCAGGTTTCCGCACATGATGTGGTAGCAGGACACGCATTGCTAAAAGGTGCTGGAGGCGTACTTCTCAATCAGGACGGAGAAGAGATTTCATACGTGGCAGAGGCACAAATGAAGACTGTCTCGCATCGGTGCTTCGGAGGTTCACCAGTTATCTGTCGATCACTGGTGAGCCGAGAGTGGAGTCGACTGTTTGAGTAGCTGTTGTTTTTTGAGTTCGAGCCAGCAGCATCGCAGCGTTCGCGAGCGTTGATGACTTGGCGCAGTTTAATGAACTGCGCCATTTGGGGCTGCGTATGTGGCGCAGTTCCCGCCGATCCTCGCCACTGCTAGGTTGGGAGCAGGCCCCAGGCCTTGTGTGACGGTGTTATAGACATTGGTGTGTCCATGACCAATGAACCCAAAGCCCGCCCCCAGCTTGCCCCGGCGCAACGTAGGCAAGCTTCGCGCCCGCATGCGATAAACAGCCTGTTGCTGCTTTTCCAGCTGCTCCCTTTTCCTGTCCAGATCAATGTCATGCTTGTTCTTGGCCGTGCTGCCAACTTCCAATGTCGCCCAGGGCAATTCTTGAGGTGCATTCAAGATGGGTAGATTCAAGTCTTAAATGCCATCCGACGTCCCCCCGACGTCTGGAGCTGCGTCATGGAAAAGCTGAGACATAACCCTGAAAGCCTGACGTGCCAAAGTGAACGCTCCGAAAGAGCTGGCCTCAGCGTAACGTCGACGCCTGGCCAGCTCGGTAAGTTCTTGTCTGTTGGTCAGAATCTACCTTCAACTTGATTGAAAGCCGCATCTAGGACTCTCAGGATCTCGTCGGCCTGTTCTCTATTTAAGGTCAGCGCAGGGCTCAAGCACAAGGTGTTGTTAAAGTCGGCGAAGGAGCGATTGGTGCGGCCGATGATCAAGCCGCGGGCCATGCAGGCGCCGGCCACTTGCATGGCAACCTGCTCGCTCACCGGCTCGCGAGTTTCTCGGTTGGCCACCAGCTCCAGTCCCAGGAACAGGCCCTTGCCGCGCACATCGCCGATCAACGCGTGCTTGTCCTTCAGTGCCAGCAAACCGGCCATCAGGTACTCGCCCATGAGTGTGGCGTTTTCCAGCAAACCTTCTTCTTCGATGATGCGCAGATTCTCCAGCGCCGCTGCAGGTCCGGCAGTGCAACCGCCGAAGGTGCTGATGTCGCGGAAATAGGCAGAACGCTCGCCTGCCTCGCCACGGAAGGCCTCGAACACCGCCTCGGTGGTCACCGTGCAAGAGATCGCCGCGTAGGCCGAGGCCACACCCTTGGCCATGGTGACGATGTCGGGCTGGATGTCGTAGTGCTGATAGGCGAACCAGGCGCCGGTGCGGCCCAGGCCACATACCACTTCGTCGATGTGGATTAGGATGTCGTACTTGCGGCAGATAGCCTCGATGGCTTTGAAGTAGCCTTCCGGCGGGGTGATCACACCGCCGCCGGCGGTGATGGGTTCCAGCACCACGGCGCCGATGGTGTCCGGGCCTTCGCGCAGGATAACCTCTTCCATGGCCTTGGCGGCCAGCTCGCCATAGTTGTCGACGGCGCCGAACTGGCTGCGGTATTCGCAGCAGTGCGGAAACTCGACGAAGCCCGGGGTGAAGGGGCCGTACTGCATGCGGCGCTCCTCCTGGCCGGTGGAGCTGAGGCAGGTGATGGTGGTGCCGTGGTAGTCGCGCTCGCGGTAGAGAATCTTGGTCTTCTGGCCGCCGTATTTGCGGTGGGCGATCTGCCGCACCATCTTGTAGGCCTTCTCGTTGGCCTCGGAGCCGGAGTTGGAGAAGTACACCCGGCTCATGCCCGGCATCTTGGCGATCAGCGCCTCGGCGAAGCGCGCCGCCACAGGGGTGCCGGCGCTGCCGGCGTAGTAGTTGAGCTGGACCAGCTGATCGCGCACGGCATCGGCGATGCTCTGCCGGCCGTAACCGACGTTGACGCACCAGACGCCGCCGGAGGTGGCGTCCAGGTAGCGTTTGCCGGTCACGTCCCAGATATACAGGCCTTCGCCGCGCTCCATGACGAGCGGCGGGGTATTGTCGAAGGCCTGGTGCTGGGTCAGGTGGTGCCAGACATGGCGGCGGTCGAGTTCCTGCAGGCTGGCGACTTGGGTCAGGTCGTTCATGGGCGAAGGCTTCCGAATCAGGGGTGAAGTCACGATAGGGGCCGGCGCCGCCAACCCATAGGGCCAGTGGCGCTCAGTGATGGGGCCAGTTCGTTACTCGCGGTGGATGGCGAAGTTGTTCCAGGCCTGGCTGACCGGCATCAGCTCCAGGCTGTTGATATTCAGGTGCGCGGGCTGGTTGAGAATCCACCAGATGGTCTCGGCTATATCTGCTGGCTGAATGGCATTGGCACCCTGATAGATCGCGTCATAACGCTCCTGGTCGCCGCCGAAGCGCACCAGCGAGAACTCGCTTTCGCACAGGCCAGGCTCCAGGTTGGTGGCGCGCACGCCGGTGCCCAGCAGGTCGCAGCGCAGGTTCAGCGAGAACTGACGGACGAAGGCCTTGCTGGCGCCATACACATGGCTGCCGGGATAGGGCCAGTTGCCTGCGATGGAACCGAGGTTGACGATGCCCGCACCGGCGCCGTGGGCGATCAGTCGCGGCAGCAGCAGGCGGGTGCTGTAGATCAGACCTTTGATGTTGGTGTCGACCATGGTTTCCCACTGGTCAAGGTCGCAGTTCTGCGCGGCGTCGGTGCCCAGCGCCAGACCGGCGTTGTTGATCAGCCCGGTGATGCGGGAAAAGCGTTCCGGTAGGCCTTCGATGGCGGCTTCCATAGCAGCGCGGTCGCGCACGTCCAGGACCAGCGGCAGTACGTCGGTCTGGCTCGACAGCTCATTGGCCAACGCCAACAGGCGTTCTTCGCGGCGGCCGGTGATGATCAGCGACCAGCCGGCCCTGGCAAAGCGCCGGGCACAGGCTTCGCCGAATCCGGAAGTGGCGCCAGTGATAAAGACGGAGGGTTGCATGCGAGTTCTCCCGAATCAGAGGTTCAGCTTTGCCACCAGCCGAGCAGGCCCAGGCTGGCGAGGGTCAGGAGCAGCCACTGGGTGACCAGGGCGGCGGTGTGCGGGGCGATGTAGCGGAACAGGCGTTGGCCGAGGAGCAGTCCCAGTCCCAGCGCGGGTAGCAGCAGCAGGGCCTGGCTGGCAGTGTTCCAGCTGACACTGCCGTTCAAACTCAGGCCAGCCAGGGCGGCCAGGTCGACGACGCAGAAAAACAGGATCAAGGTCGCGCGCAGGGCTGCCGGGCTCAAACGCAGCTGGCTCAGGCAGGCCACCAGCAGGGGGCCGCCGATGGAAAAGGCCGCGATCAAGGCGCCGCTGACACCGCCGACCAGCCCCAGGCTGAGCGGCCCGCGACCGAGCGGCAGGCTGATCCGCGCCAAACCGACCAGTGCCAGCGCGCCGACCAGCAGGTAGACACTCAGCGTCAGCCAGTGCGGGTCACTGCCGCTCAACAGAATCAGGCCGCAGGGCACGCCGACCAGGGCCGCCAGCAACAAGCGCCAGAGCAGCGGCTGATCGGCATCGCGCCAGGCGCTGCTGATCAGCAACGCGCTGCTGGCGATTTCCAGGCAGAGGATCAGCGGCACCGCCTGTTGCAGCGGCATCAACAGAATCAGGCCGACCACCGATACTGCGGCGAAACCGAATCCGGTCAGCCCGCGCACAATGGCAGCGAAAAAGACGCACAGGCTGCTCAGTAGGGTGGGTTGTTCGATGATCACGGGCGGCTCCGTTCGACGATTGCCGCCACTCTAGTCCGCAGACGCGAAGCGCCTTAGGGCCAGGGGCCTGTCGTTATGGTGCCAGTTGCCGCATTTCCTCGCGCGCGGCACCTAGTGCGGCAATGCCGGGCTCGATCAGGGTTTCGTCGATGGCGCCGTAGCCCAGGCGGAAGAAGCGCTGCGGGCGTTCGGCATCGAGGAAATGAATATCCCCTGGTTCGATCAGCACGCCGCGCTTGGCGGCCAGGCGCTGCAGCTGCCAGGCCTCGAAACCGGGTGGGCCTTCGACCCAGAGTGCCGAGCCGCCGGCCATGCCGCTGGTCTGGCAATCCGGCAGGTGTTCTTGCAGGGCGCGGCTGATGCAATACCACTTGCGCGACAGGCTGTCGCGCAGGCGGCGCAGGTGCGCGTCGTAATGACCCATGGCGAGGAACAGGGCGAGGATGCGCTGGTTGTTGGCCGGTGGGTGGCGGTACTGATAGCGGCGCAGGGCGCGCAGTTCGTAGATCAACTCGGGTGCGGCGACGATGAAACCGAGGCGGATGCCAGGTAGCAGGCCCTTGGTCAGGCTGCCCAGGTAGATGACCCGACCGCTGTCGTCGAAGCTCTTCAGCGCCGGATGGTTGCCACCCAGGTGATTGTGCTCGCTGTCGTAGTCGTCCTCGATGACCAGGAAGTCGTCAGTTCGGGCTCGTTCAAGCAAGGCCATGCGCCGGTACACCGGCATGGTCACGCCGGTCGGCGACTGGTGGCTGGGGGTGCAGAAGATCATTTCGCAGCCATGCAGCTGGTTGTCCACCACCAGGCCCTGGCGGTCGATGCGCAGCGGGCGCAGATCGCAGCCGGCCAATTGGAAGATGTTGCGCGCATCGACATAGCCGGGGTTTTCCAGGCCGAGCGCCAGGCCCGTACGGCCAAGCAGGCAGCCGAGCATGTACAGCGAGCTCTGCGTGCCCACGGTGATAAGGATTTCCTCGGCGCTGGCCTTGATCCCCCGGCGTGGCAACACGCGCTGGACGATCTGCTCAACCAGCAGTGGATCGTCGACCATCACCTGATCATCGACCCAACTGCGCATGTGCGCGCCGGTGGCGGCGATGCGCGCGCAGTCGCGCCAGCGCGCGGTGGTCTGCTCGTCATGCTCGACCTGACCATAGATGAAGGGGTAGCGGTATTCGCGCCAGTTGCGCGGTTTGACGATGGCTTTCAACTGCGAGGGCTGCTGTTGCAGGCGTGCATCCCAGTCGGGAGCGTGGTCCGGGCGCTCGAATAGATGCTGCGGGCGTGAGGGCGCGCTGACGTTGAGTTGCTGGCGCAGGAATTTCTCGTTGATGAAATAGCCGCGTCGGTCGGACGGGATCAGAAAGCTGTCCTGGACCAGCTTGTCGTAGACCAGTACCACGGTATTGCGCGAGACCTTGAGCAGTTTGCTCAGCTCGCGCGAGGACGGCAGCGCCTCGCCAGGCGGCAGGGCGCCGTCAAGGATGGCTTGCAGCAGGTTTTCGCGCAGCTGCTCCTGCAGGCTGCGGCCCGACTCGAACGGGCGGAAATAACGTTCCAACATGGGGCGTGCTCCGCTCGGGTTGCACTGGAGAGGGGCGCTCAAGGGCGTGGAGGGCCGATGGCGCCTGGGCTGCAGGGTTGTCTGGCCCCACGGTTTTCGCTGTCTGGATCTAAAGCAAGGTCCAGGCCGGCACTAAGATCGCATGGCACTTGCAGATTCCTGTCCCTCTCTGGAGAACACGTCATGCTGAAGAACTCGCGCCGTCTGCTGTTGGCCCCTGTCGTAGCCCTGTCCCTGGGACTGGCCGGCACCGTACAGGCCGAAACCGTGACCATCGGCATACAGAGCATGTATGCGCCTTGGAAGAACGCGATTGCTGAAAAGGAATTCGAGAAAGCCACCGGCTGGGATATTCAGTGGCGCAACTTCGACAGTGGCGGTGACGTGATGATGGCCATGGCCTCCGGCGATGTGCAGATCGGCGTGGCCGGCAGCAGCCCGATCGCCTCCGCCGTCAGCCGCGGCATCCCGATCGAAGTGTTCTGGGTGCTCGACAATATCGCCAACGCCGAGGCGCTGGTGGTGCGTAATGGCAGCGGCATCAACGCGCCGCAGGACCTGGCCGGAAAGACCCTGGCCGTGCCCTTCGTCTCCACCACGCACTTCCACACCCTGTTCGCCCTGGAGCAGTTCGGCCTGACCGGCAAGGTCAAGGTGATCAACCTGCAGCCGTCAGACATTCCCGCTGCCTGGGAGCGTGGCGACATCGACGCCGCCTTCATCTGGGACCCGGCGCTGGGCAAGCTCAAGCAGAGCGGCAAGGTGCTGATCAGCTCCGGCACCCTGAGCAGCTGGGGCAAGGCCACCTTCGAGGCTCTGGTGGCCGACAAGGATTTCGCTGCCAAGCACGTCGATGGCATGACCGCCTTCACCAAGGTTCTTCAGAGCAGCACCTCTGACTATGTGAAGGCGCCGGAGTCCTGGGATGCCACTTCGCCCAAGGTCGCCAATGTCGCGCGTCTGTCCGGCGGCAAGGCCGAGGAAGTGCCGGAAGTGCTGGCCCTGTACCAGTTCCCCCTGGCGGGCGAGCAGGCCAGCAATCTCTGGCTGGGTGGTGGCAAGGACGGCGGTGCGGCTAAGGCCCTGGCCGCGACTGCTGAGTTCCTTAAGGAGCAGAAGAAGGTGCCGGCGGTTCTGCCGGACTACAGCACTGCCATCAATGCCAGCTTCGTCGACGCGGCGAAGTGATCGAACGGGCCGTCCTGCACGCAGCGACGGCCCGCGTTTTCAAGGGGAACTGTTATGAGCCACAGCCTGAAAATCCATGATGTGTCGGTGGTCTACCCGAGCCAGCAGGGCGGGCAGCCCGTCACCGCGCTGTCCGGGGTCAACCTGAATATCGAGCCCGGCGACTTTGTCATGGCCCTTGGCGCCTCGGGATGCGGCAAGACCACCTTGCTCAACCTGATGGCCGGGTTCATTCGTCCCAGCAGCGGTGTGCTGACCCTGGGCGACTACCAGGGCCGCGTGCCGCAGCAGATCGAGCTGCAGTCGCAACTGCGCGACCAGATCACCGGCCCTGGCGCCGAGCGCGGCGTGGTGTTCCAGAAGCATGCCCTGATGCCCTGGCTGAACGTGCTCGACAACGTTGCCCTAGGCCTCAAGCTGCGTGGCGTGGACAAGCGCGAGCGCGAGGAGCGGGCCATGCATTTCCTGCGGCTGACCGGGCTTGAAGAGTTCCGCAACCATGCGATCTACCAGCTTTCCGGTGGCATGCAGCAACGCGTCGGTATCGCCCGTGCGCTGACCAACGATCCGCACATGCTGTTGCTCGACGAGCCGCTGGGCGCGCTCGATGCGCTGACCCGCGAGCGCCTGCAGGAGCTGCTGCTGGATATCTGGCAGAGCACCGGCAAGATGATGTTCTTCATCACCCACGATGTGGAAGAGGCACTGTTCATGGGTTCCCGGCTGATCATCATGTCGCCGCGCCCGGGGCGTATCACCCACGAATTCCAACTGGATTTCGGCCGGCGTTTCCTCGAGTGCCGCGATGCACGCAAGGTCAAGTCGATGCCGGACTTCATCGCCCTGCGCGAGCAGGTGCTGAGCATCATCCACGGGGATGAGGAGGCGGCATGAGCATGTTCGATCAATATCAGCACAAGGCCGTACAGCGCACGTTGCAGTCACTTCGTCGAGGCCAGTCGGCCAAGCCGGGCGAGCAGTACGGTGCGCCGGGTAACGGTTCGAGCCTGCTGCTCAGTTGCATCACCGTGGCGGCCTTCCTCGCCCTGTGGTTCGCCGCCACCAACCTGGGCTGGGTCAAGCCGCTGTTCCTGCCGTCGCCGCAGGCGGTCTGGGAGCAACTGGTCGCGGTGTCGCAGGACGGCTTCGCCGATGCCTCGCTGCTCACCCATATCGGCTGGAGCGCCCTGCGCGTGTTCAGTGCCTTCGCCCTGGCCGTGCTCACGGCCATTCCGCTGGGCATCATGATGGGCGTCAATCGCGTCGCCCGTGGCATCTTCGATCCGCTGGTGGAGTTCTACCGCCCGCTACCGCCGCTGGCCTACCTGCCGCTGGTGGTGATCTGGATGGGGATCGGCGAAGGCTCCAAGGTGCTGCTGATCTACCTGGCGATGTTTGCCCCGTTGGCGCTCAGCGCCCGCGCCGGGGTGCGCTCGGTGGCCATCGAGCAGATCCATGCCGCCTATTCGATGGGCGCCAGCCGTGGTCAGGTGCTGCGCCACGTGATCATGCCGGCGGCACTGCCGGAAATGCTCACCGGCATGCGTATCGCCATCGGCTTCGGCTGGACCACCCTGGTGGCAGCGGAGATGGTTGCAGCCACCGCCGGCCTGGGTTTCATGGTGCTCAGTGCATCCAAGTTCATGGTCACCGAGGTGGTAATCATGGGCATTCTGGTGATCGGCCTGATGGCGCTGCTGTTCGACTTCGGCATGCGCTGGCTTGAGCAAAAGTTGGTGCCGTGGAAAGGTAAAGTTTAAGTTGCCGGTTAGGACGCCGATCAGTTGCGAGGCAAGCTTTTCAACGGAGTAGGCCGATAGATGCCATCGAGTGTCGGCCGGTTTCGTCTATTCAAGATGAACCGGCGTCCAACGTCAGCCAGCCACCGGGTAGTTGGCATCGCCCCATAAGGTGTCTGGGTTGTCCAGCATGATCTGGATGATCAATGGCACCAGTTTGCCGAGCAGGTTGCAGCAGTCTCGTAGTTGATCCCTGTTTACTCGGCCATTCCAGGTTCCTCCGCCGTGAATGAGCTGGTTCCGCAAGGTGTAGATGCGGTTGAACATCACACCGAGTACTGCAGGCGTGTTGCGGTTGGCCAGTGCCAAAGCTGCTGCTTTTTTTCCACTGGCGAAGCGCTCTTTCCACTGTTCTTCGCTGATTTTTCCGCTTTGATGATCCCAGAAACTTTGGAAGACATACTGGTTGTCCAGCAGCACCCGAATACTGCCAGGGAACTCCGACCAGACGAGCTGTTCGATGCTGTTGGTGCTATCGAGTGAGCACAGCTTTTCGAGAAAGGCTTTGAAGGTTTCCTGTTCAGATAGCCGCATCTGCTCGTCGATATCGGTGGCGTAGGCGGCGTTGAATGCGATCCACAGAAAAATGAATCGGCCATCAGTATCTTCGGCTTGCTCTGCGCGGTTCAGCCAGCAGAGAGTTCTGGAGGCTGAGTGCATGAAGGTGATTCTGTGACTGCGGGGTGAACAGCTTCTCGGGTGCTCTGGATGGCCCAATCTGAGTTTGCAAGGAATAACCATGGGCGCGATGTATGGCTTGCTCTCATCGTTGGTGTTGTCGGCCGGTGTACAGTCATGACTGGCAAAACGTCAGTAGTTTCAGGCCATAACCTGATGGGCTGGAGCTACCCCGGTACGTGGTGACAATATCGAATTCCAAGTTGTGCTCTAGTGCATCCACTATCTCGCAACAATCGCCAATCGTGGTGCTGGTGTTGCCCTCGATGATCAGAATTGCACTCTCGTCGGTAGCCAGTTTTGTCGCAGCCGCTTGCGTCAATAGCGTATCGATGGCGGTGCCAGGGTCTCTTCCCCAGCTTGATATCATGAGACCAAGGCTCTGCTGAGGTGGCTGCCAGGCGAAATAGCTGTCCCAGTTCAGGCTCAGAAGTCCACTTGCTTCCCAGGCGAGATAGAAGCTTGCCAAGAACTCAGTCAGTGTGGTTTCAGACTCCCAACGATAGGTGCGGACGCCTGGTCTCTTGGGGATGTCGCCAGATCCAAGTTGATGGACATGGACGATGCGCCCGGAGCCAGCCAGAAGCTCCGACTGTGGCAGTGGATTTGCGCTGGTACTGATCCAATGGACTTCATCAAAGAGTTGACGGGGAGGCGATCCCGGATCCAGTCCGTAAGCAGTAAAACGGTGATTTGCAGTGCTGTTCGACTGCTTGCGTATGGCTGTTGCCATCAGCGCCAGCAGTCTTTCAGCCTCAGCATACGTGGTAGCGACCAGTGCAATTTCATAGACCGTTGGAGTGGGCTCTAGATCTTGCTCTTCCGAAAGGAATATTTCCCGGATGGTTTGCTCTGGGATGCCGGCGAGACTCTTCCCCTGCTTGAGTAGGTTGTAGACGTGGTTTCGAAGCGCTCTGTCCACATGTGCCTTGTGCATTTCAGCGCGCTTGGACGGGAGCGTTGACGCACTTGTAGCCAGGATACTGGGCCTCAGCCGTGACGCGAGCCATCTCAGAGCTGACGGCCTGTACCGTGATCGTGAAGTTGGCGCGAGGCCCTGCGTTGGGTGTTACGCGCTGAAGCAAAGCGGAATAGGTTTTCATAGCAACGTCTCCGTAGTCAGTTGACGGGAGGCAGGGTGCTATGGATATGCGACATCCTGTGTCGTCGTTTTAACTTTTTCGTACAGGGCAGCCATTTTTTTCGCCGAGGCTGCCATTTGCTGTCTTAGCTCAATGGGCTCAAGCACCTCCACGTGTTCGCCTTGGCTCAGTAGCCACAAATCAAGGCCCTGGCTGAGGCAGAGGCTGCCTGTCATTAGCCACCAGCCATCGTTGGTAGGTTGTAGTTGTTGATCAGAAGTGAGCGCGTTCTCGTCCAAGCGCTCATAGAGCGTCTGTGAAATACGTAACTTGAGTTGAACCGGGTGCTCGGATTTTTGGCTGATCAGGCTTTGTCTGGCTTCGAACGAGTTGATGTCGAAGCCCTCGGGGGCCTTGAGATTGTCCACGGTGGTTTTGGCAGCTTGAAAGCGATGCAGGGGGAGTGCGGCGACTTTGCCTTTTGGTAATCCCTCGAAAATACATGAGAGGTAGATATTGGAGTCCTGATAGGACAGCCCTAGTGGCTTGAGATGAAGCTGGCGTGGCTCGCTGGCACCGCGTTTCAGGTAGAGAGCCATTATCGAATCATCATCCAGCAGGGCTTGTTGAATAACCTTCAGAACTTCTGGCTTTACTTGACCTGGCTCAAGGACCACGAAGCGGGTGTTGCTGATGACCTTGCCTGAGCAGTCTTGGCTAGGACGGTTTCCTTTCAACAGTGATGTTGCGTAATCCCGAAGGGGCGCCAGATTTGCTACCTGCGCCGCCATTCCGAATCTAGCAGCGTGCTCCATGATCATGACGAGGTTCATTGCATCTGTTGGCAGCATGCTCAGTCGCGATAGCGATTTCTCTGCCCACCACAGTTTTGCTTTGCCCTTGGGCCTACTGTGCACATGGGGGAATTTCTGTTCGAGTTCGCTGAGGTCACGTTGAATGGTGCGTTTACCAACCTGGATGCCCTGATTGGCTACTCGTTGGTGAATGGCGTTGCTATCGAGAGCGCTGTCCTTGCTCGGGAGAAGGCCAAGGATGAGCTCATGGCGGAGTAGCTGTTCCACACTTCCGTCCCTGCTTGTGTGCGACACAGACTGTCGCATGGCTGTTGAAAATGGTCAGGCACAATCATCGATGAGGCAGCAGCATGAGCAAATCTGCGGAAGTCTTCAATCTCATGGATAACCTTCTTCCGCGGGCTGAAGACGTCGAGCTAGCTGGGCCTGACGAGTTGCAACGCCTTTACGCTGGCATTGGAATGCCATCGCTGAGAGCGATGGAGCTAAGCGGGCAGGCTGGTGTTACCTATCACGAGATCAAGGCAGCCAATCCGCTTCTTGGATTGGTTGATCCGATCAGAATTCGAAATCGCTATGTGGAGCTGCGTGAGCAGGCCCTGATTGGTGACGAGAATGCACTCAATGATCTTGGGTGGTGGTGGCTCAACGGTTTGCGGCTTAAGCCAAATCCAGCTCTCGCCAAGAGGCTGCTGAGGATTGCTGCGGTAATGGGCTCCGCAGAGGCGTTATTCAACCTCGCCGAGCTGGCCTTTTACGGCAAGGGGTTGACGGTCAATCTGGACTTGGCCATCGACTATTACGAGCAGGCTTTCGAGGCGGGGATTCCCTGTGCTGCGCAAGCATTAGGGAGCTTGTATGAGCGTGGGGACGAGGGTGTCATCGTCGATCATGGCAAAGCCATCAGTTGGTACAAGAGTGGAGCGGCCGAGCAGGACTTGATGGCGTGCTTCTCACTTGGCAGGTTGGCTCTGGATGAGGCATCACCCGAGTATGATCCTGCGCTTGGCTTGTATTGGCTGCAGTGGGCGGCCATGAAGGGGCAGGTATTGGCGACTGAGCGGCTTACCGATTTTTACTTCTCTACCTTCGAGGCCCCGCCGGATCCTGATGGGGGGCTGTTTCGTTTCTGGCGGGATCTGGCGATCAGCCAGGGAAGCTTGTGGGCAGTGGAGCTCGGTGATTTGGATGCCGATCTTCAATTGGCACGCAACCGCTCATAATATGCCGGTGGTGCTCTAACCAAAGACGTAACGTGGATGTCAGGGCCGTATAGTCGAGGCATCGGGTCTGAAATATGGAAATAGGGGGATAGATGGACCGAAATAAATTTCTCGCACAGCCGGATGTTCGTGGATTCATCGATTGGCTGTGTCTGAACCTTGCTGATCTCAATGTGCACCTGCGCTTCAGCCCGAGTCGTTTCGTAAGAGGGGGGATTGATCGGCAGGTGGTAGGAATCGAAGCGGTTCATGCTCTCTATCGCTGGGAAAATAGCTGGAGTGACTACCAGACTGGGCGGTTGGTGAGGTCTGACGACTGGAAGAGTACGAGCATCTCCCTCGATCTTTTGCGAGACCGTCTGTTGACTGCTATGGCCAATGGCTGCGAGGCCACCACTTACAAGGCGTGTCTCGCAGTGTTGAAATGGGGCGGCGTACGTGGCGCGGTTCCCTTTCTGAATCGGTTGCAGCAACAGGGAAAATTGGTGCAGTACCTCGATAGCTGTCGGCCGTTGTTTGTCCTAAATGGCAGTCAAACGCTCTCCCAGTTGAATAAGCAAAGCATTTGGCGCTTCGATGCAGGCCTGACCAAGATTCATTCGCTGCTTGATACGACAGGATCCCCCATTTACGACAGCCGGGTTGGGGCAGCTATAGCAATGCTCTATACCCTTTATCGTCAGCGGGCGACAGCGAGTTCCGTGCTGACTTTCCCGACGGGGGCGGCGCGAGGAGATCAGATTCGTGATCCGGGCGAGCTTGGATTTGCAAAGGCTCCTCAGTTCTTTACTCGGAGTGTGCCTGCCGAGCGCTGGGCTCAGAGTCAGGTGGAGCTCGGTTGGATTGTGTGCGAAACGCTTCAGCAAGCGCCCCATCTGTTCTCTGGTTCACTGGCGGAACGCTGTCGGTCATTTGAGGCCGCATTGTTCATGATTGGGTACGATCTGCGCTGCCTTGTATTGCCTGGCTTCGCGACTGTATCGGGTGTAGCAATTCCCACTACTTCGAGCAGCCGAAAGGCGAATCACGTTGAAACGAAGAGCGTCTGCACTTGGGTGCCAACTAGTTTTCCTTTCCCCCAGGTTCTAGATGAATACCTTGCGTGCAGCCGTGTGGCGGGGCATGCCATTGATCTATCCGCTTTTCGCCAGTGGCAGACCATAGTGAAAGGGCGCACCCTGGGTACGGCCAGGTCATATTGCTTTCCTTTCAAGAGCGCCGAGTTTGATTTGGTTAGTTACAGCCTCGACGATCTTGAGCTGATTGCTCGCGGTGGAGAAACTGGCTTGAAGGTGCTCAGTGCCGGTGAAACTGGGTTCGTTGCAGGAGACGAGCGCGAGCAGGTGTGTCTGGTATGTATATTTCTTTGCGGTCGATCCACGCAATTGGCTATTCAATACCAGATATCTCCCCTTGATATTCTGGTGAAGGCAGGGTTTGCCGGCATATGTAGTTCGGCGAAGCTGCTTCGTCGCATTGGGCAGGCAGTGGGGCAGCATTTTGACTTGCTTGACGGTGAACAACCCACCGAATTGTTCACGACATTTTTTGGTCAGACACTGGCTGATCTAGATGATCAGCTTCAGCGCAGTGTCCAAATGTCGACATTTCTAGTTGGCCACGATCGCTAGTAGAGCAGCATCAACCTCGGCCACTCAGGTGGTTGGCTCCCTGCTGCCTTGCTTTTCGCGCTTCAGCTCCTGGAACTTGCGGTAGTGTTCATTAGTGTTTTTTAGCGCGCGAGATGCAGAGGGGCTATGGCAACTGTAGCTGCTAGTGATGTGTTTCTGAGGAGTCTGACATGGAGCTATTCCGGGCGATCCCGGCCAGTCAAGTGATTATGTCGGGAAAAGGAATTCGTCGTCATTTGACGATGCGGATTCCGAGCAATGTTCCCTATGTTGTCGACAACCTCTGGGAGTCTCTCCGGCCGAAAAATATGCCGTCCCGCCGGCATGCAATTTACGCCAGCCCAACTCCTGAGCTCGCCTTGCAGAATGCCAGTGCTCAGCTGGCGGATGGCGATGAATACGTTGCCTGCCGGGTTGTTGTAGAACCGCAGAAAATCCGTATTGCTCAGCTTCAAGTGACCGATGCGCGCTACCACAGCGACATCCGTTTGATTGGCAAGTGGATCAGTCAGCATGGGCAGGAGTTGGCTGAGCTTTCGTTGGATCAAAAGCAGAAGCTTGCACCGCTCTTTATGCCGGGCCTGCATCGACGTGAGCTGACCGAGCTGTGGAAGGCCCATCCGTTGGTAGCCGCGTTTTGCGCTTATGTGCGGCAGCATTCTTCGTTCTGGTCCTCTGCATCCGACACGCCTCAATCTTCGGATGGCGAGCTGTTCTTTGAGTTGGTCGGTGATACCGATACCTACCGGCTTGAAGTCATTTGAGGTTGCCGGAGCGGTTCTCCAATCGCTGCCTTAGTTCAACGACGTCACTTTGCTTCTTCCGTGAAAGATCCCGTGCGACACAGGGTGTCGCATGTGTTGATTAGCTTTCACTCCAGCGTACCCAGAGGGATGTGTGTCTATGCAGGAGCTTCAGCCTGGTCTTGTTGTCATCCATGGCAATCATCTAGAAGAACTGCGAGCCCTCGCGGTGCAGTGGATGCGCAGTCACCCGCTGCGACCACTGGAGAACGAAGTGCTGCTGGTGCAGAGCAATGGCATCGCCCAGTGGCTGAAGCTGGCGCTGGCCGAAGACCCGCACAACGGCGGCTGCGGTATTGCCGCGGCGCTGGATGTGCAACTGCCCGCGCGCTTTCTGTGGCAGGTGTATCGCTCGGTGCTTGGGGCGCAAACCACCCCGCAGTCTTCGCCGCTGGACAAGGCCGCCCTGAGCTGGCGGCTGATGCGTCTGTTGCCGAGCTTGCTGGAAAAGCCGGTGTTCGCAAGCCTGCAGCGCTTTTTGGAACAGGACGACGAACAGCGCAAGCTGCACCAACTGTGCGAGCGGCTGGCGGACTTGTTCGACCAATACCAGGTGTACCGCGCCGATTGGCTGGAAGACTGGGCTGTCGGGCGCGATCAACTGCGGCACATCAAGGGCACTGCGCAGCCGTTGGATGCGCCGAACCTGTGGCAGGCGCAGCTATGGCGCGAGGTACTGGCAGACGTAGGCGAAGGCGCGCTTGAGCAAAGCCGCGCTGGGGTGCACAAACGCTTCGTCGCCCACCTGCGCAGCGCCGCCCAGGCGCCGAAGGGGCTGCCACGCCGAGTTGTGGTGTTCGGTATTTCCTCGATGCCCGCACAAGTGCTTGAAGCGCTGAAGGAGCTTTCCCGCTACAGCCAAGTGCTGTTGTGCGTGCACAACCCTTGCCGCCACCACTGGGGCGACATCGTTGCCGATAAAGACCTGCTGGCGCACCACTACCGTCGCCAGCCTGCCCGAGAGGTTGGCACCGTAGCGAACGAGCATGGCCAAGCCTTGCTCGCTGCCTGGGGCAAGCAGGGGCGCGACTATATCAACCTGCTCGACCAGCACGACGAACCCGGCAGCTATCGCCACCTGCTCGACGGCCTCAATGGCGGGCGTATCGACCTGTTTACCGAGCCGGATACCACAACCCTGCTAGGCCAGTTGCAAAGCGACATTCTCGAACTGCGCCCTTTGGCGGAAAGCCGCGAAACCTGGGACCCGGTAGAGGTTAGTGCCGACCGCTCGCTGCGTTTTCACGTGGTGCACAGCATGCAGCGCGAAGTGGAAGTGCTGCACGACCAACTGCTCGCCCGCTTCAGCGCCGACCCACAATTGAGCCCGCGCGATGTGATCGTGATGGTGCCGGACATCAACGCCTACACCCCGCATATAGAAGCGGTGTTCGGACAGGTGCCGCGTCACGACCCGCGCTACTTGCCCTTCACCGTGTCCGACCAAGGCCAACGCGGTCGCCAGCCGCTGCTGATCGCGCTGGAGCACCTGCTCAAGCTGCCCCACAGCCGCTTCGCTGCCAGCGACATTCTCGACCTGCTGGACGTGCCGGCCCTGCGCGCACGTTTCGCGATCAACGAAGCGGACGTGCCGACCCTGCAGCGCTGGATCGAGGGTGCCGGGGTGCGCTGGGGGCTGGATGCCCAACAGCGCGAAAGCCTGGGTATGCCGCAGGGCCTGGAGCAGAACACCTGGCGCTTCGGCATGCGCCGCATGCTGCTGGGCTACGCCGTTGGGCGTGGGCCTGAGCTCAACGGCATCGAGCCCTACGATGAAGTGTCGGGGCTGGAAGCGGCCCTGGCCGGCCCGCTGCTGACCTTGCTCGACCACTTGGAAGTCGCTCTTCAGGAGCTTCAGCAACCGGCCACACCCGTGCAGTGGGCCGAGCGCCTGCAAGCCTTGTTGAAGGTGTTCTTCCGCTCGGAGAGCGATGCCGAAGAGTTGCTGCTCAACCAGTTGCTCAAGCTGCTTGAAGGTTGGCTGCGCACCTGCGAGCTGGCGCAGTTCGCGCAGCCACTGCCGCTGAGCGTGGTGCACGAAGCCTGGCTCAGCGGCATCGAGGACGGTGGCTTGTCGCAGCGTTTTCTGGCCGGTGCGGTGAACTTCTGCACCCTGATGCCGATGCGGGCGATTCCGTTCAAGGTGGTTTGCCTGCTGGGCATGAACGATGGCGATTACCCGCGCCAGCAATCGCCGGTCGATTTCGACCTGATGCGCAACGACTATCGCCCAGGTGACCGGTCGCGACGTGAAGATGACCGCTACCTGCTGCTCGAAGCCCTGCTCTCGGCTCGCAAGCAACTGTATGTGAGCTGGGTGGGCCGTAATATTCGCGACAACAGCGAGCGCGTGCCCTCGGTGCTGATCGGCCAGCTACGCGACCACCTGGCCAACGGCTGGCGCTCGGCCAGCGGCCAACCGTTGCTGCCCGCACTGACCCAGGAGCACCCGCTACAACCCTTCAGCGCCGCGTACTTCGCTAACCAGCCGGGGCCTGATGGCTTGTTCACCTATTCCAGCGAGTGGCGCGAGGTGCACGACGAACATGCCTTGCAGCCAGAAGGCGAGCGCTTGCCCGCGCCGGTTCAGGACACACCGTTGAACCTGCGCCAACTTTCCGAGTTCGTACGCGACCCGGTGGGCGCCTTCTTCACCCAGCGCTTGAAGGTCAATTTCGATGACGACGAGTTGGTCAACCGCGATGACGAAGCCTTCCTGCTCGATGGCCTGGAAAACTGGCAGCACCAGGACAGGCTCACCCAGGCGCTAAAGCGCTGGGTAGAGGAGGCGTACGACCCCGAACAGGCCGCGACCGAACTGGGCCTGCAAGTGCAGCGCCTGCAACGCGAGGGCGCCTTGCCGCTGGGCGGCTTCGGCACCTTGAGCGCCTCGGCGCTGGTGGGGCCGATGCCGGGCCTGCTGGCGCGCTACCACGCGCAACTGCAAGCCTGGCCTGAGCTGGAAGAGGGCCAGAGCGCTGCCGTTATCGACGCCACCGACGAGCTTCCCGGCCTCAAGGACTGGCTGGGTGGCATTCGCCGCAATGCGTTGGATGAGCGAGCCTACCTGCAACTGGACAGCAAAAAGCTGTGCACCGACGACAGCTATTGCTGGCACCACTTGGTGCGGCCTTGGTTGCGGCACCTGGCGTTGCAGTTGAACGGGCCTGCCTGCACGACGATTCTGGTGGGCTTGAATGGGGACGTGGTGTTCCAGCCAGTGCCCGCGCAACAGGCGCAGAAACAGTTGCAAGCGCTGCTCGAAGCCTGGGTGGCGGGCATGCAGGAGCCGCTGCCGGTGGCCTGCAAAAGTGCTTTCGTCTGGTTGGCTGCGGGCGGGGAGAACAGTGACAACGGCGAGGCGGCCTACGCCAAGGCGCGTGAAACCTACGAAGGTAGCTACACGTTCGAGGGCGAGGTGCAGCGCTCGTTCGCCCAGCGGCGGGCTTACCCCGACTTCGACCAACTGTGCGCAAGCGGCCAGTTCCCAGCCTGGGCCAAGCACTTGTATGGCGGCTTGTTCGGCCACTTCACCCCGACCGACGCAGGGAGCGACCAATGACCGCGGAAAACCTCAACCCCCTCGATTTCCCCCTGCACGGCAGCCGCTTGATCGAGGCGAGCGCGGGCACCGGTAAAACCTTCACCATCGCCTTGCTGTATGTGCGCCTGGTGCTGGGCCATGGCGGCGACGCGGCGTTCAAGCAAGCGCTTACGCCGCCACAAATTCTGGTGGTGACCTTCACCGACGCCGCCACCCAAGAGCTGCGCGACCGTATTCGCGCACGCTTGAACGAGGCTGCCCAGTGCTTCCTGGCACCGGAGTTGCCTCACGACCCGCTGCTGGTGAAACTGCGCGACGAATACCTCGCCGACCAATGGCCTTCCTGCGCTCGCCGGTTGCAGTTGGCCAGCGAATGGATGGATGAAGCCGCGGTTTCGACTATTCATGGCTGGTGCTACCGGATGCTGCGCGAGCACGCCTTCGACAGCGGCAGCCTGTTCACCCAGACACTGGAAACCGACCAGCGCGAGCTGCTCGATGAGGTGGTCAGGGACTACTGGCGTCAGCAGTTCTATGGCGTGTCGCCCGAAGTTGCCAAGGCGGTGACCGAGTGCTTCAAAAGCCCGACCGCGCTGCGTGAGGCACTGACGCCACTGCTTTCGCGTAGCGATGCCGAGTTCCAGCAGGAGGGGGTGGCGATCACCGCGCCCGCGAAGCTGGATGCATTGCTTCAGACGGCTGCCGACTGGAATGCGAAGTACGCCACGCTCGAAGCGCTAGCCCGAGCCGCGTGGGCCGAGGACATCGTGGCGCTTGAGGCGGCGTTGCACGAGGCCCGCACTTCGCTGAATCGTAATTCCTACCCCGCCAATAGCCGCGAAACCCTGGAAGAGATGCTGCGCAATATCGCGGCCTGGAGCCAGGGTGAGGACGCCTGTGCCCACGTGTTCAGGTGTGGGCAAACCCGCTTCAGGTTGAACAAGGGCGGCAGCATTGCCAGGAAACCGGCCTTCGAGGCCATCGATGCGTTGGTCGACCACAAGGAAACCAAGCAGGACACGCGTGCGCAGTTGCTGTTGCATGCACTGCGTGAAGTACGAAGCGCCTTCGAAGCAGAAAAACTTCGCCGGGCGCAGATCGGCTTCGACGACCTGCTGAGCCGCCTTGGCCGTGCGCTGGAAGGCCCGTGCGGGCCGCGCCTGGCCGAAACCATTCGCCAGCAGTACCCGGTAGCATTGATCGACGAGTTCCAGGACACCGACCCGGTTCAATACGACATCTTCGACACCATCTACCGCATCGGCGACAACCTGCCCGACTGCGGGCTGTTCATGATCGGCGACCCGAAACAGGCGATTTATTCCTTCCGTGGCGCCGACATCTACACCTACCTCAAGGCGCGTGAGGCTACCGAGGGCCGGCATTACACCCTGGGCACCAACTACCGTTCCACCAAAGCGATGGTCGATGCCGCCAACCACTGTTTCAGCTTCGCCGAAGCGCACCCGCGAGCGGCGTTCCGCTTCGCCAAGGACGGGCAGAACCCGGTGCCGTTCAAGGGCGTCGACGCCAAAGGCCGCAGCGATGTGCTGGAAATCGAGGGCGAACAGCAGAAGGCCCTGACTCTTTGGCAACTGCAAACCGACGGAGTCATCAACAACGCCACGTACCTGCGCGAGGCCTCCGAGGTGTGCGCCTCGGCGATTCAGGCCTGGCTCGACGGTAGTGCGCCCGAGCCCTCGGGCTTGCGCAGCAGCGACGGCCAGTTGACCAAGCTCAAACCCGCCGATATCGCCATTCTGGTACGCAGCCGCACGGAAGCCGAAGCCATTCGCAAGGCCCTCGCACGTCGCAAACTGGCCAGCGTTTATTTGTCTGACCGCGACTCGGTGTTCGAAAGCGAAGAGGCCAAAGACCTGCTGTGCATCCTTCGGGCCTGCGCCCAACCCAGCAGTGACCGCTTGCTGCGTGCGGCACTGGCAACCCGCAGCGTGGGCCTTGGCTGGCAGGCGCTGGAGCGCCTGAATCAGAACGAGCTGTGCTGGGAAGAGCTTGTGCAGTGCTTCCGCGAGTTTCGCCAGCATTGGCAGCAACAAGGCGTGCTGCCAATGCTGCGTAAGCTGCTCGCGACCTTCCAGGTTCCGGCCCGGTTGCTTGCCGAGGCGCAGGGCGAACGTAGCTTGACCAACCTGCTGCACCTGGCTGAATGGCTGCAACGCAGCGCCACTGAACTGGACGGCGAGCACGCGCTGATTCGCCACTTGGCCGAGCAGATCGAGGCGCAGAGTGAAGAAGAAATTCTGCGCCTGGAAAGCGACTCGGACCTGATCAAGGTGGTGACCGTGCACAAGTCCAAGGGCCTTGAGTACCCCTTGGTGATGTTGCCGTTCGCGTGCAGCGCCAGGCCGGTGGATGGCCGCAGCAAAACGCCGCCCATGTTCCATGAGCAACAGGGTGAGCAATACCGCCTGGTGCTTGAATTGGGCAAAGGCGAGCTGGCGAAGCCGTCGCAGAAACTGGCCGACGATGAGCGCATGGGCGAGGAAATGCGCCTGCTGTATGTCGCCCTGACCCGCGCCCGCTACGCCACCTGGATTTGCGTGGCGCCCAAGGTGGCTAAAACCGGGGAAAAGTCGCTCGACCTGCACAAGTCGGGCCTGGGCTACCTGCTGGCAGGCGAAAACAAGGTGGCGCCCGAGTGCCTGGCTGAAGTGGTCGAGGCACTGGCAAAGGGCTGCGACGACATCGCCGTGAGCAAGGCGCCCACGCCCACCCAAACCGTCCACACCGCGCCCGCCCGACCCACCGCAGGCCCAGCCTTGCGCCCGCTGCATGCGCTGGCAGCCAATTGGTGGATCGCCAGCTACTCCACCTTGGCGATCGCCGAAGACCGTACCCTGGTGGGCGCCACTTCGCCCATCGCCCCAGAGCCTGCAACTGCCCTAGAAGCCAACCTGCAAGAGCAGGACGACGAGCAGAACCCGTCTGCCGGCGTTGGCATTCACTGCTTCCCCCGAGGGGCGGGGCCGGGCACCTTCCTGCACGGGTTGTTCGAGTGGGCGGGTGATGAGGGCTTCGGCAACGCCGCCAGTGATGAGCAAGCCCTGCACGACGCCGTGGCACGGCGCTGCAACCTGCGTGGCTGGGAACGCTGGATCGACCCGTTGTCGGCCTGGCTCAGCCACTACCTGAAGGCGCCACTGCGCTTCAACGGCACCCAATGCACCCTCGCAGCGCTGGACACCTACCAGGTCGAGATGGAGTTCTGGTTCGCCAGCCAAAACGTGAGCGTCGAGCGCCTCGATGCCCTGGTGCGTGAACACACCTTGGGCGGCGCGCCACGGCCAGCGCTCGCCCCAAGCCAGTTGAACGGCATGTTCAAGGGCTTCATCGACCTGACCTTCGAGCACGAGGGCCGCTACTACGTGGCGGACTACAAGTCCAACTGGCTGGGCAGTACCGACAGCGCCTATGCCGCCGAGGCCATGGCCGAAACCATGTTGGGCAAACGCTACGACCTGCAGATGTGCCTGTACCTGCTGGCCCTGCATCGCCAGCTCAAGCTGCGCCTGCCCGGCTACGACTACGACCAGCACTTGGGTGGCGCGTTGTACCTGTTCATCCGTGGGCACCAGGCGCCCACCCATGGCCTGCACTTCGAACGCCCACCGCGGCAATTGATCGAGCAGCTTGACCGACTCTTCATGGGGCAACACCTGGAGGTCAACGCATGAGCCAGACCCTCAAGCAACTCAGCGCCAGCCAAGGCGATAGCGAGCAAGTGGTAGTGCCCATCGGCGCAGTCAGCCATGGCGAGCTATTGCAGCAACTCGATACCTGGGTGGCGCGTGGCTGGCTGCGTGCGCTGGATCGTTCGTTGGCCAAGTTCATCCTCGAGCAAGACCCTCAAGCCCAGGCCAGCGTGCTGCTGGCCGCCGCGATGACCAGCCACCAACTGGGCCGTGGCCACGCCTGCCTGGACCTGGTTGCCACCCTGGCCACCCCGGATTTCGTGCTCTCGTTGCCCCCTGAAGGTGAGCAGGGCAACACGCTTCCATCGCAATGGTTGCAGGGCCTGGACGCCGCGCAGTGGCGCCAGGTGCTGGCCGCAAGCCCCATGGTCGAGGACCGCGACGCCAGCCCGAACGCACCCGAGCGGCCCTTGGTGCTGGTGGGGCAGCGCCTGTACTTGCGCCGCTATTGGAACTACGAGTGCAGCATTGCCCAAGCCTTGAGTGCACGCTTGGGTGTGGCGCCAGTCACCCCAGACAACCTCGCCAGCCGCCTCGACGAACTGTTCCCACCGCCTTCCGAAGCCGAGCGCGCGCAGGGCAGCAACTGGCAGAAAATTGCCTGCGCGCTGGCGGCCCGTGGCAATTTCAGCATCATCACCGGCGGCCCAGGCACCGGTAAGACCACCTCGGTGGTGCGCTTGCTGGGCTTGCTGCAAACGCCGGCAGTCGATAGCGGCAAGCCGCTGCGCATTCGCCTGGCGGCCCCGACCGGCAAGGCGGCTGCGCGGTTGTCTGAGTCCATCGGCAAGGAGGTGAGGGCGTTGCCGGTCAGTGATGCGGTGCGCGCCGAGATCCCCACGGATGTGTCCACCCTGCACCGCTTGCTGGGCAGCCGCCCGAACTCGCGCAACTTCATTCACCAGCGCGACAAACCGCTTGAGCTGGATGTGCTGGTAGTTGACGAAGCCTCGATGATCGACCTGGAAATGATGGCCTGCGTACTGGACGCCTTGCCTCATGCGGCGCGGTTGATTCTGCTGGGCGACAAGGACCAGTTGGCTTCGGTGGAGGCCGGTTCCGTGATGGGCGACTTGTGCCGCGAGGCTGAAAAAGGCGGCTACAACGTGCAAACCGCCCAGTGGCTGAGCACCCACAGCGGTGAAGCCCTGCTCGACCCCGAGTTGCAGATGGCCGCCGGCGCTGGTGACCCATTGGCGCAGCAGACCGTGATGCTGCGTCGCTCGTGGCGTTTCGACCCGCAGAAGGGCATCGGGCGTCTGGCCAAGCTGATCAACCACAAACACGCCGACGAAGCACGGCGTGTGCTGGAGCAGCCTTCGGAGCAGCTTTTCAACCTGCTGGTGCGTGGTGAGCAGGATGCTGCACTCACCGACCTGGCCATCGATGGTAACCGCAACGCCCCCGGCTACCGGCATTATCTGGAGCAACTGCGCGACCTGCGCCCCGCACCCGACACACCGTGGGATAGCCAGCTTTGGGCCGACTGGGCGGGCAAGGTGTTGTCTGCATTCGACCGTTTCCGCCTGCTGTGTGCATTGCGTCGGGGGCCTTGGGGCGTCGAGGGCCTGAACCAGCGCGTGGCCACGCAGTTGCGTCGGCGCGGCTTGCTGAGCAGCGACCACGGTTGGTACGAAGGGCGCCCTGTGCTGGTTACGCGCAACGACTACAGCCTAAACCTTATGAACGGCGATATCGGCATCGCGCTATGTGTGCCCGGACCAGAGGGTGCGTTGGCCCTGCGCGTGGCCTTCCCGCGTAATGACGGCAGTGGCGGCGTGCGCTTCGTGCTGCCGAGCCGGTTGGTGGAGGTGGAAACGGTGTTCGCCATGACGGTGCACAAGTCTCAGGGGTCGGAGTTCAACCACACTGCGCTGGTGTTACCTGATGCGCTGAACCCGGTGTTGACCAAGGAGCTGCTGTACACCGCGATCACCCGCGCCAGGGAGTGGTTCAGCCTGGCCGAGACTCACCCGGGGGTGTTTGAAGGCGCGGTGGGTCGCAACGTGCAGCGCACCAGCGGCTTGGCGTTTCAACTGCACGAGGCGCTGGCTCAACGCACCTGAGTGGGTGCGTTCAGGAATTTGTAGCCCGGGTACTGGGCCTGGACTGTGACCTTTGCCATGTCAGAGCTCACGGCATCAGCGCCGATAGGTCTAGACATAAGTGGTAAGCCGACGAGCCAGCATGTGAGCGCCAGCCAGCCATCCCCATGCAGCACTCACATTGAGGTTCATCTCAATCAGATGAGCCCCGATCCAGTTTGGATCGACCGTTTCCTACTTCAATAGGATAGATTTCTCCCTGGCTGGCAGGTTTCACTTTTGGGCTGTAGAGGTATCTAGAAAACCAAGAGTGATTCAGGGTGCCGGGATTAGGAGATAAGTAGTTGAGTGTAATCAGGCGCTGCAACCTTTGCCTTCGGCGTACCGCTATGACTGAAGATCACCTGTTCCCACAAGGGTTGGCGATCCCTGGGCAGCGTCGGGTCACGCAGATTCTGCACCAAATAAATCCAAATTACCGTGGTCGGCAGGGCACGTTTCTCGCGCAGAATGGCGTCAAGAAGGCCACCTTGTGCGCTGACTGCAATAATCGCGTACTCGGGACCGAGCTAGACCCTGCACTGATTTCCCTTTACCGGGCAGCTTCAGCCGCTATGGAGCACATCCGATACCCGGTGGCGGGGGGCGTCATCTTCGAAGGTGTCAATCTCAACAGGGTTGCCCGAGCTGTCGCAGGCCATTTGCTTGCCCTAGATGACGTACCGCGCGCCACTTATAGGCCGGATAGACGCCTGAGACGCTTCGTCCTTGATCGCAGATCCGGTCTTCACCCTGCCTTGCGATTCCACATGTGGCTTTACCCATTCCACAAGCAAGGCATGTTTAAGGACCTAAATCACTTCGAATTTGGAGCTAAATTCGATCCGATGTGGATCTGTGCCTTCAAAACCTACCCACTTGCTTTTGGCTTCAGCACCGAAGTTCAGAACCCAACCTTCAGGCTGCCAGGTAGTCTCGACCTTACTGCTCACATCACCGCTGACGACGAGCAGCTATTCCATCTCAGACTAATGGCGCTACCTATCGTGGACAGCAACTGGCCTTTTGCCCCACACCCCAAAGGGGGCATTGTCACCGGAATGAACTCTAGTATCACTACTGAGCCATACGTCAGGGCGAAGAAATCACAGGCCAGGACAGCCAAGGATGCTACTTGCGCGTGATGGCACGAACTGGCTGGCCAATCAGCGGCTCAAGGTTACGCTGTGCTTCTCGTTCAAGGCGTCGACTGGATTGAATACGGTTGAGATAGCCGTAGATGTAGATCTTCAGCAGAACAGCAGGATGGTAAGAAAACCGACTAGTTTTCGCAGGAACCACACCATCGAAACCCAGTCGTCCAAAGTCGAGTTTATCGACGAACACATCGACCAGTTGCACCGGGTGGTGTCCTCCACATGATCATCCAGCCTCTCAGGTAGCAATGTACTTTGGCCCGATACTCACCCTGGATGAAACGTTTCATGGACTGTCCATGTGATGAAGCCTGGCGGCGGCATAACAAGGACGGAGGGTGGGCACGTTTTTACACAGTCTGGGCCGATAGCTGTCCCCGAGAGTCGACCGGTTTCGTCTTCAATCAATGAACCTATGTCCGCTCAGAATCGGGCTGTTTGGCTTGACGTTCATTCGATCATTGTTATACAGAAATAATTGAAAGACCTGTTGCGATAGCTTTTGCTCATTGCGCATGCTGATGGTGTACGAGATGGATCGTGCACAGAACAAGAAGAAAACCAGCATGAACACAGAAACTCAAAATGCTTACCGATCTTTAGCTGCCCACTTCTACGCCACACACCTGCCAGGCATCCCCCCCAGTGCGCTCAACGAGTTCAGCATCATTGGCGCGTTGCTGCGTGCCGCTCCTGGTTACCGACCTGACTACTTCAGGCGGTTGCGCAATGCATTGGCTCTAGACCAGAAGCTCAGGGGGCATTTCTGGATTGCGCAGGAGATCAATCGCACCCTCAATCCGGTTACCGTCATAGGCTTACCGCGCAAGCGCAAGCAGGCGCGGCGGCAGAGAATTTCTGATGACGATTTCGCCAAATGGGTGATGGCGCTTCTGGCTAAGGGCCAGAAGGTGGAAGCCGGTGCGTTGATGCTAATCAGCATGACGGGAGCGCGCCCTTGTGAGCTGAATGACATCAGTATTGAGGGCACGAGGATCAGCATTCTCGGCGCCAAACATAGCCACGGTGGGCTGCGTGGCGCTGACCGAATGCTGGAGGCTGACGAGGATTTCTGCCAGCTCGTCTGTAATGCGCTGGAGGCCTTTCGTTCTGATGTCAGGAGCCTGGACTCTATTCGAATAGTGATACATGAAGCCGCAAAAGAGGTTTTCTCGCGGGGCAAACCACCCAGCATGTACACGCTTCGCCACCAGTTTGGTGCGAATCTGAAGGCCTCAGGTATGTCCAGAGTCGAGATGGCATATGTGATGGGGCACCAGGCGACGGACTCTATTGGACGCTACGGTGACAAGCGTTATGGGCGGGCCGAGGCCGTGAAGGTCAGGCCGGCAAAGGGTGCTGATCTATCGAAGGTTCGAGCAACACATGCGGGATATGCGAGTTCTCGCTCGAAGGCTCTGCATGCTGTCTGCTGATAGTGAGCTTATCGGGCGCTAACCCTCAGCAGCTCTGCCCAGCGCGTTGTGTAGGCGGGTGAGAGGAGCTCTCTGCGCATTGACCACTCCGCAGGCTTGGCAGTTCTTCCTGGTTGCAATGTGCCCCGCCCCCAGCGGCTGTTGATCGCATCCAGGGTGCTCATCAGCCGCTCGGTTCTGATGGGCTGCTCTGGGGCGAACAGATCCGGTGTGTACTCATTCTTTCGGCAGAGATCCAATAGCAGCACCTGCGCCTTGGCGTAGCTGAAACCCTCGCGGTACACCTGCTTCAGCCCAGTCTGAACGGCTTGGATGATCAGCCGACTGTCATCGGTAGGGTAGGGCAATTGGCAGAGGATGCCGTTGGCATATTTGACCTCAGCGGGGTTGAACATCCCCGTGCGAAGGCTGACACGCACTTGCCGGCAAAGTGATTCCTGCTTGCGCAGTTTTTCGGCGGCGCGCATGGCATAAGCGGCGACGGCCTCCTGGATAGGGGCTAACTCGCGCAGCCGCTTGCCGAAAGAGCGACTGGAGCAGATCTCCTGCTTGGGTTCGATCTCGCTCTCAATCTCCAGGCAGGCTACTCCGCGCAGTTCTCGTACGGTCTTCTCTACCACCACGTTGAACCGTTTGCGCAGCGTCCAGGCGTCCATCTGCGCCAGCTCCCAGGCCGTTTTGATCTGCATGCCTTCTAGGTGCGCGCGCAGCCGCGGACCCACGCCCCAGACCTCTTCAACCGGCATGGCTTTGAGCAGCTTGTCGCGCCGAACAGGGTCGCGAATGTCGACGACGCCCCCGGTCTGTTTTTGCCAGCGCTTGGCGGCGGCATTGGCCAGTTTGGCCAGGGTCTTGGTGGTGGCGATGCCAATACCAACGGGAATGCCGGTCTTCTGTCTCACCTCCGCTTGGACCTGACGACCTATCGACTCCAGGGGTTCGGGAAGGCCGGTCATATCGGCGAAGGCTTCATCGATGCTGTAAATCTCAACGCTTGGGAAGCGAGCTTCCAGGATGGTCATCACTCGCTCGCTCATGTCGCCATACAGCGCGTAGTTGCTACTGAAGGCCACGATGCCGTGGTGCTTGAGGTCGCCTCTTATCTCGTGAAAGAGTGCCCCCATCTTCACGAACGGTTTGGCATCGGCAGACCTGGCAATGACGCAGCCGTCGTTATTGCTGAGTACCACGATGGGCGTGCGCTGCAGATCGGGGCGAAAGACGCGCTCGCAGCTGGCATAGAAGCTGTTGCAATCAATCAGTGCGTAGACCGGCTCAGCCATGGTTCAGGTGATTGCGCAGGCTATGGGTGACGACTCCCCAGATCATCAGCTCATCCTGTTCCAGGATGTAGCGTGGCGAGTAGGCGGGATTCTCCGAGCGCAATACGAATTGCCCCTGATCCTGCGCCAAACGCTTCACAAAAACATCGCCGTTGAGGCATGCCACCACCACGTGTCCGGGGCGGGCCTGCAGCGCGCGACTCACGATCAGGTGGTCGTTATCGAAGATGCCGGCGCCGATCATGCTGTCACCGCTGACGGCGACCACATAGGTGTGCGGGGCCTGCAGATCCAGCAGAGCATCGAGCGACAGCTTGTGCTCCATGTGATCGAGCGCAGGGCTGGGAAAGCCTGCCGGGACGCGTGCATCGAAGAGGGGGAGGGCGGTGCCGCTGCGCTGCAGCGGTCCGAGGATAAGGGCGTTGCTCATGACGGGCGGACCGATAACTGTATTTATATACAGTAATGAGGGCTCCGCCATTTCGACAAGGCGCGTTCGTCGCCAATGTGTGGGGTCTGCGCGGATTGTTTACAGGCGAAAAGTAGACAGATCGCCCTGGCGGATGGTTCTCGCTAGGTTGTGGGCAACCGACCAGGAGGACTTCCCATGATCTTGCTGCCCACCCTTAACGATCTTTTGCCGCTGGCGCTGGTGCTGCCTGCACTGATCGGGCTGGCCAGGCTGGCCTATGGCGGTACTGCGGATTAAGCGCTAGCGCCTCTTGGCAGCGCTGGCCTTAGCCCCAGAAGTTATTGCAGATCCGCTGCACCGCTGCGTTGGCGGCGCGTCGGTCAAACAGCTCGGGATCAAAGCTGCCGCCTGAAGCCAAGAAGTCCAGGTAACCCGGCACGCCACCTACATCTTCCGGCGGGCAGGCGCGGGCGCCATCGAGCACTTCACACCAAGTGCCGGTGAAATCACTGGGCTCGATGCTCTCTACGGCAATCACATGCTGCCAGCTATCGCCGAAGTCATAGAGATAGCGCAGCCGGTCCGCCTCCTTGAGTACGCGGCGCAGTTTGCTCTTACGGTCATCCAGCGCATCGTCGTACATGTACATCAGCTCGGCATCCAATGGCAGGTAGCGATGGATGCCGTCGCTGAACTCATGCAGGTGGCTGCTGTGCCAGCCAAAGGCCGCCTGAATGAAGTGGTGCAGCTTGCGCAGGGTGCAGTCGCCGTTCACACGCAGACGGCGCCAGACCGGAGGATTGAAATTCAACGGCTCCAGCTGAATGTGCAGGGTATACAGCAGCGGTTGAGTCGCCATGCTGGCTCCGTCGGTCAGTGATACAGCCAGGGCTGCAGTTCATCGAGGTTGGTGACGACGATCTGTTGCGCCGTGGCTTTGGCGTGCACCTTGGTCGGGTCGATCTGATAGCGCTGCAGCACGTACTGCACCAGGGCACCACGGGTCTCGATCACCAGCTGCCCATCACGCATGCCGTAGTCGGCTTCGATGATCGCGCGTTGCTCCGGCTTGAGGCGCGAGTCCGGCTCGATAACCACCGTGAGCTGGGTGTTCCAACCTTTGTCGAGCGCGCGGGTGTGCTCCGAGGGAGCATCCATCAGGTCAGGCTCACCGCGAAAGCGGCTTAGCACGAAGTCGCGATAGTCACGGTTCTTCTCGCAGTAGGCCCGCACATGCCAGCGCATGCCGGTGTAGATCAGCGTATGCGGTGCGATCAGGCGGGTTTCGCCGTCTGGCGTGGTGAAGGACACATACTCGCACTCCAGTCGCAGCCCCTCGCGGCAGGCCTTGAGCAGTGGGCGCAGCACCTCGGGGCGCACCGAGCGATCCGGCACGTCCAGTACCTCGGTATGCGCGTAGGCCAGCGCCAGACCTTCGATGTGCGGTGCACGATCGTAGTTTTGATTAAGCAGATGCAGGTAGGCGCTGGCGCTGTCATCGATAAACAGCGGTTTGAAGTGGCGGCTCGGCACATACCCTTTCAAATGCTTGTCGTATTCGAGGTTCTTCGGCGCGTAGTCGGTGATGTAGGAGTTGATGTCCTTCGACGCTTGCTGCCGGCTGATGCCGAAGCTCTGCATCAGATGGCCCGTGGTCAAGCGGCCTTCCCACCAGGCGATGGTCTCGATCAGGCGGTAGCGCAGGGCCAGATCCCAGCGCACAGACTCAATGGCTTGTTTGCGTTTCATGGCCTCTCCATCTGCTCGAAAACTTTACCTGTACGAGTAAACACCGTGGATGCGTCGCTTGAGGCTACATATCCTGTGACTGTCATTCAAGTTGCATCACTGATGTATGCAGTGGAAGGAGAACACCATGAGCGATATCCGAATGTCCTGGGGAATGGTGGCGGTTGCCCTGGTGCTGGCCGCAGGTCTTGGCCTGGCGCTGTTCTGGCAGAGCATGCGGCGCAAGGAGGCACACACCCATTTGCAGGCCTGCAAAGACCAGCTGGAGCAGCTTCAGGCGCTGGGTCAGTCGCGTGAACTGGAGCTGCGCGAGCTGACCGCCGCGGTGCGTGCCGAGAAGGCGCATGTCGAGCAACTGCAGCGCCAGCTGAGCTTTGTCCATGAAGAGTCTGCCGGCTTGCGCGATGAGCAGAAGCAACTGCTCACCCAGTTGGCCGAGGCGCAAAGCCAGGCCAGCGCGGCGCGTGCTCAGCACGGCCAGCTGCTGCAGCAGCACGCCGAGCTCAAGCAGGCCCATGAGCGCCTGCAGAACAGTCACGAGGTGATGCAGGACAAGTTCGCCAACCTGTCCAAGGAGCACGCCACCCTCAGCAGTAGCCTGGAACAGAAGCAGCAGCACTTTGCCGAGCAACAGCAGCTGCTCAAGGAAAGCCGCGACCAGCTCAAGCTGGAGTTCGAACAGCTCGCCGGGCAGATCTTCGAAGCCAAGGGCAAGGCCTTCTCGCAGCACAGCCAGCAGTCGCTGGATGCGCTGCTCAAGCCCTTCCGCGAGCAGATCGACGGCTTCCGCGCCAAGGTCGAAGATATCCACCACAAGGATGTCCAGCAGCAGGCCGCGTTGACCCAGGAGCTGTTGCACCTCAAAGAACTCAACCAGCAGATCACCCAGGAGGCGCATGACCTGGCCACCGCACTCAAGGGCCAGAAGAAGGCCCAGGGCAACTGGGGCGAGCTGGTGCTGGAAAACGTCCTGGAGCGCTCCGGTCTGGTCAACGGGCGCGACTTCAAGCGCGAGGTCAGCATCAATGGCGAGGAGAATCGCCAGCGCCCGGACGTGATCGTCTACCTGCCGCAGGGCAAGCACCTGATCATCGATGCCAAGGTCTCGCTCAATGCCTACACCCGCTACATCAATGCCGAGGATGATGCCGAGCGGCGCCTGGCTCTCAATGAGCACGTCACGGCCATCGGCCAGCGCATCAAGGAGTTGTCCAACCGGCACTACTTCGAGCTGCCGGGGCTGAATGCGCCGGAGATGGTGTTCATGTTCGTGCCCATCGAGTCGGCCTTCGTCGAGGCGCTCAAGGCGGACGAGACCCTGTTCCAGAAAGCCATCGAGCAGAACGTGCTGGTCGCCACCCCGACCACCTTGCTCACTAGCCTCAACATCGTGCGTCAGCTCTGGCGTTTCGAGGACCAGAACAAGCACACCGCTGAGCTGGCCGAGCGCGCTGGGAAGGTCTACGACAAACTGCGCACCTTCCTCGGCAGCATGGACGCCATTGGCAACAGCCTGGACAAAGCCCAGGACGCCTACCGCAAGGCGCGTGATCAGCTGGTCAGCGGCAAGGCCAACCTGGTCAAGCAGGTCAGCGACTTCCGCCAACTGGGCGTGGCCGTCAAAGGTGAGCTGGACGAAAGCTGGGTAGACCGCGCCGAGCTTGAGCTGGGCCTGGTCGAACAGGAAGCCTTCGAGGCGCAGGAGCAAGCATGAACGCGTGCGTGCGGCTGGCCATGGTGCTGCTGCTCGGCATGAGCAGCACGGCTTTCGCCATGGACCGCGACCTGGACAACGATGGCCGCTGGGACTTCGGCGCAGGCGGCAGCGATCGCGACATGGATAACGACGGACGCTGGGATTTCAATGCCGGCGGCTCGGACCGTGATGTCGACAATGACGGTCGCTGGGACCACGACAAAGGCGGCTCGGACCGCGATCTGGACAACGACGGGCGCTGGGACTTCGATGCCGGCGGCTCGGATCGGGATATCGACAACGATGGTCGTTGGGACTACGACAAGGGCGGCAGCGACCGTGACCTGGACAACGACAAACGCCGCGATTGACGACCGACCGCCTGCACACGCAGGCTCGGCTAATCAACCACGCTCAGCAGGAAGCAACCTCCATGAATAAACCCACCACCGTGCAGGCACTGGAAGATCTGGGGCGTGTCAGGCTCTCCAAGAGCTTCTTCATGCGCGATTTTCTCTATTCGGAGATCAGCCAGATCGACGGTATCCCGAATATCCCCGACTTCCCCGACCGCGCCATCGAGGCGGGGCGCCAGCTCTGCGAACAGTTGCTGGAGCCACTGCAAGAGCGCTTCGGCCGCATCGCCATTCGCTCGGCGTATCGCTCGCCGGCGGTGAATGCCAAGGGGGCGGAAGACGGCAACAACTGCGCGAAGAATGAAAGCAACTACGCCGCGCATATCTGGGACTACCCGGATGCCAACGGTCACCTGGGTGCTACTGCCTGCATCGTGGTGCCGGCCCTGCTGCCCTGGTACGACCAGACCGGCGACTGGACGCCGCTGGCTTGGTGGATTCACGACAACCTGCCCTACGCTAACCAGTACTGGTTCCCCAAGCTGGCCGCCTTCAACCTGCGTTGGAGCGCCAATCCGCAGGTGCTGCCGAGCATCAATACCTATGTCACCAACCCGCATACCGGTGACAAGAAGGCGCTGGTGCACAAAGGCGTGGCCACGCTGGGCGCTCAGGAGCGCAAGCGCATCGTCGAGCCCTGGCTGGCCAGCCTGGCGTAATGGGCTCTGCCTTAACCGGGCATTGCGGCGGTGCGCGTAGGAGCTGACCAGTGAGTCAAGGAGGCGTCCGGCTTTACCCATGCGGCGCCAGTGGATATGGTGACGGACATCGCAAAATGGCAGGTCGTGGTATCCCAGGGATGGCCCTCCGAATGTGCGGCGGCAACCGCCGCATAACGTCGTGCCACCCTCTGATCCCGTCTTGATTGCCACCTTGGTTTGAATTGGGCTGGCCCGCTCTGTGACGGGCGGCTGTGGAGTGTTGTGCATGAATGAGTTGGAGCAGGCCCTGTTGGCCTTGGTGCCGGTGGATGGTTCGAGCATTGGCAATCAGTCGCTATTGGAGCGTCTGAAAGGGCAGTTTCCGCAGATCAGCGACGAGGCCTTCTGGGCGGCGCGCGATGGGCTGATCGAACAGGGCGTGCTGCAGAAGGGGCGTGGTCGCGGTGGTTCGGTGTTGCGCGCGCAAGCATCGGGCAGCAGCCTGGCCGATCAGGCGCTGAACAAGGCCCGTGGGCGCTTCGAGCCGGCAAATGCGGCAGAGGTGTCAGCCGACTATGTGGTGGAAGCCGCAGCAGCGGTGAAAAAGGGCAAGGCGGCCAAGGTGCAGCCCGCCACCGGCATCGAGGACATGAAGAAAACCCTCTGGGCCACCGCCGACAAGCTGCGCGCCAATATGGACGCCGCCGAGTACAAGCACATCGTGCTCGGGCTGATCTTCCTCAAGTACATCTCCGACAGCTTCGCCGGCCGCCGCGCCGAGCTGGAACGCAAGCTGACCGACGAGAACGACGACTATTACCTGGGAGATGACGACCCCGAGGCGCTCAACGCCGAGCTGGAAGACCGCGACTACTACCGCGAGGTCAACGTGTTCTGGGTGCCGGAAGTGGCGCGCTGGGAATCGATCCGCGCCGCCGCCAAGCAGGTGGATATCGGCAAGCGCATCGACGAGGCCCTGGCCGCCATCGAGGCGGAAAACCCCAAGCTGAAGAACATCCTCGACAAGCGATTCGCCCGTGTCCAGCTGCCGGACGGCAAGCTGGGTGAGCTGGTGGACCTGATCTCCACCATCGGGTTTGGCGAGGACATCGGCAAGGCGCGCGATCTGCTCGGCCAGGTCTACGAATACTTCCTCGGCCAGTTCGCCAGCGCCGAAGGGCGCAGGGGCGGGCAGTTCTATACGCCGGCCAGCATCGTGAAAACCCTGGTGGCGGTGCTTAACCCGCACCATGGCAAGGTGTATGACCCCTGCTGCGGTTCGGGTGGCATGTTCGTGCAGTCGGAGAAGTTCATCGAGGCCCACGGCGGCAAGCTGGGTGATGTGTCCATCTACGGTCAGGAAGCCAACCCCACTACCTGGCGCCTGGCGGCGATGAACCTGGCCATTCGCGGCATCGACTTCAACCTGGGCAAAGAGCCGGCGGATACCTTTATCCGCAACCAGCACTCCGACCTGCGCGCCGACTTCATCCTCGCTAACCCGCCGTTCAATATCAGCGACTGGTGGCACGGCAGCCTGGAAGGCGACTCGCGCTGGGTCTATGGCACGCCGCCGCAAGGCAACGCCAACTATGCCTGGCTGCAGCACATGCTCTACCACCTCAAGCCTAATGGCCGCGCCGGCATCGTGCTGGCCAACGGTTCCATGAGCTCCAGTCAGAACAGCGAAGGCGAGATTCGCCGCGCCATGGTCGAGGCCGATGTGGTGGAAGTGATGGTCGCGCTGCCCGGCCAGCTGTTCTTCAACACCCAGATTCCCGCCTGCCTGTGGTTTCTCGCCAAGGACAAGCGCCACGCTCTGAGCACTGGCGGTATCGATCGCAGCGGCCAGGTGCTGTTTATCGACGCGCGCAAGCTCGGCACCAGCGTCAGCCGGGTGCAGATCGAACTGACCGATGCCGATATCGAGCGCATCGCCAGTACCGTGGCGGCCTGGCGTAGCGAGGCGCTGGATGAGGGGGGGCAGGTTGGCGAGTACGCGGATATTCCCGGTTTCTGCCGTAGCGTCGCCTTGACTGAAATCGCCGAGCATGGCCATGTGCTGACGCCGGGGCGCTATGTGGGTGCCGAGGAAGTACAGGACGACGACGAAGCCTTTGCCGAGAAGATGCAGCGGTTAACCCGGCAGTTAGGTGAGCAGATGCAGAAAGGCGCGGAACTCGATCAGTTGATCCGGCAGAAGCTGGGAGGGCTGGGGTATGAGTTCTGAGGTTCTTGTCGGGCGATTTTCAATCGGCGACTTGATAAAAGCTGGAGCTATTACTGCGCATAAGGATGGGAATTTTGGCTCGCTTTACCCACGTATAGATGACTTTGTGGATGACGGTATTCCGCTACTGACTGCGAAGGTCGTTAGCGCTGGGAGAATTGATTTCGGTGCGGCCCAACGGCTAAGTCAAGAGAAAGCTATCAAATTGCCCTATGGGTTTATTCGGGCTGGTGACGTTTTGCTTTCGCATAACGCTACTGTTGGCCGGGTTGCTGTTGTGCCCGAGTTCAGCGGCCAAGCCATGATTGGCACCTCACTGACATACTTCAGAGTCGACAGATCAAGATTGCTTCCGCGCTACTTGGCATGTTTTTTCGAAAGCCGCGATTTCCAGAATCAACTGGCTAGTGTGATGGGCCTATCGACGAGGAACCAAGTTCCCATCACGGCGCAGCGCCTTCTGGAAGTTGAGGTGCCTTCCTTAACTGTTCAGCGCCAGCTTTCTGAGTTTGTTGGTGCAGTTGATGATCGCATCACCCTGCTACGCGAAACCAACGCCACCCTGGAAGCCATCGCCCAAGCACTGTTCAAATCCTGGTTCGTCGATTTCGACCCCGTGCGCGCCAAGGCCGAAGGCCGCCAGCCGGAAGGCATGGACGCCACCACCGCCGCCCTGTTCCCCGATAGCTTCGAAGAGTCCGAACTGGGCTTGGTGCCGAAGGGGTGGCAGAGGCTTGCTTTCACTGAAACAGTAAAAGTTATCGGCGGGGGTACTCCTAAGACTTCTGTGCCGGAGTACTGGGATGGCGATATCCCTTGGTTCTCGGTCGTTGACGCTCCTGCAGTTACTGATGTGTTTGTGATCGATACCGTCAAGCACATTTCTGTGGCAGGGCTAAACGGTTCATCGACCAAGCTATTGCCTGAAGGAACAACAATTATTTCGGCGCGTGGGACAGTGGGGCGTCTGGCTTTGGTCGGTAAAGACATGGCGATGAATCAGTCCTGCTACGGCCTTCAAGGCAAAGCAGGGGACGCCTATTTCACCTACTTCAGCACGTACCGTTTGGTTGAGGATCTTAAGCAGCGCAGTCATGGCTCGGTGTTTGACACCATTACTACCGAGACAATGAAGGGTGTTCAGGTCATCTACCCGAATGCGAGTGTTATTGAAGCGTTTGAAGCTTTTTTGCGTCCCTTTATGCGCCGAATTAAAGAAAACCTGCGGCAAGCCCAAACCCTCACCCAACTCCGCGACACCCTTTTACCCCGCCTGATCTCCGGCCAACTGCGCCTGCCGGACGCTGAGCATGCCTTTGAGGAAGTGCTGGCATGAGTACAGCCGCAACCGTAATCGATCTGCTGGATGCCGTGCGTATTCGCATTGCCTCTCTGGCCGAGGCGAAGCAACGTTATGCCGCTGAGATAGCGCCGGACTTTAACCTGGTAGATCACCTGCGCAATAACGAGGTGGCGCTATCGCGTTACCTGGGGCTTTTGCTGGATGTGCAGGGTGTACATGGCCAGGGCGAGCTGTTTTTGCGCGGCCTGCTCCAGCGGCTGGAGCGCCCAGGATTTGAGCCGCAGGATCTGCTACGCGTGGAGCTTGAGAAACGCACCCACAGCGGACGTTATCTGGATATCTACCTTGAGTTTCGCGGCGGGGTCATTGGCATCGAGAACAAGCCGTGGGCGGCCGATCAAAACAAGCAGTTAGAGGATTACGCAGGTTTTCTTCAGGCGTCGGCACGTGGCGGAGAGTGGCTGCTGGTGTATGCCTGCAATTGGGATCCGTCTGAGGCCAGCCTGAGTTCAGACAAGCGTGAGCAGCTTGAAGAGGCCGGTAACTTCTTACGCCTGGATTTTTTGCAGATTGCTGAATGGTTGGGAGAGTCCGCCTGCTTCGCCCGCGCACCCAAGGTGAGGCTATTTGTGGAGGCTCTCAGCGCTTATGTGCGCCAGCAGGTTAATGGAGAAATTGATGTGAGCGAGGCAGAGCAAATCAAGGCGGTGATTCTGCAAAAGCCTGAGCATCTGGAGGCGGCGCTAAAGGTGGCGCAATCCATCGATCAGGTGAAAGCCCAGCTGTTGACGGAGTTCAAACACTCGCTGGAGCAAGCCCTAGAGTCCGAAGGGCTGAGCTTGGTGTGGGATGGGCCGGAGCTGGCAAGCGGTCGTGCCTATGCTGGTTTTGGTGTGAAGCTGAACCTCGGGCACCGCCTACACCTGCGCTTCGAGTTCGCGGCTGCTCGGCTAAATACACTGGAGTGGGGTATTAGCCGCGACAACGCAGAGATCAAGCTTAATCCCGCCAATATTGAGGCCATTGCTGACGCCATGGACCGTGTTTTTGGGGTGGGGGAGCGTGGTGCTAACTGGCCCTGGTACATCGGTATTGGTACGCAGGATCACGTACTAAGTGATGCCGAGCGCAATTGGGCAACTTCCGCAGAGCCTTGGTTACGCATTGCAGACAAGACCGAGCAGGGCTTTGTGAGCCGGCTTGTAAAGCTGGCACTAGAGGCCAGGGTTGCCCTGGCTGGGGTGGATGACGCAATGCGTTGATCTGGTTGATCGCCAGAAGTGGGATGTTGAGTAGGGCCCAAAGAGGCTCACCACTATTGATAAGTAGGGCTAGGGCAGATGGACACTTCGACGTTACTCAGCTTATGGGACAGTGCTGATTCGGCACAAAAATTCGCTCCGACCTTTGTGGTTGGTTTGGTGGGCATTTTTTGTTTGCTGTATCTCGTGCATTACTTCTTCCGTTCGTTCTGGCTCAGCGGCCGGCTTAAAAAGCTGTCTAAGCAGATAGAGGCTGCTGGGGAGATTGCACCCGCGCAGCGTCGCAAGGAGTTGGAGCAATTGTTCAAAGGCCATGCCTTTGAGCATGTGTGGCGCGAGTATTCAGAGACCCTGCATAACCAGTACGAGCTGCGTGATGGCGAGCAACGCTTGCTGCGCTCGCGGGCGACGGCAGGCGCGGCGAGCTTCTTCACGGCCCAGAACATGGTGGAAACACCGCTGGTGACCGAGTTTTACAAACACTTGCCGGGCATTCTGACTGGCATCGGTATCGTCGGTACCTTCTTTGGCTTGATGTTGGGCTTGCAGCACTTTGACCCGAGCACGCCGGAACAGGTCAATGCCAGCGTCGATAAGCTGCTTAAGGACGTGTTGTTTGCCTTCCTGGGTTCGTTCGTCTCGATCCTGGCTTCGATTGCCGTCACCCTGACTGAGAAGTGGCGTTTGGGGCGTTGCTATCAACACCTGGAAGGACTGACTGAAAGCATCGATGGCTTGTTCGACAGCGGTGTGGGCGAGGAGTATCTGGCCGAGTTGGTTAAGTCGAGCAATGAAAGCTCAATCCAGACCCGCCAGCTCAAGGACAGCCTGGTCACCGATCTGCGCGAGATGCTGCAGAACCTGGTGGATACCCAGGTGCGGGAAAGCCTCAAGCTGGCCGACACCCTGTCCGCCAGTTACCGCGATTCTGGTCAGGTGTTGGCTGAGCAGATTGGCGGAGCTATCGAAAGCAGCTTGAAGGCACCGTTAGAGCAGATTGCCGGCGCGGTGCAAACAGCCAGCGGCGACCAGAGTAATCAAGTGCAAGGGCTGCTCACGGATGTGCTGACTGCCTTTATGAGCAAGCTGGAGAGCACCTTCGGTCAGCAGTTCCATGGTTTGCACGAAATGCTAGGGCAGTCGGTTGCGGCCATGCAGTCCATGCAGCAGGGCTTTAACAGCCTGGTGGCGGATATGCGCTCGGCCGGTGAGGCCTCCTCGGAAAACAGCGCCAAGATGATCGCGCAGCTGCTGAGCGATATGCAGGCTGGGCAGAACAGTATGCAGGCTGGGATGAACGAGATGTTGGCCAACCTGCAGGCTTCCATCGCGCGTATCGGTAGCGAGGGTGAGGATGCTGGCGAGCGTATGGCCAAGCAACTGGAGAAGCTCTTTGCCGAGAGCGAAGCGCGCCAACAGGCTATGGCGGAAAATCTGCAGGCGTTTGTCGAGTCTATGCAGCAGAGCATGGGCCAGGGCCAGCAGGAGACCATGGCCAAGATCGCAGGCTCGGTCGAGGTGCTAGGCGAGCAGTTGGGTGGCTTGTTCAAGCAACTGGAGCACAACCGCACGCAGATGGATCAGGCCAGCAAAGTGGCCCAGGTCGAGCTGCACCGCGGCACTCGCGAAATGGTTGGTGGGCTGGAGAAGCAGGTCGAAGAGCTGCTGACTGCTGTGGCCGAACAGAACGGCACCATGCAGGGCACCATCAAGCTGCTAAGCGCGCAAACCGAGCAGCATCTGCAAAGCATGCAGCAAGGCGCCGACAAAATGCGCCTAGCGGCCGAGCGCTTTGATACCGCTGGGCAGAGTGTAAGTAAGGCCGGCGAAGCGACAGCGGGAGTGCTAGGTGCAATACAAGGCAGCAGCGCCGAGTTGGTCGGCGCCTCGCGCGAGCTGAACAGTGTGGTGGCGGACTATCGCAATAACCGTGAGGCGGTAAATCAGACGCTGGCGGTGCTGCAGGGGGTGGTCGCTAGCACCCAGGGCGAGGCGGCGGGCCGCAGCCAGTATCTGCAGGATCTCAAGCAGCAAGGTGAGAGGCTGCAGGCGCTGAACCGTGAGGTGAACGATTACCTGGAGCAAATCAGTGGAGTGCTTGGTAAGGGCTTCAACGAATTCTCTGAGGGTATGGAGCGCAGCTTGCGGCAAACACTAGGCAAGTTGGATGAGGAGCTCGGGAGCGCAGTTACTCGGCTTGCAGGTGGCGTGGACACCATGAAAGAGAGCCTCGATGACTTCAGCGACATCATGGAACGTGTGCAGCGCAAGTGATCGGGAGCTAGCCAATGTTCAACAAATCAGCTGCCCCGACTCGCGCGCGAGATGAAGGCGAAAAGCCTTTCTGGATCTCCTTTGCCGACCTGATGACGGCGATGATGATTCTGTTTCTGGTGGTGATGGTGGCGTCACTGAGTTCGGTGACGCAGCGCATTCAGCAGGCCGAGCAGGGTGAGAAACAACGCGGCAAAGATATCGCCAAGCTGTGCGACGACTTGCAGCTCAAGGCGAGGAGTCGCAACCAGACCATCGTGGTGGACTGTCGAGATAACCGCATCAGTTTTGGTGAGGCGGGGCGCTTTGGGCAGAATCAGTACTTCCTCAATGAGAAAGGCCAGCAGGCGCTGCAGGACGTTGTGCCGTTGGTGCTAGACGCCGCTGACAGCGAAGAGGGGCGCAAGTGGCTCAAGCAGGTGGTGATCGAGGGATTTACCGATACTGACGGCTCTTACCTGTACAACCTGCACCTGTCGTTGCAGCGCTCTGAGTGGGTGATGTGCAGCTTGCTCGATAGCCGTAGCCCTGTGCAGCAAGGGCTTTCTGCTGAGCGCCAGCAGCAGATCCGTTCGATGTTCCTGGCCGGTGGGGTGTCGTTCAATAACGCGAAAGAAAGCAAGGAGGAGAGTCGGCGCGTGGAGTTGCGCATGCAGTTCTTTGGGTTGAAAGACAAGGAGCATGCCGCCACCGCAGAGGTGCCGGTTTTCGCTACAACGACGCTGGAAAAGTGCTCGTTGGAGATGCGCTAGATGAACCGCGCATTGTCGTCGCTGACCTCGGCTATTGCTCAAGGTCTGCAGCGCCAGCACGAGCGTACGGCGGATACTGGCCTTAGCGGGCTGGTTGCTTTGAAGCGTGCTGGCGCTGAGCTGGCGCGACGATTTGATCAGGCTGAGAAAGCGCTGGTGCCGCCACGGGAGAAGCGCCTGCAGGCACTTAACAAGTTCAAGCGCGAGCCAGAGAGCCTGGACTCTACCGAGTGGCGTCTGGTATTTGCCGGGCTGGCCGACGATGACGAAGTTAGCCTGCCGGTACTGGAAGACGACCAGTTGTTTGGCCGGGTGCATCAAAAGGTCGTCGGGCTTATCGAGCACCAGACACTCACTCGCCGCGATTGGCTGGCGCTGTGTTTCAGCTACTTCGGTTATGACGAAGACAAGCCCGACGACAATCCCAACTGGTGTCTGTTGCGTGAGGATATTGACCACGGGTTTGACGCGGTTAAGCAGCGCTTGGGCCGCGAGAAAGACTGGATGCGGATTGTGGCCCATTACCGCGAGCTGTTTGGTGAGGGCGCTGGGGCTCAGCTGGCTGAGGAGATCTTTGACGGCAAGATTCAGGATCTTTCTGCATTGCAGGCGATCGCGCAGATCCCGGATGACAGCTGGCTATGGCGGCGCATCTTTGCTGTGTTGTTGTCGCGCATCTTTAACCTGGACGACGCGACCTTCTTGCAGCGTTTGCCGGAGCTCGTGCAGCTCGGTCAGTTGAACGCGCGTTATCTCAATGATGTGCTTAGCGCCTGCCTGACTCGTTACTACCACTCCTGCTATCGGGAACAGTCCTCTTCGTTGCTCAAGCAGGCAGCCCTGGAGCATTGGGGGAGCCCGCAGATGCGCTCCAAGCAAAATGCCTGGCTGCAGTATGTGGAGCAGCCGGTGTGCGCGATGGTGGTGGCCTGGTTTGCCAAGGAAGACCTGGAGCACTTCTTCACCTTGCTTAAGGGCGAGGCGGAGGTCGATCAGTCGCGCCTCTTTTACTGGCTGCGCTTTGCCAATCAGATGAGCTACACGCGCATTGTGATGGGCGGCGATGCCTGGCATGACCGGGGCAGTGATTTTGTGGCTTTCCGAGAGAAGAACAAGGGGCGTCTGAGCCAGCTAACTGGCGGGCCTAGCCACAATAATGCGGTGGTGATGCAGATCGGTAACTACTTCTTCGTGGAGTTCTCCGGCACGGGCAACGCTTGCTACGTGTATCGAGCCGATTCGGCACCGTTCAACCCGGATAAGAGCGTCCTGGGCCTCGCTACCGAACTGAAGCAGCCAGCTCGTGCGCTGAAGCGTATGTCCCACTCACCGGCACCTCGCCGCCACGATTTGGTTGAGGGGTGGTTGGATAAGTTCGATGTAGAGCTGCGGACGCTGGGTATCGTGCCGCAGTCAACCGGCAGTAGTTCTGCTTCGCCAAAGGCCGCCGGCAATTCGCTAGAAGCTCAGCTGGCTGAGCTGCTCTCGCCCGTGCAGTACCAAGTGTTTGATAACCGCAGCAAGGGTGGTGCCTATCAGGTCAAGCTGGCGCGTGATGACGCCCGTGCCAAGACCGCTTTGCTGCGACTGGGATTCAAACCCGTGAATAACAATCCGCTGCTGTTCTGGAGGAGCTGATGCTTAAGCGATTTTTCTCAGGGAAGGGGCAGCGGACACAGCAAGCTGCTGCGGCACCCGTGGTTTGGGATGTGGAGGAGCAGGGGCTTTGCTATGTGCTGAGTCTGGCTAATGACGATGCGCATTGGCAGTTGGCCGCATACCTGGATCAGCTGTTTGAGGAGGATTTTGCTTCTCAGCTGAGTGACCGTTGGTTGCTGCCTTGGGACTCGCTTTATCAGCTATTGGATGACCCAGAACACGCCAGTAGCTTGCAGTTGCTTGGTTTGCCTCCGTTGTCGAAGCTGCAGCCGCAACTAGCTAGCCAAGGCAGCTTGGCTGATGCCGGTTTCAAGGTATTCCAGACATGGCGTGATCCTGCTGGCGGCGCTGTCGTTGAGGTGGAGCGCTGTGGTGCCATTGTGCGGGTTGCCGATGGCGTAGAGTTGTTGCCGCGGGCTGTCTGGGAGCTGCTGCAAGCCGTGCGCGCTTTGCATGCTGCTCAGCAGCAGTCGCCGGGGGAGACAACCAATCAGCTCGGTTGGTCGAACATCCGCAAGCTTGCCAAGCGTGCTGGTGCGGGGATGGATGGCTTCCTCGATAAGACCGTTGTGGTTAAGCCACAAAGCTTGAGGCTCAACCCCCGCAAAAGGATGGTCGGCACGACGCCAGTTATTGAGTTGGATGTGGCCTTTGATGGCCAGCCTAGCAATTGGCTTGCAAGCTTCGATGCCTATAAGCAGGTACAGGACAGTTACCGCGTACCGAGCGAGGATGGTTCTGTAACCCATGTACTGATCGAGCCTGAGGTGAAGGCGGTGCTAGAGTCGGTGCGCGCGCTGCCTGGGCGTCGCGTTGCTGGAGACGAGGCGGTATCCCTGCTGCGTAACCCTTTCAGCTTTATCGGGGATGAGGCTGCGAGGGTGGTGGACTCTGATGAGTACCAGAGCGCTCTGGCTGATGAAGGGATCTATTTCCACCGTTTTCGTCTTGAGCCGAAATTGGCTGAAGACGCAAAGACGATCCAGTCGGTCGAGCTCTTACTGGAGCCTATCTCGGCTACGCCGCTGCCTGAAGTGGTGTTGAGCTTTATCGCCCCCCATGAGCTGGCTCCTTTTGTACGTGCGCTTGAGGTGAACTTGGCGGCAGGTTTGCCCGCGAGTTCATGGCAGGGGCATGAACTGGAGTTGAGTGACTTCGATTTGGTGCAGCTGACAGGTGTCAAGGAGCTGCTGCGCGGCTGGCAGCGCCAGGCTGACGGCAAAGCCTTTGAGGCAGTGATCGATCTCTCCTCCTACGGTGACCGTGTGGTAGGTATCGGTGAGGCGGAGCGCATTACCTCTCCGTTCCTCGTCAAAGAGGCGACGGAGAACTGGTTGCCGGCAGAGATCAAAGACCTGGGTGTCGATGCGCAGCTGCTGGGTAAGTGGGACGCCTCGAGTCGAGAGCATTTCGAGGAGTTTGAGCAGCGTCTCGATGAAGCCCGTGCAGCGGGTGATGAGACCGTCTGCTTGCCTGGTACGGATTTGTCGCTGCCGCTCAAGGCGGCTGAGCAGCTGTTCGACACCTGGTCGAAGAAGCTCAATCCAGTCGAAGCACTTGCCACCCTTGGAACCACCAAGTCAGCACGTGCGGTGCTGCAAATCGAAAACAATATCGAGGAGGCTAAATACGCTGAGCGCCGTAGAATGGCGCTAGAGGCGGGACATGACGCACACGCCGATCTACCGGAATTGTTGCGCCCCGAAATTCAGTTGCGGGAGCACCAGCTGAAAGGTGTGGCCTGGATGCAGCATTTGTTCGGTCTCTCGCCAACCCATGTTGCCGGGTGCTTGCTGGCGGATGACATGGGCTTGGGAAAAACCATCCAGCTACTGACCTTTTTGGTGTGGTACCTAGAGAAGAATTCAGACGACAAACCCACCCTGATCGTTGCTCCAGTGTCGTTGCTGGACAACTGGGAGCGTGAGCTTGAACGCTTTTTTTATGCCGATGCGTTGCCCGTATTGAAGCTGTATGGCGGCGCGCTGAGTGCGGTTAAGTTCAAGAAGGATGAAATTCCAGATGACCTCAGGGCGAAAGGCATCAAGAACCTGCTTCGTCCTGGCTGGATAGGTAATGCCCGTATCGTGCTGACTACCTACGAGACGCTGCGTGATCAGGAGTTTTCCTTGGCCATGCAGCAGTGGGCGATCGTGGTCTGCGACGAGGCACAGAAGATCAAGAACCCGGCCGCGCTGATTACCCAGGCGGCAAAGGCTATCCCGGCGCGTTTCCGTGTGGCTTGTACTGGTACCCCGGTAGAGAACACGTTGATCGATCTGTGGTGTCTGTTTGACTTCATTCAACCGGGATTTTTGGGCGGCCTAAATCAGTTTGGTCGTGAGTATCAGCGGCCCATCGAGGCAGGAACTGAGCGTGATAGCGGCGCGTTGGAGCGTTTGCGAGGTCTCATTCAGCCGCAAACGTTGCGGCGTACCAAGCAGGATGTGGCCAAGGATCTACCGGCCAAGCTGGTGGATAAGGCGTGCCGGCAGCTCAGCATGCATGCGCTGCAGCGTAATTTGTATTTGTCCGAAGTGGCCAGCTACAGCCAGAAGCAGCAAATGCAGGAGCTACTTGAGCAGAAGGAGAGCGGCATGCTTGGGCTGTTACACCGGCTCAAGCTGGTATGCGCTCATCCGTACAGCGTGCAGCCAGATCAGCGGTTGCGGGATCACTCACCGAAGCTGCAGTGGCTGCTGCAAACGCTTGAAGGCATCAAGCGCGCAGGCAATGGCGACAAGGTCATTGTATTTAGCGAGCTGCGCGATATTCAGCGCGAGCTGCAGCACGCCATCTACGAGCGTTTTGGCTTCAAAGCCACGGTGATCAATGGCGATACCAGCACTAGCAGCCAAAGTGCGCAAAGCCGGCAGAAGCTTATCGATCAGTTCCAACAGCAGCCTGGGTTCTCTGTGATCATCCTCTCCACCGTTGCTGTGGGTTTTGGTGTGAACGTGCAAGCTGCCAACCACGTTATCCATTTCACTCGTTGCTGGAACCCGGCAAAAGAGGATCAGGCGACTGACCGTGCCTATCGCATTGGTCAGGAGAAGGATGTGTACGTTTACTACCCGACGGTACGGGATAACAGCATCCAGACCTTCGAGGCGACGTTGGATCAGTTGTTGGAAAAGCGGCGGGTGTTGGCGCAGGACATGCTGCACGGCTCTTCAGAGATCCAGGTGGCGGAGTTTGGTGAGCTGCTGAGGGCTCAGGGATGAATGAGCGATTAAGCAACTTGAAACCCTATGGGCTGAACTTCCGACGTGTTGGCCAAAGACGGTACTTTGGTCGGCCGATGATGTGGATTTCACGCGCTGCTTGAGCCAGCAGGGCCAGTCATGGCTGCGTTCGGCGTAATGGAACAACTGAGGTGCAGGAATGACCGAAGACCAACTGGAACAGGAAACCCTCGGCTGGCTCTGTGAGCAGGGTTACACGCACCTCTATGGGCCGGACATCGCCCATGACGGCGACAACCCCGAGCGTGAGAGCTATCGCGATGTGATCTTGACCATGCGCTTGCGCACGGCAATCGCGCGGCTCAACCCGCAGATACCGCTCGCTGCCCGAGAGGATGCGCTGCGCCAGGTGCTGGACCTGGGTGTGGCGGTACAGCTTTCGGCCAATCGCCTGTTCCATCGATTGCTGGTCAGCGGTGTGCCGGTGCAGTACCAGAAGGATGGTGAGACGCGCGGTGATTTCGTGCGCTTGATCGACTGGGCGGATGTGCGCGCCAACGAGTGGCTGGCCATCAATCAATTCAGCATCCAGGGGCCGAAGCATACGCGCCGGCCGGACATCATCCTGTTCGTCAACGGCCTGCCGCTGGTGCTGCTGGAGTTGAAGAATCCGGCGGACGTGAATGCGAATCTGGTGAAAGCGTTTGATCAGATCCAGACCTACAAGGAGCAGATTCCGGACGTCTTCGAGTACAACGAGATTCTGGTCATCAGCGATGGCAGCGAGGCGCGGATGGGCTCGTTGTCGGCGGACATCGAGCGCTTTGCGCGCTGGCGCACCATCGATGGTGTAACAATCGATCCGCTGGGTGAGTTCAACGAGCTTGAGACGCTGGTGCGTGGTGTGCTGCAGCCGGCGATGCTACTGGATTACCTGCGCTACTTTGTGCTGTTTGAGGATGACGGGCGGCTGGTGAAGAAGATTGCCGGTTATCACCAGTTCCATGCCGTGCGTGCGGCCATTCAGCAGGTGGTCAGCGCCTCGCGTCCAGGGGGCACGCACAAGGGCGGGGTGGTGTGGCACACCCAGGGCTCGGGCAAGAGCATCACCATGACCTGCTTCGCCGCACGCGTGATGCAGGAAGCGGCGATGGAAAACCCGACCATCGTGGTAATCACCGACCGCAATGATCTGGATGGCCAGCTGTTCGGTGTGTTCTCGCTGTCGCAGGATTTGCTGCGCGAGCAGCCGGTGCAGGCGCTGACCCGCGGTGACCTGCGCGAGAAACTGGGCAACCGCCCCAGTGGCGGCATTGTGTTCGCCACCATCCAGAAGTTCATGCCGGGCGAGGATGAAGACAGCTTCCCGGTGCTCTCGGAGCGTTCGAATATCGTGGTGGTGGCCGACGAGGCACACCGCACCCAGTACGGCTTCAGTGCCTCATTGAAGGCGCCTGACCTAAAAGTGGCCGAGGCCAGTGCCCGTTATCAGGTGGGCTACGCCCAGCACCTGCGCGATGCCTTGCCCAATGCCACCTTTGTGGCCTTTACCGGCACGCCGGTATCCAGCGAAGACCGTGATACCCGCGCGGTGTTCGGCGACTACATCCACGTCTACGACATGCAGCAGGCCAAGGAAGATGGCGCCACCGTGGCCATCTACTACGAGTCGCGGCTGGCCAAGTTGTCGCTCAAGGACTCGGAGCTGGCACATATCGATGACGAGGTCGATGAGCTGGCTGAGGATGAGGAAGAGGATCAGCAGTCACGGCTGAAGTCGCGCTGGGCCGCGCTGGAGAAAGTGGTGGGTGCCGAGCCGCGCATCAAGAGCGTGGCGGCTGACCTGGTGGCGCACTTCGAGGAGCGAAATCATGCGGCTCCAGGCAAAGCCATGGTGGTGGCCATGAGCCGCGAGATATGTGTGCACCTGTACAACGAGATCATCGCCTTGCGCCCGGAGTGGCATGACGAGGATCCGAAGAAGGGCGCAGTGAAGATCGTTATGACCGGCAGTGCCTCGGATAAAGCCTTGCTGCGCCCACACATCTATCCGAGCCAGGTGAAGAAAAATCTGGAGGCGCGCTTCAAAGACCCGAAAGACCCGCTGCAGTTGGTGATTGTGCGCGACATGTGGCTGACCGGCTTCGATGCGCCCTGTGTGCATACCCTGTATGTCGATAAACCCATGAAGGGCCATAACCTGATGCAGGCCATCGCCCGGGTGAACCGCGTGTTCAAGGACAAGCAGGGCGGCCTGGTGGTGGATTACATCGGCATCGCCAATGAGCTGAAGGCAGCACTCAAGGAGTACACCGCCAGCAAGGGTAGGGGGCGACCCACCGTCGATGCCCACGAGGCTTATGCGGTGCTGGAGGAAAAGCTCGATGTGCTGCGCAGTTTGTTGCATGGCTTCGATTACGGCGACTTCCTGACTGGCGGACACAAGCTGCTGGCTGGTGCCGCCAACCACGTGCTGGGGCTGGAGGATGGCAAGAAGCGCTTTGCCGACAATGCGCTGGCCATGAGCAAAGCCTTTACCTTGTGCTGCACGCTGGATGAGGCCAAGGCGGTGCGTGAAGAGGTAGCCTTCCTGCAGGCCATCAAGGTGCTGCTGACCAAACGCGAGATCAGCGCCAAGAAGAAAACCGATGAGGAGCGCGAACTGGCCATCCGCCAGATCATCGGCAATGCCGTGGTCTCCGGCGAGGTGGTGGATGTGTTCCAGGCGGTGGGGCTGGACAAGCCCAATATCGGCCTGCTGGATGACGAGTTCCTCGCCGAGGTGCGCAACCTGCCGGAAAAAAACCTTGCCTTGGAGCTGCTGGAGCGGCTGTTGGAAGGCGAGATCAAGAGCAAGTTCGCCAGCAACCTGGCCCAGGAGAAGAAGTTCTCCGAGCTGTTGGATAGTGTGATCAAGCGCTACCAAAACCGCTCCATCGAAACCGCTCAGGTCATCGAAGAGCTGATCGAAATGGCCAAAAAGTTTGCTGCTGCCAGCAAGCGTGGCGATCAGCTGGGGCTGAATGACGATGAGTTGGCCTTCTACGATGCATTGGCCAACAACGAGTCATCAGTACGAGAGTTGGGCGATGAGACCCTGGCCAAGATCGCCCATGAACTGACCGAAAGCCTGCGCCAGAACGTGACCGTGGACTGGAGCAACCGCGACAGCGTACGGGCCAAGTTGCGGCTGCTGGTGAAGCGCATCCTGCGTAAATACAAGTACCCGCCGGATCAGCAGGAAGAGGCTGCTCAGCTGGTGCTGGCGCAGGCGGAGACGCTGTGCGGGGCGTGGATGTAACCCCAAAAATACTGCTGATTGAGCTAAAGGAGTCGCTGATTGATGCAGTTGATGAGTTAGATTGGCCCGTCAAAGAGGCTCGGGCTGCTGAGGCATTGCTCACTAATCTGGCACATCAGTGGGATCCAGATTTTCTTGAGCCAATTTAGGCAAAGGTGGGTCAGAGGCTCTCTGTCCCACCTTTGAGCAAAGCGTGTCCTGTGAGTTGGAAAGACATCCAGCGCGCTTGGGCTTTAAGGCCTAAGAAAAATAAAAAAGGAGAAAGAGATGGCTGCTTTGACCAAAGAGCGAGGGATGTTTGAGCTGACCCTTTTGAATGCCGAAGTCAGCCAAGCAGAGATGGATGATGTGCTGGTTTTCGGTCTCAATCGCGGTATTCCACCAGAGATCATGACCCGGCTTGAAAGTCTCTGGCGGGTGACGAAGACCATTGCTGGTCAGGTGGTTGCTGTTGGGAAAATCGTCGTTCTGAAGATCTTCGAATTTTTGAAGGCGAATCCAAATCTGACAATCGGCATCGCTCTTGGCGCAGCAGTCGGAGTGTTGATTGCCGGTATTCCTTTGTTAGGCACATTGCTAGCGCCGCTTTCAACGGCGCTCTCCATGGCATATGGCGCTACGGTCGGTGCAGCGTTCGATGCAGGTGGCATACCCAGTGATCCCTACATTGCAGCCTCTCACTTGGCGAAGAAATTCTTCGAGCTGATCCAAGAGATATTCATGGCCGTCAAAGACTATCTCGTGATGGTTGAGGCTTGATCGATGGCTTTCGACTCCTACCTAGAGCGCTTAAAGAAAGCCAGAAAACTGACCCAGGATCGTATTGAAGCCGAGCTGCCAAAAGCCAAGGTCTTGTTGGATCGCGCGCTGGAAACTACCAGCGAGGTGACGGCTAAGACGGCGAGCGCTGTTTCGGACAGCTGTAGTCAAGCCGTAGATAAAGCCAAGCAGTCACTAGAAAACGGTGATCTTCAGCGAGCGGGTGAGCGCTTGAAGGAAGCAGGACTGGCAAGCCAGAAGGCGATGATTGAGGCCAAGCGCAAGGCTCAGGAGCTGATGCGCAAGCCTGACTCGTCAGGCGCTGATTCAGAAGTGGATCAGTCTGAAGAGGCTTCCATCAGAAATGCAATTGAGAAGATGAGCGGGCGAGACAAGGTTGGTCTTGCCGGGGAGCATCTTGCTGCCGCCGGGGGCGCGGCTGCTGGGGTCGCAGCTGCAGGAACTATTGCCGGAGCTGCGGGCGCGACGACCCTGCTGGGCTCCACTGGACTTGCGGGCATGTTGGGTGGCGTCTTTGTTACAACGACGCCTGTTGGTTGGGTACTCGGTTCTGCTGTCGTGATGGGGGCTGCTGGCTATGGCATTGCGAAACTGATCCGCTCCGGCAGTGAGCAGGATCGAGTGCGGCAGGAGTTCATACAGCGTCAAACAGAACGGCTGATGGCGCTTGAGGAGGCTAAGGCGCCTCAGGATGAGAAGGTCGAGTTGGGGCAGCTGATGGCGCTGACACTTGATGCCGGAGTCTTGGATCAAGCAGATGCCAGCAGAATGGTTGACTTGGTAGATGCTGGCAAACTCCCAGTCGCTTTGGCGCTGGAGCGGATGCGTTCGCTTGCATTGGAGAGTCAGCTGATCGAAGTGAACCCAGGTCCCTCAGACTGATAACTGTAGTTGTGTCATCTTGGAAATTCGTTGTGCAGGCAGGTGATCCACCAAAGCCTGAATGGCAGTTTAAGCATTAGCCATGCTACGCATCGAATTACCAGCCAGCCATTCACCTGCTGCGAATGAAACAGCTTTTTGACAACAAAGCCTGTCGCTTCGCGATGGCAGTTGGGCATTTTTCCACTCCGCTCGGCTTGCTTCACATTCGTTTCGCAAACCATGGCTACGCGGAAAAACACCCAACTGCCCCATACTTGAAGGCTTCAAGTATGGGGGGAGGGGGCGTACTTGAAGATGCGCCTGGACGGCTGCTTCAAGTACGCCCCCTTCCTCCCGTTTGTTGTCAAAGCTTAGCCAGCCCGGCACGCCGGGCTGAAAAGGCGACTTTGCCGGTGGTGCGACGTTTTAGCTGCTCATGCCTTTTGCGATCAAATTCAAAAAGTAGCCAGCGCCCATGGCGCTGAAGTGACGAGCTTGGCATCCAAAAACGTTCATGGCCCATGCAGAAAAAGCTGCATTCAAAATGCTAGCCATGCGGTGGCGATTTGGTTATGAAAAAAGCCGCCGAAGTCAGTATTTTCAAGGGTTTCAGCGATAATATAACCAAAATAAGGAGTGCCAGTTTTGGCACGTTTTGCGCCACTAGAGGCCAGTGCGGTGTCAGTTCCGGCTTTCTCCAGTGCCACTAGAGGCACCTAAGCTGCCTTAAGTGGCACGATCCGAGTGTCGCAAACCGCGTGTGCGACACGCATGGTGTATCGCAACAGCTGAGTGCGACATAGCAAGGGTGTCGCAGCATCAATGTGCGACAGACCGAGAGTGTCGCAAATCTGCGATCACATTGCCGGTGCCGCTTGATGCACACTATGCGTGTCGCAAAACGCATGTGCGACATGGTCGGTGTGTCGCAGTCTGTTCATGCGACAGGGGGCGAGTATCGCAGCGTAAGCGTGCTACAGCCCAGGTGTATCGCAGTGAGGTGTCTCCGATACAACCATTGGGTTTCGGTACATGTTGTGACATGCCGCCGGTCTAAAGCCAAGGTGCTAGCCGTATGTGATGAACCAGTGCTAGCGGCATTCTGGTCGCATCAGTGTTCTGCGGCAGCTTATCGTATCGCTGACGCCTGAAAGCTTTCTAAAAATGCAAAAAGGCCGCACTGACGGCGGCCTTTATTGATCCTTCATCGCATCATCTCCAACTGATGATGGTTCCCTTCTGTTATGAAGGGGCTAGTGCAGCGTTTTCTTGGCTTTCCGACCTCGCTTGCTGCGTCCTGCCTGGCTGCTCATCAAATTTTTGAAGTGTTGCCAGTTTATGGCCCCTAGGGGCAGGTTGTAGCTCAGAGATCGCTCCAAGGTATCCAGCAAAAACACTGACTGCGGCTTATCGAGGTAGTGCTCGCGGGTGACTTCGAGCATGTCGCTGTCATGACCCAGCAGGTGTGCAATAACGGTTGCTGGCACGCCGGACTTCTGGAGCTGTACCGCGAAAGTGCGTCGAAAGCTTTTAAAATTAAAGCCACCACTCAGTGCCACTGGACAGTGCTGCCCGATGAAGCCGGCTCCAGTCACGGGGCCGCAGAAGAACCGGCTCGCAGCACGTGAATAAAGGTGTTTTTCGTCAAAGTGCAGCTCTGAAAACAGCAAAGCATCAGGGCCTTCGGCCTGACGACGCTCCTCCACGAAGTCCAGAAAACCCATTGCGATCAGCTTCGAACAAATCGGGATCTCGCGCCTTGATTGCTCATTTTTCAGCGACTTTTTGAAGCCGTTGTCGTTGATGCTGATAAGGGGCACGCCATGCGCGTCATGAAACACGTCGTGAACGCGTAGCTGGCAGAGCTCGTTGAGTCTGGCTCCGGTGAAGAGCCCAAGCGGCATTAGCCAGAAACAGTAGCTGTGAGCATCCCGACGCACTTGATCCCTGGGGGTGTCTGCTGCATATGCCTGATACGGCCAGCTATTGAAGAGGCTGACCAGATTGGAGTCCAAGAATGACTTGGTTATCTTCGATTTGGTGGTCTGGCAGCCTTTGATCTTGAGGTCTTCATCAACCCAATGGTCATTGGCTGCTTGATCCAGCATGCGATTAAACAGCCGGTAGTAGGCTTGGAGGTTATCGCCCTGGCTGCTAGATGTGTTGTTCTTTCTGAGCAGCTTTGGGAGATCATCCTTTAGCGTTTGGATATCGCGATTGCTAAGGCTGGCTACTCGGCGCAAGGGATCATCTTGAGTAAGCACGGCCTTGATTTTGGCCATCCTGGCTCTGAGTTGGTATGCCGATTTTGCGTTGCGAGGATTCTGCCGAAGGAAGCGATTCAGCACGTTGTCCATGAACTCGGACAGCAGCGGCGAGTTGTGGTGCCGATAAATCGATTCAGAAATCTTGGCGAGGTGAGGCATGGCCACTTCCAATATTTTTGGGTCGTGACCAGCGGCCAAAGAAAGCGTTAGGCCGTGTGTGACTGGGACGGAGATGAGGGAGGGGGTTAGTGCATTCATAAGTGCCTCTCTGGTTAATTGAGGCACCACAATACCACTGGATGTGCAACCAGTAAACATGAATTTGGCAAATTACTTTAATTATTTACCTGCATTGACAGTTTGTCAATAGATTTTTTTGGGGTGCGGGGAGAGTTATCTCCCCGCACCAGTTCCGCTATCGGTTGGTGCGGGATCGCCAGTGACGTTTTGCGGGCCTGTTGGCGGCTATGCTGCTGCCGGCGGGGCGGCCAACGCGGAAGACTCCCTGCTCGACCTGCAGCGCACGGTAGTGGCTGTAGTGGATGTGTGCAGTCGAGGCTTCAAAGTTGATCTTGTCGAGCTCCTCTTTCAGCACGTAGCTCGGGTAGCAATCGCCGTAACCACCGGTGGTGCTGCGGTCGGCATGGCCGACCAATGCCTTGCCGATCAGCAAGTCCAGCTTCTGTCGGCGAAACTGGTTGATGAAGGTGTGTCGCAGGCCGTGAAAGGTGAGTTCGTCATCGCCCAGCCCGCACTGTCCCAAATAGCCTTTGTCATCTTTGTCTGAGCCGCGGTACCACCGGCTGGCAGTGTGGCCTGGGGAAAGGTCTCCGTAGGTGCGGAGATTTTCAAAAAGAGCTGCTGACGGGTCGCCGCCTGTCGCGTGCAGGCGCTGTTGATGAAATTCCAGGAATCCGGCTTCGAGAATCGCTTTGTGCAGCGGCACGAGGCGCTCCGAATCAACGGTTTTCAGCTGTCTTGCGCCGGAGCTACTGATGCTGATCACCCACACGCCAAGCTCTTCGCGAATATCACCAAGCCGAAGCTGGCACAACTCGCTCAGTCGTGCGCCGCTGTAGAGTCCGAGAAGCGGCAGCCAGAAACGATAGTCATCCAGGCGCCAGCGAGGCGGCGCTTTCAGCGTGTAGGCCGGGCCGCGAAGCAGTTGCTCAATCTGTCCAGGGGTGTAAGTGCGTTTGCGCGGAGAGGGGGCACCTTTGGTGCTGAACGTCAGTCCTGCGGCCAGGTTTTCATTCAAATACCCCTGATCGTGAGCGTAGCGGATGAGGGCGCGGGCTAGCTCGAAAAACTTTTTCGCAGTGCGCGCGTTGATGGGCTCGTACTTGCCGCTCTGAATAATCTTGCTTAAGGGTTGATAGCGGGTGGCACGCAGGCGGTGGCGATTTTTGGGGTAGCTGCGCAACTGATCTCGCAGTGCATTGAAGTCTGCTCGGGTCAGCGTCTGGATTGGGCGATGACCGCCGATCAGTTCGGCTAGTCCCTCCAAGCGTGCATGCATGGTGATGCGCGTGCGCGGGTTCTGCCAGGCTCCTTCGCGCACTTGCCGCTCTTCGAACTCGCGGATGAGGGTGCCGAAATAGAGGGTTGGTTCGCTAGTGGTTGGAGGTTGAATCAGGCATTCATTCGATGCGGGGACCTCAAACAGTGCTTTCAGCTTGGCTCCCTGCTCGGGTGGCAAGGTGCTGCTCAGTGCATTGAGTAGCGCTTGGGTACCTGCATCTTGGGGTGGTGTCGCTGTGTCGTTTGCTGCGTTCATGTCCGGCAGCGAGGGCATTGGTTCGGCAGGCGGAATTGGGCCAAGCATGCGCCGGATTAGATCCTGAATCTCCTGCCGGGCGCGTTCATAGGCGTCTGATGACGGGGCTTCGATGAAGCAACTCAGCAGAGTCTTGTCGATCTGTACCAGGCTGAAGTGCAGCAGGATTGATGCAAGGATTGGTGAGCTGGTGAGTAGCTCGATGCGCATCTTCTTCGGGCGATTGGGGCTCCCTTTAAGGCGCGGATCGTCGAGGGGTATCAAAACGGTATAGAGCCCGCTTTCCTCTTGAAGAGTCTGAAAGTTCTGGCAGAGGGCCAGGTGGTCGACCTTTTTCGCAATCCGGCTGAGGTGAAACATCACGCTGTGCGCGGACTGTGGCAGTCCGGTTGGAATATGCAGCAGATTGCGGCCCTGGTCTGGGCGGGCAAAGCACAGGTATTCGTAGAACGAGAGCATCGTGATCAGTGGATGCCCGGACTTCAAAATATTCCGGGACATTGGAGTAGTCTCCAGCACGGTGATGGCGCTGTAGATGTAAACAGCGGCGGCATTGGCTACTTCTGGGTCATTAGTGCCCAGGGGCCAATCGAAGCGGGTAAAGCCGAATTTGAGGGCTTTGCGCAGTGCTTCGCTTGGATGCAGGGCAAAGTAGATCTCGCCTCCCGGTTCGTTGCAGAAGAGTACGGGATGCTCTTTGCATTCCTCCATAAGGCGTGCATGGCCGGCGCTCAGGTCGGTGTTTGCGAGCTTGGCGGGTGATGGGCGCAGGCCCCAAATGTTCAGCGAGGTGTCGACAAAGCGCCTGACTTCAGCCTGTAAGAGCTCCAGGTTGCTCAGAATGAATTCTGGGCTGAACTCTTTGAATGGGATCCTGAGGCGTTTCAGCAAATCCTGAATGCGTGCATTCAGGTGCTTGGCAAGGTCGCGTGCGAGGGCTTCGTCGTGGCCCAGCGACCAGCGAATTTGTGCAGGCAGCTGGGGTTGGGAGCCGATATCGCTTGGGAAGGTGTAGTAAAACTGAAAGCCAGTTTTGGCCTGATAGACAAGGTGCTGAACACCGGTTTTGCTTTGACGCTTGGACATGATGGCGTACCTATTTGGATTCACAGTTGGACTGTGTGAAATCCAGTGCCATCAAATCGTGCCTGAAACCCGCGTTTTAGACGGGTTTCAGGCCTCATTTGGTGGAGCCGGGGGGATTTGAACCCCCGTCCGCCAGCTCTCCACTATCGGTTCTACATGCTTAGCCATCTCTACTGAGTTAACTCCGCGCCGCCCGAGTGGCAGGGTGCTTGGAGCGAGCTGCATAAGTTTTAGCCGTTACACCTGCAGCGAGCTTGGCGGCGATCCTGTTCTATCTGACAGACCAAATCTTCGGGTTTACAGGCATCCCCTAGGGTCTGCTGGCGCCCTTAGGCGGCCAGAGCGTAGTTGTCGTCGTTGGCAACTATGAAGTTGTGGCAGCGGATTTACGAGAACTGTCACCTACTCGGCATGCCCCTCAAGTTTTGCTACCGGCGTCGAATCCTAATCGGCCCCAGAACGCTCTTGCGAGGTTTGAGGCGGAGTTTACGGCAAAGGTTCCCCTGCGTCGACCGCGACAATGCCCGTACAATGGCTGGCCTATCTCAGGCCATGTGCCATTCTCTTCAGATTGGATTTCGAGGAGCGCTGGATGCCGCTTGCATCGCTCAAGCCTTTGCGTCGCTGGATCTGGCGAGCCTTTTTGCAGAGTGCATTGATTCCCCTGGTGCTGGTGGAGTCCGTGCTGATCGGTGTCTACCTCTACACCAACGAGTCCATCCGTGAGACGCAGATAGGCTATTTGCAGAGCAGTGCGCTGCAGGATCTGGATCGAGCGGTACGCCGCGAGGGACAGGTGATCGATGAGCGGTTGCGCGCCATCGAAGCTCAAGTCGGTATTTATCGTGATGCGGTCGCCGAGGCTTTGCAGGATCGTCGCTTTCAGCCGGACGAACTCGAACGCATGCGCCATGCCAGCACCCCTGATGGCGTTTTCTACAGCCGCAGTGATGATGGCCGAGCGGCTTCCTTTTATGCGGCTAGTACGCCCGTCGAGCAGCAGGATCGGGAGAAGGCGCTGCGCCTGTCGCGCCTCGATCCACTGATGCGCTCGCTCCAGCAAGCCGATCCGCTAGTGGCGGCGGTCTACTTCAACAGTTGGGACAGCTACAACCGCATCTATCCCTATTTCGATGTGCTGCAGCAGTACCCGCATGACATGGTCATCCCGCAGTACAACTTCTATTACCTGGCTGACGCCAAGCACAACCCGAGCCGCGGGACAGTGTGGACCGAGGTCTATCTCGACCCGGCCGGCCTGGGCTGGATGTTGTCGGCTATTGCTCCGGTTTACCGTGACGACAAGCTCGAGGGCGTGGTCGGTCTAGATGTGACCGTCGGCCAGATGCTCAGCAAGATCGGTAACCTGCAGGTCCCCTGGCAGGGTTATGCGCTGCTGGTGGGCAGTGACAACGAGATCATGGCGTTGCCTGAGGCGGGCGAACGCGACTTCGGTTTGCGCGAGCTGACCGATTACTCCTATGCCGAAGCGGTGCGCCGCGAGGTACTGAAACCGGCTGATTTCAAGCTGGATCGTCAGCCGGGGCTGCAGTCATTGCTGGCCTCCATGGCTGAGCAGCGTCATGGCGTGCAGGAGGTGCAGCTTGGCGGGCGCAGTCAGCTGATGGCCTGGAGTGAGGTGCCGCAAACTCACTGGCGCCTGCTGATGGTCGTGGATGAGGCGAATATCTTTCGTGAAACCAATGGCCTGGCTGAGCAGTACCAGGCCATTGGTTATTTGCTGATTGCCGGTCTGGTGTTCTTTTACCTGCTGTTCGGCAGCTGGATGTGGCTGCGTTCGCGGCGTCTGAGCGATCAGCTGGCTGAGCCAATTACCGGCATAGTCGGAATGATGCGCAGCCTGGGGGCTGGCGAACGTCAGCCTCTACCTCCGCCAACCAACATCCGTGAGCTGGCGGAGATGGCGGAAGAAGTGCAGCACGCGGGGCAGCAGCTGCAACTCAGCGAGCAGGGCCGAGAGTCGGTGCAGCGTACTCTGGAGTTGGTGCTGGAGAGCACCACCGAGAGCCTCTGGGAAGTCGATGCGGCGAGCTTGAGCATTCGTATCAGCGAACGTTTCGTTCGGCGTTTTGGTTTGCGTGACAGTAATCTGCCGTTCGCCGAGTTCAACCAGCGCGTACATCCCGATGATCTGCCGCGCGTGCGTCATCTGCGCCTGAGCATGGCTGAAGAAAGCCAGGTGGATTTCTTCGAGGCTGAGTATCGCTATGCCGATGCTCAGGGGCATTACAGCTGGCTGCTCAGTCGCGGCAAGGTCATCGAGCGTGATCGCGAAGGGCGCGCCGTGCGCGCGGCCGGCACTCATGTGGACATCTCCCGGCTCAAGCAGGTGCAGGATGAGCTGCGCCGGGCGAGCCTGGAGGCGCAGGCGGCCAGTCAGGCGAAGAGCCGTTTCCTCTCGAGCATGAGTCATGAGTTGCGCACGCCGCTCAACGCTATCCACGGTTTTGCCCAGTTGATCGAGCTTGAGGCACAGGACCAGGCCGGACGTGAGCAGGAGGCCGAGTACGCCCGTGAAATTGTCGTGGCCAGCCGGCACCTGACGTCGCTGGTCGACGATATTCTCGACCTCTCCAGCATTGAGAGTCGCCAGCAGCAGTTGCAACTGCAGGCCATCGATATCGGCCCCCTGCTTCGGGGGTGTGCCGAGTTGGTGCAGCCCGAGGTGCAACAGCGGTGCCTGCAATTACAGGTACAGGATGAAGCCAGTGCTCCGCTGTTCGTGCTGGCTGATCCGCGGCGCTTACGTCAGGTGATGCTCAATCTGCTGTCCAACGCCATCAAGTACAACAGTCCGCAAGGGCTGATTCGCATGGGGTACGAGGTGCGCCCCGGCGGTGTGCGGCTATGGGTCGAGGACAGTGGTTCGGGATTGACCGCAGAGCAGCAGCAGAGTCTGTTCCAGCCCTTCCAGCGGCTGGGGCGGGAAAACTCGAATATTCCTGGTACGGGTATCGGTTTGGTGCTGTGCCGCGAACTGGCGGAGTTGATGGGCGGGGAGATGGGCTTTGCCAGTGATGTGGGTTTGGGCAGCCGTTTCTGGATCGAGTTGCCCAGTGCCGCGGAGCCAGAAGCGGTAGCTGAAGCTGCCGCGCAACAGATGCAGCGATCGCCGGAGGCGTTGCTTCCGGTGCTGTGCGTGGAGGATCACCCTGCCTGCATGCGTGTGCTTCAGGAAGGTTTGCGCGACATTGCGCGAGTCGAGGGCGTGCCTTCAGTGCGCCGAGCCATGCTGTACCTGGCAGAGCTGACGCCAGCGCTGGTATTGCTGGATATTGACCTGCCCGATGGCAGTGGCCTGGAAGTGCTGGAGTTGATGCGCAGCAAGCCGCACCTCGCTGATGTGCCTGTGCTGGTGGTCAGTGCCGCAGCGGACGAGGAGCTTTTGGCCGAGGCCCGTGCCATGGGCGCTGCGGCCAGCCTGCTGAAGCCTGTGGATCTGCAGCAACTGCGCAGCATGGCGCTGTCGTTGCTGGGGCATAAGGCTTAGGGGCTCGCAGTGGCGTCCCAGTTCTTATTCGCTGGCTTGCAGCAAATTTAGCGCCTCATTGAGCACCTTGACCGACTCGCTGTGGTCGCCGGCTTTGTGCAGCTCCTCGCCCTCTGCGCGCAGGCGCTGTACTTCGGCCAGAACTTCTGGGTCGGCTGGCGGATCGCTCTTGAGCAATTGATCGATCTGGGCCATATCCTGTGGGCAGTGCATGGCCCAGAGATTGCCGCTGAACAGGCCGGCGCCGAGCAGGCCGAGCGCGAGCAGTTGGGATATCCGACGCATGGTGCACCTCCTGAGCAGGGCTGGAGGTTTGAGTATAGAAAGCCCGGCGCAGGGAGTCGGTCAGCCTGACGAGCGAGCCGACTATCGATTCAGTGCCCGTCGCAGCAGTCTGCCCAGTGCTTCTTCTTCGAGGTATGGCCGATGCCGGGGTTGAGCGTGTTGCTCGGGTCCAGCTCGCGGTAGAAGCCGGCCAGCGCGGGCTTGGCCACGTAGAGGTGGCCGACATTGTGCTCGGCCGGGTATTCGGCGCGGCGCTCGTCGAGCAGGGCCCACATGCGGTGTTCCATGGCCAGCGGGTCGACCCCCTTCCTGATGATGTAGTCCTGGTGGAACACGTGGCAGAAGAAGTGCCCGTAGTAGAGCTTGTGGAGGATCTGCTCCTCCATCTCGGTCGGTAGCACCTCCACCCAGTCGCGGTCGTTGCGGCGCAGGGCGATGTCCAGCGGCACGATATCTTCCACGCTGCTTTGGTGCACCTCGCGATAACGAATCGCCGCGCCGGCGATGGCGAAACGGTGCAGGAAGGCCTTGCGTCCTTCCTCGGCATCACACTCGAAGAAGGCGCCGCTGCTGTGCTGGCCGAAGTAGTCGGCGAGGAAGGCGCGGGTCGCCTCCTTGGTGTCATCGGAAACCCGCACCAGCAGGTGATGCTCGTAGCGGTCGCGGTAGTCGCGCATGCGCTTGGGCAGATGGCTGGGCAGCAGGTTCATCAGGGGCTGCAGTATCCGGTCGGTCACGCCGCGCAGGCCGAGGCGCTCGAAGAAACCGTCGACCCGGCTCTTCATGGCGAAGGCGGCGGGCACCTTGGCCGTGCCGAAGGTGTCGATCAGCAGGAAGGTGTCCTTGCCGTATTTTTCGCCGATGTCGAAGGCCGTACGGTGGATATACTCGCCGGCGATCGGCAGGCGCGGTAGATGGGCGAGCAGGTGGCGACGTACTTCGGTGAGATCGTGCGGGTCGTTGCTGCCGATATAGAACACCGAGCTGGCTTCTTTGGCGTAGGTGTCCAGGCGCACGGCGAACAGGCACAGCTTGCCGGCTGAGCCGGAGGCCTCGAACAGGCGCGAAGGGTCGGCGTTGAAGCGCGCCGGGGTGTCGGCGTCGACATCGCGCACGTGCTCGCCGTAGCGCTCGTCCGAGGCCTTGCCGATATCGTCGTTGCGAATCTGCTGCGGGCTGTAATCGCCCTTTTGCAGGCGGGTGAGGATTTCCTCGGGGCTGTTACCCAGCTCGATGCCGAGGTGGTTGACTAGCTCCAGCGAGCCGTCGGCCTTGACCTGCGCGTACAGCGCCAGCTCGGTGTAGGCAGGGCCGCGGCGTACCAGGGCGCCGCCGGAGTTGTTGCACACCCCGCCGAGCACCGAGGCGCCAATGCAGGATGAGCCGATAACTGAATGGGGCTCGCGGCCCAGCGGGGCCAGGGCCTGCTCCAGGCGGTCGAGGGTGGCGCCGGGCAGGCAGACCACCTGCTGGCCATCGTTGATCAGCTGAACGCCGGTGATGCGCAGGGTGCTGACCAGCACGATCTCGCGGTCATAGTCGTCGCCGTCCGGGGTCGAACCACCGGTCAGGCCGGTGTTGGCCGCCTGCATGATGACGATGCGGTCAGCCGCCACGGCGGCCTGCAGCACGCGCCACTGTTCCAGCAGGGTGCCGGGGCGAACCACGGCCAGCACGCCGCCTTCGCCACAGCGATGGCCCTTGCGGAAGCGCCGGGTGCTCTGCTCGTCGGTGAGGACGTGGTCGGCGCCCACGGCGTCGTGCAGTTGGGCGAGCAGGGTTTCGCGGCTGACAGCGGTCATACTCAGAACTCCTTGACCAGCGAATCGCGGCTGATTTCGCTGATGGATTTGGCGCCGGTCAGGGTCATGGCGACGCGCATTTCCTTGTCGAACAGCTCCAGCAGGTTGCTCACGCCGGCACCGCCGGCGGCGGCCAGGGCGTAGACGAAGGCGCGGCCGAGCATGACGCAGTCGGCGCCGAGGGCGAGCATGCGCACCACGTCGAGACCGGTGCGGATGCCGGAGTCGACCAGGATCTTCAGGTCACCCTTCACCGCGTCGGCAATCGCCGGCAGGGCGCGGGCGCTGGACAGCACGCCGTCGAGCTGGCGGCCGCCGTGGTTGGACACCACGATGCCGTCGGCGCCGAAGGTCACTGCGTCGCGGGCATCTTCCGGGTCGAGGATGCCCTTGATCACCATCGGGCCGTCCCAGAATTCGCGAATCCACTCCAGGTCTTTCCAGGAGATGGACGGGTCGAAGTTGGCGCCCAGCCAGCCGATGTAGTCGGCCAGACCGGTGGGGTTGCCACGGTAGGTGGAGATATTGCCCAGGTCGTGCGGCTTGCCCAGCAGGCCGACGTCCCAGGCCCAGGCCGGGTGAGTCATGGCCTGCAGCACGCGGCGTAGCGGCGCGTTGGGGCCGCTCATGCCGGAGTGGGCGTCGCGATAACGGGCGCCGGGCACTGGCATGTCGACGGTGAACACCAGGGTGGTGACGCCGGCGGCCTTGGCCCGCTCCAGGGCGTTGCGCATGAAGCCGCGATCTTTCAGCACATACAGCTGGAACCACATCGGGCGGTCGATGGCCGGCGCCACTTCCTCGATCGGGCAGACCGAGACGGTGGACAGGGTGAAGGGAATGCCCTTGGCCGCTGCCGCCTTGGCCGCCTGCACTTCACCGCGGCGCGCGTACATGCCGGTCAGACCGACAGGCGCCAGGGCCACCGGCATGGCCAGCTTCTCGCCGAACAGCTCGGTTTCTAGGCTCAGCTCGGCCATGTTGCGCAGTACGCGCTGGCGCAGGGCGATGTCGGCCAGGTCGGCGACGTTGCGCTTCAGCGTGTGCTCGGCGTAGGCGCCGCCATCGATGTAGTGGAACAGGAAGGGCGGCAGCTTGCGCTGGGCGGCGGCTCGATAGTCGGTGGAGGCAGAGATGATCATGGGCAGATTTCCGTGAAGTCTGTTACGACCATGCCCTGCGCGGGCAGGGCATGGTCAGGCTGCTATTCAGACCCCTTGCAGTGGGTCGCTGATACCGAAGACATGAATCGCCAGCAGAGCGATCACTCCAGTAAAGAGCACGTAGTACAGGGTCGGCCACACCGTCTTACGCAGGGTGCTGCCTTCGCGCCCGAGCAGGCCGACCGTGGCGGAGGCGGCCACTACGTTGTGGATCGCCACCATATTGCCGGCGGCGGCGCCGATGGCCTGTACGGCGACGATCAGCGCGGTGGAGATGCCCAGGTTGTGCGCCACGCCGAACTGGAACTGGCTGAGCATCATGTTGCTTACCGTGTTGGAGCCGGCGATGAAGGCGCCCAGTGCACCGACGCTCGGTGCCAGCAGCGGGTAGACGCTGCCGACGCTGTCGGCGACGTAGCGCGCCATGCTGATCGGCATGCTGGCCAGCTCGGCGGCGTTGACCCCGGAGTTGATCAGGATGCGCACCATCGGCACGGTGAACAGCAACACGAAGCCGGCGCCGAGCAGCACGCTGGAGGACTCCTTGACGGCGGCAACCATCTCGCGGGCCTTCATGCCGTGCAGGAAGAAGGTGGCGATGACCACGGCGACCAGAATGCCACCCGGCAGGTACAGCGGCATGAAATCGGCCTTGATGCCGGCCTCGCCGAGGATGTCCGGGAACACCAGCACCACCGACTTCAGCGCGGCGCCGATGTCGGGGAATACGCGGCTGATCACCAGCAGGGCGCCAACCATTACGTAGGGCAGCCAGGCACGCAGGGTGCTCATCGGGTGGGCGGTGAGGCTGTCCAGCTTCATTTCCACGCTACCCAGCCACTCGCTCGGCCACTCGCTGGCCGGGGCAAAGTCCCAGGTCTTCTTCGGCACCAGGAAGCCGAAGCGCGCCGCCGTGGTGACGATGGCCAGACCGATCAGGCCGCCGAGCAGGGAGGGGAACTCCGGGCCAAGCAGCACGCCGGTGGCAGCGTAGGGCAGGGTAAAGGCCAGGCCAGCGAAGATGGCGAAGGGCAGCACTTCGAAACCGGCTTTCCAGCTTTTCTCGCGGCCGAAGAAGCGCGTCAGCATCAGCACCATCAGCAGCGGCATCAGGGTGCCGACGGTGGCGTGGATGATCGCCACTTCACTGGTGATCAGCTGCAGGTAGGCTTCCCAGCTGGAGCCGTGGGCCGCGAGCTGGCTGCCGATACCGGCGCTGTCCAGGCCGCTGTTGACGCCGACGATGATCGGCGTGCCGACCGCGCCGAAGGACACCGGGGTGCTCTGCACCATCATGCCGAGCATGACCGCGGCCAGCGCCGGGAAGCCGATGGCGACCAGCAGCGGAGCAGCGATGGCGGCCGGTGTGCCAAAGCCCGAGGCTCCTTCGATGAAGCAGCCGAACAGCCAGGCGATGATCAGCGCCTGAATGCGCCGGTCCGGGCTGATGGTGGTAAAGCCGGCACGAATTGCGGTGATGCCGCCGGAGTGCTTGAGGGTGTTCAGCAGCAGGATGGCGCCGAAGATGATCCACAGCACACCGCCGGTGATGATCAGGCCCTGCAGGGTCGAGGCGAGTACGCGGTTGAAACTCATGTCCCACACCGTCAGGGCAATGCCGGCAGTGAGCAGGTAGACCAGCGGCATGGCGCGCTTGGCGGGCCAGCGCAGGCCGATCAGCAGGATGGCGGCGAGTAGGATGGGCGAGAACGCCAGCAGGGCGAGCAGTCCGGAAGACATGGGATGACTCCGATCAGTGGCGCGCCAGGCGCGGCAGTGAATGGGACATGGGAGATACCTCGGCGCTTGTTGGATTTGTTGGTCGCGCTTTGATTAATTGGTAATACCAATTTACAAAGTGTCGGGCTCAGGGTAAAAGTCGGCCTTGTCGCCTGTCAATTTTCACGCCTTCGACTTTGGTCGCAGGGCATCGGCTTGCTGGGCTTGCTGGGTGGCGGATAGGCTTGCCGGAAACACCGGCCTGGCGCCGGGTAATAGGCAGTGGAGCGGGTTATGGAAGTGGGGCAGGTGCGGCAGCGCCGCTTGTCGGACGATATCGTCAGCCAACTGGAGGCGATGATCCTCGAGGGCACGCTCAAGGCGGGCGAACGGTTGCCGGCGGAGCGCCAGTTGGCCGAGCAGTTCGGCGTCTCGCGGCCGTCACTGCGTGAGGCGATCCAGAAGTTGGTGGCGCGCGGCCTGTTGGTCAGCCGGCAGGGTGGCGGCAACTATGTGGCGGCACAGCTGGGCTCGACCTTCAGCGATCCGCTACTGCAACTGCTGGAAGACAATCCCGATGCCCAGCGCGACCTGCTGGAGTTCCGCCATACCCTGGAAGGCTCCTGCGCCTACTATGCGGCGCAGCGTGCTACGCCGGTCGATCACCAGCGTCTGCGCGCTGCCTACGACGCCTTGCAGGCCTGCTACGCCGAGGGCAGCAAGGCGACTCGCGCCGAGGAGGGGGCGGCGGATGCGCGTTTCCATCTGGCAATTGCCGAGGCCAGCCACAACGCCGTGTTGCTGCACACCATCCGTGGTCTGTTTGATCTGCTCAAGCACAACGTGGTGACCAATATTGGCGGCATGTATCTGCAGCGTGGCGAGACGCGTGAGCGTCTGCGCGAGCAGCATAGAGAGTTGTTCGAGGCCATTGTCGAAGGCCGGGCTGAGGAGGCGCGCGAACGCTCCAGTCGGCATATCGATTATGTGCGCGAGGTGCTGGAAGAGGGGCAGCAGGAGGTCAAACGCCTGGCACGTGCCCAGCGCCGCGGCATCTGACCAGGCAGAAGAAAGGGCGCCTTGGCGCCCTTGCTGTCAATCGTCGTCGCGACTGCCCTTGACCTTGGTACGCATGGCGCGCTGAACCTCGCGGTCGGCGTCACGCTCCTTCTCGGTGTGGCGTTTGTCGAAGTCCTTCTTGCCCTTGGCCAGGGCGATCTCGCACTTGATCAGGTGCGCCTTCCAGTAGATCGACAGCGCCACGCAGGTGTAGCCCTTTTGCTGTACGGAGCCGAACAGCTTGTCCAGCTCGCGCTTGTTCAGCAGCAGCTTGCGGGTGCGGGTCGGGTCGGCGATCACATGGGTGCTGGCGGTGGTCAGCGGGGTGATATGACAGCCCATCAGCCAGGCTTCGTCATCCTTGAGCAGGATGTAGCTGTCGACCAGCTGCGCCTTGCCGGCGCGCAGGCTTTTCACTTCCCAGCCAGCCAGGACGAGGCCAGCCTCGAACTTGTGCTCGATGAAATAGTCGTGCAGCGCCTTTTTATTCAGCGCGATGGTCCCGGAGGGATGTTTCTTCTGTTTGGCCATAGGGCGCGCATTATAGGGAGTCGCCACGGCGCTGGCGACAGCTGCGCTTGAGGGGGCAGGTCGAATTCCGCACAATGCGCGCTTATTTGCGCCTGCCTGGGCGGCGCTGCAGTTGTGGAAATGAAGGCTGATGAGCACGCGAATTCAACGCTCGGCGCTGCTGCCCTATCCGGCGCAGGCTCTCTATGATCTGGTCAACGATGTGGCCAGCTACCCGCAGTTTCTGCCCTGGTGCGCGGCTTCCGAGGTGCTGGAGGTGAGCGAAGCGCATATGCGTGCCAGTCTGACGGTGGCCAAGGGCAATATCAGCCAGCGGTTTGTGACGCGCAATCAGCTGTTACCCGGACAGAGCATCGAGATGCAGTTGGAAGAGGGGCCCTTCAGTCAGTTGCAGGGCGTCTGGGAGTTCAAAGCTCTGGGCGACAAGGCCTGCAAGATCAGTCTCGATCTGACGTTCGATTACGCGGGCTCGTTGGTGCGGGCGACGCTCGGTCCGCTGTTCACCCAGGCGGCGAATACCATGGTTGATGCCTTTTGCCAGAGAGCCAAGCAACTCTATGGATAAAGCCAATATCGTCATCGAGGTGGTTTACGCTCTCGCTGACAAGCAAAAGTTGCTGAGTCTCAGTGTGCCGGTGGGTACCACGGTGCGAGAGGCGGCCCTGCGCTCCGGGCTGGATGCACATTTTCCCGGTTTGGACCTGCACACGGCGCCGTTGGGTATTTTCGGCAAGGCCGTGGCCAAACCGGATGAGCGTGTATTGGAGGAGGGGGAGCGGGTTGAGATCTACCGCCCGTTGATTGCCGATCCCAAGGAAGTGCGCAAGCAGCGTGCCGCGAGGGCGGCGCAGGCCAAGGCAGATGAGTGAGCGTTAGCCGTAAATGAAAAACCCGGCGTTGGCCGGGTTTTTTGTGCATCTTTTACTGGGGCTGTGGATCCAGCGGCTCTGGAATCGGTACGGCTACAGGCTCTGCGGCGTCGACTTCCTGCTGAATCTGTTCCAGCAGCGAGCCTGGCTTGGCCGGTTCTTCCACTTCCTGCACCTGCGGTGCGGTGACTGCGCTGCCGGTATCTTCGCCGAGGATTTCCTGGTCGCGGCTCACGCCTGGCATGAAGTCGCCGGCCAGGCCGATCAGCTGATCATTGCTGTCGAACATCAGCGCGATACGTTCCTGATAGCGCTGACGTCCGCCTGGCTGGGTGCTGTACAGGTAGTCCCAGCGCTTGGCGTGGAAGGTGTCGGTAATCAGCGGGTTGCCCATGATGAAGCGCACCTGACTCTGGGTCATTCCGGGCTTCAGCTGGTCTATCATGTCTTGCGTTACGACATTGCCCTGCTGGATGTCGATTTTGTAAACCCCGGGAAACGAACAGCCGGCGAGTGCGAGCAGACCCACGAGAGTGAGGCTGGGCAGCAGGAGCTTGGTGTTTTGCATCGGTGGGTGACTTCCACTATCTTGGCTGGGCAAATAAACCCCGATCATACCCGTATAAACGGGAGCTGCGAAAGCAGCAGCCACGAGAAAGCTGACCATGGTTGAAAACAACGAACTGCGCAAAGCCGGCCTCAAGGTCACTCTGCCGCGCGTGAAAATTCTCCAGATGCTCGATTCGGCCGTATCCGGCCAGCGTCACATGAGTGCTGAAGATGTCTACAAGGCCTTGATGGAGGCGGGTGAGGACGTGGGGCTGGCCACCGTCTACCGTGTACTGACCCAGTTCGAGGCAGCTGGCCTGGTCGAGCGGCACAATTTCGATGGCGGTCACGCCGTCTTTGAGCTGGCCGACGGCGGCCACCACGACCATATGGTTTGCGTGGATAGCGGCGAGGTGATCGAGTTCTTCGATCCGGAGATCGAGAAGCTGCAGAAGGACATCGTCAAGCAGCACGGCTACGAGCTGGTCGATCACAATCTGGTGCTCTACGTGCGCAAGAAGAAATAAGCGCGGATTACCTGGCAAAAAAGGCGCCTTGAAAGGCGCCTTTTTTATTGGCCCTGGCTTCAAGCCTGAGCGCTGGTGACCATCTTGCGCGCGTGTTGCAGCGACTCCTCGGTGAGGTCGACGCCACCCAGCATGCGCGCCACTTCCTCGACGCGCTGGGCGGTATCCAGGCTGGCCACGGCGGTGCGGGTTTCGCTGCTACCGCGCTGCTTGTGTACGAACAGGTGGTTGTGCCCCTGGGCCGCCACCTGCGGCAGGTGGGTGACGGTCAGTACCTGGCCACGCTCGCCGAGACGACGCAGTAGCTGGCCGACCACTTCCGCAGTCGGCCCGCCGATGCCGACGTCGACTTCGTCGAACACCAGAGTCGGCACCCGCGAGGTCTGTGCGGTAATCACCTGGATGGCCAGGCTGATGCGTGACAGCTCGCCACCCGAGGCTACCTTGGCCAGGGATTTCAGCGGTTGGCCGGGGTTGGCGCTGACCAGGAACTCCACCTGTTCCAGGCCATGGGGTTGCGGCTCTTCGCTGTCTGCTGCCTGCAGTTCGATGCTGAAACGGCCGCCGGGCATGCCCAGGGTCTGCATCTCAACCTGCACGGCATCGGCCAGACGGTTCGCTGCCTGCTGGCGCAGGGCGCTCAGCTCGCTGGCCTTTTCCTGGTAGTGGCGAGCGTAGGAGGCCAGCTCCTCGCCGAGCCGCTCCACGGCCTCGTCGTCGGCATTCAGGCTTTCCAGTTCCTCCAGTAGACGCTGCTGCAGTTCAGTCAGCTCGAAGGGTTGTACGCGATGTTTGCGCGCCAGGCTGTAGATGGCGTCGAGGCGTTCTTCCAGCCATTGCTGACGCTGCGGATCAGCGTCGAAGTGATCGATGAAACGATTGAGTTCGCCGACTGCCTCCTCGACCTGGATCTGTGCGCTGGCCAGCAGGCTGGTGGCTTCGCTCAAGGCGCCTGGCTGGTTGTTGAAGGCTGTGAGGCGATTGAGGCTGGCGGTGAGGGCTGAGAGCACATTGCCTGCATCACTTTCGCTGCACAGGTCGAGCACCTGGCGACAGGCGCCGAGCAGTTGTTCGGCGCTGCTCAGGGTCTTGTGTTCCTGCTCCAATTGTTCCAGCTCGTTGTCGCCCAGGGCGAGGTTGTCCAGCTCTTCCAGCTGATAGCTGAGCAGTTGGTGGCGAGCGCGTTGTTCATCACCGCTGGAAGACAGGCGCTGCAGCTCCTGGCGGGTCTGGCGCCAGCGCTGGGCGGCCAGTTGCACCTGGCGCGCCAGTTCCTGGCTACCGGCGTACTCGTCGAGCAGGCGGCGATGAGTGTCGGGTTTGAGCAGCGATTGATGCTCGTGCTGGCTGTGGATGTCGATCAGCAGCTCGCCGAGAGCCTTGAGGTCGCCCAGTGGGCAGGGCGTACCGTTGATATAGCCGCGCGAGCGGCCTTCGCTGGTGATGACGCGGCGCAGAATGCACGGGCCGTCGTTGTCCAGGTCGCGCTCGGCGAGCCAGGTGCGCGCCTCGTCGATGTCGCTCAGGTCGAAGCTGGCGAGAATGTCGGCCTTGTCCGCGCCCGGGCGCACCACGCCACTATCGGCGCGGTCACCCAGGGCCAGGCCGAGGGCGTCGAGCATGATTGACTTGCCGGCGCCGGTTTCGCCGGTGATCACGCTCATGCCGCGCTGCAATTCCAGATCCAGGTGTTCGACGATGGCGTAGTTGTTGACCGACAGGTGCACCAGCATGGTAAGCGCTCCCAGAAGTGTGTGCTGGGTATTTATACAGTGTTTTGTTCGTCGGCGGCAATAACCCTTGAAACCCTGCGGATGAGCCCCATATAGGAGGCCAGAAGCGCGGGCCATGACCCGCTGTCGCATTCACAGGAGGACCCAATGGCAGACGAACAGACCCTGGACACGGCGCAAGCCGAAGACAACCTGGCCCCTGAGGCGAACGCCGAGACCGATCTGGGCGCTCGTGTGCAGAGCCTCGAAGAGCAGTTGGCTGCCGCTCAGGATCAGTCCCTGCGCATGGCTGCCGACCTGCAGAACGTGCGCCGTCGCGCAGAGCAGGATGTGGAGAAGGCGCACAAGTTTGCCTTGGAAAAGTTCGCCAATGACTTGCTGCCGGTGGTCGACAGCCTGGAGCGTGGCCTGGAGCTGACCAGTGCGGCCGATGAGGCGAGCAAGGCGATGCGTGAAGGCATGGAGCTGACCCTCAAGCTGTTCATCGACACTCTCAAGCGTTACCAGTTGGAGGCGGTCGATCCGCACGGCGCGCCGTTCAATCCGGAGCATCACCAGGCCATGGCGATGGAAGAAAGCATTCATGCCGAGCCGAACACCGTGCTCAAGGTGTTCCAGAAGGGCTACCTGCTCAATGGCCGTCTGCTGCGCCCGGCCATGGTCGTGGTCAGTAAGGCGCCGACCACGCCGCCACCGTCCATCGACGAGCAGGCTTGAAATCGTCGGTAACGCCCCCATCTACAGTGCAAGCGATTCAGTAGCTGACGCCGCGTGAATAAACCGCGGCGGACTCAAGGTTAAAGACAAGTTTCGGAGAGATTGAACATGGGCAAAATCATCGGTATCGACCTGGGGACCACCAACTCCTGCGTCTCCATTCTGGAAAACGGCAACGTCAAGGTCATCGAGAACGCCGAAGGCGCTCGTACCACCCCGTCCATCATCGCCTACGCCAATGATGGCGAAATCCTGGTTGGCCAGTCGGCCAAGCGTCAGGCAGTGACCAATCCGCACAACACTCTGTACGCGGTGAAGCGTCTGATCGGTCGTCGCTTCGAAGAAGACGTGGTACAGAAAGATATTCAGATGGTGCCGTACAAGATTGCCAAGGCCGACAACGGTGACGCCTGGGTGGAGGTCAACGGCCAGAAAATGGCCCCGCCGCAGATCAGCGCCGAAGTTCTGAAGAAGATGAAGAAGACCGCCGAGGACTACCTGGGCGAGCCGGTGACCGAGGCGGTGATCACCGTTCCGGCCTACTTCAACGACAGCCAGCGTCAGGCCACCAAGGACGCCGGCCGGATCGCCGGTCTGGACGTCAAGCGCATCATCAACGAGCCGACTGCTGCCGCACTGGCTTATGGCATGGACAAGGCCAAGGGCGACCACACCGTGATCGTCTATGACCTGGGTGGCGGCACTTTCGACGTGTCGGTGATCGAGATTGCCGAAGTTGACGGCGAGCACCAGTTCGAAGTGCTGGCCACCAACGGCGACACCTTCCTCGGCGGTGAAGACTTCGACATCCGTCTGATTGACTACCTCGTCGACGAGTTCAAGAAAGAAACCGGCATGAACCTCAAGGGTGACCCGCTGGCCATGCAGCGCCTGAAGGAAGCCGCCGAGAAAGCCAAGATCGAGCTGTCCTCCAGCCAGTCGACCGACGTCAACCTGCCGTACATCACTGCCGACGCCAGTGGTCCGAAGCACCTGAACGTGAAGATCTCCCGTTCCAAGCTCGAAGCCCTGGTTGAAGACCTGGTGCAGCGCACCATCGAGCCGTGCCGTATCGCGCTCAAAGACGCCGGTATCGACGTCGGTTCGATCAACGACGTGATTCTGGTCGGTGGTCAGACCCGCATGCCGCTGGTGCAGAAAGCTGTTGCTGACTTCTTCGGCAAGGAAGCGCGCAAGGACGTCAATCCGGACGAAGCCGTGGCCATGGGTGCTGCGATCCAGGGTGCGGTGTTGGCAGGTGACGTGAAAGACGTGCTGCTGCTCGACGTGTCCCCGCTGACCCTGGGTATCGAAACCATGGGCGGTGTGATGACCGCGCTGATCGAGAAGAACACCACCATCCCGACCAAGAAGTCGCAGGTGTTCTCCACTGCAGACGATAACCAGAGCGCCGTGACCATTCACGTGCTGCAGGGCGAGCGCAAGCAGGCCGTGCAGAACAAGTCGCTGGGCAAGTTCGACTTGGCCGAGATCCCGCCGGCTCCGCGTGGTGTGCCGCAGATCGAGGTGACCTTCGACATCGACGCCAACGGCATCCTGCACGTGTCCGCCAAGGACAAGGCCACCGGCAAGCAGCAGTCCATCGTGATCAAGGCCAACTCTGGTCTGTCTGATGAAGAAATCGAGCGTATGGTGCGTGACGCCGAGGCCAACGCCGAGGAAGACCGCAAGTTCGAAGAGCTGGCTGCCGTGCGCAACCAGGGCGACGGTCTGGTCCACGCCACTCGCAAGATGATCACTGAGGCGGGCGATAAGGCTACTGCCGAGGAGAAGGCGGCGATCGAGAAAGCCATCGGCGATCTGGAAACCGCGCTCAAGGGCGACGACAAGGCTGAGATCGAAGCCAAGATCAACGCGCTGTCCGAGGCCACCACGCCGCTGGCGCAGAAGATGTACGCCGAGCAGCCGCAGCCGGGCGCCGAAGCCCAGGGCGCCGAGGCTGCCAAGGATGCCGCTGACGACGTGGTCGACGCCGAGTTCGAAGAGGTCAAGGACAACAAGTAAGTCCTGGGGCTTGCTGTGTTCTGCCGGCCGGCGTCATTCGGTCGGCCGCTCGACCACGCGGGGGCTTGCTCCCGCGTTGGCGTGTCTGGAGCGACCAAATTGAGGTGTTGAGGATTTATGGCCAAACGTGACTATTACGAAGTGCTCGGTGTGGAGCGCGGCGCCAGCGAAGCGGAGCTGAAAAAGGCTTACCGTCGCCTGGCGATGAAGTACCACCCGGACCGCAATCCGGACGACAAGGCGGCGGAAGAGAAATTCAAGGAAGCCAACGAGGCTTACGAGATTCTGTCCGACGCAGGCAAGCGTTCGGCCTATGACCAGTACGGTCATGCCGGCGTCGATCCGCAGATGGGCGGTGGCGGCGGCGCGGGCTTTGGTGGTGCCAACTTCTCCGACATCTTCGGCGATGTGTTCAGTGACTTCTTTGGGGGCGGTGGTCGCGGCGGCTCGCGTGGCGGTGCTCAGCGCGGCAGCGACCTGCGCTACACCCTGGAGCTGGATCTGGAAGAGGCGGTGCGTGGCACCACGGTGACCATTCGCGTGCCGACCCTGGTGGGCTGCAAGACCTGCGATGGCTCGGGTGCGAAGAAGGGCACCAGTCCGGTGACCTGTACCACCTGTGGTGGCATCGGCCAGGTGCGCATGCAGCAGGGCTTCTTCTCGGTGCAGCAGACCTGCCCGCGCTGCCATGGCAGCGGCAAGATGATCAGTGACCCCTGCGGCAGCTGTCACGGTCAGGGTCGTGTGGAAGAGAGTAAGACGCTGTCGGTCAAGGTGCCGGCAGGCGTCGATACCGGCGATCGCATTCGCCTGTCCGGCGAGGGTGAGGCCGGCTCCCATGGCGGGCCGGCGGGTGACCTGTATGTGGTGGTCAACGTGCGCGAGCACGCGATCTTCCAGCGTGACGGCAAGCACCTGTACTGCGAGGTGCCGATCAGCTTCGCCGATGCGGCGCTGGGCGGCGAGCTGGAAGTGCCGACCCTGGATGGCCGGGTCAAACTGAAGATTCCGGAAGGCACCCAGACCGGCAAGCTGTTCCGCCTGCGCGGTAAGGGCGTGGCCCCGGTGCGAGGTGGTGGTGCGGGCGATCTGATGTGTCGCGTGGCGGTGGAAACGCCGGTCAACCTGAACAAGCGCCAGCGTGAACTGCTTGAAGACTTCCGCAAGTCGCTGGAAGGCGACAGTTCCCACTCGCCCAAGGCCAGCGGCTGGTTTGACGGCATGAAGCGTTTCTTCGGCGATATCTAAGCGCCAGCCGGCATCCCGAGCGGGTGTCGGCCGGGTGTGATCAAGAACAGGCTCTGGCCCGCGCGCTCGTGGGCCGGCACTGAGGGCACAGATAATGCGACGTATTGCAGTGATGGGCGCCGCCGGGCGCATGGGCAAGATCCTCATCGAGGCCGTTGGTCAGGCGCAAGGCGCAGAGCTGACCGCGGCCATCGATCGTCCGGACAGCAGCTTGATCGGTGCCGATGCGGGTGAGCTGGCGGCACTGGGCAAGATCGGCGTCACGTTGGTCGGTGATCTGAGTGCTGCGCTGGATCAGTTCGATGTGCTGATTGACTTCACGCATCCCTCGGTGACCTTGAAGAATCTGGAGGTCTGCCGTCAGGCGGGCAAAGCCATGGTCATCGGCACCACCGGCTTCTCGCCGGAGGAAAAGCAGTTGCTGTCAGAGGCGGCCAAGCAGATTCCGATCGTGTTTGCCGCCAACTACAGCGTCGGGGTCAATCTCTGTCTGAAGCTGCTGGATACCGCGGCGCGTGTGCTGGCCGATGAGGTCGATATCGAAATCATCGAAGCGCATCACCGGCACAAGGTCGATGCGCCATCCGGTACTGCGCTGCGTATGGGTGAGGTGGTGGCCAATGCGCTGGGGCGTGACCTGCAGAAGGTGGCGGTCTACGGTCGCGAAGGCCAGACCGGTGCGCGCGAGCGCGAGACCATCGGCTTCGCCACCGTGCGTGCCGGCGACGTGGTGGGGGATCACACCGTGCTGTTCGCCGCTGATGGCGAGCGCGTGGAAATCACTCACAAAGCCTCCAGTCGCATGACCTTCGCCAAGGGTGCGGTGCGTGCCGCGCTTTGGTTGCAGGCGCAGCCTGCGGGGCTTTATGACATGCAGGACGTGCTGGGGCTGAACTGAATGCCTTTTCGGTCCATGCAAACGGTGGACCGAAAAGGGACTTTCCTGTAAGCTTCCCGCTTTAGTGTGTCCACTAAAAGTTACGCAGAATGAATCAGATAAAGAAGCGGGGTGACGGTCAATACGTCATCCCGCTTTTTTACAACCTGCGTTTGAGCAAGCAGCAGATCTAAGGGAGGTCTTCTTGACTAAGCCAGCCATACTCGCACTCGCCGACGGCAGCATTTTTCGCGGCGAAGCCATTGGTGCCGATGGCCATACCATTGGTGAGGTGGTGTTCAACACCGCCATGACCGGCTATCAGGAAATCCTCACCGATCCTTCCTATGCCCAGCAGATCGTTACCCTGACCTACCCGCACATCGGCAATACCGGCACCACGCCGGAAGATGCCGAGTCCAATCGCGTGTGGGCGGCCGGCCTGATCATTCGCGACCTGCCGCTGATCTCCAGCAACTGGCGCGACAAGCAGCCGCTGGATGAGTACCTGAAGGCAAACGGTACCGTTGCCATCGCCGGCATTGATACCCGTCGCCTGACCCGCATCCTGCGCGAAAAAGGTGCGCAGAATGGCTGCATCCTGGCTGGCGATGACGCCACCGAAGAAAAGGCGCTGGAGCTGGCGCGCAGCTTCCCGGGCCTGAAGGGCATGGACCTGGCCAAGGAAGTGACCTGCAGCGAGACCTATGAGTGGCGCTCCAGCGTGTGGAGCCTGGAAAGCGATAGCCACCCGGAAATCCCTGCCGGTGAGCTGCCTTACCACGTGGTCGCTTACGACTACGGCGTGAAGGTCAACATCCTGCGCATGCTGGTCGCTCGCGGGTGCCGCCTGACCGTGGTGCCGGCCAAAACCCCGGCCAGTCAAGTGCTGGCGCTGAATCCGGACGGCGTGTTCCTCTCCAATGGCCCTGGCGACCCCGAGCCATGCGACTACGCTATCGCCGCCATCCAGGAAGTGCTGCAGACCGAAATTCCGGTATTCGGCATCTGCCTCGGCCACCAGCTGCTGGCCCTGGCCTCCGGCGCCAAGACCGTGAAGATGGAAACCGGTCACCACGGTGCCAACCACCCGGTGCAGGATCTGGATTCCGGCGTGGTGATGATCACCAGCCAGAACCACGGTTTCGCCGTGGATGAGGCGAGCCTGCCGGCTAACCTGCGCGCCACCCACAAGTCGCTGTTCGATGGCACCCTGCAGGGCATCGAGCGCACCGACAAGGTGGCCTTCAGCTTCCAGGGGCACCCAGAAGCCAGCCCTGGTCCGCACGACGTGGCCCCGCTGTTCGACCGCTTCATCGAAGCCATGGCCAAGCGCCGCTAAGCCCTGCCGACTGACCCAAGGATTCGAGTAAGAAACATGCCAAAACGTACAGACATCAAAAGCATCCTGATCCTCGGCGCCGGCCCCATCGTCATCGGCCAGGCCTGCGAGTTCGACTACTCCGGCGCGCAGGCGTGCAAGGCTCTCAAGGAAGAAGGCTTCCGCGTCATCCTGGTGAACTCCAACCCGGCCACCATCATGACCGACCCGGCCATGGCCGACGCCACCTACATCGAACCGATCAAGTGGGCCACCGTGGCCAAGATCATCGAGAAGGAACGCCCGGACGCCCTGCTGCCGACCATGGGTGGCCAGACCGCACTGAACTGCGCGTTGGATCTGGAGCGCCACGGCGTGCTGGAGAAGTTCGGTGTCGAGATGATCGGCGCCAACGCCGACACCATCGACAAGGCTGAAGACCGTTCGCGCTTCGACAAGGCGATGAAATCGATCGGCCTGGCCTGCCCGCGCTCGGGTATCGCCCACAGCATGGAAGAGGCCTACGGTGTACTGGAGCAGGTAGGTTTCCCCTGCATCATCCGTCCGTCCTTCACCATGGGCGGCACCGGTGGCGGCATCGCCTACAACCGTGAAGAGTTCGAAGAAATCTGCGCCCGTGGTCTGGACCTGTCGCCGACCAACGAGCTGCTGATCGACGAATCGCTGATCGGCTGGAAGGAATACGAGATGGAGGTGGTCCGCGACAAGAAGGACAACTGCATCATCGTCTGCTCCATCGAGAACTTCGACCCGATGGGCGTGCACACCGGCGACTCGATCACCGTCGCCCCGGCGCAGACGCTGACCGACAAGGAATACCAGATCATGCGCAACGCCTCGCTGGCGGTGCTGCGTGAGATCGGCGTGGAGACCGGTGGCTCCAACGTGCAGTTCGGCATCTGCCCGAACACCGGGCGCATGGTGGTCATCGAGATGAACCCGCGGGTGTCGCGTTCCTCGGCACTGGCCTCCAAGGCCACCGGCTTCCCGATCGCCAAGATCGCCGCCAAGCTGGCTGTCGGTTACACCCTTGACGAGCTGCAGAACGACATCACCGGCGGTCGCACCCCGGCGTCCTTCGAGCCGTCCATCGACTACGTGGTGACCAAGGTTCCGCGCTTTGCCTTCGAGAAGTTCCCCAAGGCCGATGCCCGCCTGACCACCCAGATGAAGTCTGTGGGCGAAGTCATGGCTATCGGCCGTACTTTCCAGGAATCGGTGCAGAAAGCCCTGCGCGGTCTGGAAGTGGGCGTTGCCGGCTTTGATCCGAAGCTCGACCTCAACGATCCGGAAGCGGAGAGCACCCTGCGCCGCGAGCTGACCGTGCCGGGCGCCGAGCGTATCTGGTATGTAGCTGACGCCTTCCGCGCTGGCAAGAGCGTCGCCGAGGTGTTTGACCTGACTCGCATCGACGAGTGGTTCCTGGTGCAGATCGAAGATCTGATCAAGGATGAGGAAAAGGTTAAGACCCTTGGTTTGTCCGGTATTGACTACGAGCTGATGCGCAAACTCAAGCGCAAGGGCTTCTCCGACGCGCGTCTGGCCAAGCTGCTCGGCGTGACCGAGAAGAACCTGCGCAGCCATCGCCATAAACTGAAAGTGCTGCCGGTATACAAGCGTGTGGATACCTGCGCCGCCGAGTTCGCCACCGATACCGCCTACATGTACTCGACCTACGAGGAAGAGTGCGAGGCGAATCCGAGTGGTCGCGACAAGATCATGATCCTCGGCGGTGGCCCCAACCGTATCGGCCAGGGCATCGAGTTCGACTACTGCTGTGTACACGCGGCGCTGGCAATGCGTGAAGACGGTTACGAGACCATCATGGTCAACTGCAACCCGGAAACCGTCTCCACCGACTACGACACCTCCGATCGCCTGTACTTCGAGCCGGTAACCCTGGAGGACGTGCTGGAAATCGTCCGCGTCGAGCAGCCGAAAGGTGTGATCGTGCAATACGGCGGCCAGACTCCGCTGAAGCTGTGCCGCGCCCTCGAAGAAGCCGGCGTGCCGATCATCGGTACCAGTCCGGACGCCATCGACCGTGCCGAAGACCGCGAACGCTTCCAGCAGATGGTCCAGCGCCTCGGTCTGCGCCAGCCGGCCAACGCCACCGCGCGCAGCGAAGACGAGGCCCTGGCCCTGTCCAAGGGTATCGGCTATCCGATGGTGGTGCGTCCGTCCTACGTACTGGGCGGTCGTGCGATGGAAATCGTCTACCAGGAAGAAGAGCTCAAGCGCTACATGCGCGAAGCGGTGAAGGTATCCAACGACAGCCCGGTGCTGCTCGACCACTTCCTCAACTGCGCCATCGAGGTGGACGTGGATGCGGTGTGCGACGGTGAGACCGTAGTGATCGGCGCCATCATGCAGCACATCGAGCAGGCCGGCGTGCACTCCGGTGACTCCGCGTGCTCGCTGCCGCCGTACTCGCTGCCCAAGCACATCCAGGACGAGATCCGTGAGCAGGTCAAAAAGATGGCCCTGGAGCTCGGCGTGGTTGGTCTGATGAACGTGCAGATGGCGGTGCAGGGCGAGGACATTTACGTCATCGAAGTGAACCCGCGCGCATCGCGTACCGTGCCGTTTGTCTCCAAGTGCATCGGCGAGTCGCTGGCCAAGGTGGCTGCACGCGTGATGGCTGGCAAGAGTCTGGCTGATGTGGGCTTCACCCAGGAAATCATCCCGCCGTTCTTCAGCGTCAAGGAAGCGGTGTTCCCGTTCAACAAGTTCCCGGGCGTCGACCCGATCCTCGGTCCAGAAATGAAGTCGACTGGTGAGGTCATGGGTGTTGGCGACAGCTTCGGTGAAGCCTTCGCCAAGGCCCAGGCGGGTGCCAACGAGATCCTGCCTAACACCGGCTGCGCCTTCATCAGTGTGCGCGAGGACGATAAGGCCGAGGCCGTGCAGGTCGCCCGCGATCTGGTGAGCCTGGGCTTCGAAGTGGTCGCCACTGCTGGTACGGCCAAGCTGATCGAGGCTGCCGGCCTGCCGGTGCGCCGCGTGAACAAGGTGACCGAGGGTCGCCCGCACGTGGTCGACATGATTAAGAATGACGAAGTCACGCTGATCATCAACACCACTGAAGGTCGTCAGTCCATCGCTGACTCCTATTCCATTCGTCGTAACGCTCTGCAGCACAAGATCTATTGCACCACCACCATTGCGGCGGGGCAGGCGATCTGTGAGGCGCTCAAGTTCGGTTCGGAGAAGACCGTGCGCCGTCTGCAGGATCTGCATGCAGGAATCAAGGCATGAATAAATACCCCATGACCGTCCAGGGTGCTCGCGCCCTGGAGGAAGAGCTGGCGCACCTGACCAAGGTGCGTCGTCCAGCACTGAGCCAGGCGATCGCCGAGGCGCGTGAGCTGGGCGATCTCAAGGAGAACGCCGAGTACCACGCCGCTCGTGAAGAGCAGGGTATGGTCGAAGCACGTATTCGCGATATCGAGGGGCGTCTGCAGCACGCGGTAGTCATTGACGTCACCACGATTGCCCACACCGGTAAGGTGATCTTCGGTACTACCGTGGATATCGCCAACGTCGAGACCGACGAGAGCGTGACCTACCAGATCGTCGGTGAGGATGAGGCCGACATCAAGGCCGGCAAGCTCTCCGTCAGTTCACCTATCGCCCGCGCGCTGGTTGGCAAGGAAGAGGGTGACGTAGTGGCTGTGCAGACACCCAGTGGCCTGGTTGAGTACGAGATTGTCGAAGTCCGCCATCTTTAAACGCCCGCCCCTGCGCGCAGGGGCGATCAGCTGGCAGCTGGCTCAGACCTTCTGGGTCGGCGGCCTCTGGCTGTTGCATTTCGTCATGCTGCCTGCACTGGAAAAGTTGGGCCTGGCGCCGCTACTGGTCGAGGAGATCAATGGCGTGCTGGCTCCGTTGCTGATCGGTTTCGCTGCTTTCTGCGCGCTGTTGCAGGGCTTGGTGCTGGTGCAGGCGGAAGGTGTTGCCAGTCTATGGCGCGACATGCGCGGTCAGTTGCTGGGGGTGGTGGTACTGATGGCGGGGGTGTTTTTCGCGGTGAGCCACCTGCTGCCAGGCGCCGAGCGCTGGCTGCTGTTCAACTATCTGGTGGTAGCTTTGTGCGGGTTGGTGCTGGTGTTGCAGCCGCTGCCTGGGCAGCGGGGGCGCTAGAGCCAGCCGCTATCAGGCCTGATAGCGGTGGATGTTGGACAGGTTTTTGTTCGGCTTTGGGTTCTTGCGATAGATCAGGGCCATTTTGCCAATCACCTGCACCAGTTCGCAGCGTCCGACGCTCACCAGTTCTTCGATCAGCGCGCGGCGATCATCGCGCTCGGTCAGGCGAAACTGTACCTTGATCAGCTCGTGATCATTGAGGGCGCGTTCTAGTTCAGCCAGCACGCCTTCGGTCAGACCGTTCTCGGCGACGATCAATACAGGCTTCAGGTGGTGGCCGATAGATTTGAAGTGTTTCTTCTGTTCGTTGGTAAGCGCCATAATTTGACCTTGCTGCAGTGATGGGCGGCGCGGAGCGACAATGCGGCCAAGGCCCCATGCTTATCGCCGCCAGCGCGGGCCGCAAAAACGACGTAGTTTACCTGAGCCGAATGGAGCGCGCTCCTGTCTATTCAGGTCAGGGTGCTGTTGTCGGTTTTAGCGTAGGCTGAATCAACGGTTTCGACAGCCCAGGTGTCAGACTGCGTTTGATTGCTGCTGCGGGCAATTGATACCAGGCGGCCCTTGTGATTTCTCATAAGGCCCCCACATTGTTGTTAAGGCCGTTGATCCATGTGTTCGCGCCCGGCTTACAGGGTGCCTAGACTGGAAGGCGTGAGCGCCAGCCGCCTAAGACTCATAAAGGGTTACAGACGGTGCCTGCCAGGTGCCGGGTTGTGTAGTAAGTTAGGCGGGTATTTCTCCAGCCGTTATGCGGAGCGCGTTTCAGGACGGGGCTCGCTTCAGAGGGTAGCTAATTGAACGACATGGCAAAGAACCTGATCCTGTGGCTGATCATCGCGGCCGTTTTGGTCACCGTGATGAACAACTTCTCCAGCCCGAGCGACTCCGGCAAGCTGAATTATTCGGAGTTCATCCAGCAGGTTCAGAGCGGCAAGGTCAAGCAGGTCACCGTGGATGGCTACATCATCAGCGGGCAGAATCAGGATGGCACCACGTTTGAAACCGTGCGTCCGGCCATCGAGGATCGCGGCCTGATCAAGGATCTTATCGACAATAACGTCGAGATCGTCGGCAAGCAGCCTGAGCGTCAGAGCATCTGGACCCAGTTGCTGGTCGCCAGCTTCCCGATCTTGGTCATCATCGCAGTATTCATGTTCTTCATGCGCCAGATGCAAGGTGGCGCGGGAGGCCGTGGCGGCCCCATGAGTTTCGGCAAGTCCAAGGCTCGCCTGTTGTCCGAAGACCAGGTTAAGACCACGCTGGCCGACGTCGCCGGTTGCGACGAGGCTAAGGAAGAGGTCGGGGAGTTGGTCGAGTTTCTCCGCGACCCTGGCAAGTTCCAGCGGCTCGGTGGCCGTATCCCGCGTGGTGTGTTGATGGTTGGCCCGCCTGGCACCGGTAAGACGCTGCTTGCCAAGGCTATTGCCGGTGAGGCCAAGGTGCCGTTCTTCACTATCTCCGGTTCCGACTTTGTCGAGATGTTCGTCGGTGTTGGCGCTTCCCGTGTGCGCGACATGTTCGAGCAGGCGAAGAAGCATGCGCCTTGCATCATCTTTATCGATGAAATCGACGCTGTCGGACGTCATCGTGGCGCCGGTCTGGGCGGTGGTCATGACGAGCGTGAACAGACGCTCAACCAGCTGCTGGTGGAGATGGATGGTTTCGAAATGAACGACGGCATCATCGTGATTGCCGCCACCAACCGTCCGGATGTACTGGATCCGGCGTTGCTGCGTCCCGGTCGTTTCGATCGTCAGGTTGTGGTGGGTCTGCCAGACATCCGTGGCCGTGAGCAGATTCTGAAAGTGCATATGCGCAAGGTGCCGGTCGGCGACAACGTCGAGCCTGCAGTGATCGCGCGCGGTACGCCTGGCTTCTCCGGTGCCGACCTGGCCAACCTGGTCAACGAGGCCTCTCTGTTCGCCGCTCGCGCCAGCAAGCGTCTGGTCGAGATGAAGGAGTTCGAGCTGGCCAAGGACAAGATCATGATGGGCGCTGAGCGCAAGTCCATGGTCATGTCGGAGAAGGAGAAGCTCAATACCGCTTATCACGAAGCAGGGCACGCTATCGTCGGGCGCCTGGTGCCTGAGCATGATCCGGTCTACAAGGTGTCGATCATTCCTCGTGGTCGCGCTCTTGGTGTGACCATGTTCCTGCCGGAAGAGGATCGCTACAGCCTGTCCAAGCGGGCGCTTATCAGTCAGATTTGCTCGCTGTTCGGTGGTCGTATCGCCGAGGAAATGACGCTCGGCTTCGATGGCGTCACCACTGGCGCTTCCAACGACATCATGCGTGCCACTCATCTGGCGCGGAATATGGTGACCAAGTGGGGGCTGTCGGAGAAGCTCGGGCCGCTGATGTACGCCGAAGAGGAGGGTGAAGTGTTCCTTGGGCGCAGCGCTGGCAGTCAGCACACTAATGTTTCCGGTGAGACCGCCAAGGCCATCGATGAGGAAGTGCGCAGCATCATTGATGGTTGCTATGGCACTGCCAAGCGACTGCTGGAGGAGAATCGCGACAAGCTGGATATGATGGCTGACGCGCTGATGAAGTATGAAACCATCGACTCCGAACAGATAGACGACATCATGGCGGGACGTGAGCCTCGTGAGCCGCGTGATTGGGAAAGTGGTTCGGGCAACCCGCCAGCGCCTAAGCAGGAGGCTGAGCGTCCACAGAACCCGATTGGTGGGCCTGCGGGCGAGCATTAAGGCTGGTCATGACTGTCATGCAATACCCGACCCGACTGTCCTGTGGCAGTCGGGTTCTTGATTTAACCCGTCCGCACGTGATGGGGATCCTCAATGTCACTCCTGATTCTTTCTCCGATGGCGGACGTTTCGCAGCGCGTGATGCGGCCTTGCGTCATGCTGCGGCGATGGTGGCTGCGGGAGCGACCCTGATCGATATTGGTGGCGAGTCCACGCGGCCTGGCGCCAGGCCGGTATCTGCAGTTGAGGAGCTCGAGCGAGTGGCGCCGGTGGTGGAGGCTGTTTTTGCTGAGCTGGACGTCGTTATCTCATTGGACACTTCGACGCCTGCAGTGATGCGTGAGGGGGCTCGCCTGGGTGCGGGCATGATCAATGATGTCCGCGCCTTGCGCCGTGATGGAGCGCTTGAGACCGCGTCCGATAGTGGTCTTGCTGTCTGCCTGATGCACATGCTTGGAGAGCCCGGCACGATGCAGCAGGATCCGTATTATCGTGATGTGGTGCTCGAGGTGCGTGAGTTTCTCCAGCAGCGCATGGTCGTCTGTGCTGAAGCGGGTATTCCTGCTGAGCGCATTGTGCTGGACCCTGGCTTTGGCTTTGCCAAAAACCTTGCGCACAATCTGAGCTTGTTCCGCCATCTCGAGGCGCTGCATGACTTGGGACGCCCGTTATTGGTCGGAGTCTCGCGCAAGAGCATGATCGGTCAGGCGTTGGGGCGTGAGGTGCATGAGCGCCTGTCGGGTGGCCTGGCGTTGGCAGCCCTGGCAGTTGCCAAGGGTGCAGGCATTGTGCGAGTGCATGATGTGGCGGAAACCGTTGATGCGGTGCGCATGATTGCCGCGGTGCAGTCTGCTGAATAAGAGTCTGGAGTGCTAATGAGCAGAAAGTATTTCGGCACGGATGGTATTCGTGGTCGCGTAGGTCAATTTCCGATCACCCCTGAGTTCATCCTCAAGTTGGGCTGGGCTGCTGGCATGGCGTTCCGTAAGCAGGGCAAGTGCCGGATTTTGATCGGTAAGGACACGCGCATTTCCGGCTATATGTTCGAGTCTGCGCTTGAGGCGGGTTTGCTGGCGGCCGGGGCGGATGTCATGTTGTTGGGGCCGATGCCGACTCCGGCTGTGGCTTACCTGACCAGGACCTTTCAGGCTGAGGCAGGTATCGTCATCAGTGCGTCGCATAATCCGCATCACGACAACGGTTTCAAGTTCTTTTCCGGCTACGGCACCAAGCTGCCGGATGAAATCGAACTGATGATCGAAGAGTTGCTCGATCAACCTATGACCGTGGTTGAGTCTGAGCAGTTGGGCAAGGTCACGCGCATCAATGATGCTGCGGGTCGTTACATCGAATTCTGTAAGGCCAGCGTCCCCAATCACACCAGTTTTGCTGGTCTAAAGGTAGTGCTGGATTGCGCACATGGTGCTACCTACAAGGTCGCCCCCAGTGTGTTTCGCGAGCTGGGCGCTCAGGTTTCCGTTCTTGCGGCTCAGCCCAATGGCCTGAACATCAATGACAGTTGCGGTTCAACCCATGTTGAGTCCCTGCAGTCTGAGGTGTTGGCACAGCAGGCGGATTTGGGCATCGCTTTCGATGGTGACGGTGATCGAGTACTGATGGTCGATCATACGGGAGCCGTGGTTGATGGTGATGAATTGCTCTACATCATTGCGCGAGACCTGAAGCAGCGTGGGAAATTGCAGGGTGGTGTGGTCGGCACGCAGATGAGTAATCTGGGGCTGGAGCTGGCGCTGTCAGAACTGCAGGTGCCCTTCGTGCGAGCTAAGGTGGGGGATCGCTATGTGATGGCCGAGTTGCAGGAGCGCGAGTGGCAGCTGGGTGGCGAAAGCTCCGGTCATTTGGTGTGCTTTCAGCACACCACCACAGGGGATGCGGTGATTGCCGCGTTGCAGGTTTTGATGGCGCTCAAGCGCAGCGGTGAAACTCTGGCGCAGGCGCGCCTTGCATTGCGCAAGTGTCCCCAGATGCTGATCAATGTGCGTTTGGCTGGCAATGTCGATCCGCTGGAAGCGGCCGAGGTTAAAGCGGCCTGTGCCAGTATTACTGAGCGCATGGCGGGTCGAGGGCGAGTGCTCCTGCGCAAGTCTGGAACCGAGCCTTTGGTGCGCGTGATGGTTGAGGGGGACGACGAGGTGCAGGTGCGCGGTTACGCCGAGGAGTTGGCCAAGGTGGTCAGTGATCTCTGTGCCTGATTTCGGCTTGCTAGTGCATAAGCTCTTGGGTAACATCTGCGCCCACTTTGAACGACGAGGTCTGGCATGCGTCGCCCTTTGGTAGCTGGTAACTGGAAAATGCACGGTACCCGCGCCAGCGTCGCAGAGCTGATCAAAGGCTTGCGTCAACTGGCATTGCCTGCCGGTGTCGAGGTGGCCGTTATGCCGCCCTGTCTGTACATAGGTCAGGTGATTACCGGGCTTGAGGGTAAGGCCATATCGGTCGGTGCGCAGAACTGTGCCGTTGAGCCCATGCAGGGTGCTCTGACTGGTGAGGTCGCTCCGAGTCAGCTAGCTGATGCTGGTTGTGAGTTTGTGTTGGTTGGGCACTCCGAGCGTCGTCTGATACTCGGTGAGCGTGACGAGCAGTTGAGTCGCAAATTTGCCGCTGCGCAATCTTGTGGTCTGGTGCCGGTTCTCTGTGTCGGCGAGACTCTGGAGCAGCGTGAGGCGGGGCGCACTTTAGATGTGGTGTCTGCCCAGTTGGGTAGTGTGATCGAAGAGCTGGGTGTTGGTGCATTTTCTCGTGCTGTCGTGGCTTATGAGCCGGTTTGGGCGATAGGCACTGGGCTGACTGCTACGCCGCAGCAAGCTCAAGAGATCCATGCTGCTATCCGTGCGCAGCTTGCAGCAGAAAATGCTGAAGTGGCGCGCGGTGTGAGGATTCTGTACGGCGGCAGTGTCAAGGCTGTCAATGCTGCCGAGTTATTCGGTATGCAGGATATTGATGGGGGGCTCATTGGTGGCGCCTCCTTGAATGCGGATGAGTTCGGTGCGATTTGTCGCGCCGCAGGAAGCTGAAAAGATGCTGGAAACAGTCGTAATCGTTGTACATCTGCTGGGTGCTCTCGGGATCGTTGGCTTCGTCCTGATTCAGCAGGGTAAGGGTGCTGATGCTGGTGCGTCTTTCGGGGCTGGCGCCTCTGCTACCGTTTTCGGTAGTCAGGGTTCTGCTACCTTTCTGAGCCGCGCTACGGCCGTTCTCGCAGCAATTTTTTTCATTACTAGCTTGGGTTTAGCTTTCTTTGCTAAACAAAAGTCTGATAATCTTACTCAGGCTGGTTTGCCAGATCCGGCGGCGTTGGAAGTGCAGCAGAAGCCTGTTGTCGAAGATGTTCCGGTTCTGGAAGTTCAGAAAGAGTCGGCTGGTTCCGCAGACGTTCCAAGCGCTCCTGAGCAGTAAAACCCTCTTTGCCGAGGTGGTGGAATTGGTAGACACGCTACCTTGAGGTGGTAGTGGCCATAGGCTGTAGGGGTTCGAGTCCCCTCCTCGGTACCATATTAAACAAGGCCCGCTGCAAGCGGGCCTTGTTGTTTGTTTTATTCTGGTTGACCGGTGCTGGCGGGCTCCGTATAATTCATGCCCAGCTTTGTAGTGGCGTTGATCGGTTTGGTATTTTGTTCAGCCCACAATTGGCAGTCAAAAAGCCCCTTTCAAGGGGCTTTTTGCTAGCTGGACAGTCTGCTGTCGACATTTGTGATGTCGAACGGCGCGATGGATGGGCGTTTCGCCCATTTTTTATTTCTACGACATCTGCGGAGGGCTTCGAGTGTCGAGCAAGCTGGAACAGTTGCAGGCCATGCTGGCCCCTGTGGTCGAGTCCCTCGGCTATCAGTGCTGGGGCGTGGAATACATTTCCCAGGGCCGGCACTCCGTGCTGCGCATCTATATCGATCACGCCAATGGAATTCTGGTTGACGACTGCGAAGCGGTCAGTCGACAGGTCAGTGCGGTCCTGGATGTCGAGGACCCGATCTCCAGTGAATACACCCTGGAAGTGTCATCGCCCGGCATGGACCGGCCGCTGTTCAGTCTTGAGCAGTTCGCGGCGCATGTTGGGGAACAAGTAAAGATCAAGCTGCGCTCGCCCTTTGAGGGTAGGCGCAATTTTCAGGGTCTCCTTCGTGGTGTGGAGGAGCAGGATGTGGTGGTGCTGGTGGATGACCACGAGTTCCTGTTGCCGATCGATCTGATCGACAAGGCCAATATCATTCCCCGTTTTGATTGAGACGCGGATCCCGCGGATCCAATGGATTGCGAAAGGCGAGGCGTACGATGAGTAAAGAAGTACTGCTGGTTGTAGAGTCGGTATCCAACGAAAAGGGTGTACCGGCGGGTGTGATTTTCGAGGCGCTTGAGCTGGCGCTGGCGACTGCGACCAAGAAGCGTTTTGACGACGAAGTTGAGCTGCGCGTGGCGATCAATCGCCAGAGCGGTAACTACGAAACCTTCCGCTGCTGGAAAGTCGTCGAAGAGGACGAGCTGGAAAACCCGGCTGCCGAGCTGACTGTTGAACAGGCCCAGGCGCAGAAACCTGGTGCAGTGGTTGGTGACATTGTGGAAGAGTCGGTTGAGTCGATCGAGTTCGGTCGTATCGCCGCTCAGACTGCCAAACAGGTCATCGTGCAGAAAGTGCGCGAGGCTGAGCGTGCACAGGTCGTTGACGCCTATCGCGAGCGTGTTGGCGAGATCATCTCCGGTACCGTGAAGAAGGTCACCCGCGACAGCGTTATTGTCGACCTGGGCAACAACGCCGAGGCTCTTTTGGCCCGCGAGGACATCATTCCGCGTGAGACCTTCCGAGTCGGTGCCCGCATGCGCGCACTGCTCAAGGAAATCCGCACCGAGAACCGTGGTCCGCAGTTGATCCTGTCGCGCACTGCGCCGCAGATGCTGATCGAGCTGTTCACCATCGAAGTGCCGGAGATCGCCGAAGGGTTGATCGAAGTGATGGCGGCCTCCCGTGATCCGGGTTCGCGCGCCAAGATCGCCGTGCGTTCGAAGGACAAGCGTATCGACCCGCAGGGCGCCTGTATCGGCATGCGCGGTTCGCGCGTTCAGGCAGTCTCTGGTGAGATTGGTGGCGAGCGCGTCGATATCGTGCTGTGGGACGAAAACGTTGCGCAGTTCGTGATCAATGCCATGGCTCCGGCCGAGGTGGCAGCCATCATCGTCGACGAAGACGCCCATGCCATGGATATCGCTGTTGCCGAGGACAACCTGGCCCAGGCCATTGGTCGCGGCGGTCAAAATGTGCGCCTGGCCAGCCAGCTGACCGGCTGGACTCTGAACGTGATGACCGAAGCGGATATCCAGGCTAAGCAGCAGGCCGAGACTGGCGACATCCTGCAGAACTTTGTCGACGAGCTGGAAGTTGACGAAGACCTGGCCCAGGTGCTGGTCGAGGAAGGCTTCACCAGCCTGGAAGAAATCGCCTATGTGCCGATGGAAGAAATGCTCAGCATCGATGGGTTTGACGAGGATATCGTCAATGAGCTGCGTGCTCGTGCCAAGGATCGTCTGCTGACCAAGGCCATTGCCAATGAAGAGAAACTTGCTGACGCCCAACCGGCTGAGGACCTGGTCTCTCTGGAGGGCATGGACAAGAACCTGGCGCAAGAACTGGCGGTTCGCGGCGTAATCACCCGCGAAGACCTGGCCGAGCAGTCGATTGACGACCTGCTCGACATCGACGGCATCGACGAAGAACGTGCCGGCAAGCTGATCATGGCCGCCCGAGCCCATTGGTTCGAATAAGCGGTTGCGGCCTGAGGAGAGAAGTGCATGACGCAAGTCACGGTGAAAGAACTGGCCCAAGTGGTCGACACACCGGTGGAGCGCCTGCTGCAGCAGATGCGTGAGGCAGGTTTGCCCCACACCAGCGCCGAGCAAGTGGTAACCGATAACGAGAAACAGGCCTTGCTGGCCCATCTCAAGAGCAGCCACGGCGAAAAGCTGGAAGAACCGCGCAAGATCACCTTGCAGCGCAAGACCACCACCACCCTGAAGGTTGCCGGTAGCAAGACCATCAGCGTGGAAGTGCGCAAGAAGAAAACCTACGTCAAGCGCAGCCCGGCCGAGATCGAGGCCGAGAAGCAGCGCGAGCTGGAAGAGCAGCGCGCTGCCCAGGAAGCCGAGCGTCTTAAGGCTGAGCAGGAAGCTGCTCGTCGTGCCGAGGAAGAGGCTCGCAAGCAGGCTTCGGTGAAAGCTGAAGAAGTTGTGGCGGCAGAAGCCCCTGCTGCTCCCGCAGCGCCTGTGCTGGAGCCTGTTGTTGCCCCGGCACCTGAGCGCAAGAAGGAAGAGCCGCGCCGTCCTGAGAAAGAGCGTAACGACGACAGCGATCGTCGTGGTGGCGAGCGCAAGGGCGCTCAGCACCGCCCGATGGTCAAGGAAAAGGCGCCTGCACCACGTGTTGCGCCACGTACCGTAGACGAAGAGACCGATGGTTTCCGTCGCGGTGGTCGTGGTGGCAAGAGCAAGTTGAAGAAGCGTAATCAGCACGGGTTCCAGAGCCCGACAGGACCGGTAGTGCGCGAAGTCTCGATTGGCGAAACCATTACCGTTGCCGACCTGGCTGCGCAGATGTCGGTGAAGGGCGCCGAAGTCGTCAAGTTCATGTTCAAGTTGGGCACTCCGGTGACCATCAACCAGGTACTGGACCAGGAAACTGCCCAGCTGGTTGCCGAAGAGCTGGGCCACAAGGTCAAGCTGGTCAGCGAGAACGCCCTGGAAGACCAGCTGGCCGAGTCCCTGCGTTATGAGGGTGAGGCTGTTGCACGTGCGCCGGTCGTGACCGTCATGGGCCACGTTGACCACGGTAAGACCTCGCTGCTCGACTATATCCGTCGTGCCAAGGTCGCTTCCGGTGAGGCGGGTGGTATCACCCAGCACATCGGTGCCTACCACGTGGAAACCGAGCGCGGCATGGTCACCTTCCTCGATACCCCGGGTCACGCTGCGTTTACCGCCATGCGTGCCCGTGGTGCCAAGGCGACCGACATCGTCATCCTGGTTGTAGCAGCGGATGACGGCGTGATGCCGCAGACTCAGGAAGCCGTGCAGCACGCGAAGGCTGCTGGTGTACCGATCGTGGTGGCCATCAACAAGATGGACAAGCCGGAAGCCAACCCGGACAACATCAAGAACGGCCTGGCCGCGCTGGATGTGATTCCGGAAGAGTGGGGCGGCGACGCGCCGTTCGTAGGCGTATCGGCCAAGGCTGGTACCGGTGTCGACGAACTGCTGGAGGCCGTGCTGCTGCAGGCTGAAGTGCTCGAACTGAAAGCCACCCCGTCGGCGCCTGGCCGTGGTGTCGTGGTCGAGTCCCGTCTGGATAAGGGTCGTGGCCCGGTGGCTACTGTTCTGGTTCAGGACGGTACCCTGCGCCAGGGCGATATGGTGCTGTGTGGCGTCAACTTCGGTCGCGTACGTGCCATGCTCGACGAGAACGGCAAGCCGATCAAAGAAGCTGGCCCGGCGATTCCGGTCGAGATTCTCGGCCTGGACGGTACTCCGGATGCCGGTGACGATCTGACCGTGGTGGCCGACGAGAAGAAGGCGCGTGAAGTCGCCCTGTTCCGTCAAGGCAAGTTCCGCGAAGTCAAACTGGCTCGCGCGCATGCCGGCAAGCTGGAAAACATCTTCGAAAGCATGGGCCAGGAAGAGAAGAAGACCCTCAACATCGTCCTCAAGGCCGACGTGCGTGGTTCTCTCGAGGCTCTGCAAGGCTCGCTCAGTGGTCTGGGCAACGACGAAGTGCAGGTGCGTGTGGTCGGTGGCGGCGTCGGTGGTATCACCGAGTCCGATGCCAACCTGGCGCTGGCCTCCAACGCGGTGCTGTTCGGCTTCAACGTTCGTGCCGATGCCGGTGCGCGCAAGATCGTCGAGGCCGAAGGCCTGGATATGCGTTACTACAACGTGATCTACGACATCATCGAAGACGTCAAGAAAGCCCTGACCGGTATGCTCGGAAGCGATGTTCGCGAGAACATTCTGGGTACCGCCGAAGTGCGTGACGTGTTCCGTTCGCCGAAGTTCGGTGCGGTGGCTGGTTGTATGGTCATCGAAGGTACCGTGCACCGTAACCGTCCGATCCGCGTACTGCGCGACGACGTGGTGATCTTCGAGGGCGAACTGGAATCCCTGCGTCGCTTCAAGGATGACGTATCCGAAGTGCGTAACGGCATGGAATGCGGTATCGCGGTGAAGAGCTACAACGACGTCAAGGTCGGCGACAAGATCGAAGTGTTCGAGAAGGTCGAGGTGGCTCGTACGCTGTAAGCGCGAGTCGCAACATGCAACGCCCGGCCCCGCATACGCGCGGCCGGGCGTTTGCCGCTTTTGAACCCGTAGCTATAGGCGGCGGGCGAGGTAAGAGAAATGGCAAAAGTTTATAGCCGTACCCAGCGCATCGGCGATCAGATCCAGCGTGAGCTGGCGCAGATGATCCCGCGCGAGGTCAAGGATCCACGTCTGGGCTTCGTCACCGTTACCGCTGTGGATGTCAGTCGCGATGTCGGTCACGCCAAGGTGTTCATCACCGTAATGGGCGAGAATGACGCCGAGAAAATCCAGCAGAACCTGCGCGTACTGAACGACGCTGCGGGCTACCTGCGCATGCTGCTGGGCAAGGCGATGAAGCTGCGCAGCGTGCCGCATCTGCATTTCCACTATGACGAAAGCATTTCCCGTGGCGCGCACCTGTCCTCGTTGATCGAGCGTGCCGTGGCCGAAGACAGCAAGCATCAGGACGATTGAGCGTGGCCCAGGTCAAACGTATTCGCCGCAACGTCAGCGGCATCATCCTGCTGGATAAGCCGCGCGGCTTCAGCTCCAACGCCGCGCTGCAGAAAGTGCGCTGGCTGCTCAATGCCGAGAAGGCCGGCCATACCGGCAGCCTGGATCCGCTGGCCACCGGCGTCTTGCCGCTGTGCTTCGGTGAGGCGACCAAGTTCTCCCAGTACCTGCTGGATGCCGACAAAGGCTACGAGACCCTGGCGCAACTGGGTGTCACCACCACCACCGGTGATGCCGAGGGTGAAGTGCTGGAGCGCCGCGAGGTGACCGTCGGTCGGGCGGATGTGGAAGCACTGCTACCGCGTTTTCGTGGTGAAATCAGTCAGATACCACCGATGTACTCGGCTCTGAAGAAGGATGGCCAGCCGCTGTACAAGTTGGCCCGTGCCGGTGAAGTAGTGGAGCGTGAGGCGCGTTCTGTTACTATTGCGCGCCTGGATTTACTGGCCCTGGACGATGCGCAGATGCGCCTGTCCGTGGCCTGCAGCAAAGGCACCTATATTCGCACCCTGGTGGAAGACCTTGGTCAGCTGTTGGGCTGCGGTGCTCACGTGGCAGAGTTGCGCCGCACCCAGGCCGGTCCGTTCAGCCTGGCGCAGACGGTGACCCTGGAAGAGCTGGAAAAGGCCCATGCCGAAGGTGGCAGCGAGGCGCTGGATCGCTTCCTGTTGCCAGCGGACAGTGGTCTGGAACATTGGCCACTGCTGCAGTTCAGCGAGCACAGCGCCTACTACTGGCTGCATGGTCAGCCGGTAAGGGCACCGGAAGCGCCGAAGTTCGGCATGGTACGGGTGCAGGATCACACCGGTCGCTTCATCGGTATCGGTGAAGTGAGCGAAGACGGGCGCATTGCGCCGAAACGTCTGATTTCGACCAAGGCCTAGCCTGGGTCAACAAGGATTCGGTCGAGTGACCGGAGCGAATCGTCGCCAAGCGATGGTGCGTGATGAGGGTGGCTGTCAGCAGGCACGGTCATTTCTCTTATTTAAAACACGGGATTCGTCCCGGCCTGTTTACTTAGGAGCCCATTACCATGGCACTGAGCGTTGAAGAAAAAGCCCAGATCGTAAACGAGTACAAGCAAGCTGAAGGCGATACCGGTTCTCCGGAAGTGCAGGTTGCCCTGCTGACCGCCAACATCAACAAGCTGCAAGGCCACTTCAAAGCCAACGGTAAAGACCACCACTCCCGTCGTGGCCTGATCCGTATGGTTAACCAGCGTCGTAAGCTGCTGGACTACCTGAAGGGCAAGGACACCTCGCGTTACAGCGCCCTGATCGGTCGCCTGGGTCTGCGTCGCTAAGACGTAAACCATAAGTGAGAAGCTGGAAGTTTGAAGCGACAGTGGGTGTGTACCGGCTGTGGCTTCGGGCTTCCAGCTTCTGGCTTTCTGCAACACCCAATTAGAGCCTGTTCCAAATGCGCTGCTGAGCGGCGAATTCTGAACAGACTTTCGGGGCACAGTCTGTGCCTCACCCGTTCCCCCCAAGGCAACAAAGAGAAGGAAGACACCGTGAACCCGGTAATCAAGAAGTTCCAGTTTGGTCAGTCGACCATCACCCTCGAGACTGGCCGCATTGCCCGTCAGGCCTCCGGCGCCGTGCTGGTCACCGTCGATAACGACGTCAGCGTGCTGGTCACCGTGGTCGGCGCCAAGAGCGCGGATCCAGGCAAGGACTTTTTCCCGCTGTCCGTGCACTACCAGGAGAAGACCTACGCTGCCGGCAAGATCCCGGGTGGCTTCTTCAAGCGCGAAGCGCGTCCGTCCGAGAAGGAAACCCTGACCTCGCGTCTGATCGACCGTCCGATTCGCCCGCTGTTCCCGGAAGGCTTCCTCAATGAAGTGCAGGTCATCTGCACCGTGGTTTCCACCAGCAAGAAGACCGACCCGGACATCGCCGCGATGATCGGTACCTCGGCTGCTCTGGCCGTTTCCGGCATCCCGTTCAACGGCCCGATCGGTGCCGCCCGCGTGGCCTTCCACCCGGAAACCGGCTACCTGCTGAACCCGACCTACGAGCAGCAGAAGGCCTCCAGCCTCGACATGGTCGTTGCCGGTACCGAAACCGCGGTACTGATGGTCGAATCCGAAGCCAAAGAGCTGACCGAAGACCAGATGCTGGGCGCCGTGCTGTTCGCCCACGACGAGTTCCAGGCCGTGATCAGTGCCATCAAGGAATTCGCTGCCGAAGCCGGCAAGCCGACCTGGGACTGGCAGCCGAAGGCCGCCAACACCGAGCTGCTGAATGCCATCCGCGCCGAGTTCGGCGAGGCCATTTCCCAGGCCTACACCATCATCATCAAGCAGGACCGCTATGCGCGTCTGGGCGAGCTGCGCGACCAGGTGATCGCCAAGTTCTCTGGTGAAGAAGGCCAGCCTTCTGCGGCTGAAGTCAAAGAAGCTTTCGGTGAGATCGAATACCGCACCGTGCGCGAGAACATCGTCAACGGCAAGCCGCGTATCGACGGCCGTGATACCCGCACCGTACGTGGCCTGAACATCGAAGTCGGCGTACTGGACAAGACCCACGGTTCGGCCCTGTTCACCCGTGGTGAAACTCAGGCGCTGGTGGTTGCCACCCTCGGTACTGCCCGTGACGCGCAGCTGCTCGACACCCTGGAAGGCGAGAAGAAAGACCCCTTCATGCTGCACTACAACTTCCCGCCGTACTCGGTCGGTGAGTGTGGTCGCATGGGCGCTACCGGCCGCCGCGAAATCGGTCACGGTCGCCTGGCCCGTCGTGGCGTTGCCGCCATGCTGCCGAGCGCCGACGAGTTCCCGTACACCATCCGCGTGGTTTCCGAGATCACCGAGTCGAACGGCTCCAGCTCCATGGCTTCCGTGTGCGGCGCTTCCCTGGCGCTGATGGACGCCGGTGTGCCGATGAAGGCCCCGGTTGCCGGTATCGCCATGGGTCTGGTCAAGGAAGGTGACAAGTTTGCCGTGCTGACCGACATCCTCGGTGACGAAGACCACCTGGGCGACATGGACTTCAAGGTGGCCGGTACCGCCAATGGCGTGACCGCGCTGCAGATGGACATCAAGATCCAGGGCATCACCGAAGAGATCATGGAGATCGCTCTGGGCCAGGCCCTGGAAGCGCGCCTGAACATCCTCGGCCAGATGAACCAGGTCATCGCTCAGTCGCGCAGCGAGCTGTCGGCCAACGCGCCGACCATGCTGGCGATGAAGATCGACCAGGACAAGATCCGCGACGTGATCGGCAAGGGCGGCGCCACCATCCGTGCCATCTGTGAAGAAACCAAAGCCTCGATCGACATCGAAGACGATGGTTCGATCAAGATCTTCGGCGAAACCAAGGAAGCGGCCGAGGCTGCCAAGCAGCGCGTGCTGGCCATCACCGCGGAAGCCGAGATCGGCAAGATCTACCTCGGCAAGGTCGAGCGCATCGTCGACTTCGGCGCCTTCGTCAATATCCTGCCGGGCAAGGACGGTCTGGTGCACATTTCCATGCTGAGCGATCAGCGCGTGGAGAAAGTCACCGACGTGCTGAAGGAAGGTCAGGAAGTGGAAGTGCTGGTACTGGACGTGGACAACCGCGGCCGTATCAAGCTGTCCATCAAGGACGTTGCCGCAGCCAAGGCCTCCGGCGTCTAAGCCAGACCTCGCTGCACAAGAGAGGGCCCCTTGCGGGCCCTCTTTTTTTGCCCGGACAATAGCGTCCCCTGCAGGGCCCAAGGATGCCTGTTACATGGAAGTCACCTACTGCCGCTACCACCCCGCGCAACCGGCGACCTGGCATTGCCCGGGCTGCCCGCGTGATTACGGCGACTGCTGCGTGCCGCTCAATGCCGAGGCGCCGGACGAGGTGCCGTTATGCCCGCTGTGTCGCGACAAGCTGCGCTTTCTCGGCGCTGCCAATACCGCGCAACCGTTCTGGCAGCGCATTCCGCAGTTCTTTCAATACGGCCTGCAACCCGGTGCCCTGGCGTTTGCTGCAGCGCTATGCCTGGCCAGTTTGTTCATGCCGGCGTGGAAGCTGCTGTGGCTGGCGTTATTCTGCGTGGCCAGCAAATACCTGCAGGCAGTGATCGAAGATTCCAGCCTCGGCATACGGGAAGCGCCCTCGTTGCGGTCGGCTTTTTCTATTGAGGGCTTCAGCCTGTTCTGGCGCGTGCTGGTGCTTTTCCTGATCAGCTTTGCCGCAGTCTGGCTGGCCGCTGACTTTCACAGCGAGGCACTGTTCTGGGCGGTGACGCTCGGCGTGCAGTTGGTGATTCCGGCCAGCCTTATCCGCCTGGCGTTGGACAAGACGCTGGGGGCGGCACTCAGCCCCGATCAGGTCGGTGCGGTGATCAAGGCCATGGGCTGGCGCTACCTGATCCTCTGGGCCTTCCTGTTCATCCTCTGGCAATCGCCAGGCTGGGTGACCTACATGCTTGCCGGTGGCCTGCCCAAAGTGGTGCTGATGCCTGTCGCGGCGCTGTTGTTCGGCTATTTCAGCGTGGTGATGTGCGCCATGATGGGTTATGCGGTGTTCCAGTATCAGGGCGCCCTGGGTTATGTCGCCGTAGAAGACGAAGCGCAAGGCTATCCGGCCGAGGAGTATCGTCGACGCAAGGCGCTGGCCGAGGCCGAGATTCGTCTCAAGGAGGGGCAGGGCACCCAGGCGCTGGAATTGCTCGCCATGGCTCTGGAGGCGGCACCTAACGACCTGTTCCTCAATGAGCGTTTCCACCAGCTGCTGTTTGGTCTGGATGCCCGCGAGCGTTGCCTGCGGCATCTGGCGCACTACCTGCCTCTGGCCGCGAGGCTCAATCCGGCGCAGGCCGCTACGGCGCTACTCAACGCCAGGCAGCTGCGTGCCGATTACCTGCCAGACGATGCCCTGGTTTGTGAGCGCATTGCCCAGGCGCTGCTGGCGCGCCACAAGACCCGCGAAGCGCTGAGTCTGCTGCGCAATCTGCACCTGCGTTTTCCCGATTACCCACATATTCCCAGGGCCTACCTGCTGGCGGCGCGTGGTCTTGCCGAGGGGTTGGGACAAATCGAGCCGGCTCAACGCCTGCTGAGCTTTATTCGCGGCAAGTATCCACAGTCTCCTCTGTTGGCAGAGGTCGAGCAGTTGCAGGACACCCTGAGGCGTCTGGTCGAGCGCGGCTGAGTACGCATTGCAATCTGCACGGCCGTTTCGATGGCTAATACGCAATATGCACGGGTCTGCTGTTTCTGTGATTTTCCAACTAGTTGATATAAAAGGAATTTTATTTTTTACGGGGCTGGCACAGGGCTTGCGATGTAACTCCTGCAGACGCAGCCAAGGGATGTATTGGCTGCCGAAACTTCAAAGCAACCAGGAGAATATCGCTATGAAAAAGCCACTCACTCAATGGACCCTTGCTGCCCTGACCGCCACTGCCCTGAGCCTGCCGCTGAGCAGCGCTTTCGCTGCCGAACCCCTGCAAGTGGCTGCCAATGACACCATGGATGAAGCGCAGGAAGTGGTTTCCGATACCTGGATCACCAGCAAGGTGAAGGCGGACTTCCTGGCCGACGACAGCATCAGTGGTCTGGATATCAAGGTCGAGACCAACAAGGGTGTGGTTGCTCTGTCCGGCGTGGTACCGAGCAGTGCTGAGCGTGATCTGGCGGTCGAGAAGGCCAAGATGGTCAAGGGTGTGAAGGCCGTATCGGCCGATGGCCTGAAAGCTACCGACTAATGCTCGCTACCGGCTTTGCCGACAGCCTCGATTCGAGGATAGAACCATGAATTCCGATGTGATCAAAGGTAAGTGGAAACAGCTCTCCGGCCGCATCAAAGAGCGCTGGGGCAACCTCACCGACGACGACCTGGATGTGGTCGAGGGCCATAGCGAATATCTGGAAGGGAAGCTGCAGGAGCGCTATGGCTGGACCAAGGAAAAGGCCCAGGAAGAGATCCGCAGCTTCAGTCGCGACCTGTAACCGGCTGCGATAGAAAAAGCCCCGCCTGGCGGGGCTTTTTCTGGGCGCTCAACGGCTCAGATGCTGCTGGTAGAGGCTCAGTTGGGTGGTCTGTTCTGCCTCGGGGAAGACGCGTCGCAGGTATTGCGCCAGCTCGGTGACGGCACGTAAATCCTGCTTCGGCCCCAGTTGCTTGGCCAGTTGCAGAGTCAGGGGCGGCAGTTGCTGGATGGGCTGACTTGCCTGGGCGAGCCTGCGCCAGGCTGCCAGCGCATGCGCTCCTTCACCGGCCTTGAGCAGCTTCTGCAGCAGATGCAGTTGTACCGAGGGGTGAGCCAGCCAGGGTTGTTCGGAGGCGGCGCTGTCTATGGCAAGGCGTATCAGCAGTGGCCGCGTTTCTTCCGTTACGGGCAGGGCGAACAGTTGCTTGAGTATCTGCGTCAGCAGGGCCTTGTCCTGGCGCCCGCTGGCAACACTGTAGAGTCGCACCAACAGCGCAGGTCGGCCCGGATAGCGCGTGAGTAGATCAGGCCCGCGAGCGGCGGCCTGGGCCAGGGCAAATTGGCTGATGAGCTGATCCAGTGCGGCCAGCTCACGCTTGAAGGGGGCGTCCGGGTCTTCTTTATGCAGATAGCCCTCATCCATCTGCAGCCGGCCAGTTAGTCTGGCCAGCCAGATTGCCAGGAATCCTGTGCCCAGGCCGCCCAGGTGGGCGTAGTAGTTGACGTGATCGTCCGCGGCGAGCAGGCCGAGCAGTTCCTTGCCCAGCCATACCGGTAGCACCCACAGCGCGGGCGCCTTGAAATAGCCGATCAATGGGCCAAGCCAGTAGAAGAAGTTGATTCGGCGCAGGCCGTATACACCGATGTACATGCCCATCAGTCCTGAGATGGCGCCGGAGGCGCCGACGCCGCTGATCCACACCGGGTCGAGTGCCCACCACAGCAGGTGCGAGGCCAGGCCGCTGAGCAGATAGAGGCCGAGATAGACCGCCTTGCCCAGGGCAATCTCCAGGGCGAAGCCGAAGATGAACAGGAACAGCATGTTGCCCAGCAGGTGGTCGAAGCTGCCGTGCAGGAACATCGCACCGAACAGGCCCTCCAGGCTGAAGCGGGCCGGCATGAAGCCGAAACGGATGTTGCTGAGGCGGTTGCGGGCGTCTTCGGCGGACTCGCGCGCAGCTTGCCAGGTGCTGTCCGCCTGGTAATCGGCGCGCTGATGCAGTTGCTGCTCGAACTCTAGGTCATGCAGCACCCAGGCCGCCAGGTCCTGACGGCGCATGCCGTCGACATAGGCGCGCTCCTCGGCATCGAAGTCCCTACGCTGGCTAATGCTCTCGATGAACAGCGCACGTTCACGGTTGAGCAGGCCGCCATCGAGGTAGCTGTTGACTGCTGCCTCCAGACGCTCTTCATCGCCGCCCTGGTAGCCGAAGTAGATCAGCACATTGAGCAGGATCAGCAGCAGGGTGACGACGGGAGGACGCTTCCAGTCCAGCGGGTGTTCTGCGGGAATGATCAGCATGAGGCTTCGTCCTTGTTGAGCCTACGAATAGCAATGTGTGATGCGGCTAGCGACTGCCGCGTTTGCTCTCGATCTTGACCAGGCGATTACCCTCCAGGCGCAGGAAGTGGTACATGCCGTTCTTGGGGCCGTAAACCCACTCCTCGATGGCGACTTCGCTGACATAGCCGTAGTAGTCGCGCACTTCGCGGTAGCCGAGGAAGTCGCGGCTCATCGGCGCGCCGCACTTGGCTTCGATTTCGCTGGCCAGGTCTTCGATACTGATCAGCTGGCTGCCGCAACGCAGGGTCGAGCTGGCTTCGGCCATGCTGGTCAGCAGTAGGCACAGGGTCGTTATGGCAGGTTTGAGCATCGTGATGGGGCTGCGCAAAGTATTTGCGGCAGCCTACACCGTGCCGTGGCGAGCTGTCAGTTGGCGCGTTTGGTTTCGATGCGCACCAGGCGGTTGCCCTGGAAGGTGAGGATGCTGAGCATGCCGTTGTTGGGGCCGTATACCCATTCCTCGATCACCAGATCGCGGTCGCTTTGATAGCCGCCGGTATAACCGACCAGATCACGGTGGGCAGGCTGGCCACATTTGCTTTCGACCTCGAAGGCGCGGTCGCCTTCGTTGATCAGCTTACTGCCGCAGCGCATGGTGCCGGCTTCGGCCATGGCGCTGGCGAGGACCAGCGCGGCTAACAGCAGGGGGCTTTTCATCACAAACTCCCAAGGTGCAGTGCGGTGTCGATTGGGGCGCCAGCGGTACCTTCGGTGAGGCTGACATCCAGCAGGTAGATGCGCTGGTCTTCCAGGCTGCCACGCTCTACCAGATAGTCCTTGATGCTGGCAGCGCGGGCCTGCCCCAGCTGGCGTAGTAGCAGTTCGCTCTTGGCCCAGGATTGCAGCACGGCGTCGCGCATCTTCGCCGTGCGCTCCTCATCCGGCAACTCTTTCCATTCGGCTGGCGGTTGCTGCTTGAGGCGGGCGCGATAGATGCCTTCCAGCAGGATCGCCTTGTCGTCCTCATCCACCACCAGCAATTCGGGAGCGGCGGGAACCTCGTCGCCACTGCGCTGGAGGATCTTGTACTGGGTATTCTGATACTCCCGCTCCAGGCGTTGCTCGGCCACCAGCGGGCCGTCGCTGGCGCTGGCGCTCATGCCTTCGACCTCCAGGCGCAGTACCGGACGCTCCTTGAGCGCGGAAGCCAGGGTGTCCAGGGTCTTCTGTGCTGCCCCATCCAGCTCGCTGCTGCCGGCGGCGAACTGTACCTGGCTGAGGTCGGTGTCGCTGCCGCCGACCAGGCCGGCGATGAATTTGAAGGGCGCCTGGGCAGCGCGCAGCACCAGGTTGCGCAGGGTTTGCCAGACGATGGGCATGACACTGAACTCGGGGTTGTTCAGGTCACCCTTCACCGGGAGCTGGATGTCGATGTTGCCCTGGGTGTCCTTGAGCAGGGCCACGGCCAGGCGGATCGGCAGGTCCACGGCGTCCTGGCTGTCGACCTTCTCGCCCAGCTGCAGGTCCTCCAGCAGCAGCTTGTTATCGGCGTTCAGCTGGCCCTTTTCGATCTGGTAGTGCAGGTCGAGGTTGAGGCGGCCCTTGCGGATGCGGTAGCCGGCGAACTTGCCGGAGTAGGGGGTGAGGGTGGTCAGCTCGACGTTCTTGAAGCTGGTGGCGATATCCAGACTGTTCATCGGGTCGAACGGGGTCAGCTTGCCCTTGATGCTGACCGGTGCGTACTTGTCGACCTTGCCCTTGATGTCGACGCTGGCGGCCTGCGGGCTCTGGTTGTCCAGGGTGCCGATCTGGCCGTTGAGCTGCTGGATGGCGGTGGCAAAGTTGGGTGTCAGGCTGAAGTCGGCGAAGTTGGCCGAGCCGTCCTTGATGTTCACGCCGCCGATACGAATGGGCAGCGGTTTGCCGGCCGGCTCCGCCTTGGCGCCGGCCTGAGCCGGTTGGGGAATCATCAGGTCATTGATGTTGGTGGTCAGGTCTTCGTTGATGATGAAGCGGGCATAGGGTTGTTGCAGGTTGACCTGCTGGATGGCCAAGCCTTCACCGTGGCGATAGTCCAGCCCCTCGACCTGCAGTTGCTGCCACTTGAGGAAGTCGCGGTTCTTGAGGGTGTCCAGGGTGTGCAGCTGATTGACCTCGGCGCGCCCGTCGATGCTGAAGGCCAGCGGCTCGACGCTCTTCAGATTGACCGCCAGGTTGCTGCCAAGCTGGCCGCTGCGCAGCTCCAGGCGGACGAAGGGGCTGATGTAGGCCTGGGCCAGGCGCAGGTCGATATTCTGGGTGACCAATTGCAGCTTGGCCGTGGTCGGTTGCAGCTGTACCTGACCTTCGGCCTTGATCTGGCCACGTTTGTTCACCCCGGTGTCGAGCTTGAGGCCGAAGGGCGAGGTGCCCAGGCTGTCGAAATTGCTGATGTCCAGATTGAGCGGTGCCAGATCGAGTTTGACCTCCTGCTCTCCCGCCGCGCGGTCGGCCAGATGCACCTGGTAGTCGCGCAGCTGTACGTCGCGCAACAGTACCTGCCAGGGTTTGCTCGGTTCCTCTGGCGCCTGCGCGGCTGGCGTGGCGACCGCCTGCTGTTGCGCGTCTTCTGCAGAGGGGGCGGCGTTCTGCGGGGCGGCGGGGGCTGTAGTCTGCTCCGCAACTGGCGCCACTGCTTCAGGCGCGGCCGCTTCGTCCGGTGCCGCCGCAGGGGCTGCTGCTGGCGCCGGCTTGCTGTGGCTGGCGAACAGCTTCTGCCAGTCCAGCTGGCCGTCCTTCTCCCGCGCCGCCCAGGTTTCCAGTTTGTGGCTACGGATCTGGCCGACGATGACCTGCTGTTTGGCCAGATCCAGGCTGGTCTCGCCGATTTCCAGACGCTCCATGCGTACCAGCGGTTTGTCTGCAGGGCTCTTGATGGCGAACTTGGCGAGTGTGGCGCTGACATTGCTCAGTTGCAGCTCGGTGCCCTTGGCCAGGTTCAGCGAATAATCGGCGCTGAGGTCGAGTACGCCGTCTTCCAGTACCAGCGGTGCGGCATCGCGTACATAGGGCCACACGCCCTTGAGCCTGCCATCGGTCAGTTTGAGCTGGCCTTGCGAGCTGATCGGGCTGAGGCTGACCTGACCGTGCCAGTCGATGCGGCCGCCATAGGGGCCGGTGGCAACCAGCTGCATCTCGGCACTGTCTTCAGGCAGGGTACTGAGGTTGTTCAGCTCCAGATTCAGCGAGTCGTAGACGAACTCGACCGGCTCGCTGGGGCGCAGGTCGGCGAAGTGCAGGCTGTTCTCGATCAGTTCGATGCGCTCGATGCGCAGTGGGAAGGGTTCGCTCGGAGTCTCCTCGGCGGGCTTCTCCTCACTTGGCGGCAGTTTGAACAGACCGGTCAGGTTGAGCTGGCCATCCTTGGCGAAGCGTACTTCGGTATGCGCCTTTTCCAGCTCCACGTCGGCCAGGTGCAGAGCTTTGCGCCACAGACTGTCGAGTTGCAGATTGGCGTACAGGCGCTGGAAGGCGATCTGCGGTTTGTCTGCCTCGCCGATATGCAGGCCCCAGAGCTGCAGTTCCAGGCTGAAGGGGTTGAGCTCGATACGATCAAGGCGGGCCGGCACGGTAGCCAGCTGGCCGAGTTGCTGGTTGGCCACGCGTTGGCCGATGCCAGGCAGGATCAGGAAACCGAGCAGGGCATAGAGGCCGATTACGACCGCGACGGCGTAGGCGATGCGTTGCAATCCTTTGAGCATGGGGCAGCGTCTTCTTCCAGACTGAGGAGTCTGGAGTATGGCATGGGCTATCGCGCTTTGTGGGCCAGCACTCTGCCTTGGGTGTGACTCAGAAGCGCAGGATCAGGGTTTTCAGCGGTGGCTGGCCATCACGGGAGGGGAAGTCGGCGGCGGGCAGGATCTGCTCGCAGTCACGCACCGGGCGGCCGAGTTTCTCGGCGCAGCGCAGCACCTGGGCGCGCCAGTCATCCAGGGCAACTTTCGCCAGGTTGTTGCAGCACACTAGGGTGCCATTGTCGGCCGTCGCCAGGATCGCCGGCTTAAGCAGGCTCTGGTAGTCGCGCAGCAGGTCGACGGTGCCGAAGGCGCTCTTGGCCCAGGCGGGAGGGTCGAGCAGGACCAGGTCGAACTGGCGTTGCTCCAGGCGCGGATAGCCGGGCAGTTTATGGCCGCGCCGCGTGGTGATCGGCAGGCCGGCCAGCTGGCGGATGGCGGGGAAGTAGTCGGACTGTACGAAGTCCATCGTCAGGCCTGGATTGAGTGCCAGGTTTTCCCGTCCCACGGCCAGGTTGCCCTCGGCGAAGTCCAGGTTGAGCACTTCACGGGCGCCGCCGGCGGCGGCACACAGGCCGACGCCGCAGGTGTAGGCGAACAGGTTGAGCACGCGCTTGCCGGCGCTGTTGGCCTTGATCCAGCCGCGAGCATTGCGCAGGTCGAGGAACAGCAGCGGGTCCTGGCCCGGATGGCGACCACGAACCCGGTAGTTCAGCCCCCATTCCCGGCCGACCCTGTCTGCCAGCGCCTCCGGCGTGGGCTGATACGCCTCATCGCGACGGTCGATGCGCGAATTGCCGCCGGAGCGGTCGTTATAGACCAGCTGCAGGTCGAGGCCGAGGTGTTCGTTGATCTGTGCGTGCAGGGCGAGCAGAGCCTCGCGCTCCAGCGGCTGATGAAAGCTCTGCACCATCAACTGCGGGCCGTAGCGGTCAGCTGTGAGACCCGGTGCGCCTTCCTGGCTGCCATGGAACAGGCGATAGCAGTCCGTCTGCTGCTGGTGCAGTTCGCTGAGCAGGGCTTGGCGAGCGTTGAGGGCGGCGGACAGCGGCTGGTCGAGAGAGGACATGCGCAGTGTCTCGGAACGGGAGGGCGCGCAGTTTACCAAGAAGCACCAGCCCGGGGCTCGGCCTTATGGGGCGAAGGCGGGTGCTTGCGGGCTGAGGCTGCCGCTGGGCGAGTGAGGCGCGGGGCTGAAACCAGAAGAGGGCTCGCTGTCGATGTTCTGCAGCTCCAGCAGGTAGCTGCGGAAGATCTGGCCCAGGACCTGGCTGGCAACCTGCAGTTCTTCCCGGGGCATTTGCTCGGCGACCTGATCGGCGTTGTCCATGGCCTCGTCCGAGCCGTTCACCGCCGCCATCTTCAGCACGATATAGGCCTGTACCTTGTTAGGAGGCACGCTTTCGCCGTGCAGGAACATATTGCCCAGACGAAGCTGGGCATCGGCGTTGCCTTGCAGGGACGATTGCTCGAACCAGTAGCGTGCCTTGGGCAGGTCGGGCTGGGTACGCTGGCCGTTGTAGTAGAACTCGCCAAGCTCGTATTGCGCCTGGGCGTCGCCAAGCTTGGCGGCTTCCTCACAGGCGGTGAGGGCATTGGCGAGGTCTTCGTCGGGAACGTTCAGGGCACAGCGGCTTTCGGTCGGCACCAGCAACGAGTTGTCGCCGGCGCTGGCCAGGAGGGGTGTTGCGAGCAACAGACAACCCAGGAACAGGTTGCGGCCGGTGCATTTCATGGAAATCGGAGTGCCTCGCGAAACGGTCGGGCTTCATGCCCTGCCGGCGAAACGCGCCGGCCGTCACATTATGTGGCAAGCCGGGGCGACCTTACAAAGCCTTTACCGAGAATCCTTTCTGCGGTTACGCCTGGCGTGGCCTCACTTGAGTTTGGCAAAGGCCCGCTCGGCGGCGGCAAAGGTGATTTCCAGCTCGCGGGTGCCGTGCACGATGGAGGTGAAGCCGGCCTCGAAGGCGCTCGGCGCCAGGTACACCCCGCCTTCCAGCATCAGGTGGAAGAACTGCTTGAAACGCTCGGCATCGCTGGCCATCACGTCGGCGAAGGTGACGATGTCGTCGGCGCCGCTGAAGTACAGGCCGAACATGGCGCCGGCCTGGGTGGTGACGAAGGGGATGCCGGCGGCATCGGCGCGTTCCTGCAGACCGGCCAGCATACGGCTGGTGTAGTCGGACAGGTCGGCATGGAAGCCCGGGCGGCTGATCAGCTTGAGGGTGGTCAGGCCGGCGGCCATGGCCAGCGGGTTACCGGACAGGGTGCCGGCCTGGTAGACCGGGCCGAGCGGGGCGATGCACTCCATGATGGCGCGCTTGCCGCCGAAGCAGCCGACCGGCATGCCGCCGCCGACGATCTTGCCGAAGGTCGACAGGTCAGGCGTCACCCCGTAGTGCGCCTGGGCGCCGCCGAGGGCGACGCGGAAGCCGGTCATCACCTCGTCGAAGATCAGCACCACGCCGTGCTTGTCGCACTGCTCGCGCAGACCTTCGAGGAAGCCTGGTGCCGGCGGCACGCAGTTCATGTTGCCGGCCACCGGCTCGACGATGATGCAGGCCACGCTCGAACCGACGTCGGCCAGGGTCTTCTCCACGGCGGCGATGTCGTTGAACGGCAGGGTCAGGGTGTGCTTGGCGAAGTCCGCCGGCACGCCGGCCGAGCTCGGTACGCCCTGGGTCAGCAGGCCGGAGCCGGCTTTAACCAACAAACTGTCGGAATGGCCGTGGTAGCAGCCTTCGAACTTGATGATGGCGTCGCGGCCGGTGTAGCCACGGGCCAGGCGGATGGCGCTCATGGTCGCCTCGGTGCCGGAGCTGACCATGCGCACCATTTCCATCGACGGCACCAGGCTGCACACCAGGTCGGCCATCTCGGTTTCCATGGCGGTCGGCGCACCATAGGACAGGCCGTGCTGCAGCTGGTTGCGCACCGCGTCGAGGACTTGCGGGTGGGCGTGGCCGAGGATCATCGGGCCCCAGGAACCAACGTAGTCCACATAGCGCTTGTCGTCCTCGTCCACCACATAGGCGCCTTCGGCGTGCTTGAAGAACAGCGGCGTGCCGCCGACGCTCTTGAAGGCGCGCACGGGCGAGTTGACGCCACCGGGGATGTGCTTCTGGGCGTTGGCGAACAGTTGCTCGGAACGGGACATGGCGAACTCTCTCTCGAATCAGGGGGTAGCGAACAACGCGCTTAGGGCGCGTGCGCGGGCCTCCACCTCGGCGGCGGAGGGCGCGGAAAACAGGGTATGGATGACGGCCAGAAGGTCGGCACCGTGCTCAATCAGTTGCACGCCATTGCTCAGGTCGACGCCACCAATGGCGACGATGGGCAGGCCGAAGCGCTGACGGGCCTCGCGCAGCAGCTCCGGGGTGGCTGCAGGGGCGCCGGGCTTGGTCTGCGAGGTGAAGAAGCGGCCGAAGGCGATGTAGCTGGCGCCCTCGTCGATGGCCTGTTCGGCCAGGTCGAGGCGGGCGTGGCAGGTGGCGCCGATGATCGCCTTGCGTCCGAGCAGGGCGCGGGCGGCGGCCAGCGAACCATCGCTCTGGCCCAGGTGCAGGCCAACGCCCAGCTTGGCGGCCAGCTCGGTATCATCGTTGATGATCAGCTCGGCAGCGTGGCGCGCACACAGCTCGGCCAGTTGCGAGGCTTCGCGCAGGCGGCGGGCATTGTCGCTCGACTTGTCGCGGTACTGCAGCAGGCGCGCGCCGCCTTTCAGGGCTGCTTCCACATAGGGCAGCAGCTTGCCATCGGCCAGTAACTGGCTGTCGGTGATGGCATAGAGGCCGCGCAGCTTCACGAGCAGAAGTCCAGCGGCAGTCGGCGCGGTACGAACTGGCCACGGCCGGGTTGTTCGGCATCGCGCAGGGTGCGCCAGGTGTAATCCAGCGCCGAGCGCACGGCGCTGACCACCTCCTCGCCCAGGGCCAGGCGGCCGGCCAGGGTGCTGGCCAGGGTGCAGCCGGAACCGTGGTAGCTGCCGGGCAGGCGCGCGCAGGTGAAGGTGTGACAGTCGCCGCCGCGCACGTATAAACGGTTGTGCACTTCGGCCTCGTCGCCGTGACCGCCGGTGATCAGCAGGTGCTGGCAGAACGGCGCGAGCTTGGCTGCGCACTCGTCCGCCGTACCTTCGGGGAGTTCGGCGAGGATGCGTGCCTCCGGCAAATTCGGCGTGGCCACCGCGGCGATCGGCAGCAGGCGTTCGCGCATGGCGTAGCCGACGTCGTCCTTGCCCAGCGAACCGCCGCCGCCGGCACGCAGCACAGGGTCACAGATCAGTGGTACGCCCGGCAGGCGCTGCATGATCTCGACCACGGTGTCGACCATCTCCACCGAGCCGAGCATGCCCAGCTTGACGGCGGCCACCGGCAGATCGGTGATGATGGCGTCGACCTGGGCCATGACCCAGGCACGGTCGAGGACGCGGAAGTCGCTGACATTGACCGTATCCTGCACGGTCAGTGCGGTGACCGCCGGAGCGGCGTGGCAGCCCTGGGCGATCAGGGCTTCGATATCCGCTTGCAGGCCGGCACCACCAGATGGGTCGTGGCCGGACAGACAGAGGACGACGGGGCGGGAGTTATGTCTGTTCATGGCCGGCGAGCTTACCACCAGCCGTCCTCGGGCCCAATGCGCCTGTGCTGCAACTTGTCCGAGGTGACGGCTTTTTCCCGGCATGGCCTGTGCTAGAGTGCCGCCCATACCAATCAGAAGGATTCTGCGGGCCGCGCCATCGGGAGAAGAGGGCTCTGTGTGCGGCTGCGCAAGATCTATGCGGGGCGGCATGCGTTACTGTGTTTTTCTTATCCTGTGCGGGCTGTCCTGGCTGGCGCACGCCGTTGAGTTCGACGAGCACACGCGGCGCCTGCCTCTGGGCGCGGTGATGTACGTGTTCGAGGATGTGCGCGGCGACTCCAGCATCGTCGAGGTCAGTTCGCCCGCCCTGCAGGGCAGCTTCCGTCAGCATGGCCAGCCCGTGCTCAATGCCGGCTATTCGCGCTCGGTGTTCTGGGTGCGTCTGGACCTGACCTACAGCCCGAGCGCCAAGGGTGGGCCGCAGCCCTGGTTGCTGGAGCTGGCCTACCCGCCTCTTGATCACCTGGAACTCTACCTGCCCGATGGCGCCGGCGGTTTCCGTCTGGCTCAGCGCACCGGCGATGCACTGCCGTTCTCCAGTCGGCAGATCAAACAGAACAATTACCTGTTCCTGCTCGACCTGCCGCCAGGCCAGGAACAGCGCCTGTACCTGCGCATGGAAAGCCAGGGTTCGATGCAGGTGCCGCTGGCGCTGTGGTCGCCGCAGGCCTATCTGGAAGAGCAGCCCACGCGCATCTACATCCTCGGCATCATCTATGGCGTGCTGCTGGTGATGCTGATCTACAACCTGTTCATCTTCCTCAGCGTGCGTGACACCAGCTACCTCTACTACATCCTGTATATCGCCTCCTTCGGCCTGTATCAGGTGTCGGTCAATGGTGCCGGTATCCAGTACTTCTGGCCGGACAGTCCCTGGTGGGCCAATGCCGCCACGCCGTTCCTGATTGGTTCGGCGGCGCTGTTCGGTTGCCAGTTCGCCCGCAGTTTCCTGCATACCGTCGAGCACAGTCCCTGGGTTGACCGTGCGTTGAAACTGCTGATGGCCGGTGGCGTGCTGGTGATGGTCATGGCGTTGACCAGCAGCTACGCCATCTCTCTGCGCCTGGCCACTTTCCTGGCTCTGGTCTTCACCGTGGTGGTGTTCGGTGCCGGGATCCTGGCTTGGCTGCGCGGCATGCGCGTGGCCCGCTATTTCATCTTCGCCTGGACAGCCTTCCTGGTCGGTGGCCTGGTCAATACCCTGATGGTGCTGGGTTACCTGCCTAACATGTTCATCACCATGTATGCCAGCCAGATTGGTTCGGCGCTGGAGGTAGGACTGCTGTCCCTGGCCCTGGCCGACCGCATCAACGCGATGAAGGAAGAGCGTGCGCGCATCCTGCAGGAGGCGGGCCGCGAGCTGGAGGCTCTCAACCGCGAGCTGGCCGACAGCAACCGCCTCAAGGACGAATTCCTCGCCACCGTCACCCACGAACTGCGCACGCCGATGAATGGCGTGATCGGCTCGCTGGAGCTGATGCAGACGGTGAAAATGGACGTGGAGCTGGAGCAGTACCAGAAGACCGCCGCCAGCTCGGCCCGCGACATGATGCGCATGGTCAGCGATATCCTCGCCCTCAATGAGCTGCAGGCCGGCAAGCTCTACCCACGCCGTGAGCCCTTCAGCCTGCGTGGCCTGGTCGACGGCCTGCGTGCCCAGTACGGCCCGCAGGCGAGCGACAAGGGGCTGGAGTTTGTCGTCGAGCTGGAGGACAACCTGCCCGACACGCTTGAGGGCGACGCGGCCAAGCTGACGCAGAGCCTGGGTTACCTGCTCGACAACGCGATCAAGTTCACCCACCAGGGGCAGGTCAGCCTGCGGGTTTCTGCGGCTGGCCCGCTGACGACCAGCATGCCGTTGCGCTTCGAGGTGATCGACAGCGGTATCGGCTTCGCGGCCCCCGAAGGCGGCAAGCTGTATCAGCGCTTCCATCAGCTGGATAGCTCCCTGACCCGTCAGTACGGCGGCCTGGGGATTGGCCTGGCGATTTGCCGGCAGTTGGTCGAGCTGCTCGGTGGCAGCCTGCAGCACCAGTCGCGCGTGGGTCAGGGCAGTGCCTTTGCCATCAGCCTGGAACTCAGCCAGCCGGTCCAGCCGCGCACCGGCACGCCGGCGCCGCTGCGGCGCATCGGCGGCATGGCGCAGCGGCGGCCGGAACAGTGCACCGTGCTGATCGTCGAGGACAACGCGATCAACCAGCTGGTCACTCGCGGCATGCTGCTCAAGCTCGGCTACCGCGTGCGCACGGCCGACAACGGCAGCGAGGCCCTGGAGATGCTGCGCAGCGAGCCGATTGACGCGGTGCTGCTGGACTGCCAGATGCCGGTGATGGATGGCTTTGCCACCTGTCGCGCGCTGCGCCAGCTGCCGGGCTGCGCCGAACTGCCGGTTCTGGCCATTACCGCGCACAGCCACAGCGGCGACCGCGAGCGCTGCCTGGCCGCCGGCATGAGTGACTACCTGGCCAAGCCGGTGAAATTCCTCGAGCTGCAAACCCTGCTGCATGACTGGGTGCTGTGCCAGTCGCCTCGTGCCTGAGGCCTGCCCGCGGCGCTCTTCAGGTGGGGCAGGCGGTCTGGTAATCCGCTAAAGCCGCCATATTTGGCGGAAATACCGTTTCCATAAAAAAATGAACCGTGATTCACTTTTGCCAAATGCTGAATCAGGATTCATTTCATGGCTTCTTCTGTTCCTTTTACTCGCCTGGAGCGCGCCCAGGAGTTGCGTGAGCGCATCCTCGCCTGCGCCCATGCCCGTGTCACCGAAGGTGGCTTCGCCAACCTGACCATGCAGGCCCTGGCCGAGGATGCGGGTATCGCCACCGGCAGCCTGTACCGGCACTTCAGCGGCAAGGGCGAGCTGGCGGCGGAAGTCTTCAGCAATGCTTGCCGTGTCGAAGTGGATGCCCTGGCCGCTGTGCTGCGCGGCGCCGGCAGTCCTGTCGAGCGTCTGGCCGCCGGGCTGGACCAGTTTGCCAGCCGCGCCTGGCATAGCCGGCGCCTGGCCTTCGCCTTGATCGCCGAGCCGGTCGACCCTGAGGTCGATGAGCAGCGCCTGCTGTACCGCGAGGCTTACGCCGAGCTGTTCGTCGATTTGCTCGAAGAGGGCGTGCAGAGCGGCGACTTCCGCGTCGGCCAGGTGCAGTTGGTGGCCGCCTGCCTGGTGGGTGCGATCGCCGAGGCGCTGGTCGGCCCGCTCTCGCCGCCGGCCCGGGCTGCCCGTGAGGCCGGCCAGACTGGCGTCGAGCTGGCCACCGTCAGCCAATCCCTGATTACTTTTTGTCTGCGCGCCGTTGGCGCCCCGGAGTCCTGATATGTCCCTGCACGAATTCGCCGAAACCCACGAAGTGTTCAACCAGGTGCCCTCGCTCGATGGCGCCAACCTGTACCGGGTCGATCTGCCGCTGCAGGAGTGGACGCGGCGTTTCGGCGGCGGTTGGGCCGAGGACAAGCTGGAGGCCTATGGCGCCCTGGCGGGCGGCCCGCTGATGCAGGCTGGCTTCCTCGCCAACGAGAACAAGCCGGTGTTCAAGAGCCACGATCGCTACGGCCACCGGGTCGACCTGGTGGAGTTTCACCCGGCCTACCACGAGCTGATGCGCTCGGCCATCGAACACGGCATCCCCTCGCTGCCCTGGACCGATCCGCGTGAGGGTGCCCAGGTAGCCCGCGCCGCGCTCAATTACCTGCACAACCAGCCCGAGGCCGGTAATGCCTGCCCGCTGACCATGACCTACGCCGCCGTGCCGGCGCTCAAGCTGCAGCCGAACCTGGCCGAGATCTGGCTGCCGAAGATCCTCGCTACCGAGTACGACCCGCGCAACGTCGGTATCGAACAGAAGGCCGGCGTCACCATCGGCATGGCGATGACCGAGAAGCAGGGCGGCACCGATGTCCGTGCCAATACCACCAAGGCGCATCCGGTTGGCATCCCCGGTCCGGGCCAGGCCTACGAGCTGGTCGGCCACAAGTGGTTCTGCTCGGCGCCGATGTGCGATGCCTTCCTCACCCTGGCCTACACCGACAAGGGCCTGAGCTGCTTCCTGCTGCCGCGCCACCGCCCGGACGGCACGCGCAACCAGTTCTACATCCAGCGCCTGAAGAACAAGCTGGGCAACTGGGCCAACGCCTCCAGTGAGGTGGAGTTCCGTGGCGCCCTGGCCTGGATGGTCGGCGAGGAAGGCCGCGGCGTGCCGACCATCATCGAGATGGTTTCGCTGACCCGCTTCGACTGCATGATCGGCTCCAGCAGCCTGATGCGTCAGGCCCTGACCCAGGCCGCGCACCACTGCGCGCACCGCAAGGTCGGTGGCCGGGTGCTGGCCGAGCAGCCGCTGATGCAGAACGTGCTGGCCGACCTGGCCCTGGAAAGTGAGGCGGCGCTGGCCCTGACCATGCGTATGGGCAAGGCCCTGGACAACCCGCACGACGAGCGGGAAGACAAGTTCGCCCGCCTGGTCACCGCCATCGGCAAGTACTGGATCTGCAAACGTGCTCCGGCAATGATCAACGAGGCCCAGGAGTGCATGGGCGGCGCCGGCTATGTCGAGGAGACCATCCTGCCGCGGCTGTACCGCGAGGCACCGGTCAACTCGATCTGGGAAGGCTCGGGCAACGTGCAGTGCCTGGACGTGCTGCGCGCCCTGTCCAAGGAGGCCGGCGTGCTCGATGCGCTGTTCGCCGAGCTGGGCGACGGCCACGGCGATGCGCGCCTCAAGGCGCACATCCAGCGCCTGCAGGCGGATTTCCGCGACACTGCCGATATCCAGTACCGTGCGCGCCAGCTGACCGAGGATGTGGCCGTGGCCCTGCAGGCCAAGCTGCTGCTGGAGGCTGGCAACGCCACCGTTTCCGACGCCTTTATCGCCAGCCGCCTGGGTGAAGGTGGCCGGGTCTACGGCACCTTGCCGCGTGGTGTGGATGTCGAGGCGCTGGTAGCGCGCAGCACGCCGCACCTGATTTGATTCCGGTGATCCCCGCCTCCCGGGGTGGGGGAGTCCGGAGCTGATCCGGGGAGGCCGATCGCTCCAGGCGCCCGGATTGCCTCCGGGCGAGGCTCCGCACCTTGTGCGGTCCCTCAGGCGTTTCAGGCGCGTTGCTGGCGTCGCCAATAGGCCAGGTAGACCAGCGCCAGCAGCGCAGCCAGCGCCGCCGGGCCGAGCAATGCGCGGTAGTGCCAGTCGAAGTAGCCCAGGCCGCCGAGCACCCCGCCGCCGATAAAGCCGCCGATCAGGATCAGGTACAGCAGGATCCGTCGGCGATCCGCCGGCTGGCCGCGCAGCTTGAGGCCAAGCATGATGCCCAGGTCGGTGAACAGCCCGGTGACATGGGTGGTGCGCACCACCGCGCCGCTGTAGGTGCTGGTCATGGCGTTCTGCAGGCCGCAGGCCGCCGAGGCCAGGTAGTGGCCGAGGTGGTTGCCCTGTTCCAGCATCAGCATGGCCAGCAGCAGGGCCAGGCTCTCGGCGAGCAGGGCCACGCTGTAGCGGCGCCCGAGCTTGAGCGACTGGTTGCCGATCACACAGCCGCTGATGGCCGCGCCGGCAACGAAGCTCAGCAGGATCAGCAGCAGGTGCAGGGCGCCGGCCAGTTCACCCTGGGCCAGTTCCACGCCGAGTTGGCTGGAACTACCCGAGAGATGTGACACGCCCTGATGGTTGAAGCCGAGCAGGGCGATGGCATTGACGCTGCCGGCGATCAGCGCCAGGCAGAAGCCGCCGATCTCCACCCAGCGTGGCAGTTGATTGATCATGGCGAGACGTCCCCCCGTCCGTCGTCGCCCCGTTATGCCCGAAATGTGCCGGGCGCGCCATGCACTGTTAGGAGAACACCCGGCGCGCAGCCGGCCATGCACCAAGTGCCGCGACCACGAACAGGCTGACGGCCAGGCACAGGGCTAGCGGTACGCCCTGCGGGCCGACGCTCATCAGTGCGCCGCTGAGCAGCGGCCCAAGCAGGCTGCCGACACCCCAGAGCAGGCCGACGCAGGCATTGGCGGTGACCAGGTCGGGGCCGCGGAAGTGTTGGCCGATCAGCACCAGCGCCAGGGTATAGATGCCGCCAGCCGCCGCGCCAAGAATTACCAGCGCCGGCCACAGCAGTTCACGCTCGGTGATCAGCCAGGGCAGGGCCAGGCCGAGGGCCAGGGTCAGCACGCCGCAGCCCAGGTGCAGGGCGCGGCGGTCGATGCGGTCGGACAGCCAGCCCAACGGCACCTGAAACAGCATGTCGCCGCCGAGGATCACGCTGGCCATCAGCGCCGCCACGCCCACCGCCCAGCCGTGGCTGCTGGCGTAGACGGGAAATAGCGACAGCACCACGGCATCGAAGAAGGCGAAGAACAGCACGCCCAGGCACAGCGCCGGTGCTATGCGCATGAACCCGAGCAGGGAGAAGCTGCGCGGTGCTTCCTCCGCGGCTTCCGACCAGTCCGCCGGCAGGCTGTGCCAGAGCCAGGCCAGGGCCAGCAGGTTGCAGCCCAGCACCACCAGCACCGGCCAGTCGCTGGCGGCACCGAACAGGCTGATCATCGCCGGGCCGCCCAACTGGCAGCCGGTGAAACAGGCGGCGTAGAGGGCGACGATCTGGCCGCGCTTACGCTCGTTGCACAGCTCGTTGACCCAGCTCTCGCCGAGGATCACCAGCACGCCCATGCCCAGGCCGAGCAGCAGGCGTGCGCCGGCCAGCATGGGCAGCGATGGCTCGTCTGGCAGTAGCGCGGCGCAGGCCAGCAGGCATAACGCGAAGCACAGCAGGTACAGCTGGCGACCGCTGAAATGGCGGCACAGGCGGTTGATCAATACGGCGGCCAGCATCATCCCGGCTGCCGGCAGGGCGGACATGATGCCGATGGCCAGGCTGCCGGAGCCGGCCTCATGCAGGCGCAGCGCCACCAGCGGCAGGGTGGCGCCCATGCTCAGGCCGACCACGGACACGGCGAAGATCAGCACGCCGAGCAGATAGCGATTGTTCATTGTTCTCTCCAGCCCGTTTGCGGCCCGGGCGCGGCCAATAAGCGACAGATGCCCACGCGCGTTGGCGGGGCGGGTGTAGGAGTCGGTGGCGTTGCGGCGCGGTGCCGCAGGACTCAGCGCAGCGAGGCGGGCGGAGAGAAGGTAAAGGCGAACAGCACGCTGCGCCGGCGCTTGAGCTTGCTGTCGCCGGGCCGGGTGCGCGCCAGCAGCTCGGGATCGGGCTGGGCGGAGCAGGGCAGGTGGGCGAGCGGCAGCATGGCAGCGAGGTGTTTGGTCGAAATGGGGCGCGAAGTCTAGGGCGCGGCCAGAGTGGGGTCAATCCATCTCGGCGCCCCGCCTGAGCGGGGCGTCAGTCCGGTGGTAATGGGTAGGGTTGCTGATGGGCTGTCACGGGCGTTTAGCGCCGTTGCCAGATCATCTTGCCGGTATTGCTCTCCGTGACCAGGTAGGGCTCGCTGAAGTGGTAGCGCGCCGCTGGCAGGTACTCGCGGGCATCTTGCAGTTGCACCAGCAGCAGGCCGTCGTCGCTGCGCCAGCGGCCGCGGTATTGCAGTTCGCCGGGACGGTCGTAGCTCCACTCGCTGCCACCGGCCACGCTGCGGCGCCACTGGGCGATAGTGCCATCGGCACGGATGCGCAGGGTGGTGACGGTGGTGAGCGAGGCAAATTCCAGGCCGGTGCTGTTGCTCATCTGCTCGTAGACCCAGGTGCCGATCAGGGCTGGGTCCTGGTGCGGGTCCACTGGCGGCGGTGCGGGCGCGATCCGCTGGAACAGCGCCTCACGCAGCAGGGCCTCGCCGCTGTGCGGGTCGCGGGCGGCCAGGCTGGCGCTGAGCATGCCGTCGGCATAATTAGCGTTCATGTTGGCCAGCAGTTGGCCCGACTTGGGGTCGCTGATCTGCGCCTGCAGGAGGGTGCCGTCGAAACGGCCGGTAAGCCGCAGGCGCAGGTGCTGGCCCTCCACATACTCGCCCTCTACCTGCTGCTCATGGCTGCGCAGGATCAGCTCGGTTGGCTGGTTGTCGAGGGTGGCCTGGTAGCGCCCGTCCAGCGGGTTGGCCAGGATAGGCGTGGCGAGCAACAGGCACACAATAGGCAGGCAGCGCACAACAACTCTCCACGGATGCTTTGTGTAAAGCGTAGAACGCCCGTGCACCACGCGCGCGCCATCACTGTTTTGACACTGGCACTGGATGCGCTGACGAGCGCAAGATAGAGCGTCAGATCAAGCCAGGAAGCTGCCCCGTGACCCTTATGCCGCACACCGATTTCATCGTTGCCGCCACCGCGGATGAGGCGGTTGACCGCCTCGCCGATCTGCATCATCAGGCGACCAGTGCCCTGAGCCTGGCGCTCAAGCGCTACCTCAAGGAACGTACTCAGCCCAGCGCAACCGAGCGCGCGGTGTTTCGTTACCCCGAGCTGCGCCTGACCTACCACTGTCAGGGCGAAGTGCCGAGCAGCGTGCGCGCCTATGCCAAGGTGCAGGTACCGGGCACCTACCGCACGACGGTGACCCAGCCGGCGGCGTTTCGTGGTTATCTGCTGGATCAGTTGCGCCCGCTGATGGAGGATTTTTCCGTTACCGTCGAGGTCGGTTTCAGCCAGCAGAACATTCCCTACCCCTATGTGGTGGATCAGGGCGACGAGCTGGCTGGCTCCGGGGTGAGCGCCGCCGAGCTGGCGCGGGTGTTCCCCAGCACCGACCTGTCCGCTGCGACCGACTCGGTGGCCGATGGTCTGTATGGCTGGGGCGACAACAATGACCTGCCGTTGGCGCTGTTCGATGCGGCACGTACCGATTTCTCGCTCAAGCGCATCCAGCACTACACCGGCAGCGACTGGTGTCATGTGCAGCCGTGGATCCTGCTGACCAACTATCATCGCTACGTCGACCAGTTCATCCGCCATGGCCTGGAGCAGCTGCGCAACGACCCGCGCTTCGTGCGCATGGTGCTGCCGGGCAACGTCATCATCGAGCGCGGCACTTCCGAGGACGATGCCCAGGCCGTGGCCGACGCCATTGTCTGGCACCGTTACCAGATGCCGGCCTACCACCTGATCGCCGCCGATGGTCACGGCATCACCCTGGTCAACATCGGTGTCGGTCCGTCCAACGCCAAGAACATCACCGACCACCTGGCCGTGTTGCGGCCGCACTGCTGGCTGATGATCGGCCACTGCGGTGGCCTGCGCCAATCGCAGACCATCGGCGACTACGTGCTGGCCCACGCCTACATGCGTCGTGACGGCATCCTCGACCGGGTGCTGCCGCCGAACATCCCCATTCCGGCCCTGGCCGAGGTGCAACAGGCGCTGCAGGAAGCGGCGGCGCAGGTCACCGGTGAGCGCGGCGAAACCCTGAAGAAGCGTCTGCGCACCGGCACCGTGCTGACCTACGACGACCGCAACTGGGAGCTGCACTGGGCCCACGAACGGCCGCTGATCAACCTGTCGCGGGCGGTGGCGGTGGACATGGAAAGCGGCACCATCGCCGCGCAAGGCTATCGCCTGCGCGTGCCTTACGGCACCTTGCTGTGTGTGTCGGACAAGCCGCTGCACAGCGAGATCAAGCTGCCCGGCTCGGCCAGCAGCTTCTACCAGCGCGCCGTCAGCCAGCACCTGGCTATCGGTATCACGGCGCTGGACCTGATGCGCTGCCAACTCAACGCACTGCACTCGCGCAAGCTGCGCAGCTTCGACGAGCCGCCGTTCCGCTAAGCGTGGTTCAGGGGCGGGTAGCCCTGGGCCTGTCAGGCGGTGTCGCGCAGGCGTAGATGCAGCAGTGGAAAGGGTCGGTCGGCGCCGTCCAGCGGCGAGCGGCCGATCTGCTCGAAGCCCAGGGCGAGGTAGAAGGCTACGGCGCCAGGGTTCTGTTCATTGACGTCGACCCGGCGCACGCCTTGATGGGCGATTACATGCTTGAGCAGCAGCTTGCCGACGCCCTGACCGTGATGGGCCGGATCAACGAAGAGCATCTCCAGGCGGTCCTCGGCGGTGCCGGCGAACCCCAGAATCTGCCCGCGCTCATCGCGCAGGCAGATCAGTCGCACCAGGTCGAAGTACTGCCGGGCGAGCATCCGCCGGTAGAACTGGATGTCGTCCTCGGCGAGGAAGTGGTGGGTGGCGCGTACTGCCGCCTCCCACACGTCCAGCAGGTGCGGCCGGTCCGTGCCGTCCACCGCGCCCAGGTGCCAGGCGCCGTTACGGCGCCAGTGGAACAGCTCGGTCATCGACTGGCGTCCAGCACCACCCGGTAGCGCGCCTTGCCTGCACGCAGGTGATCAAGTGCTTCATTTACCTGGCTCATGGCGAACTGTTCGACCTGCGGCAGGATCTGGTGACGGGCGCAGAACTCGAGCATGGTCGCCATGGTTTTCGGCGAGCCCACCGGCGAGCCGGACAGGCTCTTCTGCTGCGGGATCAGGCTGAACACATGGGTGGGAATGGCGCTCGGCACGATGCCGACGAAGTGCAGCCGGCCCTTGCCGCGCAGGGTGGCGAGCAGGGCGTTCCAGTCCAGGTCGGCGCTGGCGGTGACCAGCAGGAAGTCCAGGGTGCCGGCGATGGCCTTCATCGCCGCGCTGTCGGTGGAGGCCACAACCTTGTGCGCGCCCAGACGCTTGGCCTCGTCCTGCTTGCTTAGCGAGGAAGTGAAGGCGGTGACGTCGCAGCCCCAGGCATTGAGAAAGCGCAGGGCCAGGTGGCCGAGGCCGCCGATGCCGACTACGCCGACGCGGTCGGTGGGTTTGACGTCGAATTCCAGCAGCGGGCTGAACACCGTGGAGCCGGCGCAGAACAGCGGGCCGACCAGTGCCGGGTCGAGCCCTTCCGGCAGCGGCACCGCCCAGGCCCAGTGCGAGCGCAGGCGATCGGCGAAGCCGCCGTGGCTGCCGACGATGGTCGGTTTCACCGTACGGCAGAGGTTGTGCGAGCCTTCCATGCACGAGCCGCAGTGCATGCAACTGCCCTTGTACCAGCCGATGCCCACACGCTGGCCGAGCTTGAGGCCGCGCGCCTGTTCACCCACCCGCACTACGGTGCCGACCACTTCATGGCCGGGGATGAAGGGGTAGCGGGCATTGCCCCACTCGTTGTCGATCATCGACTGGTCGGAGTGGCAGATGCCACAGTACTCAACAGCCACTTCGACTTCCTCGGCGCCCAGCGGGCCCGGGTCGTAGCTGAAACGCTCCAGCGGCGCACCGGCTGCGGTGGCGGCCCAGCCGGTAAAAGTGGCGACTTCGTTACTCATGACGCGTCCTCGTGACTGATGATTCGACCGGAGCAGCTTAGCTGTCGCGAGGCCGTCTGCGTGCATCATCAGCGCGGCTGATAGTGCTCGGTTAAACTGCCGGCCTGTTCACTGCTTCCGGTCATTAGCATGCCGCGTCCACCTCGCCCCTCCGCCACTCGCCGTCCCGCACCCCGCCGGGTGGCCAAGGCACCGCCGGCCGAGCCGCGGCTGATCATGCTCAACAAGCCCTTCGACGTGTTGACCCAGTTCAATGACGAGCAGGGCCGTGCCACCCTCAAGGACTTCGTGGATGTGCCCGGTGTGTATCCGGCCGGGCGCCTCGATCGCGACAGCGAGGGCCTGTTGCTGCTGACCAACGACGGGCGCCTGCAGGCGCGGATCGCCGATCCCAAGCACAAACTGGCCAAGACCTACTGGGTGCAGGTGGAGGGCGAGCCGAGCGAGGAACAGCTGCGCCAGCTGCGTGAGGGTGTTCAGCTCAACGATGGCCCGACCTTGCCGGCCGAGGCGCGCCAGCTGGCAGAGCCGCAACTGTGGGAGAGGAATCCGCCGGTGCGATTTCGCAAGAGCGTACCGACCGCCTGGCTGGAGCTGGTGATCCGCGAGGGGCGCAACCGCCAGGTGCGGCGTATGACCGCTGCCGTTGGCCTGCCGACGCTCAGGCTGGTGCGGGTACGCATCGGCCCCTGGAGTCTGGACGGGTTGCAACCGGGGCAGTGGCGCGAGCTGGAGCCGCAGCTGTAGTGAGGGGTTCGCCCTAGCCCGGATGAAATCCGGGGCAGGCCTCGCCGAGCGGGTGGGAAATCCCGGATTGCATCCGGGCTACGAGTCTGCAGGTCTGCAATCAGCCGTGAATACCGCGCGTCACTTCGATGATGTAGGTGATCAGCGGCTTGGCCAGGAAGGCGAACAGGCACAGGCCCAGGCCGAGGAACAGGATGGCGGTGCCGAGGCGGCCGGCCTTGGACTTCTTCGCCAGGTCCCAGATGATGAAGAACATGAACAGCATCAGGCCGCCGACCAGGACGTACATCATCAGGCTTTCGAACTGTTCGGTTTCCATGGTGGGGACCTCTGCGTCACTAGCGGACAACGGGGCGGCGATTATACGCAACCCGGCCCGCCAGGCGGCACACGCCGGTCGGCCCTGCGGCGATCAGCCGCGCAGGTGCTCCAGCGGCAGCTCGGTGCTGGATAGCACCTGGTTGAGCACGAAGCTGGAGCGCACGCTGGTCACGCCCTCGATGCGGGTCAGTTGGCCAAGGAGGAATTTCTGGTAGTGGTCCATGTCCGGCACCACCACCTTGAGCTGGTAGTCGGCGTCCATCCCGGTCACCAGGCTGCATTCCAGCACCTCCGGGCACTGGCGGATCACCTCCTGGAAGTGCTCGAAGCGCTCCGGGGTGTGGCGGTCCATGCCGATCAGGACGAAGGCGGTCAGGCTTAGGCCGAGCTTCTTGCTGTCGAGCAGGGCCACCTGGCGGGCGATGTAGCCGTCGTCCTCCAACTGCTTGACCCGCCGCGAGCAGGGCGAGGGCGACAGGCCGATGCGCTCGGCCAGTTCCTGGTTGGAGATGCGTGCGTCGCGCTGCAGCTCGGCGAGAATGCGCAGGTCATAGCGGTCAAGCTTGTTCATGGAAGTGTCTTTTTCTTGATTGATTGCGCTGTTGACTTTATCAGGGGTGAAAAATTGCGCAAGTAAGGCTTCTGTGAGCAATATTCGCAATCCTGTGCCTGCGCTGCGCCGTTAAGCTTTCCCTCAGTTTCAAGGCCCGGACGTTGATGTCCACCCGCCACACCCAATCAGGTGTCGCGGCGCCGGCGGTCCTACCGGATCGTGCAGGCACCCGGGTCCGCACTGCCCAACCAGGCGGGCGAGGAAAGAAGCGGCGACACGATTGCACGCGACGGACATGAAAAAGGGGAGGCCTGGAGCCTCCCCTTTTTCTTGCCTGCGATTTAGACCAGGCCGCTGAGCTTGAGCAACCACCAGATCAGGATGACCAACTGCACCAGCCAGCCGGCGAAGCGCAGCCAGACGAACAGCGGGTTGGTGCTGATCAGGTGCATCAGCGACTGGAACACGCGCGCGCCCAGCAGGGTGCAGGCCAGCGGGTCGGTCACCGTGGTGAGTCCCGCCTGCATCGCATAAAGCAGCACGGCGGCCTGCATCGGCAGGTTCTCAAGGCAATTGGCATGGGCGCGTACCAGACGCTGGCCAAAGGCGCCCGGGGTGTTGCTGCCATCGGGGGCGAAGGCGTTGACCTTCATGCGTCCGCTGAGCACCAGCAGGCCGCGCTGGTTGAGCAGCAGCAGAGCGAGCAACAGGGTCCAGGCGACCAGCCCGAGCAGGGCAACGGCGGAGGGGGAGAGGGACATGGCGGCTCCTTGTGGTTGTTGTTGTTGTGAGGGCGAAGCGACGCCAGCTTAGAGTTTTTAGAGTAAATACTCTAGTCCGGTTTCGGAGCCGCCAAACCGACTTCGGGGGCGCCGGCCCGGTTGCGCCATTGTCCGGGCGAGCTGCCGTTCCAGCGCACGAAAGCCCGCGAGAAACTGGCCGCGTCGGCATAGCCCAGGCGCTGCGCGATGCCGCCGAGATCCAGGCGCGAGTCGCGCAACAGGCGTTCGGCCAGACGCCGCTTGATCTGCTCGTTGAGCTGCTGAAAGGCATGCCCCTCGGCGGCCAGGCGCCGATGCAGGGTGCGCTCGGAGAGGCCCAGGCGCTCGGCCACGGTGCGGCTGGCGAGCAGGCTGGCCGAGTCGCGGATCAGCACCTGCTGCACCAGGCGCGCGTTGGGCGGCGTGACCAGATCGTGGGAGATCTCCGTGCACAGGCGCTCGCACAGCTGTTCGCCTTCGAGCTGGGCGCTGATATGTGCCTGCGGCAGGTCGAGCTGTAACTCGGCGTTGCTGAACAGGATGCCGTCGCGCGTCGCGCCGAAGCGTACCGGGTAGGGGAAGTCGCGCTGCAGTGCAGCCAGGTCAGTCGGCGCCTCGGCGGTCATCTCTACCGCCAGGGGCGTGGCCGGACGCTGCAGCAACTCGGTCGTCACGCTCAGGCAGCCGGCCAGCCCGCGTTCGATGACGAAACGGCGCGCGTCCTGCGGTAGCACGCTGGCATCGAACAGCAGCCAGGTGCCGCGGCGTTCCGTCTCGATGCGCGCCGGGCACAGGGTCAGGGCCAGCAGCTGGTAGCGGCGGAAGGCGGCGAAGGCTTCGTCCAAGGTGCGGCTGGCCAGCATGGTGAAGCCGAGCAGGCCCAGCGAGGTCAGGTGGTAATGCCGTCCGGCGACGAAGCCCAGGCCGGGCCGGCCGGCATGTTCCAGCAGGTTGCGGATCACCGCCAGTTCCTGCCAGGCCTCGATCTGTGCATTGGCCTGCTGCAGCGCCTCTGCGGCGATGGCGCTGCCGATCAGGCAGGCAGAGGCATCCACGCCCTCGCTACGGGCGACGTCGAGCAGGTAGCGCACGCCGGTCAGCGGGCGGCTCTGGCGCCAGTTCATCGAATAGGCATCCTTTGGCAGTCATTATCAATTTGTGGCAGTCATTATCATAGATTGGCTGCACGTCCGTGTCGCATGCTGGGGCCACTCACAACAATGAGAACACCGCCATGAGTGAATTCATCTACGCCCTGCCCAGCCATAACCGTGCCGCCAGCTACAGCCACATGCGAGTCACCCCGACCACCGGCGCCATCGGCGCGGATGTCGAGGATCTCGACCTGACCCGCCTGAGCGAGGAAGGCTTCGCCGAGCTGCGCCAGTCTCTGCTGGCGCACAAGGTGATCTTCATCCGCGAGCAGAACCTGAGCCCCGCCGACCTGGAGCGGGTCACCCAGCAGCTTGGCGAGTTCGGCCGCGAACCCTATGTGCAGACCATGGCCGAGCACCCGCATGTGGTGCACGTGGTCAAGGAAGCCGACGAAAAAGCCCCCTTCGTCTTCGGCGGTGCCTGGCATACCGACTGGACCTTCCAGGAGCGGCCGCCGGCCTTCACCCTGCTCTACGGCCATGACATCCCGCCTTACGGTGGCGACACCTGCTACGCCAACCTGGCCCTGGCCTACGAGTGGCTGTCGCCGGGAATGAAGGCGCTGCTGGAAAATCTCAACGCGGTGCACAGCCCGGAAATGGCCTATGGGGTCAACGCCAATCACAATGCGCTGCTGGAAAACATGGCGATCAACTACGGCAAGGACACCGCCGAAGACACCCGCGCGCATCCCCTGGTGATCCGTCATCCGGAAACCGGGCAGAAGGTGCTGTTCGTCAATCCGGCCTACACCGTGGGTATCGAGGGGCTGCGTTCGGAAGAAGCCAGACCGCTGCTCGACTATCTGTTCAAGCTGGCTACCGCCCCAGCCTTCACCTGCCGCATGCGCTGGCGTCAGGGCACCCTGGCGATCTGGGACAACCGCAGCACCTGGCACCTGCCGATTTCCGACTACCACGGCATGCGCCGCGAAATGTTCCGCACCACCGTGGTTGGCGAGGTGCCGAGCCGATGAGCCTGCACACGCCTATCTGCGATACGCGCCTGCTGGCTGCCGCCAATGCCCTGGCCTTGGCGCGCGGTCAGCGCCAGCCCGAGCCACGGGTCAGCGAGACTTTCGCCCTGGCAAGTCTGGACGAGGCCTATGCAGTGCAGGCTGCCAGCATTCAGCAGGCCCTGGCGCAGGGGCGCTACCTGAGTGGCGCCAAGGCCGGGCTGACCTCGGCCGCGCTGCGCGCGGCGCTCAAGGTCGAGGAGCCGCTGTACGGCTGGCTGCTCGCCGATACCGCTTGCCAGTCGGGCGCGAGCATCGCCTGGGAGCGTCTGCTGCAGCCCAAGGTGGAGGTCGAACTGGCGCTGCTGCTGGCCCGCGATCTGCCGAGCGGTGAGATCAGCCTGGAGCAGTTGCTGGCCTGTGTGGACGGCGTGGTACCGGCGCTGGAGATCAACGACTCGGCCATTTCCGGCTGGCAGCTGACATTGCTCGACGCAGTGGCGGACAACCTCTCCTCCGGGCTCTATGTGCTGGGCGAGCAGGTAGTGCCATTGGCGCAACTGGAGGGGCAGGCGCTGATCGGCACGCTGCTGTGCAATGGCCAGCCGCTGCGCGCGGACGTGAACATCGTGCTGGACGATGTGCTGGCCACCGCCTTGTGGCTGGCGCGCAAGATGGCTGCCTTGGGGCAGCCGCTGCGTGCTGGCGACGTGCTGCTGACCGGAACGCAGGCACCGATTGCCGACGTGGCCCGTGGCGACCGCCTGAGCTTCAGTGTCGGTGGGCTGGGCGAGGTGACATGCGTCTTCGCCTGAGGCCCGCAATGTGATCGTGGTGCCCTGCGCCTTCGACGCCATCCTTGACGACTGGCTGGCCAGCCTCGGCCTGACCCGGCCAGCCAGCGCCCGGCGCGGAGCTGCGGCGCTGACACTGGAACAATGGGAGGCGCAGGTGCAGGCGGCCATCGCCCTGGCACCCGGGCCCGCGCGCGGGCTGGAGATCGGCCGCCATGTACGCCTGCAACATGCCGGGCCGCTCGGCTACCTGCTGGTCAACACCCGTACCCTGGGCGAGTTTCTCGACACCTACCTGTTGCTGGAACGCTGGTTCTACGGTCGCCAGTGGGCGCAGCTAAGCCGAGTGGATGAGCGGGTAGTCATCGCCTGGGACCAGCGCTTCGGGCGCCCCGACCGTGTGCTGGAGCAGCTGCATGCGATGGCGCTGCTCAGTGTGTTGCGCAGCGTCTGCCCGGGCGCCGGCCAACCGCTGCACATCGACCTGATGGGTGCCGCCGAAGGCGAGGAGCAAGCCTGCCGGGAAGCCTTCGGCTGCACGCTGCGCTTTGCCCAGCCGGCGCTGCGCCTGAGCTTCGCCGCCGAGGCCCTGCAGGCTCCCATCGATCTCAGCGCGGCCATGCTCAGCCCGGCTTGGGACAGCCGCCAGCGCACCCTGCGCGAAACGCTGCCGAACGCGACCGAGCTGGTGCGTGCGGTGCGCGAGGCGATACTGCAGACCTTGCCCACGGGCGCCTCCATCGATGCGGTGGCGGCGCGTCTGCATCTGTCGCGGCGCACCCTGCAGCGCCGTCTGGACGAGTCCGGCTGCGCCTACCGGCAACTGCTCGATGCGGTCCGCCAGTGTCATGCGCGGCACTTGCTCGACGATCCGACACTGAGCCTCAAGGAAGTCGCCTTTCTCCTTGGCTACGCCGAGCAGAGCGCGTTCAACCATGCCTATCAGCGTTGGTATGGCACCGCGCCAGGTCAGCCCGTACGGCGAATTGGCACGGATTATCAAGACCGTTTCAGCGTCCCTGAATAGGCTTTCCTCACGTCGCAAACGTTCGAGGAAAGTCCGATGGAGATTCCACTCTTGACTGGGTTGGGGGCTGCTCTGGAGCAGCTCCAGGGCACTCTGGCGCCCAGTCAGTTGCTGATGCTGCTGGCCCTGCCACTGACCCTGAGCCTGGCCGCGCTGGAGTGGTGGCACTTTCGCCATGGCGACCAGTACAACCTCAAGGACAGTCTGGCCAGCACCCTGCTGGGTGGCGCCTATGTGCTGATCGCCGAGGGCTTCATGGTGCTCGCCGTGGTGGTGCCGGCCTTCGACTGGGTCTACGGCTTCCGCCTGACCACGATGCCGATCAACCTCTGGTCGCTGCTGCTGTTGTTCGTCCTGGTCGACTTCTGCTTCTACCTGTTCCATCTGGCGGCGCACCGCATACGTATCTTCTGGGCCGTGCACGAGGTGCACCATGCCTCGGAGTACTTCAACTTCACCGTGGCCTTCCGCCAGAGCCTGATGTACGCGGTCACCGGGGTGTATGCCTTCTTCCTGCCGGCCGTGCTGCTTGGCTACCCGCCGGAGTGGGTGCTGACCATGCTGGCGGCCAACATGACCCTGCAGATCTTCCCGCACACCCAGTGGGTCGGGCGGCTGCCGGCGGTGATCGAGTGGCTGTTCAACACGCCGTCCAACCACCGTGTGCATCACGGCCGCAACCCGCGCTATATCGACCGCAATATGGGCGGCGTGCTGATGCTCTGGGATCACCTGTTCGGCACCTATGCCGCCGAAGACCCCAGCGAGCCACCGGAGTACGGCGTGGTACGCCAGGTGCACAGCTACAACCTGCTGACCCTGACCTTCCGCGAGTTCGCCGCGATCTTCCGCGACGTGGCCCGCCCCGGCCCGTTGTCGCAGCGCCTGAAACACCTGTGGGGGCCGCCGGAGTGGCAGCGTCCTGTCGGGGATCTGGGCGTTGCACAGGAGGGCGACAAAGCATGTCGATCGAGCTAGTGCAGCGTCTGTTCGTCGCGGCTGAACAACTGGATGAGCACGCACTCGTCGCCTGCCTGCACGAGCGCTGTGTCTTTCACACCCAGCCTCTGCCCGAGTGGACGGCCGCCCGTGGTCTGTCGTCGGTGCGGCGGCACTTGCGAGTTCTGCTGTGGTGGGTGAGCGAGTTCAGGGTGCTGGGCATCAGCCGAATCATGCCTATCGGTGATGCACTGTATGTCGAGCGAGTGGAGCGCCTCCGGGTGCTCGGACGCACGGTTGAGCTTGAGGTGGCAGCGGTATTCCGCTTTCGCGACGGCCGCATTCTGCTCTGGCAAGACCGCGTTTCAGTGCGTGCTCTGCTGCGCCAGCTGTTCTGGCCTCGACGGGGCAGGCACGCCGCTGTACGTCAGTAAATTTACCCAAATCCCATAAACAGCCGGCCATGCCCGTGACTGGATAACGCTCGTCGAGCCTGGCGAGTTATCCAGCACGGCCGGTTTTTGCCCAAGAAAATTGCTGCCAAGGCAATCAACCCCCAGAGCCATCGACAATGAACAAGATCACCTGCCTGTTACTGGCATTATCCATGGGCGTCATGACGGCCCAGGCAATCGCGGCGGTTACTCCCGAAGAGGCTCAACGCCTGGGGAGCCAGCTCACCCCGATTGGTGCGGAAAGAGCCGGCAATGACGCCGGCACCATCCCCGCCTGGACCGGCGGGCTGCCGCGCGACGCCGGGGCGCTGAGCGAGGAGGGCTTCCTGCAAGACCCCTTCGCCGGTGAGTCGCCCCTGTTCACCATCACCCGCCAGAATCTGGAGCAATACAGGGCCCAGCTGTCCGCCGGGCAACTGGCCATGTTCAAGCGCTACCCGGATACCTATCGCATGCCGGTCTACCCTAGCCACCGCACCACGGCGCTGCCGGACGACATCTATGCGGCCATCAGGACCAGCGCCCTCAAAACCTCGTTGATCGAGGACGGTACGGGCCTGCAGGGTTTCACGGACAGCCGCTACTACGCCTTCCCGCTACCGAAAAACGGTCTGGAAGCGGTCTGGAACCATATCACCCGCTACCGCGGGCGCACTCTGCGGCGCAACATCGTGCAGGTGACGCCACAGGCTTCCGGCGACTACACGCTGATCCGCTTCGAGGACAGGATTGCCTTCCCCGACGGGCTGGATGACCTCAAGGCCAAGCAAGCCTCCAATGCCCTGTTTTTCTATACCCAGCGGGTGACCGCTCCGGCGCGTCTGGCGGGCAACGTGCTGCTGGTGCACGAGTCCATCGACCAGGTTGCCCTGCCGCGCATGGCCTGGCAGTACAACTCGGGGCAGCGCCGTGTGCGGCGTGCGCCGCAGATTGCCTATGACTCCCCGGGAACCGCGGCCGACGGCCTGGCGACCATCGACAACTTCGACATGTTCAACGGCGCTCCCGACCGCTACGACTGGAAACTGGTCGGCAAGCGCGAGCTGTACATCCCCTACAACAACTACAAGATCGACTCGCCGAGCCTGAAGTATCGCGACATCGTCAAGCCCGGTCACACCAATCAGGACCTAGCCCGCTATGAACTGCACCGGGTCTGGGAGGTCGAGGCGAACCTCAAGCCGGGCGAGCGCCATATCTATTCGAAGCGGCGCTTCTTCATCGACGAAGACTCCTGGCAGATTGCGCTCTCCGAGCAGTACGACGCCCGTGGCCAGCTGTGGCGTGTGGGCCAGGTCATGCACCTGCAGCACTACGCAGCGCAGGTGCCGATGTACGCCTTCGAGACCCTCAATGACCTGATCTCAGGCCGCTATCTGGCCATCGGCATGAAGAACGAGGAGAAGCACGGCATCGAGTTCGGGATCGAGGTGTCGGCCTCCGAGTTCACTCCGGCGGCACTCAGAAATCAGGGAATTCGCTAAAACCCAGCCGCAGCGACGGCCTTGCCAGCAGAGGGCAGGGCCGTGTGAACTGCCAGCCAGGGCGTCAGTGGTGTACCACTTCGCTGGGGTCGGCATGCACCAGCACTTCGGCGCGCGGGTAGGCCTTCTGGATCGCCAACTCGACCGCTTCGCAGCGCTGATGCGCCTCGCTGAGGCTAAGTGTGCCGGGTAGCTCCAGGTGCAGCTGAACGAACCAGCGGGTGCCGGAAACGCGGGTGCGCAGATCGTGCGCGCCGAGCACGCCGGGCACCGCGCAGGCCAGTTCGTGCATGCGCTCGTTAACGTCCGGTGGCAGGGCCTCGTCCATCAGCACCGCCACCGCTTCGCGCACGATGCTGATCGCGCTCCACAGGATGTAGACGGCGATCCCCAGGCCAAACAGCGGGTCCAGTCGGTGCCAGCCGAAGGCGGCCAGCACCAGGGCCAGCAGGATGCTGCTGTTGAGCAGCAGGTCCGAACGGTAATGCAGGGAGTCGGCGCGAATCGCCGTGGAGCCGGTCTCGCGGATGACGTGGTGCTGGAACAGCAGCAGGACGACGGTCATCGCCAGCGACAGCAGCATCACCGCGATACCGAGTGCCTGGGCGCCCAGTGGTTGCGGGTGTTGCAGGCGCTCGACAGCCTGTAGTGCCACCAGCACCGCGCTGGCGCCGACGAACAGGGCCTGGGCCAGGCCGGCCAGGGCCTCCGCCTTGCCGTGGCCGTAGCGGTGATCCTCGTCGGCCGGGCGCAGGGCGTAGTGCACGGCGATCAGGTTGAGCAGCGAGGCGGCGCCGTCCAGCAATGAATCGGTGAGGCCGGCCAGCAGGCTGACCGAACCACTCAACCACCAGGCCACGGCCTTGGCCAGGGCCAGCAGCAGGGCGGTGGCCAGCGCAGCCGAGGTGGCCAGGCGCATCAGGCGGGCATGCTTGGGTGAGGCGGTCATGGTAGTTCTGGCAAGGCGTAGATGTAGTCGAGCTTCGGCGCCGGACGACCCAGTGCCGTCAGCGCCGCGGTGATCTGGCCACGGTGATGGGTACCGTGGTTGACCAGGTGGCTGACGATATCCAGCAACGGCCGCTGGAACGGCTCGCCGGCCATGTTGCGGTAGCTGATCGGAGCCAGCAGTTCGACATCCGTGAGCCCGTCGAGCTGGTTGCGCCAGGCGGCGACGCCGACTTCCAGGTAGTCCTCGAACGCCGTGCGTTCGCTCACCGCCTCGGCATCCAGCTTGGCGAAGGGCTGCGGCTCATCGCGCACCCGCGCCAGCCAGATGCGGTCGACCACTGCCAGATGGTTGAGGGTGCCGTGGATGCTGTCGAAGAACAGCCCGCAAGGGGCGTGGTACTGCTCTTCGGTCAAAGGCTGCAGCTCGCCGAGCAAGCGGGCATAGGCCCAGCCGTGGTAGGCCAGCAGGCGTTGCAGGTGGGCGGCGAGCGGATGTGGCATCAGGCCTCCGTGCGAAGGCCGTAGGCGGCCAGCTGTTCGGCGCTGCCGCTATGCTGGATCAGACGCGGGTCGTCCAGCGGCAGGTCCTGGCCGAGTTCGCGATGCAGGATGGCCTTGAGGCGAGCGTGATCGATGCTGCCGTCGGCGCCGATGGCGTCCTGCAGCTTCTCGGGGGCCAGGCTGGCCTGCTGGCCGCCGGGCAGGTAGATGGCACCGGTGGCGAAGTCGATGCCGAAGGCGATCAGGCCGGGGATGACGAAAAACAGGATGCCGATGGCATCCATGCCGACCACGGCGATATCGACCTTGCCGTCGATCTGGCCACGGCGTTCTGGGTACAGAATGGTGCCGCAGGCCGTCAGCTGGGCAATCAGGGTTACAGCGAGAACACCACCGGTAACACGGGAAAACGTGCGCATATGCACCTCCAGGCAATGAGGGCGGCACTATAGCAAGCCGCTGTGGCCGTTGGATGCCGACGAACGGTGTCGGTTCACACTTATAATCGCCGGCCCATCTGGAGATTGCATGAACCGCCTGCCCATCGACGACGTATTGCCTGCCCTGCGCGCTGTCCTGGCCGAGCGGCACGAGGCTGTGCTGGAGGCGCCGCCCGGCGCCGGCAAGACCACCCGCGTGCCCCTGGCCCTGCTGGCTGAACCCTGGCTGGCCGGGCAATCCATCCTGATGCTGGAGCCGCGCCGGCTGGCCGCCCGCGCCGCCGCCGAGCGCCTGGCCAGCGAGCTGGGTGAGAAGGTCGGCGAGACGGTCGGCTACCGCATCCGCCTGGACAGCAAGGTCGGGCCGAATACCCGCATCGAGGTGGTCACTGAGGGCATCCTCGCCCGTCGCCTGCAGGACGACCCGGCGCTGGAGGGCGTCGGCCTGGTCATCTTCGATGAATTTCACGAGCGCAGCCTCGACGCCGATCTGGCCCTGGCGCTATGCCTCAACGGCCGCGAGCTGCTGCGCGACGAGCCGCCGCTCAAGGTGCTGCTGATGTCGGCGACCCTGGAGGGTGAGCGCTTGTCCGCGCTGCTCGACGCAGCCCCGGTGGTGTCCAGCGAAGGGCGCATGCATCCGGTGGCGATGCGCTGGGGCGCGCCCTGGCAGCCGGGTGAGCGCATCGAGCAGCGGGTCGTGCAGACCGTGCTGCAGGCGCTGGCCGATGAGCCAGGCAGCTTGCTGGTGTTCCTCCCCGGTCAGGCGGAGATCCGCCGTGTGCATGAGCAACTGCAGGAAAGTCTGGGCCATCGACCCGCCGTGCTGCTCTGCCCGCTGCACGGCGAGCTGGAGCTGAATGCCCAGCGCGCCGCCATCGAGCCGGCGCCGGCCGGCATGCGCAAGGTGGTGCTGGCCACCAACATCGCCGAAACCAGCCTGACCATCGACGGCGTGCGCGTGGTGGTGGACGCCGGCCTGGCGCGGGTGCCGCGCTTCGACCTGGCCAGCGGCATGACCCGCCTCGACACCCAGCGCATCTCCCGCGCCTCGGCCACCCAGCGCGCCGGCCGCGCCGGGCGTCTGGAACCTGGCGTGTGCTACCGGCTGTGGTCGCAGACCCAGCATGAGCAGCTGGCCGCCTATGACGCGGCGGAAATCCTAGCCGCCGACCTGGCCGGCCTGGCTCTGCAGCTGGCGCGCTGGGGCGTCGAGCCCGGCGAGCTGGCCTTTCTCGACGCGCCGCCGGCGGCGGCCTTCGCCCAGGGCCGCGACCTGCTGGCGCGCCTCGGTGCGCTGGACGAGCGCGGCATGCTGACGCCCCACGGCCAGGCCATGGCCGAGCTGCCGGCGCATCCGCGCATTGCCCATCTGCTGCTGCGCGGCCAGGCCCTGGGGCTCGGAGCGCTGGCGGCTGACCTGGCGGCGCTACTGGGCGAACGCGACATCCTGCGCGGCGGTGGTGCCGACCTGCACAGCCGCATGAGCCTGCTGGCCGGCGAGTCGCGCGCCACTGGCGGCTCGCGCGGTGGCGTGCAGCGCGCCCGGCAGCTGGCGCGGCAGTTCCGTTCCTATCTACGCGGCGCCCCCAGCGAGGCCGTGAGCGATCCCGAGCATCCGCGCTGGCTCGGCGCGCTGCTGGCCTTCGCCTATCCGGACCGGGTCGCCCGCCAGCGCAAGGCCGGCGGTGGCGACTACCGCCTGGCCAACGGTCGCGCCGCGCAATTCGGCGAGCCGGATGCGCTGATGAAGCACGAGTGGCTGGTGATCGCCGACCTCGGCAGCCGTCAGGGCCAGCGCGAGGAGCGCATCTACCTGGCCGCCGACCTCGATCCCGCCTTGTTCGACTCGGTGCTGGCTGAGCAGGTGAGCGTGCGCGAGGAACTGGAATGGGACGAACGCGAAGGTGTACTGCGTGCCGAGCGTCAGCGTCGGGTCGGCGAGCTGGTGCTCAGTCGCGAGGCCCTGAGCGGCCTGGATGAGGACGCCCGTGGTCGCGCCCTGCTCGGCCTGGTGCGGCGCAAGGGGCTGGAGCTGCTGCCCTGGACGCCGGAACTGCGCCAGTGGCAGGCGCGGGTGGCGTTGCTACGGCGTCTCGACCTGCAACAGAAGGGCGACAGCGAATGGCCGGATCTGAGCGACGCCGCTTTGTTGGCATCCCTGGAGGACTGGCTGCAGCCCTATCTGGGCAAGGTCAGCCGCCTCAGTCACTTCGCCAACCTTGATCTGCCGAGCATCCTGCAGGGCCTGCTGCCCTGGCCGTTGCCGCAGCGTCTGGACGAGCTGGCGCCGAAACACCTGCAGGTGCCGTCCGGCTCGCGCATCTCGGTCGATTACTCGGAAACGCCGCCGGTGCTGGCGGTGCGCTTGCAGGAGCTGTTCGGCCTGGCCGCCACACCGCGCATCGCCGGCGGGCGCCAGGGCGTGCTGCTGCACCTGCTGTCACCGGCGCGGCGGCCGGTGCAGGTAACCCAGGATCTGGCCAGCTTCTGGGCCAACACCTATGCCGAGGTGAAGAAAGACCTCAAGGGGCGCTATCCCAAGCACTACTGGCCGGATGACCCGCTGGTGGCTGAGCCTACCGCGCGGGCCAAGCCCAGGAAATAAGGCCCTCGCGGACTCTGAGCAAGAAGTGCGTTGAGGTTCGGAGCGTGGAGAGGTGTAGCGGATCGGCAAGGCTGTGGTGGTGCGGCCCGCCCGAACCTAAGGACACCGTGGGAGCGGCTTTAGCCGCGACGCTTTGCGCTGACTTCATCGCGACTGAAGTCGCTCCCACAAAAGTCGGCCTTGTCCCGTCTACAACATGCGAGCTGACATGCATTTGCCAGCTCGCAAGTTGCCTCTTTCCCTGAATCCGCGATAGACCGGAAATGTCGGGCCCCCGCCGGCACGGAGCCGGCAGCTGACGCGGCTTACGCGTTGCTCTGCTCGGTCATCAGCCAGGCGCCCTGGCCATCCAGCTCCAGACGGTGGCTGTGGAAGCCGGCCAGGGTGGTGCGGTGGCCGACGCTGACCAGCATGCTGTCGCGCATCTCGTTGCGCAGAAGCGAATACAGCGCGTGCTCCAGCCCCTCGTCCATGGCCGAGGTCGACTCGTCGAGGAAGACGATGCGCGGCCGGTTGAACAACACCCGGGCGAAAGCCAGGCGCTGCTGCTCGCCAATGGAGAGAATGCGCGACCAGTCACTGCTGATATCCAGGCGGTCGGCCAGGTGGGCCAGGTTGACCTGGCGCAGGGCCTGCTGCAGACGCTCGTCGTCGCCCGGCGCGCTGGTGCCGGGGTAGGCGATGGCGGTGCGCAGGTCGCCCAGCGGCAGGTACGGGCGTTGCGAGAGGAACAGCGCTTCAGTGCCGCCTGGGCCCCTCACTTCGCCTTCGGCGTAGGGCCACAGACCGGCCAGGGCACGCAACAGAGTGGTCTTGCCACTGCCGGACGGGCCCTTGATCAGCAACGCCTGGCCTGGCTGCAGATTCAGGTTGAGGTCCTTCAGCAGCAGGTGGCCGTCCGGGCGCTGCACCTGCATGCCGATAATGTCCAGGGTCTGGGACTGGCTGATGCGCGCCACGCGCGGCAGGTCGCGCGACTGCTGGTTGGCGTCGAGGAAGCCGGTCAAGCGGTCCAGCGTGGCGCGGTACTGGGCGAAGGTGTCGTAGGAGGAGCGGAAGAACGACAGCGAATCCTGTACCTGGCCGAAGGCCTGGGAGGTCTGCATCACGTCGCCCAGTTTGATCGCGCCACTGAAGAAGCGCGGCGCCTGCAGGATGAAGGGGAACACCACCGCCACCTGGCTGACGGCCAGGTTGAAACCGTCGAACTTCAGGCTGCGATAGACCAGCGCCCAGACGTTGCCGATCAGCGCCGAGAAGCGTCCCAGCAGGGTGCCGCGCTCAATCGCTGAGCCCTGGTAGAAGGCCACGTTCTCGGCATATTCGCGCAGGCGCATCAGGGCGTAGCGGAAGTTGGCGGTGAGTTTTTCGTTGAGGAAGTTCAGGCGGATCAGCGGTCGGCCGAGGCGGAAGGCGATCCAGGTGGCGATGATCACGTAGAGGTACACGGCGAACACCATGGCCCGCGGGATTTCCACGCCGGCCACGGTCAGCGGCGCCGACAGGCCCCAGAGGATGGCGGTGAAGGCGACCAGCGAGACCAGCGCACTGACGGCGCCGAGGGCCAGGCTCACCGAGTAGCTGACGAAGGCGTTCACATCCAGCTCGATACGCTGGTCCGGGTTGTCCACCGGGGTGTCGAGGAACTGGCCGCGGTAGTAGGCGTCGCCGTCCATCCAGTCGGCGGTCAGGCGCTCGGTCAGCCAGATGCGCCAGCGGATGCTGAAGGCCTGGGTCACGTAGTAGTTGAACAGGGCGCGCAGCACATGGATGGTCGCCAGCACGGCAAACACGCCGAGGAGGAACCAGAACGCCGTCTGGTTCAGGTCCTGCAGGGCGCTGTAGAAGCCGTTGTACCAGAACGAGAAGAGCACGTTCATGCGTACCGAAAACAGTGCCAGCACCAGCAGCAGGGCGAATACCAGCAGTGGTTTCCAGCTGCTCCGTGGACTCAGGTAGGGCCCGGCGATCTGCCAGAACTGGCGACCCCAACGGGTGAAGCGGATGGCCAGGGCGGCGGCTGCGGTGAAGGAGATGAAGGTGATGAGGGTGGCGACAGCGAGCCAGCTCAGGCTTTCTTGTAGTGCCTGACTCCAATCCATTTCCATAGAGACTTCCGGGGAGTGCGTGCGGGAATGACTTGCCCTGAGAATCGTCTGTTTACGTGCTGGCAAGTGTGTCTGGCGCGGGCGTTGCGCCGGTTGGGGATAGTAGCACTGCGGCCGCGCTGGCAGCTTTGTCTACGCCAGCAGCGATAAGTTCGCGGCAGACACGGGATGGCTGCCAATCAGTCCAGGTGCAAGTCTTCTCCGGCTGCCTGCAGTTCGTCGTAGGCGCGATCCAGATCGTCCAGCAGGCGCTGGCTGCCCGGCGCGTGGCGCGAGGCGATCAGGCGCAGTTGCATGGCTTGCAGCACGGTGTAGGGCAGGGGAGAGAGGCCCAGGGATTTGCGGGTCTGCTCCACTGGAGCCTGATAGTCGAGCAGGAAGTCGCCGCGCTTGCGCAGGAGCATCTCCAGGGCCGAAGCATGGGTGCTGGTGCGGTGGGTGAGGATGCCCAGGTTCGGGTCAGCGAACATATCGTTGACCTGCTTCCAGTAGCTGTAACCGCTGATCAGGATGACATCCCTGCCGCGTAGCCCTTCTGGAATGCGTGGTGCCGGCGTGTCCTGGCGGCGGTACAGCACCAGGTTGAAGTCACCCAGGCTGTTGCGCGCTTCATAGGTGTGCCCGGCCAGTTCGATCTTGCCGCCGGCACCGGGCCAGAGCTGCACGCTGCCATTCTGCAGGGCCATGTACAGGCGCGCTCCCGGCAGTGAGCGGTATTCGCCACGGTAACCGGCGTGGCGCAGCAGGCGTTCGGTCAGGGTCAGGATCGAGCCCTGCGGCTGGCCGTTGTCGTCTGTCCAGGAATAGGGCGGGAACTCGTAGTAGCCAACGTTAATGGTTTGGCTGTCGGTGGCGGGTTGCGCCCAGCAGGTGATGGAATACAGGCAGGCCAGTAGTGCAGTCAGAAGGGAGCTGCGCATCGTCTATTTCGCGGCTCTTGGCCGTCTTGTTGTGAGTTCGACTGTGAGCATGGCGGCGCGCCCTGACTTTGTCCAGCCGAGCGGGCGACCGGTTGGTCGAGCGGTGGCGATGCCGCCGCCGGGTGTTTCTGGTAGCTGTGGTGGCGAGTGGCTGAGACTATGCTGCAAGAGGTATTTGGCGCACACAGCGGCAGAAAACGGGAGCGTTCATGTATCGCAAGGTCTTCGCCAACAAGGTATTCGAGCGCAAGGTGGTCGTCGTGACGGGCGGCTGCGCCGGTATCGGCCGGGCGCTGGTGATGCGCTTCGCCCAGGCCGGTGCGCGGCTGGCCATTCTCGATGTGCAGGAAGCGGCGCTGGAAAGCCTGGTACAGCACCTGGGCGATCACCTGGGCTGCGAGGCTATCGGCCTGGTCTGCGATGTCGCCGATGCGCAGGCCGTGCAGCAGGCGATGGGACTGATCGAGGAGCGTTTCGGTGGCATCGACCTGCTGCTCAACAATGCCGGCATCACCCATCGCAGCACCTTTGCCGAGACCGAACTGGCGGTGTTCCAGCGCATCATGGCGGTCAACTACTTCGGTGCAGTGCACTGCACCAAGGCGGCGCTGGCGGGGCTGATCGCACGGCGCGGCCAGGTCATTGTGCTCAGCTCGCTGTCCGGCTTCGCGCCATTGCTCTATCGCAGCGCCTACAACGCCAGCAAGCATGCCTTGCACGGGCTGTTCGAGACGCTGCGTGCCGAGCTCAAGGGGTCTGGGGTGAACGTGATGCTGGTGTGCCCCGGCTTTACTGCCACTGATCTGCGCAAGAACGCACTGGTTGGCGATGGCTCGGTAAGCCAGCAACCGCCTCTGGCCATCGGCAAGGTAGCCTCGGCTCAGGATGTGGCCGAGGCGATCTACCAGGCAGCGCTGCGCCGGCGGCGCCTGCTGGTGCTGTCCAACATCAACTGGCGTGCCCGGTTGCTGGCGCGCTTCTTCCCGCGCCTGTTCGAGCGCGTGCTGCTGCCGCGGCTGTCCGGGCTCAAGCCCGGTTCGACCGGGCGCTGAGTCATGTTGCGCTGGCTCCTGTTGCTGCTGTGCAGCGCCGGTGCCTGGGCGCAGGAGCCGGGGCAGCCGCTGCGTGTCGTCACCGACTATTGGCCGCCGTTTCGCATGGCCGGTGCTGATGGTCAGTTGGAAGGATTGGATATCGACCTGTTGCGCGAGCTGGAGAAACGTACCGGGCTGCGCTTCGAGATACGTCTGCAACCCTGGGCCAGGGCGCTCGAGGACATGCGCAGCGGTCAGGCCGACTTGATGACGGGGCTGGCCCGTACCCCGGAGCGTGAGCAGTACATCGATTATCTGGAGCCGTCCTACTATGGCTGCGCGCCGCGTTTCTACGGGGCACCCCAGCGCGCGGAGAGCCTGGTCAGCTATCAGCAGCTGCAGGGCTTGCGCATTGGTTACGTGTTGCAGTCGGTCTACTTCGAGCCGTTCGATTCCGATACCAGCCTGCTCAAGGTCGGCGTAAAGAACGAGGATCAACTGCTGAAGATGCTGTTGCGCGGGCGCGTCGAGTTGCTGATCGGCACCGACTGCCAGGTGGACTACCAGCTTCGCGATGCCCAGCTGGCGCAGCGCCTGGTCAAGCTTGCCTATCAGCCGCCGGCCAGCACGTCGCTGTACCTGGGGCTATCGCGTGCAGCCGGGCACAGCGATGAGCGTGACCTGCTGATCGATACCTTGCAGCAGCTGCTGCGCGAAGGCTGGCTACAACACGCGGCCGAGGCTTACCACTGAGCCGGTGCCAGGTCAGGCCATGTCCCAGTACGCGGCTTCGATCTTGTGCCCGTCGAGGTCACGCACGAAACAGCCGTAATAGGGCTCGCCGTAGTGCGGGCGTGGGCCGGGTGGTCCATCTGGGGTGGCACCGGCCGCCACAGCAGCCTCGAAGAAGGCATGCACCTCGTCCTTGCTGTTTGCGACGAACCCGAAGTGCGTGCCGTTGCTGACAGTGGCCGGCTGGCCATCAATCGGTGTCTGTACCCAGAACTCCGGGTACTCGCGGCCCCAGGCGACGGCGCCAGCGTGCTCGAGGATGCGCTTGCAGCCCAGTGTGGCCAGGACGCGGTCATAGAAGGCCACGGCCTGGTCGAACTGATTGGTGCCGATGGAGACGTGGGAGAGGATGCTGGGGTTGGGCTCGGACATGAGGACTCTTCCCTGATGGACGCGTAAGCGCCCAAGCCTAGCAGCTGCTTCGCGTTTTTCTTGTCCCGCGAGTCAGCTGCTGTGGCTGTCCTCGGTCGGCCGCTGGCTGCAGAGCATGAAGCAGCGGAACAGCACCACGGTGGAGAACAGCTGCAGGAAGCCGTTGACGATATCCAGCACCAGGCTGCTGATGGCGTCCGGCTGCTCGCCCAGCAGCTGCAGGGTCCAGTCGTCCAGTAGCCACAACGGCACGATGACCAGCAGCACGCAGGCCAGCAGCGACCAGAAGTGACCGATGCTGAGCAGCACGCTTTCACGCATCGCCTGCAGCGGTGCCAGCCCGCGCAGCACCAGCAGGTATTCGGCGAAGGCCAGCTTGACCATCAGGTACAGGGCCAGCGGCAGGAACAGCGCGCCGCCGAGCATGATCAGCAGGGTGGTCAGTCCGGCCAGCACGGCAAAGACCGGCCACAGCTGCAGGGAACCGGCCAGCAGGTCGCGTACGGCCGGGCGCTGGCCCTGGCTGCGAGCGTCGAGATAGAGAATCAGCGCGGCGCTGTATAGCGGGTAGAACAGCAGGCCGACCAGCAGTTCGTAGGCGGGAGATTGGCTGCTGTCGGTGAGGCTGGCGACGATGGCACGCGCCAGGCATTCGGCGGCGATCAGCGGCAGACACAGCGTGGCGATGAACGGCAGGTTGCGGCTGAAGAAGTGGGCGGAGTCGCGCAGGACGCTAAGCGGATTCATCGGCAGATTTCACCAAAGGACTACTGCCATTCACTTTAGCCGATGGCCGTGGGCGAGGACATGACCATGAGCATGCCGCATAATCGCCGCTCATTTCGCCTATGGTCCTGCTGTGAAGAAGATCGCCCTGTTCGCCGATGTGCAGAACCTCTACTACACCGTGCGCCAGGCCCATGGTTGTCACTTCCATTACGCCGAGCTGTGGCGCCAGGTGGCGGCGCTGGGCGAGATCGTCGAGGCGCGTGCCTATGCCATCGACCGTGGCGACGCCAAGCAGCGCCAGTTCCAGCAGATTCTGCGCAACCTCGGTTTCGAGGTGATGCTCAAACCCTATATCCAGCGCAGCGACGGCTCGGCCAAGGGCGACTGGGACGTGGGCATCACCCTGGACGTGATGGAGGCTGCCGAACGGGTGGATGAGGTGGTGCTGGCCTCCGGCGATGGCGACTTCGACCTGCTGCTCGAGCGCATCCGCGCTCGCCATGGGGTGAGCAGCTGTGTGTATGGCGTGGCCGGGCTCACCGCCAATTCCCTGATTCGCGCCGCCGACCGCTTCGTGCCGGTCGAAGGCGCCTTGTTGTTGAAGAACTGAGGTAACCGATGTCCGAACCCATTGCCGTGATCGACTTCGAGACCACCGGCATGTCGCCGAGCCAGGGCGCGCGGCCGACCGAGATCGGTGTGGCGCTGATTGCCGAGGGGCGCATCGTCGGTCGCTACCAGAGCCTGATGAATGCCGGCGCCTGGGTGCCGCCCTTTATCGAGCAGCTCACCGGCATCAGCAACGCCATGGTGCGTAGCGCGCCGCCGGTGGCGGAGGTGATGGCCGAGGCGGCCGAGTTCATCGGTGGCGCGCCCTTGCTGGCGCACAACGCGGCGTTCGATGCCAAGTTCTGGGATGCCGAGCTGGATCTGCTTGGCCGTCGTCGCCAGCGCGACTTCGCCTGTTCCCTGCTGCTCTCGCGGCGCCTGCTGCCGGAGGCGCCCAGCCACAAGCTGGGCAATCTCAACAGCTGGGTGGGCCTGCCCAGCACCGGCCAGGCTCACCGCGCCCTGGCCGATGCCGAGATGGCGGCCAACCTGACCCTGCACCTGCAGGATCTGCTGCGCGAGCGGCATGCCATCGATGCCGACCACGCCTACCTGTGTGGCCTGCAGAAACTTTCGGCGGCCAAGGTGCGCGCGTTGTTGAAGGCGAGCGCGTAGGTTGGGTCGGGCCGCGTAGGTTGAGCGCAGCGAGGCCCAATATTTCGCACCGTTGGGCTTCGGCGCAGCGCGCCTCAACCCAACCTAAGTGCACCACTCAGCCCGCCAGTTCCAGCTTGCTGTAGTCGATGCGGTTCTCCTTCGGTGAGCCCTCGATGGCCATTACTTCGCGGCGCTTGTAGCGCAGGATGTAGGCGAAGCAGCCGAGGTACAGGGCGATCACCAGCGCGCCGACCCACTCGATCTGCAGGAACTCCAGCTTGAACAGCAGGGTGAGTGCGCTGAGCGCGACCAGGTTGCCGAGGATGTAGGTCGTGCGCCCATAGCGGGCGACGCTGAGACCGAGGTTGTCGGTGTACAGGCGGATCAGCGAGTCCAGCGAGTTGACCACCATGCTCACGCCGACCACCACCATTGCCAGGTTGAGCATGCCGCCGATGTTCAGCGCGTGCTGGTGGTAGAAGTACAGCACGCTGAACCACACGCCGATGGCCAGCGACGGGAATACCAGCATGGCGCCGAGCAGCTGCCAGGTGCGCAGGCCGCCGGCGAAGCGTGCGGTGAACTGGCCGATCATGATGCTCCAGGAGAACCACCAGTATAGGTAGAAGGCGTGGTAGTCGTTGATCGGCAGCAGGAAGCTGTCCAGGTGGTTGAAGTAGTCGCCGATCAGTCCGGCGGTGGCGAAGAAGTCGTCGACGCTGCCCTGCTCGCCGAGGAAGGCGGCGCCCCACATGTAGGCGATCAGGCCGATAAACAGCCAACTGGTACCGAGGCTGAGCAGGCGCACGTAGCGCAGCTGGGTGCTGGAGTACACGGCGATGGCGATGGACAGCAGCACGATCAGGTAGAAACTCGGCTGCAGCTGCTCACCGTCGCCCAGTTGCGGCAGGTACCAGGGCAGGTTCTTCAGCAGCAGGAAGGCGGTGAAGGCACAGGTGCCGATGATCACCAGGTTGTTCACCAGCTTGACCAGCGGCAGCTCGAAGAAGCGTACGCGCGGCTCGATCACGCAGAAGTAGAAGCAGGTGAGGAAGTAGAAACCCCAGATGAGGAAGCCCCAGAAGCCGAACTCGATGGCCAGCGGGTTGGCGAAGGCATACTCGGGGCTGGCCGGGTCGCTGTAGCCGGCGAACTCGGTGAGGGGGAACATGATCAGGCCGACGTCCAGGCCCGAGGTGAAGAGAATTGCGATGAAGGTGAAGGTTTTCACCGGGGTCACGCCGATGCAGCGCAGGTTGCCCCATTTCAGTAGCACCGCGGCAATCGCGGCGAAGGTGAACAGCATTCCGATCGATAACCAGAGAGTCATGCCGCCCTCCTGGTTGCTGCAACGGGTTCTTTGATCAATAGCATGGGGTGCTCCTCCTGTAATTGGCGTTATGCGGCGCGCCTCGTGGGAGGCGCGCCGGGGGATCAGTTGACGCGGCGCTGCGGGGCGTGCGGGCGTTGCTGCTGGCCGCTGCGTTCGGCCAGCGCCACCGGGGCACTGCTCGGTGCCAGCGGCTGGCGGCCGAGGATCAGGTCGGCGGCGCGCTCGGCGAGCATGATGGTCGGCGCGTTGAGGTTGCCGTTGGGGATGCTCGGGAACAGCGAGGAGTCCACCACGCGCAGCCCTTGCAGGCCACGCACACGAGTCTCGGAATCGACTACCGCCAGTTCGTCCTCGCCCATGCGGCAGGTGCCGCAGGGGTGGTAGGCGCTCTCCACGGCCTGGCGCACGAAGCGGTCGATCTGCTCGTCGCTCTGCACGTCGGCGCCGGGCTGGATCTCGTCACCGCGATAGGCGTCCATCGCCGGTTGCTCGATGATCTCGCGGGTCAGCCGTACGCAGGCGCGGAAGCCGGCACGGTCGTCCTCGTGCTGCAGGTAGTTGAAGCGGATCTGCGGCGCAATCGTCGGGTCTGCGCTGAGCGCCCGGACGAAGCCGCGGCTCTTCGGCTTGTTGTGCCCTACGTGCAACTGGAAGCCGTGGCCGTCGAAGGCCTCCTTGCCGTCGTAGCGCATCGCCGCCGGCAGGAAGTGGTACTGCATATCCGGCCAGGGGCTGTCGGCCGTCGAGCGGATAAAGGCGCAGGACTCGAAATGGTTGGTCGCGCCCAGGCCGTCCTTCTTCAGCAGCCAGCGCGTGCCGATGAGGAACTTGCTCCACAGGTCGAGCTTGCCGTTGAGGGTGATCGGCTGCTGGCAGCGGTACTGGAAGTAGAACTCCAGGTGGTCCTGCAGGTTTTCGCCGACGCCCGGCAGCTCGTGCTGCACGGCGATGCCGGCGGCCTTGAGCACATCCGCCCGGCCGATGCCGGACAGCTGCAGCAGGTGCGGCGAGCCGATGGGGCCTGCACTGAGGATGACCTCGCGGCTGGCGCGGACTTCCTGCACCTTGCCGTTTTGCTGGAAGCGCACGCCGACCGCGCGCTGGCCGTCGAGCAGCACGCGCTCGACCAGCGCGTGGGTGATCACCTTGAGGTTGTCGCGGGCCATGGCTGGGCGCAGGTAGGCGTTGGCGGTGGACCAGCGGCGGCCGTTCTTGACGGTCATGTGCATGGCGCCGAAGCCTTCCTGCTGCGCGCCGTTGTAGTCGGCGGTGGCCGGGTAGCCGGCCTGCACACCGGCGTCGATGAAGGCGCGGTACAACGGGTTCTGCATGTTGTTGCCGTTGTTCACCCCGAGCGGGCCGTCTGTGCCGCGGTAGTCGTCGCCGCCAAAGGCCCAGCTCTCCGCCTTGCGGAAGTAGGGCAGGCAATGGGCGTAGTCCCAGCCCTGGGCGCCGAGTTGTTGCCACTCGTCGAAGTCGTCGGCATGACCGCGCACATAGACCATGCCATTGATCGACGACGAGCCGCCCAGCACCTTGCCGCGCGGGCAGTGCATCTGGCGGTTGTCGAGATAGGGCTCGGGCTCGGTGGTGAACTGCCACGCGTACTTGCGGGTGTTCATCGGAATGGAGAGCGCGGTGGGCATCTGGATGAAGATGCTCTTGTCGCTGCCGCCGGTTTCCAGCAACAGCACGCGGTGGGCGCCGTCCGCACTGAGGCGGTTGGCCAGGACGCAGCCGGCGGAGCCGGCACCCACGATGATGTAGTCGTACTCAGAAGAATAAGTCATGCGTGACTCCCGGCCCTTAGAAAGGGCTCTGCAGGTCCTCCATGCCGACATAGACGGCCTTGAGTTGGGTGTAGTGGTTGAGGGTGGCCAGGCCGTTCTCGCGGCCGATGCCGGACAGCTTGTAGCCGCCCACCGGCATCTGCGCCGGCGAGGCGCCGTAGGCGTTGATCCAGCAGATGCCGGCCTGCAGGCCGGCGACCATGCGGTGAGCGCGGCGGATGTCGCGGGTGAATACGCCGGCGGCCAGCCCGGCGTCGGTGTCGTTGGCGCGGCGCAGCACGTCGGCTTCGTCGTGGAAGCGCAGCACGCTCATCACCGGGCCGAAGATTTCCTCGCGGCAGATGCGCATGTCGTCGCGGCAGTCGACGAATACGGTGGGCTCGACGAAGTAGCCGCCCGGCGCCGAGGCAGGGCTTGCAGCGTGGCCGCCGCAGGCCAGACGCGCGCCGTCTTCCAGGCCGCTGGCGATGTAGCCGAGCACCTTGTCGCGATGGGCGCGGGAGATCAGCGCGCCGAAGTTGGTGTCCGGGTCCATCGGGTCACCCATGCGGACGTTGTCGCGCACGCGCTGCAGCAGGCGTTCGAGGAAGGCGTCGTGCAGGCTGTCGTGGACGAACACGCGGGTGCCGTTGGTGCAGATCTCGCCCTGGGTGTAGAAGTTGCCGAGCAGGGCGGCGGACACCGCGTTATCCAGGTCGGCGTCGTCGAAAATGATCAGCGGCGACTTGCCACCCAGCTCCATGGTCACTTCCTTGAGCGAGCCGGCGGCGGCGGCCATGACCTTCTGCCCGGTGCTGATCTGCCCGGTGAAGGACACCTTGGCGATCTGCGGCTGCTCGGCCAGCCAGGCGCCGACCTTACCGGCGCCCTGGACCACGTTGAACACACCGGCCGGTACGCCGGCCTCGCTGAAGATCTCGGCCAGTTTCAGCGCGCCCAGCGGGGTTTCCTCGGACGGCTTGAAGATCATGCTGTTGCCGCAGGCCAGTGCTGGTGCCGACTTCCAGCAGGCAATCTGTAGCGGGTAGTTCCATGCACCGATACCGGCGCAGATGCCCAGCGGCTCGCGGCGGGTGTAGTAGAAGTCCGCGCCCAGATCCTGTTGGTTGCCTTCGATCATCGGTGCCAGGCCGGCGAAGAACTCGATGGAGTCGGCACCGGTCTGCACGTCCACTACCGCGGCTTCCTGCCACGGCTTGCCGGTGTCGCGCACTTCGATGGCGGCCAGCTCGTCATTACGTTCGCGCAGCAGGGCCACGGCGCGCAGCAGGATGCGGCTGCGCTCCACGGCGCCGAGTGCGGCCCACTGGCGCTGGCCTTCGGCGGCGCTGTCCAGGGCGGCGGCGAGGATGGATTCGTCGGCTACTTCCACCTGGTAGATCACCTCGCCGGTGGCGGGGTTGATCACGTCGAAGGTTTCGCCGCTGGCATTGGCCAGTGGGCGACCGTGGATGTAGTTGAGGTGGCGGGGCAGGTTCATGTGTTCGGGGTCTCCTTGGCAGAGTGGGCGCGCAGGCAGGCCATGACGAAGCCCTTGCACAGGCGCTCGGCGGCGGCGAAGTCGGCGGCCGGGGCGTTGCCCAGCGTGCTGCGCAACCAGAAGCCATCGATCATCGCGGCTGCCTGGCTGGCGGCATCGCTGGCAGCTGCGGCCGGCAGGCAGAGGCCGAAGGCGTAGCGCAGGTTGCTGTACAGGCGCCGGTTGTTGATGCGCTGCAGGCGCGCCAGGCCCGGCTCGTGGGCGGCGCGCGCCCAGAAGCTGAGCCAGGTGCGCCCGGCCAGCTCGGAGCGCTGGAACTCGCTGAAGTTGGCCTCGACGATGGCCAGCAGGCGCTGCTCGGCGCTGACCTGGCCGTCGCCCAGGCGCTTGAGCAGGTCCTGGCGCAGCTGCTCCAGCAGCTGGCGCAGGGCGGCTTCGATCAGGCCCTGCTTGCCGCCGAAGTAGTGGCTGATGATCCCCGACGACAGGCGCGCCTTGCCGCTGATGCTGAGGATGGTGGTGTCCTGCAGGCCCAGCTCGGCGATGGACTCCAGGGTGGCCTGGATCAGCTGCTGACGACGGGTTTCTTTGATTCCGACTTTAGGCATATTTTTATTGATTGAACGTTCAATTAAAAAAACCTTAAACAAGTCTTCTGTCTGCGTGCAACCTTTGTCGGTCAAGTTCTGAAAATTTCTTCGAACGTGACGCTAACGTGATAGTTGGCTGCCGGTTGGGTGTGGAGAGTGTTTTGCTTGGGGGCGCCAATCGCGACTGAAGTCGCTCCCACAGAAGCCTGGATATGACGTTGTGGGAGCGGCTGGGCGGCATTCCGCTTCAGCCGCGATGCTTGGCATCGCAAGCATCGATTGCCACTAGGAACATCAGGCAAAGAAAAAGGGCGCGGTCCTTGCGGAGCGCGCCCTTTCTCGGTGAGCAGCGATCAGTGGTGTTCGCGGGTGGCGCGGAACTTCACCTCCGGCCAGCGCTCTTCCATCAGGCTCAGGTTGACGCGGGTCGGCGCCAGGTAGGTGAGATGGCCACCGCCGTCGACGGCCAGGTTCTCGAAGGCCTTGTCCTTGAACTCCTTGAGCTTCTTCTCGTCGCTGCACTCGATCCAGCGCGCCGACCAGACGTTGATCGCCTCGTAGGCGCACTCAACCTTGTATTCCTCCTTCAGGCGGCTGGCGACCACATCGAACTGCAGCACACCGACGGCGCCGAGGATGATGTCGTTGTTGCGCTCGGGGAAGAACACCTGGGTCGCGCCTTCCTCGGCCAGCTCCTGCAGGCCCTGGCGCAGCTGCTTGGATTTCAGCGGGTCCTTCAGGCGCACGCGACGGAACAGTTCCGGGGCGAAGTGCGGGATGCCGGTGAAGCCCAGGCTCTCGCCTTCGGTGAAGGTGTCGCCGATCTGGATGGTGCCGTGGTTGTGCAGGCCGATGATGTCGCCAGCGTAGGCCTCTTCTAGCTGCTCACGTTCGCTGGAGAAGAAGGTCAAGGCGTCGCCGACGCGCACGTCCTTGCCCAGGCGCGCGTGGCGCATCTTCATGCCCTGGCTGTACTTGCCCGAGCAGATGCGCATGAAGGCGATGCGGTCGCGGTGCTTGGGGTCCATGTTCGCCTGGATCTTGAATACGAAGCCGCTGAACTTCTCTTCCTCCGGCTCCACGCTGCGCTCGTTGGCCACCCGCGCCAGCGGCTTGGGCGCCCAGTCGACCACGGCGTCGAGCACGTGATCCACGCCGAAGTTGCCCAGGGCGGTGCCGAAGAACACCGGGGTCATCTCGCCCTTGAGGAAGGCGTCCGGCTCGAACTCGTGGCAGGCGCCCTGCACCAGCTCCAGTTCCTCGACGAAGCGCTCGTACATGTCGCCCAGGTGAGCGCGGGCTTCATCGGAGTCGAGGTTCTGGATGATCCTGGCTTCGGTGCGCTCGTGGCCGTGACCGGGGGTGTAGACGATGATGTAGTCGCCGGTCAGGTGGTAGACGCCCTTGAAGTCCTTGTAGCAGCCGATTGGCCAGGTGATCGGCGCGGCCCTGATCTTCAGTACCGCTTCGATTTCGTCGAGCAGTTCGATGGGGTCTCGAATGTCGCGGTCGAGCTTGTTGATGAAGCTGACGATGGGCGTGTCGCGCAGGCGGCACACGTCCATCAGGGCGATGGTGCGCGGCTCCACGCCCTTACCGCCGTCGAGCACCATCAGCGCCGAGTCCACCGCGGTCAGGGTGCGGTAGGTGTCTTCCGAGAAGTCTTCGTGGCCGGGGGTGTCGAGCAGGTTGATGATGTGCTCGCGGTAGGGGAACTGCATCACCGAGGTGGTGATGGAGATGCCGCGCTGTTTCTCCATTTCCATCCAGTCGGACGTGGCGTGGCGGTCGGATTTGCGCGACTTCACCGTACCAGCGACCTCGATCGCCTTGCCCATCAGCAGTAGCTTCTCGGTAATGGTGGTCTTACCGGCGTCGGGGTGGGAGATGATCGCAAACGTGCGGCGTTTGGCGACTTCTTTGGCCTGGATGCTCATGCGGGGAACCTGTCGACGGACTCGTCGGAGTGTCAAAAAAGGCGGCGATTATACCGATAAAGAAGAGGCCTGCGGCGGCCGGCCGGCGAGCCGCGTCAATGCTGGTTTTGTGCAGCATTTCGGACGTTTTGTTTGGGATAAAAAACAATCAATCGGGCAAGCGACAATCGAGTGTAAAACTGCGGCAATTTTTGGTTGCTAACAGGGTTTCTTGATCCTAAAGTTCGCGCCCGAACGTCCATGCTGGCAACGATCCATCCGGCTCAAGTACTGACGACGAGAGACTCGGAGAGCCTTGCAGAACCACCCTGGCGTTGTTCTCCGCCTTGCCGTAGTCAATCTACTGTCTGCGGCGAAGCGCCTAGCCATGATGATTCTGCAAGGCCCTCCGGTGCTGCAGCTGTAACGAGCAGCGACTCGGCGACATGCCTTGGGAAGTAGGCGAACCAAAGTGGGGAAACTGATCAGACGTTCCGGCCTTCCACGGCCACCCCCGACGGGCAATTGAACCTGTGGCTGGTTCAGCTGCCCGAATAACAGTGTTCCTGGTTTTGCCCAAAGGGAGTCCCACGCATGTCGATCAAGGTCGAAGACTATTTCGCACCCGAAACTTTCAAGCGCATGAAGGCGCTTGCCGATCAGAAGGAAACCCCCTTCGTGGTGATCGACAAGCAGACCATCGCCGATGCCTATGATCAGCTGGTCAACTGCTTTCCGTTCGCCAAGATCTACTACGCGGTGAAGGCCAACCCGGCCATCGAGATCACCGAGCTGCTGCGCGACAAAGGCTCCAGCTTCGACATCGCCTCGATCTACGAGCTGGACAAGGTGATGAGCGCCGGCGTCGGCCCGGAGCGTATCAGCTACGGCAACACCATCAAGAAAGCCCGCGACATCCGCTACTTCTACGAGAAGGGCGTGCGCCTGTTCTCCACCGACTCCGAAGCCGACCTGCGCAACATCGCCAAGGCCGCGCCGGGCTCGAAGATCTATGTGCGTATCCTCACCGAAGGCTCGACCAGTGCCGACTGGCCGCTGTCGCGCAAGTTCGGCTGCAACCCGGACATGGCCCTGGACCTGCTGGTGCTGGCCAAGCAGCTGGGCCTGGAGCCCTACGGCATTTCCTTCCATGTCGGCTCGCAGCAGCGCGACATCGACGTGTGGGATGCCGCCATTGCCAAGGTCAAGGTGATCTTCGAGCGCCTCAAGGAAGAAGACGGCATCACCCTGAAGATGATCAACATGGGCGGCGGCTTCCCGGCCAACTACATCCAGCGCACCAATGACCTGGAAACCTACGCCCAGGAAATTACCCGCTTCCTCAAGGAAGACTTCGGCGACGAACTGCCGGAAATCATCCTCGAACCGGGCCGTTCGCTGATCGCCAACGCCGGCATCCTGGTCAGCGAAGTCGTGCTGGTGGCGCGCAAGTCGCGTACCGCCGTGGAGCGCTGGGTGTACACCGACGTGGGCAAGTTCAGCGGCCTGATCGAAACCATGGACGAGGCCATCAAGTTCCCCATCTGGACCGAGAAGAAGGGCGAGATGGAAGAAGTGGTGATCGCCGGCCCGACCTGCGACAGCGCCGACATCATGTACGAGAACTACAAGTACGGCCTGCCGCTGAACTTGTCCGCCGAAGACCGCCTGTACTGGCTGTCCACCGGCGCCTATACCACCAGCTACAGCGCGGTGGAGTTCAACGGCTTCCCGCCGCTGAAGGCTTTCTATATCTGAGTGCTTGCGCTTGCAGACAAACCCCGCTTCGGCGGGGTTTTGTTTGTGTGGGAGGGGCCTTGGCCGCGAACGTCTGCTGCCCTTCTTGTCGCGGCCAAGGCCCCTCCTGTGGCTTTCCCATCATCCGGCAGGGCTTTAAGCTGCTGGCATGAAGACACGTATCCTCCTCAACTGCGACATGGGCGAAAGCTACGGCGCCTGGCGCATGGGCGACGACGAGCACGCCATGCCGCTGGTCGACCAGGCCAACCTGGCCTGCGGCTTCCACGCCGGTGACCCGCTGATCATGCAGCGCAGTGTGCTACTGGCGCGGCAACATGGCGTGGCCATCGGCGCCCATCCGTCCTATCCCGACCTGCAGGGCTTCGGCCGCCGCCACCTGGCCTGCTCGCCGGAGGAGGTCAGTGCCCTGGTGCTGTACCAGCTCGGTGCGCTGGACGCCTTCTGCCGCGCCGCCGGCACCCAGGTCGCCTACGTCAAGCCGCATGGCGCGCTGTACAACGACCTGGTACGCGACGATGCCTTGCTGATTGCCGTGCTGAGTGCCTGCGCCCGCTACCGTGAGGGGCTGCCGCTGATGGTGCTGGCCCTGGCCGACAATTCGCGCGAGCGGTGCCTGGCCGAGGCGGCTGGCGTGCCGCTGCTGTTCGAGGCCTTCGCCGACCGCGCCTACCAGGCCGATGGCCAGCTGGCGCCTCGGCGCCTGGCCGGTGCCGTGCATCATGAGCCTGCACGGATTCTCGACCAGGCGCTGGCCATCGCCCGTGGTGAAGCTTTCGCCGATATCGACGGCAAACCACTGCAGTTGTCTGCCGACAGTCTTTGCGTGCATGGCGACAACGCCGAGTCGCTGGCGGTACTGCGGCGGCTGCGAGCACAGCTGGACGCTCTGTGATGCGTCTTGAGCCAGCCGGTGCCGAGGCTTTGTTGCTGGTGCTGGCCGAGCGGCCGGATGCCAGCTTGCCGTTGCGTATCGCTCGGTTGGCCGAGCGTATCCGCGCTGAGCTGGGGCCGCTGCTGACCGATCTGGTGCCGGGGTGGACCAGCCTGCTGCTGCACTATGACCTGCAGCGAACCGACCATCTGGCCCTGGCCGAGCGCCTGGCGCCGCTCCTGCAGCCGTGGCAGCAGGCCGATGAGGCGAGCGCTGCCGGTGCCCTGCACGAGATTCCGGTGTGGTATGCCGGCGCCGATTTGGGTGAGGTCGCGCGGCGTTGCGGTCTGACGGTCGAGCGGGTGATCGAGTTGCACGGCGCGGTGGAGTATCGGGTAGGTGCTATCGGCTTCGCGCCGGGCTTCGCCTATCTGGGCGAGCTGCCCGAAGCACTGGCGCTGCCGCGCCGCGCGACGCCACGTACCCAGGTGCCAGCCGGCAGCCTGGCGATTGCCGAACGGCAGACGGCCATCTATCCGCAGGCCTCTCCCGGTGGCTGGCACCTGCTGGGGCTGTGCCCCTGGCGTCTGTTTGATGCCAGGCGTAATCCACCCTGCCCGCTGGCGCTGGGGGATCGGGTACGTTTCGTGGCGGTGGATGAGCGGCGTTACCGTCGGGAATTGGCCCTTTGAGTGCTCTGCGTGTGATCAAGCCGGGGCCGCTGAGCCTGCTGCAGGATGCGGGGCGCACGGGCTGGCAGCACCTGGGCGTATCGCCCAGTGGTCCGCTGGACTGGCATGCCGCGGCCTGGGCCAATCGTCTGCTGGGTAATGCCTGGGGAACCTGTGTACTGGAAATGGCCCTGGGAGGCCTACAGTTCGAGGCTGAGGGCGAACTCTGGCTGGCCGTGAGCGGGGCCGATTTGCCGGTGAGTCTGGATGGCAGGCCGGTGATGAACTGGTCGCGCTTTCGTGTGCGTGCCGGGCAGCATTTGCAGTTTGGCTATGCGCCCAGTGGCCAGCGTGCCTACCTCGCGGCGGCAGGCGGCTTCCGCGCGCCCCGGGTGCTGGGCAGTGTCGCCACCCAGGCGCGTGAGGGGCTCGGCGGTTTACAAGGCCGAGGCGAGGCACTGCAAGTGGGGGATCTGCTGGTCGCGGATAGTGGCAATTTCTCGCGTGGCGCCAGCGTGCCCTGGTGTTACCGGCCGGATTATCAGGCTGTTGCATCGCTGCGGGTGATGACCGGGGGGGATGCCGCAGCATTCGCGCCGGAGCAGCTAAAGGCCTTTTTCACTCAGCATTGGCGGCTCGAGCCGCAAAGTGACCGCATGGGCGCACGGCTGTACGGCGAGCCATTGCAGGCACCGCAGCGCGAGTGGTCGCTGGGTGTGGTGCGCGGTTGCATTCAGGTGCCGCCAGATGGGCAGCCGATCATCCTGCAGGCGGATCATCAGACCATGGGCGGTTACCCGATCCTGGGTTGGTTGCACCCGTTGGATCAGTGGCGTCTGGCGCAGTGTAGGCCGCGGCAGAGCCTAAGCTTTACCCTGGTCGGTGTCGGTGATGTGCAGCGTGACCTGCGCGAGTTCTACCGTTTCTTTGGCCGCTGAGCCGAACATGCCGAAGACGCCATGAGGGCGCCTTCGGCGGGAGCGCAATCAGCTGCATTGTTGCCTGTGCCTTGACTGTGTGGGAGCGCTCAGCCGATTTGGCTGGCGCCAGTGCGGTCGAAGCCGTCTTCGGCGACCTTGATACCAGTGCGGTCGGAGCCGTCTTCGGCAACCTTGATGCCGGTGCGGTCGGAGCCGTCTTCGGCAACCTTGATGCCAGTGCGGTCGGAGCCGTCCTCGGCAACCTTGATGCCGGTGCGGTCGAAGCCGTCTTCGGCGACCTTGATACCAGTACGATCAAAGCCGTCCTCGGCAATGGTGCGGTCGTATCCGTCTTCGGCCAAGCTCAGGCCGCTGAGGGTGACGGTGGAGATGAACAGGGCGGCGAGAATTTGCTTTTTCATGATGGGGGCTCCGTATTGGGCTGGAATCTAACTACGGGGCTCATGTTACTTAGATAAATTCGATAGAAAATTTGAAGCTGGCAATGGTGTTAATCGATGCTGTTGATAGTTTGTCTAGCCCAGTATTATCGAGGGGTGCGGGGCTTTAGTAAGGCTTGAAAAGCCGCTTCTCGTGTAAGTTTGCTCAAGGCTCCATGATCAATAAATTAGATTTTTTCGTGCGCATCTCGCGTGAGTCTTGCCGCCAGCAACGCTAAGCTGGAGCACAGGGCTCGCCGCTGGTGTCAGCCCGCTGCTTTGCCAGGGACGTATATAAGAGAAGGGCCTCCACTGATGAGTCCAGTTGGGATGTCGAAGATGTTGCGGCAGTTGTTGTGCGGTTTCTCTGTTTCTGTCTGCCTGCTGTTCTGCACTTCGCTGCGTGCCGAGGAGGGCGTTTCAGTCGGTGAGGTGCGCCTGGGCATGGTCAATGCCCAAAGCGGGCCCGCAGCCGGATTGGGGCGTGGTGTTCGCGCCGGGGTCGAAGCGTATTTCCACAAGATCAATGTCGCCGGCGGTGTGCACGGTCGGAAACTGACCTTGTCGCTGCGCGACGACGGCTACGAGCCACAGAACACCGCCAGGCTGAGTCAGGAGTTGATTGACTCCGGTGAAGTATTTGCGCTGCTCGGTTTTGTCGGCACCCCGACCTCGCGCGCGGCCATGCCCGGCGTCCTGGCGGCGCGCGTGCCTTATCTGTTTCCGTTCACTGGAGCCAAGGTGTTGCGCGAGCCGGTGCATCGCTGGGTGTTCAATGTGCGGGCCTCCTATTTCGATGAGATCGAAGCATTGGTGGCCGGGATCACCGACGATCTTGGTTTTCAGCGCGTCGCCTTGCTGATGCAGGACGACTCCTTTGGCGAGACGGTCAAGAGTGGGTTGGCGGGTGCGCTGCACAAGCGCGATCTGACGGTCAGTGCCGAGCAGCGTTTCCTGCGCAATTCATTGGAGGTCGGTCCGGCGCTGCAGGCCCTGCGCGCGTCGCAGCCGCAAGCAATCTTCTTCGTGGGGACCTACAGGCAGATGGCAGCTGCGGTGCGCCAGGCCCGGGAACTGGATATGCCGGCACGCTTCTTTAGCGTGTCCTTCGTCGGTACCGAGGATTTCATTGCCGAGGCGGGGGCTGCCGGCGAGGGCGTGTACATCTCTCAGGTGGTGCCTTCACCCCATGACGCATCGTTGCCGCTGGTGCGCGAATATCAGGCGGCCATGGGGCGCGTGCCAAGAGGCTATGCCTCGCTGGAAGGCTATATAGATGCTGCGGTGCTGGTCGAGGCTTTGCGCCGTAGCGGGCCACAGCCAACGCGCGCCCGCCTCGTTGAGGTGCTGGAGTCGCTGGATGTCGATCTGGGCGGTTTCCGTGTGGCGTTCGCCCCTGGCGATCATCAAGGATCGGACGCCGTCTACCTCACGCGAGTCGAAGGCGGCCGCGCAGTGCCGGTGCAGCAGATGCGCTAAGCCTGTTAAAGGGCGATGTCCTCCGCGTGGTGACAGGCTACCTGGCGGGCATCGAGCAGGCGCAGCTCGGGCACTTCGCTGTAGCAGGGTTCGCTGGCATACGGGCAACGCTTGTGGAAGGCGCAGCCGGGCGGCGGATCGAGTGGGTTGGGCAGCTCGCCGGCGATCTTGATCTTCGGTTTGGCCGGATCCGGGTGGATGGCTGGCGTGGCCGAGAGCAGGGCGCGGGTGTAGGGGTGCAGCGGCCGCTGGTAGATCAGTTCGGCCGGGCCCATCTCGGCCGGGCGGCCGAGGTACATCACCAGCACGTCGTCGGCGACATGGCGCACTACCGCCAGGTTGTGCGAGATGAATACGTAGCCGGTCTGGTACTGCTCCTGCAGGTCCATGAAGAGGTTGAGCACCTGGGCCTGGATCGACACATCGAGCGCCGAGGTTGGCTCGTCCGCCACCAGTACCTTGGGCTGTAGCATCATGGCGCGGGCCAGGGCGATACGCTGGCGCTGACCGCCGGAGAACATGTGCGGGTAGCGCTGGGCATGTTCGGGGCGCAGGCCGACCTGCTGCATCATCGCCTGCACCTTCTCCCGCCGTTCGTTGCGTGACAGGTCGGTGTTGATCAGCAGCGGTTCGGCCAGCTGGTCACCGATCTTCTGCCGCGGGTTGAGCGAGGCATAGGGGTTCTGGAACACCATCTGCACATCGCGGCGCAGCTGCTTGCGCTGGGCCTTGCCGGCGCCGGCCACGTCCTGCCCGGCGATCTGCAGGCTACCGGCGCTGGGCTCTTCGATCAGGGTCAGGGCGCGGGCCAGGGTCGACTTGCCGCAGCCGGACTCGCCGACCACCGCCAGGGTCTTGCCGGCCTCCAGGCTGAAGGACACGCCGTTCAGGGCGCGCACCACGGCGCTGGGCTTGAACAGGCCGCGGGAAATTTCGTAGTGCCGGGTCAGCTCGCGGGCTTCGAGTACGTTGCTCATCAGGCCACCTCCGCGTTGAGATTAAGGGGGTAGAAGCAACGCACCGCGCCGCGTTCGTGCGGCTCCAGCGCCGGGCGCTGTTCGCGACAATGCGGCTGGGCATAGGGGCAGCGTGGCGCCAACAGGCAGCCGGCGGGGCGGTCGTAGCGGCCGGGGACGATGCCGGGCAGGGTGGCCAGGCGTTCGGCGCCCAGGCTGTGTTCGCCCCAGTTTTGCTCAGGAACGGCCTTGAGCAGCGCCTCGGTATAGGGATGGGTCGGGACGTCGAACAGCTGCGGCACGCTGCCGATCTCCACCGCCTGCCCGGCGTACATCACGCACACGCGCTGGGCGGTTTCGGCGACCACCGCGAGATCGTGGGTGATCAGCACCAGGCCCATGCCTTCGTTGCGCTGCAGATCGAGCAGCAGGTCCATGATCTGCGCCTGGATGGTCACGTCCAGCGCCGTAGTCGGTTCGTCGGCGATCAGCAGCTTGGGCTCGGCGGCGATGGCCATGGCGATGGCTACGCGCTGGCTCATGCCGCCGGAGAGCTGGTGCGGATAGGCGTCGAGGCGGCTGGCGGCGCCCGGAATCTCCACCCGCTCCAGCAGCTGCAGGGCGCGCACGCGGGCGGCCTTGCCCTTGAGGCCGAGGTGCTGGCGCAGCACTTCCTCTATCTGCATGCCCACGGTGTAGCTGGGGTTGAGCGCAGTCATGGGGTCCTGGAACACCATGGCCAGGTCCTTGCCGACCACTGTCCGGCGCTGCCGGCCCTTGAGCGTGAGCATGTCGTGACCGTCGAAGCGCAGGCTGTCGGCGCTGACCCGGCCGGGAGCGTCGATCAGGCCCATCAGCGCCATCATGGTCACCGACTTGCCGGAGCCGGACTCGCCGACGATGGCCAGCACTTCACCCTTGTCCATGCTCAGGTCGAGGCCGTCGACCACCGGCACGGCGTCGGCGCCGCCGAAGCGCACGGAGAGATTACGGATATCGAGCAGGCTCATGGGCGGCGCTCCTGCCGTGGTGCGTTGCACCAGGTGACTAGCGGCAGCTGTAGCCCGGACTTCAGTCTGGGAGCGCTTGGCGGGTTGTCCCGGACTGAAGTCCGGGCTACGGGGTTTCGCATGGCGGGCTCCTTACTGCGCATTCTTCAGCTTCGGGTCGAGCGCATCGCGCAGCCCGTCGCCCATCAGATTGATGGCCAGCACGCTGAGCAGGATGGTCAGCCCCGGTAGCGAGACCACCCACCAGGCGCGTTCGATGTAGTCGCGCGCCGAGGCCAGCATGGTGCCCCACTCTGGGGTTGGCGGTTGCACGCCGAGGCCAAGGAAGCCGAGCGCGGCGGCGTCGAGGATGGCCGAGGAGAAGCTCAGGGTGGCCTGCACGATCAGCGGTGCCATGCAGTTGGGCAGCACGGTGATGAACATCAAGCGGAGTGGGCCGGCGCCTGCCAGCTGCGCGGCGGTGACGTAGTCGCGGCCCAGCTCGCTCATCACCGCGGCGCGGGTCAGGCGCACGTAGGAGGGCAGCGAGACGATGGCAATGGCGATCACCGTGTTGATCAGGCCCGGGCCGAGGATGGCGACGATGGCCACGGCCAGCAGCAGCGAGGGCAGGGCCAGCATGATGTCCATCAGGCGCATGATCGAGGGGCCGAGCAGGTTCGGGTAGAAGCCGGCAACCAGGCCGAGCAGGATGCCGGGGATCAGCGACAGGGCTACCGAGGCCAGGCCGATCAGCAGCGACAGGCGGGCGCCGTGGATCAGGCGCGAGAGGATGTCGCGGCCGACTTCGTCGGTGCCCAGCAGGAAACGCGTCTGGCCGCCTTCCAGCCAGGCCGGAGGGGTGAGCAGGGCGTCACGGAACTGCTCGCTGGGATCGAACGGCGCAACCCAGGGTGCGAACAGCGCGCAGAACACGATCAGCAGCATGAACAGCAGGCCGCCGACAGCGCCCTTGTTGTGAGCGAAGGCTTGCCAGAACTCCCTGAAGGGCGAGGGGTACAGCAGGCTTTGGTCGATCGGGGTGGTCGAAGCCGTCATAGCGCACCTCGTCCGTTGGACTTCGCTGCGCCCAACCTGCGTGGCCCGACCCAATCGCCGAGGTGGGCGTCTCCTTGTGGGAGCGGCTTTAGCCGCGATGCGATGTGTGTGCTGATAATCGCGGCTGAAGCCGCTCCCACGTGATGCAAGGAACTTAGTGGCGTGTCGATGCTCAGGCACTTCGGCCTGCAACGATCCCATAGCAAGCAATTCATCGGCGTGCTCCTCAGCGCTGATGGCGGATACGGGGGTTAACCAGGCCGTAGAGGATGTCCACGACGAAGTTGACCAGGATCACCAGGCAGGCGATCAGCAGGATGCCGTTCTGCACCACCGGGTAGTCGCGCGCACCGATGGCTTCGATCAGCCACTTGCCGATGCCAGGCCAGGAGAAGATGGTCTCGGTCAGCACGGCGCCGGACAGCAGGGCGCCGACCTGCAGGCCGAACACCGTGAGCACCGGGATCAGCGCATTGCGTAGACCATGCACGAACACCACGCGCGCGGGGGAGAGGCCCTTGGCACGCGCGGTGCGGATGTAGTCCTCGCGCAGCACTTCGAGCATCGCCGAGCGGGTCATGCGGGCGATCACCGCCAGGGGGATGGTGCCGAGGACGATGGCCGGCAGGATCAGGTGCATCAGCGCATCGGCAAACGCGCCTTCTTCTTCGCTGAGCAGGCTGTCGATCAGCATGAAGCCGGTTCTCGGTTCGATGTCGTAAAGCAGGTCGATGCGCCCGGACACCGGGGTCCAGCCCAGGTACACCGAGAAGAACATGATCAGCAGCAGGCCCCACCAGAAGATCGGCATGGAGTAGCCGGTCAGCGAGAGGCCCATCACCCCGTGGTCGAACAGCGAGCCACGCTTGAGCGCGGCGACCACTCCGGCGATGACCCCCAGGGTGCCGGCGAACAGCAGTGCAGCCAGGGCCAGTTCCAGGGTGGCGGGGAACAGGGTGAGGAATTCGTCCCACACCCCCTCGCGGGTACGCAGCGACTGGCCCAGGTCGCCCTGGGCCAGCTGGCCGATGTAGTTCAGGTACTGCATCGGCAGCGGCTGGTCCAGGCCCAGGCGGTGCATGGCCTCGGCGTGCATTTCGGGGTCGACCCGGCGCTCGCCCATCATCACTTCCACGGGGTCGCCGGGAATCAGGCGGATCAGGGCGAAGGTCAGCAGGGTGACGCCGAAGAAGGTGGGGATCAGCAGCCCCAGGCGTCTGGCTATGAACGACAGCATTGCGTGGTGGTACTCCGCATCATCAGGTCGGTGCCCTTGTGGGGCTGATGGTTATAGGGGCAAATCGTGCTCTTGGGTTCACCTCACTCGGCGTACCCGGGCAAAATTGTTCGAGCCCATGGGATTGAGGATGAAACCTTCGACATCCTGGCTCAGCACGGCGAACTGCTTGGGATGGGCCAGGGGAATCCAGGGAGCCTGCTCGTGGAAGATCGCCAGGGCCTCGCGGTACAGGGCGGCGCGGCGTTCGGGCTGGGTCAGCTGGCGGGCCTCACGCACCAGCAGGTCGAACTCCTTGTGACACCAGCCGGCCTGGTTATCACCGGACTCGGCGGCGGCGCAGGACAGGTTGGGCGTGAGGAAGTTGTCCGGGTCTCCGTTGTCGCCGGCCCAGCCCATGAAGACCAGGTCGTGCTCGCCGTTCTTGGCGCGCTTGATCAGCTCGCCCCACTCGAATACGCGGATTTCGCTCTGAATGCCGATGGCGGCCAGGTCGGCCTGCAGCATCTGCGCGCCGATCCCGGGGTTGGGGTTGGTCGGGCCGCCGCCGGGGCGGGTCCAGATCGACAGTTTCAGACCCTGGGCATGACCGGCATCGCTCAGCAGCTGGCGTGCACGAGCCGGGTCCAGCGGCCAGGGCTGCTGGCCCTGGTCGAAGCCCGGTAGGGTCGCCGGATAAGGCGCCACGGCCAGGCTGGCATTGCCCTCGCCGTACTGGGCGCGCAGGTAGGCCTGGCGGTCGAAGGCCAGGTTGATGGCCTGGCGCACGCGCACATCGTCCAGCGGTTGGTGCCGGGTGTTGAGTGCCACATAGGCGGTGAGTAGCGAGTCCAGCTCCAGCACCTTGAGCCCGGGCTCCTGGCGCAGTGCGGTGATATCCGTCGGGCGCGGGTGCAGGGCGATCTGGCAAACGCCGGCCTTGAGTTGTTGCAGGCGGGTGTTGGGATCGGGAGTGATCGCCAATACCAGCTTGTCGATCTCCGGCTTGCCGGCCCAGTAGGTCGGGTGGGCGGTGAAACGCACCTGGGCATCCTTGGCATAGCGCTGGAAGACGAAGGGCCCGGTGCCGATGGGCTGGCTGTTGAGCTTGTCCGGCGTGCCGGCGGCTAGCAGCTGCCCTGCGTACTCGGCGGAATAGAGGGAGGTGAAGCCCATGGCCAGGTCGGCCAGGAAGGGTGCCTCGGGGTGTTTCAGGGTGAAGCGCACGCGATAGTCGTCGAGCTTTTCGACCTTGTCGATCAGCTCGCCGAAGCTCATCGCCTCGAAATAGGGAAAGCCGCGCGGCGACAGCGCGTGCCAGGGATGCTGCTTGTCCAGCTGGCGCTGGAAGCTCCACAGCACGTCATCGGCATTGAAGTCGCGACTGGGCTTGAACCAGGGCGTCTGGTGAAACTGCACGCCTCGGCGCAGCTCGAAGGTGTAGCGCAGGCCGTCGTCGCTGATCTCCCAGCGCTCGGCCAGGGCCGGTACCAGGCGGGTGCTGCCGGGCGCGAACTGCACCAGGCGCTCGTACACCGTTTCCGCCGATGCGTCGGCGGTGGTGGCGGCAGTGTATTGGGCGATGTCGAAGCCTTCCGGGCTGGCCTCGCTGCAGACCACCAGGGACTGCGCGTGGGCGTAGAAAGGAAGACAGAGGACGAGGGAGAGCAGGTCTCGACGCATCGGGGGTCCTTAGGGCGGTGAGCCTGTAGCCGGATGCAATCCGGGGGAGTGCTTCCCGGATTGCATCCGTGCTACTCGCTGCGCATGAGTGCGTCCTTCTGTGGCGGAGCCGGGCGGCGCATGCCGCCCGGTGGCCGGCTTACTTGCCGACGCCCACGCCATAGAAGGAGTTGAGTGCGAACGGGCTGATCTTGAAGTCCTGCACGTTCTTGCGCATCGGCTGGTACACGGTGGAGTGGGCGATCGGGGTGATCGGCACCTGCTCCTTGAGGATGACCTGGGCCTGCCTGTACAGCTGAGTGCGCTCGGCCACGTCGGTGGTGCGCTTGGCGGCCTTGATCAGCTTGTCGTAGTCCTCATAGCACCACTTGGAGAAGTTGTTGCCGTCGACCGCATCGCAGCCATACAGGGTGCCCAGCCAGTTGTCCGGGTCGCCGTTGTCGCCGCTCCAGCCGATCAGCATGGCGTCATGCTCGCCGGCCTTGGAGCGCTTGAGGTACTCGCCCCACTCGTAGGTGACGATCTTGGCCTTGATGCCGACCTTGGCCCAGTCGGCCTGGAGCATCTCGGCCATCAGTTTGGCATTGGGGTTGTACGGGCGCTGCACCGGCATGGCCCACAGGGTGATCTCGGTGCCTTCGGGTACGCCGGCGGCCTTGAGCAGCTCCTTGGCTTTTTCCGGGTTGTAGCCGGCGTCCTTGATGCTGTCGTTGTAGGACCACTGGGTCGGCGGCATGCCGTTGACCGCCAGCTGGCCGGCGCTCTGGTACACAGCGTCGATGATGGCCTGCTTGTTCACCGCCATGTCCAGCGCCTGGCGCACTTGCAGCTTGTCCAGTGGCGCGTGGGTTACGTTGTAGGCGATGTAGCCGTCGTTGAAGCCCGGTTGCGAGGGCATGACGATGTTCGGGTCCTTGGCCAGCGCGTCGAGGTCGGCCGGGCGCGGGTTGAGAGTGATGTGGCATTCGCCGGCCTTGAGCTTCTGCATGCGCACCGAGGCATCGGTGTTGATGGCGAAGATCAGGTTGTCGACCTTCACGTCGTCCGGCTGCCAGTAGTCCTTGTTGCCGGTGAAGCGGATCTGCGCGTCCTTCTGGTAGCGCTTGAACACGAACGGGCCGGTGCCGATCGGCTTCTGGTTGATGTCGGCGGCCTTGCCGGCCTTGAGCAACTGGTCGGCGTACTCGGCGGAGTGGATCGAGGCGAAGCTCATCGCCAGGTTCTGGATAAAGGCGGCGTCCACTGCGTTGAGGCTGAACTTGACGGTCAGGTCGTCGAGCTTTTCGAGCTTGGCGATGTTGGCGTCCATGCCCATGTCGGTGAAATAGGGGAACTCCGACGGGTAGGCCTTGCGGAAGGGATGTTCCTTGTCGAGCATGCGGCCGAAGGTGAACAGCACGTCGTCGGCGTTGAAGTCGCGGCTCGGCTTGAAGTAGTCGGTGCTGTGGAACTTCACGCCCGGGCGCAGGTGGAAGGTGTAGGTCAGACCGTCCGGGGTTACCTCCCACTTCTCGGCCAGGCCGGGGATCACGGCGGTGCCGCCGCGCTCGAACTGGGTCAGGCGATTGAAGACGGTCTCGGCCGCGGCATCGAAGTCGGTGCCGGTGGTGTACAGGCCCGGATCGAACCCGGCGGGGCTGCCTTCGGAGCAGAACACCAGGCTGCTGGCGGCGCTGGCGAGGGGCGCGCTGGCGATCAGCCCGGCGGCGAGGAGAGCCTGGATAACGGCGTTCTTACGCATGTCGACCTCATGTTTGTTGTGGTTGTCATCGTGAGGGGTGCCTTGTGAGCACCTTGCGTGAAGCTATGCAGGGCATGTGCCTGTCGCAAGCTTGGAGCGTCGGTCAGTTTAGTAGTTGTGATGAAGTTGTAAGCGCGTGTCGCAATCTCGACAGGATCGGTCGGTTGCGTAACAGGAGGCACCGCGCATTGGGCGGTGTCTCCTGTCTATTCGGTCAGGGCATCTGCACTTCGATGGTGCCGTCGGCGCTCAGCTGGATGCGGCTGGTGCCGGCCTCGATCTGTGGCGCCGCCTCGCTCTTGCTGAAGCTGCCGCGGTCCATGGCCATGGCGCGCATCGGCATCACCGGCTGGAAACCGCCGCCATTGAGGGCCAGATTGACCACCTTGTAGCTCTTGCCGCCCATGGCTTCGGTGGCCAGCTGAGCGCGGGCCTTGAAGGCTGCGACTGCTTCCTTGATCAGCGCGTCCTCGTGGGTCTTGCGGGTGTCTTCGGCGACGGCGAAGCTCATGTCGGCCATCTTCAGCTCGCCCAGCAGGTCGGCGGACAGCTGCGACAGACGGGCGAATTCGGCGCTTTCCAGGCGCAGTTCGGCGCGCTCGCACCAGGCGCCGATCTTGCGGCCTTCGTCCTCGTACACCGGATAGCTCTGCCGGCTGCCCAGGCTGACTTTCACGCCCGGTACCTTGCGCGCCTGCTCGATGGCGGCATTGAGGGTCTTGGTCACACCAGCGGCCAGCTCGGCCGGGTCGTCGCTTTGCGCTTCGGTGTAGAGGGTGACGAACATGCGGTCGTGGGCCACTTCCTGGCTGACTTCGGCACGCAGCGACACCTGGTTGTAGCGGGGCTCGTCGGCCAGGGCCGGCAGGCTGGCGAACGTGGCCAGGCCGAGGGCAAAAGTGGCGGCGAGGCGGTTGAGTGGGTGCATGGGAACTCCTTGCGGGTGGTTGTCCTGGTAGTTGACGAAACGATCAGACTGTTCGGGTTAACGGCGGTTCGCAGGATTTGTGCGGCGTTTATTTCAGACCCTATGCCTGAGGATGGCACTGAGCGGCACGCCGTTTCATCCGAACGGTCTTATCCGGGAGCCAATCGCGGCCAAAGCTGCTCCCACAAAGCCCTGATATGTCCTGTGGGAGTGGCTTCAGCCGCGATTTCACCGCCCCGCGTCGCCACCTATTGAGGCTGGCAGCCTCTGCGTCCGGTTGCCGCAGGCAGGCGGCTGCCCCGGCCCTCTGGTTATACTCGCGGGCATGCCAACGACCTCTATCTATGCCCCGGTGCAATTATTGTCCGCCAGCCGGCAGAACCTCTGGCGCCTGACCCTGATCCGCCTGCTGGTGCTGGCTGCCCAGGCCGGCTCGGTGGGGATCGCCTATCTGTCCGGTATGGTGCCGCTGCCCTGGCTGGCGCTGTGCGTGACCCTCGCCGTGTCGTTGGCCCTGTGCCTGTTCACTGCCCTGCGCTTGCGTGGGCCGTGGCCGGTGACCGAGCTGGAATACACCATCCAGCTGGCCTGCGACCTGGTGATCCACAGCGTGCTGCTGTACTACTCGGGCGGGCCGGCCAACCCCTTCGTGTCCTATTACCTGGTGCCGCTGACCATCGCCGCGGCGACCCTGCCCTGGCTGCACACCATGGCGCTCTGTGGCCTGGGCCTGGCCGGCTACACGGTACTGCTGTTCTGGCCGCATCCGCTGGATATCCCGCTGGGGCAGCGCGAGTCGTTGCTGATCTACGGTATGTGGCTGTCGGTGGCGATGGCGGCGGTGCTGATCACCTTCTTTGCCGCCAAGATGGCCGGTGCGTTGCGTCGCCAGGATGAGTTGCTGGCGCTGCGCCGCGAAGAGGGTATGCGCGACCAGCAGCTGCTGGCCGTGGCCACCCAGGCTGCCGGCGCCGCCCATGAGCTGGGCACGCCGCTGGCGACCATGAGCGTGCTGCTCAAGGAGCTGCGCCAGGAATATCGCGACAAGCCGGTGCTGCAGGACGATCTGGCGCTGCTCCAGGAGCAGGTCAAGCTGTGTAAGGAAACCCTGCAGCAACTGGTGCGCGCCGCCGAGGCCGACCGCCGTCAGGCGGTATTCGAGCAGACCGCCGTGCAATGGCTGGAGAGCACCCTCAATCGCTGGCACCTGATGCGCCCCGAGGCCACCTACCGTTTCCAGTGCCTGGGTTCCGGCGCGGTGCCGCGCCTGTTGCCGCCGGCCGATCTGACCCAGGCGCTGCTCAACCTGCTGAATAACGCCGCCGATGCCTGCCCGGACAAGCTGGACATCCGCCTGGACTGGGACGAGGACTGGATCAACCTGAGCATCCGCGATCTGGGGGCCGGAGTGCCGCTGGCCATTGCGGAACAGCTGGGCAAACCCTTCTTTACCACCAAGGGCAAGGGGTTCGGCCTCGGCCTGTTCCTCAGCCAGGCCAGCGTGACGCGGGCCGGCGGTTCGGTGAAACTCTACAACCACGAAGAAGGCGGCACGCTGACGGAACTGCGGCTGCCCCGGCTTGGAGATGAGCATGTCTGACGAACTACTGCACGAACAGGAAGAGCAGCCGCACCTGCTGCTGGTGGACGACGATCCCACCTTCACCCGAGTGATGGCGCGCGCGATGGATCGTCGCGGTCTGCGTGTGAGCGTGGCCAACTCGGCGGAAGAGGGGCTGGCCCTGGCCAAGGAAGACCTGCCGGACTACGCCGTGCTCGATCTGAAAATGGAGGGCGATTCCGGCCTGGTGCTGCTGCCCAAGCTGCTGGAGCTGGATGCCGAAATGCGCGTGGTGATCCTCACCGGCTACTCCAGCATCGCCACCGCCGTGGAAGCGATCAAGCGTGGCGCCACCAATTACCTGTGCAAGCCGGCCGACGCCGACGACGTGCTGACCGCGCTGCTCTCTGAACATGCCGACCTGGAAACCCTGGTGCCGGAAAACCCGATGTCGGTGGACCGCCTGCAGTGGGAGCACATCCAGCGCGTGCTGGCCGAGCACGAGGGCAATATCTCCGCCACCGCGCGTGCGCTTGGCATGCACCGGCGCACCCTGCAGCGCAAACTGCAGAAGCGCCCGGTCAGGCGCTGAGCGCACCACCCCGACCTAAGTCGAAAGCCTGGCGAAAGGTTTTTTCCGCAGTCGGCGAGTATCATTAGCCCCCTAATCAAATACGTGGGGCCACTATGCTCGCTGTCGTTCAGCAGACCCTTGCCGTCACTGCGCCGGTCTTCGCCATGCTGTTTGTCGGCGTGGCGCTCAAGCGTTTGGGCTGGATCGACACGCGCTTCATCGACACCGCGTCCAGCCTGGTGTTCAAAGGCACCATGCCGGTCATGTTGTTTCTCGCCATCCTGCATGCCGACCTGCAGGCTGCACTGCAGCCGGCGCTGCTTGGCTACTTCCTGCTGGCGACCATCTTCACCTTCCTGTTGGCCTGGGCCTGGGCCATCCTGCGGGTGCCGCGCTCGGAGCGCGGCGTCTACACCCAGGGTGCGTTTCGCGGCAACAACGGCATCCTCGGCCTGGCCCTGGCTACCAGCCTGTATGGCGACTATGGTCTTTCGGTCGGCGGTGTACTCGGTGGCGTGGTGATCCTGAGCTATAACACCCTGTCGGCCATCGTCCTGGCGGTCTACAGCCGCGAGGCCAAGGCCGACCTGCGCAGCATCCTCAGAAGCATCCTGACCAACCCGCTGATCATCGGCGTGGTGAGCGCCATCCCCTTTGCCTACTGGCAGGTCAAGCTGCCTGCCTGGCTGCTCACCTCGGGCGATTACTTCGCCAGCATGACCCTGCCGCTGGCGCTGATCTGCATTGGTGGCACGCTGTCGCTGGCGGCCCTGCGCGAGGGCAGTAGCCTGGCCCTGAGTGCCAGCCTGATGAAGATGGTCTGGCTGCCGTTGCTGGCTACCCTGGGGGCTTTCCTCTGCGGTTTTCGCAATGCTGAGCTGGGCATCCTGTTCCTCTATTTCGCCAGCCCTACGGCGGCGGCCAGTTTCGTCATGGCCAAGGCCAGCGGCGGCAACCACGTATTGGCCAGCACCATCATCGTCATCACCACGCTGATGGCGGTGCTGACCATCAATATCGGTCTGCTGGTGCTGCAGTGGGGCGGCTGGATCTGAGCCTGAGGTGATCTGGGTGCCGGCAAACCAACGCCGGTTAATTGTCATAATCGCCCAGCAGGCCGCAGAAAAGATCTTCGATTTACGGCAAATTCCCGTGCGCCATTCGACGGGCTGCCTTATCAGGCAGACCGAACTGTTTTCCGGGAAGCCACTATGAAGTTCATCTCGCCGTCTAGTCGGTCTCTTACCCGCGACACCATTCGGGTCGTCAACCCGCGCCGCCTGCTGCTGCCGGGGCTGGCGCTGCTGCTGTTGTGCAATATCGGTGCGTTTGCCGGTGGCGTCTGGCTGGGGCAGGGCCTTGGCGTGCCTGAGGTCCATGCGGATGGCGCGGTGAGTGCTGCGGCGCCAGCCGAGGAGCGCTTTGCCCTGGCCCGCGTGGGGGAGCTGGTGGGGCGTCTGCGTTCCCTGGAGGCGGATGCTTTGCTGCTGCGCCGCATGCTGATCGAGCACAAGAGCCTGAGCGAACAGGTCTCCGCGCTCGATCCGGCATTGATGCCTGAGCTGGCGCCGGCCATTCCTGCCGGTGGCAAGGGGGGGGTGCTGTTGCCGCCGCGCGGCTGTGCCGCGGCCAGTCTGCCGCGAGACAGCCAGTCCCTGGAAGACCTGCGGCGCAGCGAGACAACTGCCCGCTGCCTGCGTGGTGCGCTCGATCATCTGCTGGAGCGGGTCGCCAACCGTAATGCGGCGCTGATGGCGATTCCCTCGCATCGCCCGGTGGATGGTGCACGCCTGGGCTCATCCTTCGGCAACCGGGTCGATCCGTTCAACAAGCGTCTGGCTTTCCACTCCGGCCTGGATTTCTCTGTAGCGAGCGGCACCCGGGTGCTAGCTGCCGCAGGTGGGCGGGTGCGCTCCGCGCAATGGCACAACGGTTACGGCAAGCTGCTGGAAATCGACCACGGCAATGGTCTGGTCACCCGCTACGCGCACCTGTCGCGTTTCTATGTGAAGGCCGGCGACGTGGTTACCCCGGGCCAGCGCATCGCAGCGGTCGGCTCCACCGGGCGCTCTACCGGGCCGCACCTGCATTTCGAAGTGCTGCGCCATGGCCGTTTCGTCGATCCGCAACGTTTCCTGGCACTGGCCGACATGCCTTACGACAGCAATGCGCAGGCGCATGACTAAGGCACTTTCGACCCGTGAGCTGTTGCGCGGCGAACACCGCCTGCAGATTGGGCATGGTCGTGGGCGCTGGCGCAGTGCCTTGCTCTTCCTGCTGTTGCTGGCTTTTCTGGGGCTGGCTTTCAGTCTGCACCTGCGCCAGGACAGTGAGCAGCTGCGGCGCCTGGAGGCCGTGCAGGAGGAAAACCAGCAACTCAAGGCCCGTCTGGCACAACTCGACATGCAGCAGCGCGAGGCCGTGGGCATTCAGCAGCAGCTGGTGCGGCGCAATGGCGACCTGGCGGCGCAAGTGAAAAAACTGAAAACCGATCTGGCGTTCTTCCGGAAGCAGCAAGAGCGTTAATCACCATCCGGGAGTTTTGGGATGTTTAACAGCAAGAAAGCGGCACCGCGGGTGTCCGTCGACAAATTTTCCAGTCTGATTTCCGACAACCTGGCGCTGAATGGCGATCTGGAGTTCGAGGGCGGTCTCAAGGTCAGCGGCAAGGTGCGCGGCAATGTACGGCACAAACCGGGCACCGCCAGCCTGCTGGCGCTGAGTGCAGGCGGTTGTATCGAAGGTAATGTCAGCAGTCACGATGCGCTGATCGACGGCAGCATCGTCGGCGACCTGGTGGTCGAGCACCTGTTGGAGTTGCATTCCAATGCGCGGGTGCGCGGCAATATCTGTTATCGCCAGCTGAGCATGGAGAACGGTGCCCTGGTGGAGGGCACCTTGACCCGGCTGGACGACCCGGCGCAGCGGCTAGAGCTGCCGAGCCCGGCGCAGAACAGCGAGGCGCTGGCGGGCGAAGTCTAACTTTGCCTGCGGTTTACGCCTGCTCGGCCTGCCAGGCGTCGATCACCTCCTGAGCGGCGCGGAAGGCGTCGATGCAGGCCGGTACGCCGGCGTACACGGCGCAGTGCAGCAGGGCCTCGCGGATCTCTTCCACGCTGCAGCCGTTGTTCAGCGCGCCACGTACATGGCCCTTGAGTTCCTGTGGGCACTTCAGCGCCGTCAGCGCGGCCAGGGTAATCAGGCTGCGGGTCTTGCGTTCCAGCACGCCGCGCGTCCAGACGCCGCCCCAGGCATGTTCGTTGACGAAGTCCTGCAGCGGCTGGGTGAATTCGGTGGCGTTGTTCAGGGCACGATCGACGAAGGCGTCACCCATCACTTCGCGGCGAACCTGCTCACCTTGTTTGGCATGGTCGGACATGCGGCGTTCTCCTTAGCGTTGTTTGTGCCAGGCGCGGGCACCGATCACCATCAGGGTGATGGCGGTCAGCGGCAGGACGAAGGTCAGCATGGCTTGCTGGAAGGCGTCGAGCCAGGGCGCTTCATTGCTGTTGGCAATCAGGTAGGTGGTGTAGATGGCGTAGTAGACGACGAACAGCGCGCCCTCCCAGCGGTTGATGCTGTAGCCATTGAAGAAGATCGGCAGGCAGGCGATGGCCACGGCGATCATCACCGGGAAGTCGAAGGCCAGGGCATTGGCCGCTACCGGGATGGCGCTGGGCGCCACCAGCGAGGCGAGGCCCAGGACGCAGAGCAGGTTGAAGAGGTTGCTGCCGACGATGTTGCCCACGGCGATATCGCGTTCGCCCTTGAAGGCGGCCATCACCGAGGTGGCCAGCTCCGGCAGCGAGGTGCCGATGGCGACCACGGTCAGGCCGATGACCAGCTCGGACATGCCCAGGGCACGTGCCAGCTGCACCGCCCCTTCGACCAGAAAGTTGGAGCCGCTGACCAGCAGCACCAGGCCGGCGATCACCAGACCCAGGTTGATGGCCCAGGCATGGGGCTTGGCGGGCTCGTGCAGACCGTACTCGTCTTCGAACTCGTCGGCGCCTTCGGCTTTCTTCTCGCGGCGGCTGCTGATGATCAGGAAGGCGGTATAGAACACCACGCCAGCGAACAGCAGGGCGCCGTCCAGGCGGCTGAGTTGGCCGTCATAGGCCAGGGCATAGGTCACCAGGCTGGCGCCGATCATGATCGGCACGTCCAGGCGGATCAGCTGGCGCGACACCAGCAGCGGCGCGACCAGGGCGGTGACACCGAGGATCAGCAGGACGTTGGCGATGTTGCTGCCGATCACGTTGCCAATGGCCAGGTCGCCGCTGCCGTTCCAGGCTGCCTGGACGCTGACTGCGGTTTCCGGCGCGCTGGTGCCGAAAGCGACCACGGTGAGGCCGATGATCAGCGGCGGGATGCCGAACTGGGCGGCCAGCTTGGCGGCGCCACGTACCAGCACCTCGGCACCGGCGACCAGCAACACCAGGCCGGCGATCAGGTAGACAAAGGTCATCAGGGTCATGCTGAGGCTCCAAAAAAAGTCGGCATAGCTTATTCATTGGTTCCGGCGGCGCCAGCGCCGGGTGTATCGCTTTGTGTCAGTCGGCGAGGGCTTCGATGCGCACGGGGGCTACACCCTGGCGCAGCATGCCCAGCTGCTCGGCAGCACGGCGCGACAGGTCGATGAGGCGGCCCTTGGTAAACGGGCCTCGGTCGTTGATGCGTACCGTGACCTGACGGCCATTACCCAGGTGGGTAACCCTCACATAGGTGCCGAACGGCAACTGGCGGTGGGCGGCGGTCAGGGCATTCTGGTCGAAACGCTCGCCGCTGGCGGTGGGCTTGCCCTGGTGCTGGGCTCCGTACCAGGAGGCCTGGCCTTCGGCGCGGTAGCCGTGAGGATCGATCTGGCCCTGGCTGGCGCAACCGCTCAGCAGCAGGATGGCGAGGGGGAGCAGAACACGGTGCATAAGCATTCCCTGGCGGTAGATGACACAACGCCGGGCAGGCCCGGCGTTGTGTGTGACTCAGGATTCGAGCTTCTTTTTCAGCAGTTCGTTCACCTGACCGGGGTTGGCCTTGCCTTTCGAGGCCTTCATCGCCTGGCCGACGAAGAAGCCGAACATCTTGCCGCGCTTGGCTTCGTCGCTGGCGCGGTATTGCTCGACCTGCTCGGCGTTGGCCGCCAGCACTTCGTCGAGCATGGCTTCGATGGCGCCGGAGTCGGTGACCTGCTTGAGGCCCTTCTTCTCGATCACCTCGTCGGCCGTTGCACCTTCGCCGGCGGCCAGGGCCTCGAACACCATCTTGGCGATCTTGCCGCTGATGGTGTTGTCCTTGATGCGCAGGATCATGCCGCCCAGCTGTTCGGCCGACACCGGCGACTGCTCGATTTCCAGGTTGTCCTTGTTGAGCAGGCTGGACAGCTCGCCCATCACCCAGTTGGCGGCCAGCTTGGCGTCGCCGCACACGGCGTTGACCGCCTCGAAGTAGTCGGCCAGCTCGCGGCTGGCGGCCAGTACGGTGGCGTCGTAGCTGGACAGGCCGAACTGCGCCTCGAAGCGCTCGCGCTTCTGTACCGGCAGCTCCGGCAGGCTGGCGCGCACTTCGTCGAGGAAGCTCTGCTCGATCACCACCGGCAACAGGTCGGGGCAGGGGAAGTAACGGTAGTCGTTGGCTTCTTCCTTGCTGCGCATGGAGCGGGTCTGGTCCTTGTTCGGGTCGTACAGGCGGGTTTCCTGCACCACCTTGCCGCCGTCCTCGATCAGCTCGATCTGGCGCTGCACTTCATGGTTGATGGCTTTCTCGATGAAGCGGAAGGAGTTGACGTTCTTGATCTCGGCGCGGGTGCCGAACTCGGCCTGGCCTTTCGGCCGTACCGAGACGTTGCAGTCGCAGCGCAGCGAGCCTTCGGCCATGTTGCCGTCGCAGATGCCGAGGTAACGCACCAGGGCGTGGATGGCCTTCACATAGGCCACGGCTTCCTTGGCCGAGCGGATATCCGGCTCGGAGACGATCTCCAGCAGCGGCGTGCCGGCACGGTTGAGGTCGATGCCGCTCATGCCGTGGAAGTCTTCGTGCAGGCTCTTGCCGGCGTCCTCTTCCAGGTGTGCGCGGGTGATGCCGATGCGCTTGGTGGTGCCGTCTTCCAGGGTGATGTCCAGGTGGCCCTTGCCGACGATGGGGTCGTCCATCTGGCTGGTCTGGTAGCCCTTGGGCAGGTCCGGGTAGAAGTAGTTCTTGCGGGCGAAAATGTTCTTCGGCGCGATGTGCGCGTCGATGGCCAGGCCGAATTTGCAGGCCATGCGCACGGCTTCGGCATTCAGCACCGGCAGGGTGCCGGGCATGCCCAGGTCAACCAGGCTGGCCTGGGTGTTGGGCTCGGCGCCGAAGGTGGTGGCGCTGCCGGAGAAAATCTTCGATTGGGTGCTGAGCTGGGCGTGGATTTCCAGCCCGATCACGGTTTCCCATTGCATCTGTCTATTCCTCAGAAACCAGTCGGTGCTTGGGTGTGCCAGTCAGTGACCTGTTGGTACTGATGGGCAACGTTGAGCAGGCGTGCTTCCTGGAAGTAGTTACCCAGCAGCTGCACGCCGACCGGCAGGCCGTCGACGAAGCCGGCGGGCATGGACAGGCCCGGGATGCCGGCCAGGTTGGCGGTGATGGTGTAGATGTCTTCCAGGTAGGCCGAGACCGGGTCGGCGCTCTTCTCGCCGAGCTTCCAGGCCGGGTTGGGCGTGGTCGGGCCGAGGATCACGTCGACGTCGTTGAAGGCGGCGACGAAGTCGTTCTTGATCAGGCGGCGAATCTGCTGGGCCTTGATGTAGTAGGCGTCGTAGTAGCCGGCGGACAGCGCATAGGTGCCGACCATGATGCGGCGCTTCACTTCCGCGCCGAAGCCTTCGCCGCGCGAGCGCTTGTACAGGTCCTGCAGGTCTTTCGGGTTCTCGCAGCGGTAGCCGAAGCGCACGCCGTCGAAGCGCGACAGGTTGGAGCTGGCCTCGGCCGGGGCGATCACGTAGTAAGCCGGGATGGCGTGCTGCATGTTCGGCAGGCTGATGTCCTTGACGGTGGCGCCGAGCTTTTTCAGTTCCTCGACCACGGCCATGACCTTCTCGCCGATGCGCGCGTCGAGGCCGGCGCCGAAGTATTCCTTGGGCAGGCCGATGCGCAGGCCGGCCAGCGGCTGGCTCAGGCTGGCCAGGTAGTCGTCGACCGGTTGATCGACGCTGGTCGAATCCTTCGGATCGAAACCGGCCATGGCACCGAGCAGCAGCGCGCAGTCCTCGGCGGTGCGCGCCAACGGGCCGCCCTGATCGAGGCTGGAGGCGTAGGCGATCATGCCCCAGCGGGAGACGCGGCCGTAAGTCGGCTTGATACCGGTGAGGTTGGTCAGCGCCGCTGGCTGGCGAATCGAGCCGCCGGTGTCGGTGCCGGTGGCGGCCGGCAGCAGGCGGGCGGCGACGGCCGCAGCGCTACCGCCGGAGGAGCCGCCCGGCACGCGGGTCAGGTCCCAGGGGTTCTTCACCGCACCGTAGTGGCTGGATTCGTTGGCCGAGCCCATGGCGAACTCGTCCATGTTCAGCTTGCCGAGGGTCACGCTGCCGGCGGCGGCCAGCTTCTCGACCACGGTGGCGTTGTAGGGCGCCTTGAAGCCGGTGAGGATCTTCGAGGCGCAGCTGGTCAGCACGCCCTGGGTGCAGAACAGGTCCTTGTGGCCGATCGGCGCACCGAGCAGGGCGCCGTCTTCACCCGCCGCGCGGCGCGCATCAGCGGCCTTGGCCTGCTCGCGTGCCAGGTCGGCGGTGACGGTAATAAAGCTGTTGAGCTGTGGGTCGAGCTGGGCGATGCGGGCCAGCAGGCTCTCGGTCAGCTCGACGGAAGAGAAGGTCTTGTCCTTCAGGCCGCGGGCGATCTCGGCCAGGGTCAGTTGATGCATGGGAAACCCTTTCCTTTTATTCGATGACTTTCGGCACGAGGAACAGGCCGCTTTCCACGGCCGGGGCGATGGCCTGGTAGGCATCGCGCTGATTCTGCTCGGTGACGGCGTCGGCACGCAGGCGCTGGGTGGCCTCCAGCGGATGGGCCAGCGGCTCGATACCCGTGGTGTCGACCGCCTGCATGGCGTCGATCAGGCCGAGGATGTTGTTGAGGGTGGCGGTGGTCTGCGGAATTTCCGCCTCGGTCAGGCCCAGGCGGGCCAGATGGGCGATTTTTTCCACGTCGGAGCGTTCGAGCGCCATCGTGATTCTCCAGGGACGAGCGGTGACCGGGCGGGAGCGGGCGGGAACGGATGCCGCTTGAGGTGGTCAAAGGCCGCGATTTTTGGGCCTATAAGGCCCGGAAAAGCGGGCAATTTAGCACAACCGCCGCCTTGCCCAAAAGGCTGCTCGTTGTTAGAGTTTGCCGCACTTTTTTACCCAGCGTTTTTCACCACGCTCTGTCTAGGGTTTTCTCCCCATGTTCAAGAAACTGCGTGGCATGTTTTCCAGCGATCTGTCGATCGACCTGGGCACTGCCAATACCCTGATTTATGTGCGCGAGCGCGGCATCGTCCTCAATGAACCATCCGTGGTCGCCATTCGTACCAGCGGCAACAACCAGAAGAGCGTGGTTGCCGTGGGTACCGAGGCCAAGCGCATGCTGGGTCGTACCCCGGGCAACATCTCCGCGATCCGCCCGATGAAAGATGGCGTGATCGCCGACTTCAGCGTCTGCGAAAAGATGCTGCAGTACTTCATCAACAAGGTTCACGAGAACAGCTTCCTGCAGCCGTCGCCGCGCGTGCTGATCTGCGTACCGTGCAAGTCGACCCAGGTCGAGCGCCGTGCCATCCGTGAATCCGCGCTGGGCGCCGGTGCCCGCGAAGTGTTTCTGATCGAAGAGCCGATGGCGGCCGCCATCGGTGCCGGGTTGCCAGTCGAAGAGGCCCGCGGCTCGATGGTCGTCGACATCGGTGGCGGCACCACCGAAATCGCCCTGATCTCGCTGAACGGCGTGGTCTACGCCGAATCCGTGCGTGTCGGTGGTGACCGCTTCGACGAAGCCATCATTACCTACGTGCGCCGCAATTACGGTTCGCTGATCGGCGAATCCACTGCCGAGCGCATCAAGCAGGAAATCGGCACCGCCTATGCCGGCGGCGAAATACGTGAAGTCGATGTACGCGGTCGTAACCTGGCTGAAGGTGTGCCGCGCAGCTTTACCCTGAACTCCAATGAAGTGCTGGAGGCTCTGCAGGAGTCGCTGGCGACCATCGTTCAGGCCGTGAAGAGCGCCCTGGAGCAGTCTCCGCCGGAACTGGCCTCCGATATCGCCGAGCGCGGCCTGGTACTAACCGGTGGTGGCGCCCTGCTGCGCGATCTGGACAAGCTGCTGGCCCAGGAAACCGGCCTGCCGGTGATCGTGGCCGAAGACCCGCTGACCTGTGTCGCCCGTGGTGGTGGCCGTGCCCTGGAGATGATGGATCGTCATTCCATGGACCTGCTCTCCACCGAGTGAGCCTGAGGTAAGCTGTGGAAGCCGGAAGCTCTTTCTTCCGGCTTTCTGTTTTCTGGCTGTCGCACTTTCCGCCGTTGCATAAGGGGACGCGCTATCAAACCGCTATTCGCCAAGGGGCCCTCGCTGGGCGTACGACTGCTGGTGCTGGTCGTGCTATCGGCCGTGCTGATGGTGGTGGATGCGCGGCTCGATGTGCTGCAGCCTTTGCGCGCTCAGCTGGGGGTGATCACCGCACCGGCTTATCAGGTCGCCCGTTTGCCGCTGACCCTGTGGGAAGGTGTGGCGCAGCAGTTCAGCAGTCGCAGCGAACTGCTGGCGGAAAACGAGAGGCTCAAGGCCGAGGGGCTGCTGATGCAGGGTCGCCTGCAGAAGCTGGCGACCCTCACCGAGCAGAACGTGCGCTTGCGCGAGCTGCTCAACTCGGCGGCCCTGGTTGATGAAAAGGTGCTGGTCACCGAACTGATCGGCGTCGATCCCAATCCCTTTACCCACCGCATCCTGATCGACAAGGGCGAGAAGGATGGTGTGTTCCTTGGTCAGCCGGTGCTCGATGCCCGCGGCCTGATGGGCCAGGTGGTCGAAGTGATGCCCTACACCGCGCGCGTGTTGCTGCTGACCGATACCAACCACAGCATTCCGGTGCAGGTGAATCGCAATGGCCTGCGCGCCATAGCTGCTGGCACCGGCAACCCGGAGCGCCTGGAGCTGCGCCATGTGGCCGACACGGCGGATATCAAGGAAGGCGATCTGCTGGTCAGCTCCGGTATGGGGCAGCGTTTCCCGGCCGGTTATCCGGTGGCATCGGTGAGCGAGGTGGTTCATGACTCTGGTCAGCCCTTCGCCATTGTGCGCGCCATTCCCACGGCGGCGCTCAATCGCAGCCGCTACATGCTGCTGGTGTTCACCGATGCGCGCAGCCCTGAAGAACGCGCCACCGAGGCCGCCGAGGCCCAAGAGGCAATCGATGCGGCAGTGCCGGCCGTGACGCCGGGTGAAGTTGCACCGGTGCCGGGGCGTGATGAGCCTGCCGTGCCGGCAACCACACAGGAGAGTCAGTGATGGTGGCCCGCTCGCGCAATGGCTGGGTAATCTGGTGCAGTCTGTTGCTGGCGCTGCTGCTCAGCGTGGCGCCCATGCCGCAGTTTATGGAGGTCGGTCGCCCGCTGTGGCTGGCGCTGGTGCTGAGCTACTGGGTACTGGCTCTGCCGCACCGCCTGGGCATGGCCAGTGCCTGGGGGCTGGGCCTGGTGGAGGATGTGCTGTACGGCTCTTTGTTCGGCCAGAACGCCCTGATCCTGACCCTGATCGTGTTCCTGGTGCTGTCCCTGCAGCGCCGCTTGCGCATGTTTCCCATGTGGCAGCAGAGTCTGGTGCTGCTGGTGGTATTCGGTTTGGCCCAACTGGTGCAGTTGTGGCTTAACGCGCTGACTGGAAACCGCCTGCCCACACTTCTGTTTGTGTTGCCGGCACTGATCAGCGCCTTGCTCTGGCCCTGGGTGTTCGCCATTCTGCGTGGGCTGCAGCAACGCTTTGCGGTCAACTGACAAGGCCGCTCCTCCATTCCTCGACAGGGAGATGTCTGCATGGCCACGCTTTACCTGGCCTCGGGTTCCCCCCGCCGGCGTGAACTGCTGGCACAGATCGGTGTTTCTTTCACTCCGCTGATCGCCTCCATAGACGAAACTCCTTTGCCCGACGAGCCTGCACATGGCTATGTAGAGCGCCTGGCGCGGGAGAAGGCGCTGGCCGGATTGGCTACGCTTGAGCAGACCAGCGCTGCTGTGGTGCTGGGCGCCGATACGGCGGTGGTGCTGGACGGACGTATCCTGGGCAAGCCTGCGGATCGCGCAGAAGGGTTGAGCATGCTGGCTGCCCTGGCGGGGCGCGAGCATCAGGTGCTGACCGCCGTGGCGCTGGCCGCGGCCGGGCGCATCGAGTCGCAGGTGGTCACCAGTCGGGTGCTTTTCCGTGCTCTGCGGGCGGGTGAGGCCGAAGCCTACTGGGCCAGTGGCGAGCCCCAAGACAAGGCCGGCGGTTATGGTATTCAGGGGCTGGCGGCGGTGTTCGTCAGCCAGTTGCAGGGCAGTTATTCGGCAGTCGTCGGACTGCCCCTGTGCGAAACCGCGCAGATGCTGGAGGCATTCGGGATTCCGTGCTGGCAGGCCGTGCCTGGCAGCCCACAATAGGAGGTGGCGGCCCCTGGCCAGCTACCGCGACGCGCAGAGTAGGACGCATGAGCGAAGAGATCCTGATCAATATCACGCCGATGGAGTCGCGCGTGGCCGTGGTGGAGAACGGCGTACTGCAGGAAGTGCATGTCGAGCGCACGCAGAAGCGTGGCATCGTCGGCAATATCTACAAGGGCAAGGTGGTGCGGGTGCTGCCGGGCATGCAGGCGGCGTTCATCGACATTGGCCTGGATCGTGCGGCCTTCATCCATGCGGCGGAAATCTCCAGCCGTGAAGGCAGTGCGGTAGAACCCATTGGCGCCCTGGTGCATGAGGGGCAGAGCCTGGTGGTGCAGGTGACCAAGGACCCGATTGGTACCAAGGGCGCACGCCTGACTACGCAGCTGTCGATTCCTTCGCGCTACCTGGTGTACATGCCGAAAACCGCGCATGTCGGTATCTCCTTGAAGATCGAGGATGAAGCCGAGCGCGAGCGCCTCAAGCAGGTGGTGGCCGATTGCGTGGCCGCCGAAGGCATCGAGGAGGCTGGTGGTTTCATCCTGCGTACGGCTGCCGAGGGCGCCGGTCGCGACGAGATCCTGGCCGATATCCGCTATCTGCGCCGCCTGTGGGAACAGATCGCCGGGCAGATGCAGACGGCCAAGACGCCTTCGGTGATCTACGAAGACCTGTCCCTGGCCCTGCGCACCCTGCGCGATCTGGTCAACCCGAAGATCGAGAAGATCCGCATCGACTCGCGGGAAACCTTCGGCAAGATCACTCAGTTCGTCGACGAGCTGATGCCGGAAGTGGCCGACCGCCTCGAACATTACCCCGGCGAACGGCCGATCTTCGACCTGTACGGCGTCGAGGACGAAATCCAGCGCGCCATGGAGCGCAAGGTGCCGCTCAAGTCCGGTGGTTACCTGGTGGTCGACCCGGCCGAGGCGATGACCACCATCGACGTCAACACCGGCGCCTTCGTCGGCCACCGTACCCTCGAGGAAACCATCTTCAAGACCAACCTCGAGGCCGCCACCGCCATCGCCCGGCAGATGCGCCTGCGCAACCTGGGCGGGATCATCATCATCGACTTCATCGACATGGAAGATGAAGAGCACCAGCGCCAGGTGCTGCGCACCCTGGAAAAGCAGCTGGAGCGCGATCACGCCAAGACCAACATCATCGGCATCACCGAACTGGGCCTGGTGCAGATGACCCGCAAGCGCACTCGCGAGAGCCTGGAACAGGTGCTGTGCGAGCCCTGCGCGGCCTGCCAGGGGCGCGGCAAGCTGCGCACCGCGGAAACCATCTGCTACGAGATTTTCCGTGAAATCCTGCGCGAGGCGCGCGCCTACCAGGCCGAGGGCTATCTGGTGCTTGCCAACCAGAAGGTGATCGACCGCCTGCTCGACGAGGAGTCGGGCAATGTGGGCGAGCTGGAAGCCTTTATCGGCCGCCCCATCAAGTTCCAGGTCGAGAGTATGTATTCCCAGGAGCAGTACGACGTGGTGCTGCTCTGAATGGGCCTGCTGATGCGGCTGCTGCGTTGGGTGCTGGGATTCTGTGCCCTGCTGCTGGTGCTGGCTGCGCTGTACGTCAGTCTGGGCCGGCAGTTGGCGCCGCTGTTGGCGGAGTACCGCGATGAAGTGCAGGACAAGGCGCGTGAAGCCCTGGGCATGCCACTGTCCATCGGCAGCCTTGAAGGCGGCTGGAGTGGCTTTGATCCTGTTCTGACGGCCCATGACGTCCAGCTGGGCGAAGGTGCCAGTGCGGTGCGCCTGGATCAGGTACGCCTGGTCCCGGATGTATTCGGCAGCCTGCTGGCGCGCCAGTTGCGTTTGGCCAACCTGCAGGTGGAAGGTCTGCAACTGAGCCTGCGCCAGGACGAGAATGGTCAGTGGGCGGTCGAGGGGCTGCCCGTGCAGGAAAACAGGCAGCCTCTGCAGCCACAGCAGGTGATCAGGTTGCTTGAGCATGTCAGCAAGGTATCTCTGCTGGACAGCCAGCTGACGCTTGAGTTGCAGGGACGTGAACCGCTCAGCCTCACCTACATCGAAACGACCTTGCGCAGTGGTCGGGTGCGCCAGCGCCTGGATCTGCGCATGCGTTTACCGGATGGCCAGCCTTTGGCCATGCGCCTGCGCGTCAAGTTGCATGAACAGGACTGGCAGCAGAGCAATGCCGAGGTCTATCTGAGTCTGCCGCAAAGTGACTGGGCTGCCTGGCTGCCAGGGGAGCTGACCGGGGCCTGGGCTCTGGACAAGGCACAGGCCGGCGGTGAGCTGTGGCTGGTATGGGGCCAGGGGCGGGTGCAGCGTGGTGCGGCACGTCTGCATATGCCAGAACTCAGTGGTAGCCATGCCGGGAAAAAGCCGGTGCAGATTTCCGACCTGGGTCTGCAGGCCTATTACGAGCGCAAGGCAGATAGCCAGCAATGGCTGCTCAATGGGCTAGCCATGAACCTGGGCGAGACCCGCTGGGGCGAGGTCGCTCTGGCCGTGCGCCAGCGCCTGGATGCCGCCGGTCAGCCCGCGCTGTGGCAGCTGGATGCCGACCGTCTCGATCTGACACCGCTGGTGCCTGTGGTGCGCGCCCTGGCACCGTTGCCGGCGCAGGCCGACGAGGCGCTGGCCGCCCTGGCGCCACATGGCACCGTGCATAACCTGCGTGTGGAGTACCGCCCGCAGCTGACCGACGGCACGCGCCTGCAGTTTTTCGCCAATCTTCAGCAGGCAGGCATTGGTGCCTGGAATGGTATTCCTGCCGTGGAGAATGCCAGTGGCAGCGTGCGTGGCGATCTGAGTGGTGGCGAGGCACTGGTCGCCAGCGAGCACTTCAGTCTGCACTTTCCCAACCTGTTCCCCGAGCCCTGGCAGTACCGCCAGGCCGGTGCACGCCTTGAGTGGCAGCTGGAGGACGGCAACCTGACTCTGAATAGCCCCTACCTGCAAGTGGTGGGTGAAGAGGGGCGTATCGCCGGCGACTTCCTGGTACGCCTGCGCAAGGCCCCGGAGGAAGAGGACTACATGGATCTGCGCGTCGGCCTGGCCGATGGTGATGCGAGCAAGGCCGGCAAGTACCTGCCCAGCCGCTCCCCGGGCTTCAGCCCGGCGCTGGATGAATGGCTGCGTACGGCCATTCACGGCGGCCGTATAGATGAGGGCTGGTTTCAGTACCAGGGCTCCCTGGCCAAAGGCGCGGAAGAGGCGGCGCGCAGCATCAGCCTGTATTTCCGCGTGCGTGATGCCGAACTGGCCTTTCAGCCAGGCTGGCCGGTGCTGCGTGAGGCACAGGGTGAAGTGCTGATCGAGGACGACGGTGTCGATGTGCGGGTGTCCCAGGGACGTTTGCTGGATAGCCGGGTGCTCAATGTGCAGGCTGCTATCCCCCGCGTGCCGGCCGGACAGGTGTCGCGCCTGACCCTGGAAGGCGACGTTGAGAGCAGCCTGGTCGATGCCCTGAAGATTCTTCAGGAAGCGCCCATCGGCACCGCCGAGACTTTTGCCGGCTGGCAGGGCCAGGGGCCGCTGAGTGGCAAGCTGAAGCTCGATATTCCACTGGCCAAGAGCACGCCGCCGCAAGTGCAGGTCGACTTTGCCACCGAGGGCGCGACGCTCAAACTGGTCAATCCGGTGCTGGAGCTGACCCAGCTCAAGGGCGCATTCCGCTTCAATACGGCCAGTGGGCTCAGCTCGCCCGACATCCGCGCTCAGGTGCTCGGTCATGCCGTACGTGGCCGTGCCCTGGCTGAGGGTGTTCGTGGCAATTCGCGTACGCGCATCGAGGCCAGCGGCCGCATGCCACTGGGCAGTCTGACCGCTTGGCTGGGCGCCACCCAGCCGCTGCCGTTGTCTGGAGAGCTGCCCTACAAACTCAGCCTGACCCTGGACGGGGCTGACAGTCAGCTGCGCGTCGACTCCGATCTCAAGGGGCTGGCTGTGGCGTTGCCGGCCCCCTTCGCGAAAAAGGCAGACGAGTCGCGCCAGGCCAGTTTCCGCATGACCCTGCAGGGTAATGAGCGGCGTTACTGGCTGGACTACGCCCAGCTGGCCAGCCTGGCCTTCGCCGCACCGCCCGGGCAGATGCTCGAGGGGCGTGGCCTGTTGCGCCTGGGCGGCGATCCGGCCCTGTTGCCGGCCGCCAAAGGTTTGCTGGTGCGTGGCCGTATTGCAGAGCTGGACTGGAGCGCCTGGCAGGAGGCCATCAAGCCCTATGTCGGCGTGGCCGGGGGCGATCAGAGTCGCCAGTTCTTCCGCGGGGCGGATGTCACCATCGGTCGTTTCCGGGGCTTTGGCGCCGAGGCCGACAATCTTGCCGTCAAACTGGCGCGAGACGCGGCCGGCTGGCAGTTGGGGTTGGCCAGCGCCCTGCTCGACGGCCAGGTCAGTCTGCCGGATGCCGCGGGCGCGCCCATTGGGGTATCTCTGGCGCACCTGACTTTACCGGCTGCCCAGCCCGTGACGGCCAGTGAAGAAGATAAACCCGACCCACTGGCCCAGGTCGACCCGCGGCAGATTCCGGCGCTGGATGTGCAGATCGATCAGGTCTTGCAAGGCGATGACCCGTTCGGCGCCTGGTCGTTCAAGGCCCGGCCGACACCTCAGGGGGTGCAGTTCAGCGAGCTGGCGTTGAATCTCAAGGGTTTGCGGGTGGGTGGCAGTGCTACCTGGGAAGGAGCGGGTAACGCCGCCAGCACCCGGTACAAAGGGCGCATAGAAGGTGAGAATCTGGCGGACGTGCTCAAGGCCTGGGGCTTTGCGCCCAGCGCCACCAGCGAACGTTTTCGTCTGGATGCCGACGGGCGCTGGCCTGGCTCACCGGCCGCGCTCAGCCTCAAACGCTACAGCGGCACTCTCGATGCGAGCCTGCGCAAAGGTCAGTTCGTCGAGGTGCAGGGCTCGGCTTCCGCCCTGCGAGTCTTCGGTCTGCTCAACTTCAACTCCATTGGTCGTCGTCTGCGCCTGGATTTCTCCGACCTGCTCGGCAAGGGGCTCAGTTACGATCGCACCAAGGCGTTGCTGGTGGGTGACCGTGGCGTGTTCAAGACCCAGGAGCCGCTCAAGGTGGAAGGGCCTTCCAGCACCCTGGAGCTGAACGGCACGATGGACATGGCCGATGAACGTATCGACGCCACGCTCTTGGTAACCCTGCCGGTCTCCAACAATCTGCCGCTGGCGGCATTGATCGTCGGTGCGCCGGCCATTGGTGGCGCGCTGTTCGTGGTCGACAAGCTGCTGGGCGAGCGTGTAGCGCGCTTCGCCAGCGTGCAATACAAGGTCCAGGGGCCCTGGATGAACCCCGAGATCACCTTTGATAAACCTTTCGAAAAACCCCGGTGAAGCCTGCCTTGGCCACATGGGGTAGCATGCAGGCATGAACCGGACGGAAGTAGCCATGTCCCTAGCCGTGATCCAGATGGTCAGCCAGGACGATGTCCTGGCCAACCTGGGTGCTGCTCGTCGCCTGCTGCAGCAGGCGGCCGAGCGTGGCGCGCGCCTGGCGGTGTTGCCGGAAAATTTCGCCGCCATGGGGCGGCGCGACCTGGCCGCCTTGGGGCGTGCCGAAGCGCTGGGCGAGGGGCCGATCCTGCCTTGGCTGCGCCAGACTGCCCGCGATCTTGGCCTCTGGCTGGTGGCCGGTACCATTCCCTTGCCCCCCGACGATCAGCCGCAGGCCAAGGCGCATGCTTGCTCGCTGCTGATTGACGATCAGGGCCAGCGTGTTGCTCGTTACGACAAGCTGCACCTGTTCGACGTGGATGTCGCCGATGCCCGCGGTCGCTATCGCGAGTCCGACGACTATGCCTTCGGCGGGCAGGTGGTGGTGGCCGATACCCCGTTCGGGCGCCTGGGCCTTAGCGTCTGCTATGACCTGCGCTTCCCCGAGCTATACAGCCGCCTGCGCGAGGCTGGCGCCGAGCTGATCACGGCCCCGGCCGCCTTCACTGCCGTTACCGGCGCCGCTCACTGGCAGGTGCTGACCCGCGCCCGCGCCATCGAGACCCAGTGCTACCTGTTGGCGGCGGGGCAGGGTGGCATTCATCCGGGTGGGCGCGAGACCTTCGGCCACTCGGCCATTATCGACCCCTGGGGGCGCGTGCTGGCCGAACAGGCCAGCGGCGAGGCGGTGCTGCTGGCCGAACCTGATGCCGGCGAGCAGGCAGCCATTCGTCAGCGCATGCCGGTGGCTCAACACAGACGATTCATTGCGCCGGCCCAACCCGGGGCGGCGCCCACGGAGCAGTTATGAGCACTATCCTCGACCGGGTCAGCAACCATCTGCTGGCTCCTGGCAACCTTGGCATCGAGCAGCTACCGGCGATTCTCGGCAACTTGGCAGGTCCCGGCATCGATGCGGCCGACCTTTATTTCCAGAGCCAGGTTTCCGAGACCTGGGTGCTGGAGGATGGCATCGTCAAGGAAGGCAGTTTCAATCTCGATCAGGGCGTGGGCGTGCGTGCCCAGTCTGGTGAGAAGACCGGATTCGCCTACAGCAATGCCATTCATGCCGAGGCGTTGAACCAGGCCGCCCAGGCCGCTCGCTCGATTTCCCGTGCCGGCCAACAGGGCCGTGTACAGGCGTTCGTCAGCCCTCAAGTGACGGCACTCTACGCTCAGGACAACCCACTGGAAGTGTTGCAGCGCGCCGAAAAGGTCGAGCTGCTCAAGCGCATCGACCTGGCCACGCGAGCACTGGACCCCCGTATCAAGCAGGTCACGGTGAGCCTCGCCGGGGTCTGGGACCATGTGCTGGTGGCGGCCAGCGATGGCAGCCTGGGCGCCGATATTCGTCCGCTGGTGCGTTTCAATGTCAGCGTGATCGTCGAGCAGAATGGCCGCCGTGAGCGTGGCGGGCATGGTGGCGGCGGCCGCAGCGACTATCGCTACTTTCTCGAACGTGACAGCAGTGGTGAAGAGCGCGCCATGGCCTACGCCCGCGAGGCGCTGCGCCAGGCGCTGGTCAACCTGGAAGCGATCTCTGCGCCGGCCGGCACCCTGCCGGTGGTGATGGGCGCTGGCTGGTCCGGTGTGCTGCTGCACGAGGCGGTCGGCCATGGTCTGGAGGGCGACTTCAACCGCAAGGGCAGCTCGGCCTACAGTGGCAAGATCGGCCAGAAAGTGGCGTCGAGCCTATGCACCATCGTCGACGATGGCACCCTCAGTGGCCGCCGTGGCTCGCTGAGCCTGGACGACGAAGGCACGCCGACCCACTGCACCACGCTGATCGAGAACGGTGTGCTCAAGGGCTACATGCAGGACAAGCTCAATGCTCGCCTGATGGGCATGGCACCGACTGGCAACGGCCGGCGCGAGTCCTACGCACACCTGCCCATGCCGCGCATGACCAACACCTACATGCTGGCCGGCGAGAGCGACCCGGAAGAAATCATCCGTTCGGTGAAGAAGGGCATCTACTGCGCCAACCTCGGCGGTGGCCAGGTGGACATCACCAGTGGCAAGTTCGTGTTCTCCACCAGCGAGGCCTATCTGATCGAGGACGGCAGGATCACTGCGCCGGTCAAGGGGGCCACCCTGATCGGCAACGGGCCGGAAGCGATGAGCCGGGTGTCCATGGTCGGCAACGACCTGGCTTTGGACAGCGGTGTGGGGACCTGCGGCAAGGACGGTCAGTCGGTGCCTGTCGGCGTCGGCCAGCCGACCCTGAAGATCGATGCGATCACGGTGGGCGGCACGGGCGCTTAAGTGGGGCGGACGGTAGGCTGGGCTTCGCCTGCGCGGCCGGGCCTACGCGGCCCGGCCCAACCTACGGAGGATGAAGATTTAACGCAGGCCGCGCTGTACTTCGTCCAGGTCGCGGATGTATTTGAAGATTTTGCGCGCAGCGGTTGGCGGTTTGTTCCGCGCCGCTTCGTGCTGGGCATGACGGATCAGGCTGCGCAGGTGCTGGCGGTCGGTGTCCGGGTAGTCGGCGACGAAGCTTTCGAGGGTGCTGTCATCGCCCGCGATGAGGCGGTCGCGCCAGCGTTCGAGATTGTGGAAGCGCTCGTTGTATTCGCGCGTGGAGCTGTCGACCTGGTCGATCAGGGCCAGGATGGCGTCGATGTCCTGTTCGCGCATGAGTTTGCCGATGAACTGGACGTGGCGCTTCTTGGCCGCGTTGGCCGTGTGCTTGGGCGCGTCGGCTAGGGCTTTGCGCAGGCCGTCGGTCAACGGCAGTTTGGCGATCAGCTCGGGTTTGAGGGTGGTCAGGCGAGCGCCGAGATCCTGCAGGGCATGCAGCTCGCGCTTGATCTGGGTTTTGCTCTTCTCGCCGGAGAAGTCTTCGTCGTAAGAATCAGCCATGGGGGCGGTCCGGATGGAAACGTCGCCATGATAACCAGTCAGAGGAGGGCTGTCCCGAATGGCGCCTCCCGATCTTGGAGTGCAACATGAGTTCGATTGAAGCAGTAGGGCCTCAGGCTCTGCCGACATTGCAGGGCCAGGTCGAGGCGATCATCGCCGAAGCTCGCCGTCAGGGTGCCAGCGCCTGCGAGGTGGCGGTATCGGTAGAGCAGGGCTTGTCCACCACGGTGCGTCAGGGTGAGGTGGAAACGGTCGAGTTCAACCGTGACCAGGGGTTCGGCATCACCCTCTACGTGGGGCAGCGCAAGGGCTCGGCCAGTACCTCGGCCAGCGGCGAGGCGGCTATCCGCGAGACCGTCGCGGCGGCACTGGCCATTGCTCAGCATGCGTCCGAGGACGACTGTGCGGGCCTGGCCGATGCGGCGCTGATGGCTCGCGAGCTGCCGGAGCTGGATCTGTACCACCCCTGGGATCTGGCGCCGGAGCGGGCGGTGGAGCTGGCGCTGAGTTGCGAGGAGGCCGCCTTCGCTCATGATCCGCGCATCAGCAATGCCGATGGCACCACGCTCAATACCCATCTGGGCTGCCGCGTATATGGCAACAGTCATGGTTTCGTCGGCGGCTACGCCAGCTCGCGGCACAGTCTGAGCTGCGTGATGATCGCCGAGGGCGACGGGCAGATGCAGCGCGATTACTGGTATGACGTCAATCGCCAGGGGGAGCTGCTGGCCGACCCTGTGCTGATCGGGCGCAAGGCTGCCGAGCGTAGCGTGGCGCGTCTGGGGGCACGCCCGGTACCGACCTGCGAGGTGCCGGTGCTGTTCGCCGCCGAGTTGGCCACCGGTCTGTTCGGCAGCTTCCTGGGGGCCATCTCCGGCGGCAACCTGTACCGGCACTCATCCTTTCTGGAGGGGGCTCTGGGCCAGCAGCTGTTCCCCGAGTGGCTGAGCCTCGATGAGCGCCCTCATATTCCGCGGGCAATGGCCAGCGCGGCCTTCGATGGTGATGGCCTTGCCACCTATGCCAAACCGTTCGTCGCCGGCGGTGAGCTGGTGTCCTACGTCCTCGGCACCTACTCCGGGCGCAAGCTGGGCATGCCCAGTACGGCCAATTCCGGTGGCGTGCACAATCTGTTCGTCAGTCATGGTGACGAGGATCAGCAGGCACTGCTGCGCCGTATGGGGCGCGGGCTGCTGGTGACCGAGTTGATGGGGCATGGCCTGAACATGGTCACTGGTGACTATTCCCGAGGGGCCGCCGGTTTTTGGGTAGAGAACGGCGAGATCCAGTTCCCGGTGCAGGAGGTCACGATCGCCGGTAATCTGCGCGACATGTTCCGGCAGATTGTCGCAGTAGGCAGCGATCTTGAGTTGCGCGGCAATATCCGCACCGGCTCGGTGCTGATCGAGAGAATGACCGTGGCCGGCAGCTAGCTTGGCTGACATGAAAAAAGGGCCCTCAGGGCCCTTTTTTCATGGGTGGTTATTCGCCTTCGTCGAACCTGTTGTTGATCAGTTCGACCAGGGCATCAAGCGCCTCTTCGTCACGTTCCCCCTCGCTGGACAGGAGCAGGCTGGTGCCCTTGCCGGCCGCCAGCATCATCACCGCCATGATGCTTTTGCCGTCTACCTGGCTTTCCGGAGAGCGCCCGACCCGTACCTGGCAGGGGAATGCGCTGGCTACGCCGACGAATTTGGCAGCCGCTCGCGCGTGCAGGCCGAGCTTGTTGATGATGGTGATTTCGCGGGCGGGCATTGCGTTCCTTAGCTCAGGTCGCGGTGGCGTATCTGGACGTTGTTCAGGATGGGTTTCAGGGTCTCGCCGAGGCGATTGGCCAGATAGACCGAGCGGTGGTGGCCGCCCGTGCAGCCGATGGCGATGGTCACATAGGCGCGATTGCTGGCGGCGAAGCGGGGCAGCCACTTGTTGAGATAGCCGAGGATGTCCTGATACATCTCCTCAACGTCTGGCTGGGCGGCCAGGTAGTCGGCCACGGGCTGATCCAGGCCGGACATGTCGCGCAGATCCGGTTTCCAGTAAGGGTTGGGCAGGCAGCGCACATCGAATACCAGATCCGCATCCACCGGCATGCCGCGCTTGAAGCCGAACGACTCGACCAGGAAGGCGGTGCCGGGGCTCGGGCGGTTGAGCAGGCGCAACTTGATGCTGTCGCGCAGCTGATAAAGGTTGAGGTGGGTGGTGTCGATCTTCAGGTCGGCCAGATCGGTAATGGGCGTCAGTAGCTGGGCCTCATCGCGAATGGCTTCGGCCAGGGAGCGGTTCTCGTTGGTCAGCGGGTGGCGTCGACGCGTTTCCGAGAAGCGCTTTAGCAGCGTCTCTTCGTCTGCGTCCAGGTACAGCACATCGCACTGGATGTGTCGATTACGCACTTCATCGAGAAGTTCGGGGAAGCGCTTGAGCTGGCTGGGCAGGTTGCGGGCGTCGACCGATACCGCGACCTGCGGGTGCAGCAGTTCGGTCTGCAGCAGGGCACGCTCTGCCAGATCCGGCAGCAGCCCGGCAGGCAGGTTGTCGATGCAATAGAAACCATTGTCCTCAAGGACATCGAGAGTCGTGCTCTTGCCCGAGCCGGAGCGTCCGCTGACGATGATCAGGCGCATGGCGCTGGCTCCCGTTTTTAGTGGCCGTTCTGTACGTCGACCACGACCTGGTACAGGCTTTCGTTGCTCGACGCCTGGCGCAACCGTTCCCGTACCTCGCTGCGGTCAAGCATGCTGGCGATCTGGCGTAGCAGCTCCAGGTGCTCGTCGGTCGCGGCTTCCGGTACCAGCAGAACGAACAGCAGGTCGACCGGAGCGCCGTCGATGGCGTCGAAGTCCACCGCCGCATCCAGGTGCAGCACGGCACTGATCGGCGCGTTGCAGCCGGGCAGACGGCAGTGAGGAATCGCAATGCCGTTGCCGAAGCCGGTAGAGCCGAGCTTCTCGCGGGCGATGAGGTTTTCGAAGATGTCCTGGCTATCCAGATCGGGTAGATCGCGAGCGACCAGGTTAGCAATCTGTTCGAGTACACGCTTTTTGCTGCCTCCCGGCACGTTCACCAGGGAACGTGCGGGAGTCAGTATGGTTTCGAGTCGGATCATGTGAGGGGTAAGTATCAGCGAGCTGCCGCGCCTTGCATGCGGTCCAGCTGCTTTTCCTTGTGCTTGATCAGTTGGCGGTCGAGTTTGTCAGCGAGCAGGTCGATGGCGGCGTACATGTCTTCATGTTCGGCGTTGGCCACGACTTCACCGCCGGCAATATGTAGGGTCGCTTCGATTTTCTGTTTCAGCTTTTCCACTTCCATGGTCACCTGAACGTTGGTGATCCTGTCGAAGTGACGCTCCAGTCGGCTGAGTTTTTCCCCGACGTAGTCGCGCAGGGCGTCGGTCACATCCAGTTGATGTCCACTGATGTTGACTTGCATAACGCATCTCCTTGTTGCCTTGTGTAAGAGACAGGCTATCGGGCCTGCCGCCGTAACACGTTGGCTGGAGGTTTGATGCACTACTGGCCGAGCTCCCCCTGATGCAGGGCTGGCGCGATACGCTAGTGCAGAAATCCCCCGTTCAGGGCCGTTTACATCAATCGCTTGCGCTCACTGGATGGCGCGATGCCGAGAGATTCGCGGTATTTGGCGACTGTGCGACGGGCTACCTGAATGCCCTGTGCCTCCAGTAAACCAGCGATCTTGCTGTCGCTCAACGGCTTTTTCGCGTTTTCCGCAGCCACCAGTTTCTTGATGATGGCGCGGATCGCGGTGGACGAGCATTCGCCACCCTCGGCGGTGCTGACATGGCTGGAGAAGAAATACTTCAACTCGTAGATGCCGCGTGGGGTGTGCATGAATTTTTGCGTGGTCACCCGGGAAATGGTCGACTCGTGCATGCCTACCGCCTCGGCGATGTCATGCAGCACAAGAGGTTTCATCGCCTCGTCGCCATAGTCGAGGAAGCCGCGCTGGTGTTCGACGATTTGCGTCGCCACTTTCATCAGGGTTTCGTTGCGGCTCTGCAGGCTCTTGATGAACCAGCGCGCCTCCTGCAACTGGTTGCGCATGAAAGTGTTGTCGGCGCTGGAGTCGGCGCGTTTGACGAAGCCAGCATACTGGGCGTTGACCCGCAGGCGCGGTACCGCTTCCTGATTCAGCTCCACCAGCCAGCGATCGTTGTGCTTGCGTACGATGACGTCGGGCACCACGTATTCCGGTTCGTTGGCTTCGATCTGCGAGCCTGGGCGCGGGTTGAGGCTCTGGATCAGCTCGATGATCTGGCGCAGCTCGTCTTCCTTGAGCTTCATGCGTCGCATCAGCTGGCTGTAGTCGCGGCTGCCGAGTATGTCCAGATGATCGTTGGCCAGGCGCTGTGCCTCGGTCAGCCAAGGGGTGTTGGCAGGCAGCTGGCGCAGTTGCAGCAGCAGACACTCGCGCAGGTCGCGGGCGCCGATGCCGGCTGGCTCGAAGTGCTGGATGCGGTGCAGTACCGCCTCGACCTCGTCGGCTTCGATTTCCAGTTCCGGATCGAAGGAGTCGACGATCTCCTCGATACTTTCTTCCAGGTAGCCCTGATCGTTGATGCAGTCGATGATGGTGACGCCGATCAGTTTGTCGGTATCGGACATAGGTACAAGATTGAGCTGCCACAGCAGGTGACTTTGCAGGCTCTCGCCGGCGGAGGTGCGGGTGGTGAAGTCCCACTCGTCATCATCGCTGCTTGGCAGGCTGCTGGCGCTGGTCTGGTAGACGTCTTCCCAGGCGGTGTCGACTGGCAGCTCGCTGGGAATGCGGTCGTGCCATTCGCCGTCTTCTGCGTTGTCGCTGTTGTTTACCGCGACGGTGCTGTCCTGGAAGCTGGAGCTGTCCTGCTGGACCGAGTTGCCCTGCTCGGCGTTGTCGGCCATGGGGTCGGAGTTGTCGAAGTCTTCTCCTTCCTCCTGGCGCTCAAGCATGGGATTGGATTCCAGCGCTTCCTGGATTTCCTGTTGCAGGTCCAGAGTGGAGAGCTGGAGAAGTCGAATGGCCTGTTGCAGCTGCGGGGTCATCGTCAGCTGCTGGCCCATCTTGAGGACTAGCGACGGTTTCATGGTGCGGGGCTGGTTACCTTGTTCACTTGCCGGCGCGCTGCGCCATCCACTGCAGGGCGGAAGGCCGCCCTTGGAAGCAATTTGTATGCCTGACCTTGAATCATTCCTTCCGTTTGCGCAAGCCCCTGCATGTTGGACGCTTTACAGCCGGAACTCGTGACCCAGGTAGACTTCCTTGACCAGTTGGTTGGCCAGGATGGTCTCGGCATCGCCCTCGGCGATCAGCTGCCCGTCGTTAACGATATAGGCCGTCTCGCAGATATCCAGGGTTTCGCGCACGTTGTGATCGGTGATCAGTACGCCGATACCCTTGGCCTTGAGGTGGTGGATGATCTGCTTGATATCGCCGACCGAAATCGGATCGACGCCGGCGAACGGTTCGTCGAGCAGGATGAACTTGGGCTCGGTGGCCAGCGCGCGGGCAATCTCCACGCGGCGACGCTCGCCGCCGGACAGGCTCATGCCCAGGCTGTCGCGGATGTGGCTAATGTGGAACTCCTGCAGCAGGGCTTCCAGCGCTTTCTCGCGGCCAGTCCGGTCGAGATCCTTGCGGGTTTCAAGGATGGCCATGATGTTGTCGGTTACCGACAGCTTGCGGAAGATCGAGGCTTCCTGCGGCAGGTAGCCAATCCCGGCGCGGGCTCTGCCGTGCATGGGTTGGTGGCTGATGTCCTGATTGTCGATCAGGACGCGCCCCTGATCGGCCTGTACCAGGCCGACGATCATGTAGAAGCAGGTGGTCTTGCCGGCGCCGTTGGGCCCGAGCAGGCCAACGATCTGACCACTTTCTATGGACAGGCTGACATCACGAACCACCTGGCGGCTCTTGTAGCTCTTGGCCAGGTGCTGGGCTTTGAGGATGGCCATTACTGGGCTTGCTCCGGCTGTCCTGCTTTCTTGCGCGGCTGCAGAATCATGTCGATCCGCGGGCGTGGGGTCGATACGTTGCTGCCGGTGGCGCGGCCTGCGTTGACGATCTGGCGCTGGGTGTCGTAGACGATCTTCTCGCCTTCGAAGACATTGCCCTGTTGGATCACCTTGGCCTGGTCGATCAGTACGATGCGCTCGTTGCTCGCGTAATACTGGATGGTCATGCCATAAGCCTTGACGATGTCCTTGTCGGCCGCCGGCTTTTGCTCGTAGTAGGCCGGTTTGCCGACCGAGGTGAAGACGTCGATGTCGCCATTGGCATCCTGGGTGATGGTCACGGTGTCGCCAGTGATCTTCAGGGTTCCTTGGGTAATCACCACGCCGCCGCGGTAGACCGCTACGCCTTGCTTATCATCCAGTTCTGCGCTGTCTGCTTGTACCCGGATCGGCTGGTCGCGATCACTGGGCAGGGCCCAGGCGCTGGCGCTTCCGAGCGCGCTGCCCAGGCAGAGCAGTAGGGGGAGGGTTTTAACGAACCTCATGCTGGCCTCTTACGTTGGACAGCAAGTTGATCTTGCCGTCGTTCATGTACGCTTTCATTCCCTGTGCCGTGGTCACCCCATTGGCGGCCTCGATTCTAACGGCTTGCCGGGTCTGCGCATATTCCTCGTCGGGGAATACGGTCATGCGGCTGCTGGTGATCACGGTCGGACGCCCCTTGGCGTCAGTGCGCGCAACCCGCACGTTGTCGATCAGTTCGACCTGCTTGCCTTCAGGGGCCACTTCGCCTTTGTCGCTGCGCACATGCCAGGGATACTGTGTGCCTCGGTAGAGGTTCAGGTCAGGTTTTTCCAGCAGGGTCACGTCGCTGGCCTTGAGGTGCTCCAGTTTGCTGGCGGTCATCTCGTAGTGCAGCTTGCCGTCTGCCTGAAACTGCTGGGTGCTGGCGCCTACCACATAGAAATCGATGGGGTTTTCGCTCTCTTTGCCGGTGTTCTTTTCCATGAAGCTTTCCGGGCGAACATTCCAGTAGCCGACTGCTGTCAGCAGAGCGACGACCAGCAGGCCGATCAGGTAGTTGCGTAGCTTGCCGTTCAAGGTGTGCTCCTAGAGGTAGGCGGCCTGCGCCGCCTCCAGGGTGCCCTGGGCGTGCATGATCAGCTCGCAGAATTCGCGTGCCGCGCCTTCACCGCCGCGGGCGCTGGTCACGCCGTGCGCATGCTGGCGCACGAAGCTGTCGGCACTGGCCACGGCCATGCCCAGGCCGACGCGGCGGATCACGGGTAGATCAGGCAGATCGTCGCCCAGATAGGCGACTTGTTCATAGCTTAGGCCTAGTTCGCCCAGCAGTTCATCCAGCACGACCAGTTTGTCTTCGCGGCCTTGATAGAGGTGCTGGATGCCCAGGTTCTGTGCGCGGCGCTCGACTACGGGGGTCTTGCGACCGCTGATGATGGCGGTGCGTACACCGGAGTTGATCAGCATCTTGATGCCGTGGCCATCCAGTGTATTGAACGTCTTGAATTCACTGCCGTCGGTGAGGAAGTAAAGGCGACCGTCGGTCAGTACGCCGTCCACATCAAAAATGGCCAGTTTCACGGCTTTGGCGCGTTGCAGTAGGTCAGTTTTCATCAGAGAACTCCGGCGCGCAGCAGGTCGTGCATGTTGAGGGCGCCGACGGGCTTGTCCTCGTCATCCACTACTACCAGTGCATTGATCTTGTGGTCTTCCATGATTTTCAGGGCTTCGGCGGCGAGCATCTCAGCGCGGGCGGTCTTGCCGTGGGCGGTCATCACCTGGTCGATGCTGGCCTCGCGCACGTCGATGCCCTTGTCCAGGGTGCGGCGCAGGTCACCGTCAGTGAAGATGCCGGCGAGTTTGCCGTCGGCCTCGATGATGACGGTCATGCCTAGGCCCTTGCGGGTCATTTCTAGCAACGCCTCGCGCAGGCTGGTGCCGCGCGCCACCAGGGGGAGGCGATCACCAGCATGCATCACATTTTCCACCTTGAGCAGCAGGCGGCGGCCGAGCGCTCCGCCCGGATGGGAGAAGGCGAAATCTTCGGCAGTGAAGCCGCGAGCTTCGAGTAGGGCGATGGCCAGGGCATCACCCAATACCAGCGATACGGTGGTGGATGAAGTGGGAGCCAGGTTCAGTGGGCAGGCCTCCTGGGCGACGCTGGCGTCCAGGTTGACCTCCGCCGCTTTGGCGAGTGGTGAACCGGGGTTGCCGGTCATGCTGATCAGCTGGATACCCAGACGCTTGATCAATGGCAGCAGGGTGACGATCTCGGCAGTGGAGCCAGAGTTGGACAGGGCCAGTACCACGTCGTCCTTGGTGATCATGCCCATGTCGCCGTGGCTGGCCTCGGCAGGGTGGACGAAGAAGGCCGGAGTACCTGTGCTGGCCAGCGTGGCGGCGATCTTGTTGCCGATATGGCCGGACTTGCCCATGCCCACGACAACCACGCGCCCCTTGCACGCCAGAATCATCTCACAGGCGCGAATGAAGTCGGCGTCAATGCGGCTCAGTAGACTGGATACCGCTTCGCTTTCCAGGCGAATGGTGCGTTGCGCGGACTGGGTCAGGTCGCTGATTCGATTCATGGCAGTCGGAGAGTGCTCGGCTAAAAAGGCAGAGAGTATACCGGTAAAGCGATCGGGGCTCACCTGGCCTTGTGTGCGGGGTTGCGGCGCTTGTAATGAAAAATGTACAGAGCCTTGGGTCGCAGGGTGGGCAATGTTATATTTCGCGCCCTGTTCGGCCTGACCTGGGCGTGAGTGTCCCTGTAGCGGGCTGCTGCGTCTGCCTAGGGAAGGGGCGTATCACAAGGAGTTTGGATGAGTGCCGAGAATGCCTATGCCGTTGAGTTGAAGGGGCTGACCTTCAAGCGAGGCGCACGCAACATCTTCGATAATGTCGATATTCGCATTCCGCGCGGCAAGGTCACCGGGATCATGGGGCCGTCCGGCTGTGGCAAGACGACCTTGCTGCGTTTGATCGCCGCTCAGCTCAAGCCGTCCGGCGGCGAGGTGTGGGTCAATGGGCAGAACCTGCCGACGTTATCTCGCTCAGACCTGTTCGATATGCGCAAGCAGTTCGGCGTGCTGTTTCAGAGTGGTGCGCTGTTCACTGATCTCGATGTGTTCGAAAACGTTGCTTTTCCGCTGCGTGTGCATACCCGCCTGCCGGATGAAATGATCCGCGACATCGTGCTGATGAAGCTGCAGGCTGTCGGTCTGCGTGGCGCCGTCGAGTTGATGCCGGACGAGCTGTCCGGTGGTATGAAGCGGCGTGTGGCGCTGGCGCGGGCGATCGCTCTGGATCCGCAGATTCTCATGTACGACGAGCCGTTCGTCGGCCAGGACCCTATCGCCATGGGGGTGCTGGTGCGCTTGATTCGCCTGCTCAATGATGCGCTCGGCATCACCAGTGTTGTGGTTTCCCATGATCTGGCCGAGACCGCCAGCATTGCCGACTATCTGTACGTCGTCGGCGACGGTCAGGTGCTGGGGCACGGTACCCCTGAAGAGCTGATGAGCTCGGACAATCCGCGCATCCAGCAATTCATGAAAGGCATACCGGATGGCCCGGTGCCTTTCCACTATCCGGCGCCGGATTATCTCGATGATCTGTTGGGAGCGCGCTGATGCGTAGGAAGTCCCTTCTCGACCGTATTGCTCTGCTTGGGCAGGCCGGTATCGATGTGGTGCAGGCGATGGGGCGTTCGACCCTGTTCCTGTTCAGTTCCCTGTTTGGTCGCAGCGGTTTGCGCAACGGCGGCCAGTTGTTGGTGCGGCAGCTGTATTCGGTAGGCGTGCTGTCGCTGCCGATCATTGTCGTCGCAGGACTGTTCATCGGCATGGTGCTGGCTCTGCAGGGCTACAACATTCTGACCAGCTATGGCTCGGAACAGGCGGTGGGGCAGATGGTCGCCCTGACGCTGCTGCGTGAGCTGGGGCCGGTGGTGACCGGCCTGCTGTTCGCTGGACGTGCCGGTTCGGCGCTGACCGCCGAAATCGGCAACATGAAGTCCACCGAGCAGTTGTCCAGTCTGGAAATGATCGGCGTCGACCCGCTCAAGTACATCATTGCGCCACGCCTGTGGGCCGGCTTCATTTCCATGCCGTTGCTCGCCGCCATCTTTAGTGTGGTCGGCATTTGGGGTGGCGCCATGGTCGCCGTGGACTGGCTGGGTGTTTATGAAGGCTCGTTCTGGTCGAACATGCAGAACAGTGTGGAATTCACCGAAGACGTGCTCAATGGCGTGATCAAGAGCATGGTGTTCGCCTTCGTGGCAACCTGGATCGCCGTGTTCCAAGGCTACGACTGCGAGCCCACTTCGGAAGGCATCAGCCGCGCCACCACCAAGACTGTGGTTTATGCCTCCCTGGCCGTACTCGGCCTCGACTTTATCCTGACCGCCCTGATGTTTGGAGATCTCTGATGCAAAGCCGCTCCCTGGAAATCGGCGTCGGCCTGTTCCTGCTGGCTGGATTGCTGGCCCTGCTGTTGCTGGCCCTGCGCGTAAGCGGGCTGTCGCCTGCCAGCTCGGGTGAAACCTACAAGCTGTACGCGAACTTCGACAATATTGCCGGTCTTACCGTTAGGGCCAAGGTCACCATGGCCGGTGTCACCATTGGCAAGGTCACGGCCATCGATCTGGATCGCGACAGCTATACCGGTCGTGTGACCATGGAGGTCGAGAAGCGGGTCAACAACCTGCCGCTGGACTCCACCGCGTCCATCCTGACCGCTGGCCTGTTGGGCGAGAAGTACATCGGCATCAGCGTCGGTGGCGAGGAAGATCTGCTCAAAGAAGGTTCGACCATCCATGACACTCAGTCGGCGTTGGTGCTCGAAGACCTGATTGGCAAATTCCTGATGAACTCTGTGAATAAGGAAAGCAAATGACCCTCTTCACGACTCTGCGTCGCGGCCTGCTGGCCGCTTTGATCAGTCTGCCGCTGCTGGCGGTGGCTGCTCCTTCCGCCCATGACGTGGTCAAGGGCACTACCGATCAGTTGCTTGGTGATCTGAAGGCCAATAAGGCCAGTTACCAGCAGAGCCCGCAGGCGTTTTATGACAGTCTGGAGCGTATTCTCGGGCCTGTGGTCGACAGCGAAGGCATCTCGCGCAGCATCATGACCGTGAAGTACTCGCGCGGCGCCAGTGAAGCGCAGATGAAGCGTTTTGAGGATAACTTCAAGCGCAGCCTGATGCAGTTCTACGGTAATGCCCTGCTCGAGTACGACAACCAGGACATCCGTGTCCTGCCTGCCAAGGCAGAAGGCAGTGAGCGTGCCAGCGTTGGTATGGAGGTCAAGGACAGCAAGGGTACCGTCTATCCGGTGTCCTACACCATGGTCCAGCTGGACGGTCAGTGGAAACTGCGCAACGTGATCATCAATGGCATCAATATCGGCAAGCTGTTCCGTGATCAGTTCGCCGACAGCATGCAGCGCAATGGCAATGACCTGGACAAAACCATTGATGGCTGGGCCGAAGTGGTGGCCAAGGCCAAGGACAGTGCCGAAGGTCAGCAGGCAGGCGGTCAATGAGCGATACGGCCATTCGTGTGGGCGCGGCCGGCGAGCTGGTGCTCAGTGGCGTGCTCGACTATCGCAGTGGTCCGGTGTTGCGTGAAGCCGGCCGCCGTCTGATTGAGTCGAGTGTAGCTGCCGAGCTGGTGCTGGATTGTTCGGTGGTGGAAAAATCCAGCAGCGTCGGCTTGTCGTTGCTGCTGGCTTATTTGCGTGATGCCGACAAGGCGGGCAAGCGCCTGATCGTACGTGGCCTGCCTCAGGACATGCGAGAGATCGCCAAGGTGTCAGGCTTGCACGAGCTGCTCGACCTCCCGGCGTGATGTATCCAAGGCCCTCCGTCTGCCGGGCTTCGCAGGCGGGGGGCTTTTTTGTATGATTGCCGACCCGCGAGCGCCGGCTCGTACATGAATTGTTTTTGCGTTGATCGAGGTTGAGCATGCAGGCCGTAGAAGTTAAGAACCTCCTGGAGGCCAAGCTGGCCAACACCCGAGTCGAGGTGGAAGGCGAGGGCTGCAACTTCCAGCTCAACCTGATCAGCGACGAATTGGCCGCGCTCAGCCCGGTCAAGCGTCAGCAACAGATCTATGCCCACCTCAACGAGTGGATCGCCAGTGGCGCCATCCACGCCGTGACCATGAAATTCTTCAGCCAGGCCGCCTGGGCCGAGCGTTCCTGAGCCTGCGGGCAGCGAGATTGCGAATGGACAAACTGATTATCACCGGCGGTATCCGCCTCGACGGCGAAATCCGCATTTCCGGTGCGAAGAACTCCGCCCTGCCGATTCTGGCTGCCACCCTGCTGGCCGATACCCCGGTCACCGTGTGCAACCTGCCGCACCTGCACGACATCACCACCATGATCGAGCTGTTCGGTCGTATGGGCGTGCAGCCGATCATCGACGAGAAACTCAGTGTCGAAGTCGACGCCAGCACCATCAAGACCCTGGTCGCGCCCTACGAGCTGGTGAAGACCATGCGTGCCTCGATCCTGGTGCTCGGTCCCATGGTTGCCCGTTTCGGCGAGGCCGAAGTGGCGCTGCCGGGTGGCTGTGCCATCGGTTCACGTCCGGTCGATCTGCACATCCGCGGTCTTGAAGCCATGGGTGCCAAGATCGACGTGGAAGGTGGCTACATCAAGGCCAAGGCGCCGGAAGGCGGCCTGCGCGGTGCGCACTTCTTCTTCGATATCGTCAGCGTGACCGGTACTGAAAACATCATGATGGCTGCGGCCCTGGCCAAGGGTCGCACCGTGTTGGAAAACGCCGCGCGCGAGCCGGAAGTGGTTGACCTGGCCAACTTCATCAACGCCATGGGCGGCAAGGTCAGCGGTGCCGGTACCGACACCATCATCATCGACGGCGTCGAGCGCCTTGGTGGCGGTCGTTACAGCGTGATGCCCGACCGTATCGAGACCGGCACCTACCTGGTGGCGGCTGCCGCCACCGGTGGCCGAGTCAAGCTGAAGGACACCGATCCGACCATCCTCGAAGCCGTGCTGGCCAAGTTGCAGGAGGCGGGCGCCGAGATTACCACCGGGCCGGACTGGATCGAGCTGGACATGAAGGGCAAGAAGCCCAAGGCGGTCAACGTGCGCACCGCGCCGTACCCGGCCTTCCCGACCGATATGCAGGCGCAGTTCATCTCCCTCAATGCCGTTGCCGAAGGCACCGGTACCGTGATCGAGACGGTGTTCGAGAACCGCTTCATGCACGTCTACGAAATGAACCGCATGGGCGCGCAGATCCTGGTTGAGGGCAACACCGCCATTGTCACTGGCGTGCCTGCGCTCAAAGGCGCTCCGGTGATGGCCACCGACCTGCGCGCTTCCGCGAGTCTGGTGATTGCCGCGCTGGTGGCCGAGGGCGAGACCCTGATCGACCGCATCTACCACATCGACCGTGGCTACGAGTGCATCGAGGAAAAACTGCAGCTGCTCGGCGCCAAGATTCGCCGTGTGCCGGGCTGAGTCCAGCGCTGCCCAAGGGCCAGCCTATGCGGGCTGGCCATTGTTCTAAGGAATTTGTTTCATGCTGACCATCGCGCTGTCCAAGGGCCGTATCCTCGACGACACCCTGCCGTTGCTTGCCGCAGCGGGCATCGAGCCGACCGAGAATCCGGAGAAGAGCCGCAAGCTGATCATTCCGACTACTCAGGATGACGTTCAGCTGCTGATCGTGCGTGCCACCGATGTGCCGACCTATGTCGAGCATGGTGCGGCCGACCTCGGCGTGGCCGGCAAGGACGTATTGATGGAGTACGGCGGCCAGGGCCTGTACGAGCCGCTGGACCTGCAGATTGCCAACTGCAAGCTGATGACTGCCGGCAAGGTTGGCGCGCCGGAGCCCAAGGGGCGTCTGCGCGTGGCTACCAAGTTTGTCAATGTAGCCAAGCGCTACTACGCCGAGCAGGGGCGTCAGGTCGACGTGATCAAGCTCTACGGTTCCATGGAGCTGGCGCCACTGGTCGGCTTGGCCGACAAGATCATCGACGTGGTCGATACCGGCAACACCCTGCGTGCCAACGGTCTGGAGCCGCAGGAGCTGATCGCCCACATCAGCTCGCGCCTGATCGTCAACAAGGCCTCGATGAAGATGCAGCACGGCCGTATCCAGGCGCTGATCGAGACTTTGCGCGGCGCCGTTGAGGCACGACACCAAAGCTGACACTACTCCGGCGCGACCATTGGTCGCGCCTGCCTATCCGTGTCATAGCCACTTTTCTCGGGCGTCCATACGGTGGGCTTGGTAGCCTAGCGACGCCCGAGCAATAGCCAAACATGAGGCCCGCTATGACCGCTCCCGTTGCCATCCGCCGACTCAATGCCGCTGACCAGGATTTTTCCCGACACCTGGATCATCTGCTGAGCTGGGAAAGCGTTTCGGACGACGCGGTCAATCAGCGCGTGCTCGATATCATCGCCGCCGTGCGTGCGCGTGGCGACGCTGCCCTGGTCGAGTTCACCGAGAAGTTCGACGGCCTGCAGGTCGCCGCTATGGCTGACCTTATCCTGCCGCGCGAGCGCCTGGAACTGGCCCTGACCCGCATCAGCACGGAGCAGCGCAGCGCCCTGGAAAAGGCCGCCGAGCGCGTGCGCCTGTACCATGAACGCCAGCGCCAGGACTCCTGGACCTACACCGAGGCCGACGGCACCGTGCTGGGCCAGAAGGTCACCCCGCTGGACCGCGCCGGCCTCTATGTGCCAGGCGGCAAGGCGTCCTACCCCTCGTCGGTGCTGATGAATGCCATCCCGGCCAAGGTTGCCGGCGTGCCGGAAGTGGTGATGGTGGTGCCGACCCCGCGTGGCGAGATCAACGAGATCGTCCTCGCCGCCGCCTGCGTGGCCGGGGTCGACCGCGTGTTCACCATCGGCGGCGCCCAGGCCGTGGCTGCGCTGGCCTACGGTACCGAGAGCGTGCCGCCGGTGGACAAGATCGTCGGCCCCGGCAACATCTATGTGGCCACCGCCAAGCGCCACGTGTTCGGCAAGGTCGGCATCGACATGATTGCCGGGCCTTCGGAGATCCTTGTGGTCTGCGACGGCCAGACCGATCCGGACTGGATCGCCATGGATCTGTTCTCCCAGGCCGAGCACGACGAGGACGCGCAATCCATTTTGGTCAGCCCGGACGCGGATTTCCTCGACAAGGTCGCCGCGAGCATCGCCAAACTGCTGCCGACCCTGGAGCGCGAGACTATCGCGCGAACCTCCATGGAAGGCCGTGGTGCGCTGATCCAGGTCGCCGACATGGCCCAGGCCATCGAAGTGGCCAACCGAATCGCGCCGGAGCACCTGGAGCTGTCGGTGGAAAATCCCGAGCAGTACCTGCCGCAGATCCGCCATGCCGGCGCGATCTTCATGGGCCGCTACACCGCGGAAGCGCTGGGCGACTACTGCGCCGGCCCCAACCATGTGCTGCCGACCTCCGGTACCGCGCGCTTCTCCTCGCCGCTGGGCGTGTATGACTTCCAGAAGCGCTCGTCGATCATCCATTGCTCGGCCGAGGGTGCTTCTGAGCTGGGCAAGGTCGCGTCCGTGCTGGCCCGTGGCGAGTCGCTGACTGCCCACGCGCGCAGCGCCGAGTACCGGATCAAGCGCTGATTTCCGCAGGCGTGCCGTGCGCGCCTCAATCCAGTATCAAATCGAGGAGAGAAGGGCAGATGAGCAAATTCTGGAGCCCCTTCGTCAAGAACCTGGTGCCCTATGTGCCGGGCGAGCAGCCGAAGCTGGCCAAACTGGTCAAGCTCAACACCAATGAGAACCCCTACGGCCCGTCGCCCAAGGCGGTGGCCGCCATGCAGGCCGAGCTGAATGACAACCTGCGCCTGTATCCGGACCCTAACAGCGACCGCCTCAAGCAGGCGGTGGCCGACTACTACGGCGTGAGCACCGCTCAGGTGTTCGTTGGCAACGGCTCTGACGAGGTCCTGGCACATGCCTTCCATGGCCTGTTCCAGAACGGTAAGCCGCTGCTGTTCCCGGACGTGACCTACAGCTTCTACCCGGTCTACTGCGGCCTGTACGGCATCCCCTACGAGGCGCTGGCGCTGGACGATCAGTTCCAGATCCGCGTCGAGGACTACGCACGGCCCAATGGCGGCATCATCTTCCCTAACCCCAACGCGCCGACCGGCTGCCTGCTGCCGCTGGAGGCCATCGAGCAGATGCTCAAGGCCAGCCCGGACAGTGTGGTGGTGGTGGACGAGGCCTATATCGACTTCGGCGGCGAGACGGCGATCAAGCTGGTGGATCGCTACCCGAACCTGCTGGTGACCCAGACCCTGTCCAAGTCGCGCTCGCTGGCGGGCCTGCGGGTCGGTATCGCAGTTGGGCACCCGGATTTGATTGAGGCCCTGGAGCGAATCAAGAACAGCTTCAACTCCTACCCGCTGGATCGCATGGCCATTGTCGGTGCGGCGGCGGCCTTCGAGGACGAAGCCTATTTCCGCGAAACCTGCCAGAAGGTCATCGACAGCCGCGAGCAGCTGGTGGCGGCGTTGGCTGGTCTGGGCTTCGAAGTGCTGCCGTCGGCGGCCAACTTCGTCTTCGCTCGCCATTCGCAGAAGGATGCCGGTGAACTGGCGGCGGCCCTGCGCGAGCATGGCGTGATCGTGCGCCACTTCAAGCAGCAGCGCATCGCCCAGTTCCTGCGTATCACCATCGGCGCACCGGAGCAGAATCAGGCCTTGCTGGATGCGTTGGGGCAGGTGTTGTAATGCTGGCTGAATAAAAAAGGCGCCTTGCGGCGCCTTTTTTCATTCCTGCTGCTGAATCTCGGCGGGTGGTCGCACGCCGATCTCGGCCGTCAGCGTCAGGGGTTCGCCATTGCGCAGCACTTCGATGCTGATCGAATCGCCGGGCTTGGCACGTGCCACCTGGTTCATCGAGCGGCGGCCATCGACGGCCTCTTCATCGCCGATCTTCATGATCAGGTCGCCCGGCTGCAGGCCGGCTTTTTGCGCCGGGCCGCCACGATAGATACCGGCCACCAGGATGCCGGCGCGCCCCTGCAGGTTGAAGGACTCGGCCAGTTCTGGCGTCAGCGGCTGCACTTCGATACCCAGCCAGCCGCGAATCACCTGGCCATGCTCGATGATTGCCTTCATCACGTCGCGTGCCAGTTTGACCGGGATGGCGAAGCCGATGCCCTGGGAGCCGCCGGATTTGGAGAAGATCGCCGTATTGATGCCGATCAGGTTGCCGTGGGCATCGACCAGGGCGCCGCCGGAGTTGCCGGGGTTGATCGCGGCGTCGGTCTGGATGAAGTCTTCGTAGGTGTTGAGACCCAGTTGGTTGCGCCCGGTGGCGCTGATGATGCCCATGGTCACGGTCTGGCCAACGCCGAAGGGATTGCCGATGGCCAGGGTGACGTCGCCGATTGCGATCTGGTCGGAGCGGCCCAGGGTAATGGCCGGCAGGTTCTTCAGGTCGATCTTGAGCACTGCCAGGTCGGTTTCCGGATCGCTGCCGATCAGGCGGGCCAGGGTCTCGCGGCCATCCTTGAGCGCCACCACGATCTGGTCGGCACCGGCCACGACATGGTTGTTGGTCAGCAGATAGCCTTCCGGGCTCATGATCACCGCCGAGCCCAGGCTCGACTCCATGCGCCGCTGCCTGGGCAGGTTGTCGCCGAAGAAGCGCCGGAATACCGGGTCTTCCAGCAGGGGGTGGCCAGAGGCCTTGTTGACCATCTTGGTGGTGTACAGGTTGGCCACGGACGGCGCTGCTCGACTCACCGCGTTGGCGTAGGAGACCGGGCCTTCCTGGGCAATGCCGTAGCGTGGCGCCTGCTGCAGGTGTACTTCATTGCTGGGCAGGCCTACCCATTGGGGAAAGCTCTGGATCAGCAGCAGTGCCAGCAGCAGGCCAGCCAGCAGTGGCCAGCCGAAGTCGCGCAGGGCCTTGAGCATCGAGGTGCGGTCCTTGGAGTTGCGGGGGGCGGGATGGGCCCTTAAGGTGGCGGCATTATAGAGGGCTGCCCGGCAAGAAGGCAGCGCCTGCAACCCTTTGTGAGGAATATCCATGGCTATCGCCCTTCGTACCCTGGTCGAGGAAGCTGATCGCTACCTCAATGCCGCGCGTATCTCCGATTACTGCCCCAATGGCCTGCAGGTCGAAGGCCGGCCACAGGTACGCCGTATCGTCAGCGGCGTCACCGCGAGTCAGGCGCTGCTGGACGCGGCGGTGGAAGCCGAAGCGGACGTGGTGCTGGTGCACCACGGCTACTTCTGGAAAGGCGAGGATGCCTGCATTACCGGCATGAAGCGCCGTCGGCTGCACACCTTGCTGAGCAATGACATCAGTCTGCTGGCCTACCACCTGCCGCTGGACGTGCATCCCGAGGTGGGCAACAACGTGCAGCTGGCACAACAGCTGGATATCACCGTTGAAGGGCCGCTCGATGCGAATAATCCCAAGGTGGTCGGCCTGCTCGGTTCGCTGGCCGAGCCGCTGAGCGCCCGTGACTTCTCCCGCCGTGTGCAGGAGGTGCTGGGGCGCGAACCACTGCTGGTGGAAGGTCAGGGCATGGTGCGCAAGGTTGGCTGGTGTACCGGCGGTGGCCAAGGCTATATCGACAACGCCATTGCTGCCGGCGTCGATCTGTTCCTCACCGGCGAGGCTTCCGAGCAGACCTATCACAGTGCGCGCGAGAATGGCGTCAGCTTTGTCGCGGCCGGTCACCACGCCACCGAGCGCTATGGAGTACAGGCGCTGGGCGACTATCTGGCGCGGCGTTTCGCCGTTGAACACCTGTTCATCGACTGCCCCAACCCGGTCTGACTACCGGGCATATATCTAGATCTTTTCGGTCTAATAGCTGTCCTGATTAGAAGCGGGTGCTGTGCTAGAGTGCGCCCTCGTCCACGGCCCGCCGGCCGTTCATTCCCAGAACTGTGATTAGCCATGCTCGATAAACTGACGCACCTGAAACAGCTCGAAGCGGAAAGTATCCACATCATTCGTGAAGTGGCCGCCGAGTTCGACAACCCGGTGATGCTGTATTCCATCGGCAAGGATTCCGCCGTGATGCTGCATCTGGCGCGCAAGGCCTTCTTCCCTGGCAAGCTGCCGTTCCCGGTACTGCATGTTGATACCCGCTGGAAGTTCCAGGAGATGTACCGCTTCCGCGAGAAGATGGTCAGCGATTACGGCCTGGACCTGCTCACCCACATCAACCCCGATGGCGTGGCGCAGGACATGAACCCCTTCACCTACGGCAGTGCCAAGCACACCGACGTGATGAAGACCGAGGGTCTCAAGCAGGCGCTGGACAAGTACGGTTTCGACGCAGCCTTCGGTGGCGCGCGCCGCGACGAAGAGAAGTCCCGCGCCAAGGAGCGTGTGTACTCCTTCCGCGACAGCAAGCACCGCTGGGACCCGAAAAACCAGCGTCCCGAGCTGTGGAACGTCTACAACGGCAAGGTCAAGAAGGGCGAGTCGATCCGCGTGTTCCCGCTGTCCAACTGGACCGAGCTGGACATCTGGCAGTACATCTATCTGGAGCAAATCCCGATCGTGCCGCTGTACTTCGCTGCCGAGCGCGAAGTGATCGAGAAGAACGGTACGCTGATCATGATCGACGACGATCGCATCCTTGAGCACCTGTCGGATGAAGAGAAGGCGCGCATCACCAAGAAGATGGTGCGTTTCCGTACTCTCGGCTGCTACCCGCTGACCGGCGCCGTGGAGTCCACCGCGACCACCTTGCCGGAAATCATCCAGGAGATGCTCCTGACCCGTACTTCCGAGCGCCAGGGCCGTGTGATCGACCACGATCAGGCCGGGTCGATGGAAGAGAAAAAACGCCAGGGTTACTTCTAAGGATTTCGCGCCATGAGTCATCAATCCGATCTGATCAGCGAGGACATCCTCGCCTACCTGGCCCAGCACGAACGTAAAGAGCTGCTGCGCTTCCTCACCTGCGGCAACGTCGACGACGGCAAGAGCACCCTGATCGGGCGCCTGCTGCACGACTCCAAGATGATCTACGAAGACCATCTGGAAGCCATCACCAAGGATTCGAAGAAAGTCGGCACCACCGGCGATGAAGTGGACCTGGCACTGCTGGTCGACGGCCTGCAGGCCGAGCGCGAGCAGGGCATCACCATCGACGTGGCCTACCGCTACTTCAGCACCTCGAAGCGCAAGTTCATCATCGCCGACACCCCCGGCCATGAGCAGTACACCCGCAACATGGCGACCGGTGCTTCCACCTGCGACCTGGCGATCATTCTGATCGACGCTCGCTACGGTGTGCAGACCCAGACCAAGCGCCACAGCTTCATCGCCTCCCTGTTGGGCATCAAGCACATCGTCGTCGCCGTCAACAAGATGGACCTCAAGGACTTCGATCAGGGCGTGTTCGAGCAGATCAAGGCCGATTACCTGGCTTTCGCCGACAAGATCAACCTGCGTCCGACCACCCTGGAGTTCGTGCCTATGTCGGCGCTCAAGGGCGACAACGTGGTCAACAAGTCCGAGCGCTCGCCCTGGTACACCGGCCAGTCGCTGATGGAAATCCTGGAAACCGTAGAGGTTGCCGGTGACCGCAACTTCGACGACCTGCGCTTCCCGGTGCAGTACGTCAACCGTCCGAACCTGAACTTCCGTGGCTTCGCCGGCACCCTGGCCAGCGGCATCGTGCGCAAGGGCGACGACGTCGTCGCGCTGCCGTCGGGCAAGGGCAGCAAGGTCAAGTCCATCGTCACCTATGAAGGCGAACTGGAGCAGGCCGGCCCGGGTCAGGCCATCACCATCACCCTGGAAGATGAGATCGACGTCTCCCGCGGCGACATGCTGGTACACGCCGACAACCGTCCGCAGGTGGTCGACAGCTTCGACGCCATGCTGGTGTGGATGGGTGAAGAGCCGATGCTGCCGGGCAAGAAGTACGACATCAAGCGCGCCACCAGCTACGTGCCGGGTTCGATTGCCAGCATTACTCACCGGGTTGACGTGAACACCCTGGAAGAGGGCGCGGCGAGCAGCCTGCAGCTCAACGAGATCGGCAAGGTCAAGGTTGCCCTGGATGCCTCGATTGCGCTGGATGGCTACGAGCAGAACCGCACCACCGGTGCCTTCATCGTCATCGACCGCCTGACCAACGGAACCGTCGGTGCCGGCATGATCATCGCCGCGCCAATTGGTGCGGGTGGTCATCACACTCAGCTGACCCATGTTTCCACCGAGGAACGTGCCAGCCGCTTCGGCCAGCAGCCGGCCACCGTGCTGTTCAGTGGCCTGTCCGGCGCCGGTAAGAGCACTCTGGCCTACGCCGTGGAGCGCAAGCTGTTCGACATGGGCCGTGCCGTGTATGTACTGGATGGCCAGAACCTGCGCCATGACCTGAACAAGGGCCTGCCGCAGGACCGTGCCGGTCGTGCCGAAAACTGGCGCCGCGCCGCCCAGGTGGCCAAGCAGTTCAACGAGGCCGGTCTGCTGACCCTGGCTGCGTTCGTTGCCCCGGATGCCGAAGGCCGCGAACAGGCCAAGGCCGTGGTCGGTGCCGAGCGCCTGATCACCGTGTACGTTCAGGCCTCGCCGCAGGTCTGCCGTGAGCGTGATCCCCAGGGCCTGTATGCCGCCGGCGGTGACAATATCCCGGGCGAATCCTTCCCCTACGATATCCCGCTGGATGCCGATCTGGTGATCGATACCCAGGCGCTGTCGGTGGAAGAGGGTGTCAAGCAGGTGCTGGATCTGTTGCGCACGCGCGGCGCGATCTGATCCTGTTGGCTGCATGAAAAGCCCCGCCTGGTGCGGGGCTTTTTTATGGCTATGCCCCAGTAGAGTGTTCTTGGCGTACCGCACTGTGGGAGCGGCTTTAGCCGCGATAGGGGCGGCTGTGGTGTTACCTGCATCGCGGCTGAAGCCGCTCCCACACAGAATCTGGGATCGTTCATCCGCCAGGGGCCTTGGCTGCGCTCAGGTCGCACATAAGCGTGCTGCCCAGTCCTTCCTGTTGTGCTTGCTGTTAAACCGCTTCGGCCGCGAATTCAGGTGATGCCGAGCTCACCATTCGTAATTGAAGTCGTTCGCCCGTTGTGGTCACTGACACATGGAAAGCAAAAAGCCCCGCGATGGCGGGGCTTTTTGTTGTCAGCGAATCAGCGTTTGAGGCCGAAGGTCTCGTCCAGGGTGCCGGGCTGGTCCGGCGACTTGGGCGCGTAGTCCTTGGGGGCTTCGTTGCTCTTCGGTGGTGTCAGGCGCTCGCGCGGCGCCTTGCTGTCCTCGGCGTGCAGAGCCGCCAGCATGCGTTGGCGGGTCAGCTCGTCGGCGGCGAGGCGGCTGGCGCCCTGGGACAGGTGCTCCTGCACGTCCTGGTAGCTTTGGGTCAGCTTGCGGACCAGGCTGGCGGTGGTGTTGAAGTGGGTGACCACCTCGTTCTGGTAGCTGTCGAAGCGCTGCTGCATCTCGTCCAGTTGGCGCTGGGTGCGGCTGGGGGCAGCGTTGGGCAGCAGGCGGGCGACCAGGAAACCGATCGCGACGCCGGCCAGTAGGGCGATAGCAGGGAGCAGCCAGGGGGTGAGCGATTGTTCCACGAGTCCTTCCTCTGAAAGCGGCTTTGTTTTACGGTAGCGGCTCTCGCCGGCGCTGTATACCGCGGCAAAGCCCTGTTGTGCGAAGTGCCTAACCAAGACGTGTCGACCCTGCCTGGGGTCACGGAGTTCCTGCTGTTGATCCGCGAAGCCCCTCTTTCCCTCGACGGCCCTTGCGGCGCGCTCGAAGCCTTGTTGTGTGAAGTGCCCGATGCCCGTGGCGTTGCGCTGATCTGTCATCCCAACCCGATGCAGGGTGGCACCATGCTCAACAAGGTGGTGTCGACCCTGCAGCGCAGCGTGCGCGACATGGGCTACCACACCCTGCGCTTCAACTATCGTGGCGTCGGCGCCAGTGCCGGCAGCCACGATATGGGGAGTGGTGAGGTGGATGACGCCGAGGCGGTGGCCCGCTGGCTTGGTGACCGTTACCCTGATCTGCCGTTGATCCTCTGCGGCTTCTCGTTCGGCGGCTTTGTTGCTGGCGCACTGGCCGGGCGTCTTGAGGATCAGGGCGTCAGTATTCCCAAGCTGTTCATGGTGGCGCCTGCCGTGCATCGCCTGCAGGCGCCCGAGCATCTGCCGAAGAGCGGTGATCTGGTAGTGGTGCAGCCGGAGCAGGACGAAGTGGTGCAGCCCGCCGCCGTCTACGCCTGGTCGGCCACGCTGGCGCGTCCCCATGAACTGCTGAAAGTGGCAGAATGCGGCCACTTTTTTCACGGCAAGCTGCCCGAGCTGAAAGAGCTGGTCCAGCCCCGACTCCAATAAGTGAAGCCATCATGACCACCCGTATCCTCACCGGTATCACCACCACCGGCACTCCGCACCTGGGCAATTACGCCGGTGCCATTCGTCCGGCCATCGTCGCCAGTCGCTCGCCCGAGGCGGATTCCTTCTATTTCCTCGCCGACTATCACGCGCTGATCAAGTGCGACGACCCGGCGCGAATCCAGCGCTCGCGCCTGGAAATTGCCGCGACCTGGCTGGCGCTGGGCCTGGATGTGAACAAGGCGACCTTTTACCGCCAGTCCGACATCCCTGAAATCCCCGAATTGTGCTGGCTTCTCACCTGCGTCGCCGGCAAGGGCCTGCTCAACCGCGCTCACGCCTACAAGGCGTCGGTGGACAAGAACGTCGAGCAGGGCGAAGACCCGGATGCCGGCGTGACCATGGGGCTGTTCAGCTACCCCGTGCTGATGGCCGCTGACATCCTGATGTTCAACGCGCACAAGGTGCCGGTCGGTCGTGATCAGATCCAGCACGTGGAAATGGCCCGCGACATCGGGCAGCGCTTCAACCACCTGTTTGGCGCCGGCAAGGAGTTGTTCACCCTGCCCGAGGCAGTGATCGAGGAAGAAGTGGCGACCCTGCCCGGTCTCGACGGCCGCAAGATGAGCAAGAGCTACGACAACACCATTCCGTTGTTTGGTACGGCCAAGCAGCTGAAGGACGCCATCGCCCGCATCGTCACCGACTCCAAACTGCCGGGTGAGCCCAAGGATGCCGACGGCTCGCATCTGTTCACCCTGTACCAGGCCTTTGCCAGCCAGGCTCAGCAGGCCGAGTTCCGCGCCGAGCTGGAGGGCGGACTTGCCTGGGGTGAGGCGAAGAATCGCCTGTACCAGTTGCTGGAAGGTGAGTTGGGCGAGGCCCGCGAGCGTTACAACGCGCTGATCGCCAAGCCTGCGGACCTGGAAGACATTCTACTGGCGGGTGCCGCCAAGGCGCGCAAGATCGCGACCCCTTTCCTCGGCGAGCTGCGCGAAGCGGTGGGTCTGCGCTCGTTCCGTGAGCAGGTGCAGGTGGCCGGTAGCGAGAAGAAGAAGGCCGCCAAGAGCGCGCGTATTGTCAGCTTCCGTGACGACGATGGCAGCTTCCGTTTCCGCCTGCTGGATGCCGCTGGCGAACAGCTGCTGCTGTCCAAGGCTTTCACTGATGGCAAGGGCGCTGGTCAGGCCAGCAAGGCCCTGCAGTCCGGCGCCGAGCTGGATGTGCGCGTCGAGGGGCTGGCCTTCAGCGTCTGGTTGGCGGATGAGGCGATCGGTGCAAGTCCGGCCTTTGCTGACGCCGCCGCCCTGGACGCTGCCATCGTCCGCCTGCACGAGGCGCTGGCTCCACAGGAATAAAGGTCGCCGGCTAATGGCTGATTGCCAAGCACGGGGTGCGTCGCTAAAGTGACCGCCCCGTTTTTGTTACCGAATTTCCCAACATGACTCCTCTTGAGCGTTATCAGGCCGATCTGAAACGGCCGGACTTTTTCCACGATGCCGCACAGGAAAACGCCGTGCGCCATCTACAGCGCCTGTATGACGACCTGATCGCCGCTGACGCGGGCAAATCGGGCCTGCTCGGCAAACTGTTCGGTAAGAAGCCGCAGGGGCCGGTCAAGGGCATCTACTTTTGGGGCGGTGTCGGGCGCGGCAAGACCTACCTGGTTGATACCTTCTTCGATGCGCTGCCCTTTGAGCAGAAGATGCGCACGCACTTTCACCGTTTCATGAAGCGCGTGCATGAGGAAATGAAGACCCTCAAGGGCGAGAAGAACCCGTTGACCATCATCGGCAAGCGTTTCGCTGCCGAGGCGCGGGTGATCTGCTTCGACGAATTCTTCGTCAGCGACATCACCGACGCCATGATCCTCGCCACCCTGCTCGACGAGCTGTTCAAGAACGGCGTGAGCCTGGTAGCCACCTCCAACATCGTGCCGGATGGCCTCTACAAGGACGGCCTGCAGCGCGCGCGTTTCCTGCCGGCCATTGCGCTGGTCAAGGAGCACACCGAAGTGGTCAACGTCGACAGTGGCGTCGACTACCGTCTGCGTGCGCTGGAGCAGGCCGAGCTGTTCCACTGGCCGCTGGATGCCGAGGCCGAGGTCAGCCTGGAAAAGAGCTTCCGCAGCCTGCTGCCTGAGCACTGCCAAGTAGAAGAGAACAAGGCGCTGATGGTCGAGAACCGGGCCATTGTGGCGCGCAAGGAAGGCGACGATGTGGCCTGGTTCGAGTTTCGCGAGCTGTGTGATGGCCCGCGGAGTCAGAACGACTACATCGAGTTGGGCAAGATCTATCACGCGGTGATACTGGCCAATGTCGAACAGATGGGCGTGGCCAAGGACGATATGGCGCGGCGCTTCATCAATCTGGTGGACGAGTTCTATGACCGCAACGTCAAGCTGATCATCTCCGCCGAAGTGGAGCTCAAGGACCTGTACACCGGAGGCCGACTGAGTTTCGAGTTCCAGCGTACCCTGAGCCGCTTGCTGGAAATGCAGTCGCACGAGTTCCTCTCGCGCCCGCACAAGCCCTGATTGGCTCGTGCTTGAACCAGAAGGGCTGCCCATGGGCAGCCCTTTTGCATTTCAGTCGGCCTGCGATCAGACGGCCTGCGCTCAGGCGCTTTCCTTGTGCTGGAACTGGCGGCGGTACTGGTTGGGCGATAGCCCGGCGTGCTGGCGAAACAGGCGGGCGAAGAAGCTGGCGTCGTCGTAGCCCACTTCGTAGCTGATCGTCTTGATGCTCTTGCGCGTAGAGCTGAGCAGGCTCTTGGCGGTTTCGATGCGCAGGCGCTGCAAGTAATGCAAAGGCTTGTCGCCGGTGGCAGCCTGGAAGCGGCGCATGAAATTACGGATGCTCATGCCGTGCTGACGGGCGACATCTTCGATGCGGAATTTTTCGGCGAAATGCTCCTCCAGCCACTGCTGAACCTGCAGAATGGCCACGTCCTGGTGCAGTTTCTGCCCGCCGAAGCCGATACGCCCCGGGCTGTAGCTGCGCTGGGTCTCGTAGAGAATGTCGCGGGACACACCCTGGGCAATGGACGCGCCACAGAAGCGCTCGATCAGGTAGATGTACAGGTCGCAGGCCGAGGTCACGCCGCCGGCGCAATACAGGTTGTCAGCGTCCGACAGGTGCTTTTCCTGGTTCAGCAGCACCTTGGGGAAGCGCTCGGCGAACTCGCGGAAGAAGCGCCAGTAGGTGGTCGCTTCCTTGCCGTCGAGTAGACCGGTTTCAGCCATCCAAAACACGCCCGTGGCTTCGCCGCAGATCACCGCGCCGGCGGCATGTTGCTCGCGCAGCCAGGTGATGATGTGCGGGTGCTGTGTGCGCAGCTCATCGAAGTCGCCCCAGAACGCCGGCAGGATGATGACGTCGGCCGGGCCCAGTTCCCCATCGACGCTGATCACCGCCTCGCTGAAGCTGGTTACCGCCAAACCGTCGGGGCTGACAATGCGGGTTTGAAACACTGACTTGAGTTCCAGCCCCTGCTGTTTGCTATGGCGGATGCCGGCCATGTGGAAGAAGTCGCGAGCCTGCATCAGGGTGGCAGCGAATACGCCGTCAATGGCCAGTATGGCGATGCGTATGGGGGACATGTGTTGTTCTTTTTAGTGATTAAACGGTCATTGTCTGGCTGGATCGTCTTATTTTTTGGCGCATGTGTCCAGTGCCCAGGCCTGAGGGGCTGGCCTAGAGTGTTGGTCATCCCATGACCACTCAGACACAGGTGTAACAATGATTCCAAGAACCCTGTTCAGCCACGAGCACGAGCAGTTTCGCGAGTCGGTGCGCAAGTTTTTCGAGCAGAAGGCCGTGCCTTTCCATGCCCAGTGGGAGAAGGATGGCCACATTGATCGAGCACTGTGGAACGCAGCAGGCGAGGCCGGCATGCTCTGCTCACATGTCCCCGAGGAGTACGGCGGGATGGGGGTCGATTTTCTCTACAGTGCAGTGGTGATCGAGGAGCAGTCGCGGCTGGGGTTGTCCGGCGTGGGCTTCTCTTTGCACTCGGACATCGTCGCCCCTTACATCCTTCACTACGGCACGGAAGAGCAGAAGCGCCACTACCTGCCCAAGCTGGTGAGCGGCGAGTTGGTCACCGCCATCGCCATGACCGAGCCCGGCACCGGCTCCGACCTGCAGGGCGTGAAGACCACCGCCGTGCTGGACGGTGACGAGTACGTGATCAACGGCTCCAAGACCTTCATCACCAACGGCTGGCTGGCCGATCTGGTGATCGTTGTCGCCAAGACCGATGCCAAGGCCGGCGCCAAGGGCATCAGCCTGTTCCTGGTCGAGGCCAACACGCCGGGCTTCTCCAAGGGCAAGCGCCTGGAGAAGGTTGGCATGAAGGCTCAGGACACCTCCGAGCTGTTCTTCCAGGATGTGCGCATTCCCAAGGCCAATATGCTGGGCAAGGAGGGGATGGGCTTTGTCTACCTGATGCAGGAGCTGCCGCAGGAACGCCTGACCGTGGGCGTGGGCGCCATTGCCTCAGCCGAAGCGGCGCTGCAATGGACCAAGGACTACGTGCGCGAGCGCAAGGCCTTCGGCAAGCCGGTGGCGGAGTTCCAGAATACCCGTTTCAAACTGGCCGAGATGGCCACCGAGATTCAGGTTGGCCGCGTGTTTGTCGACCGTTGCCTGGAGCTGCACCTGCAGAAGAAGCTGGATGTGCCGACTGCGGCCATGCTCAAGTACTGGGGCACCGACCTGCAGTGCAAGGTGATCGACGAATGCGTGCAGCTGCACGGCGGCTACGGCTACATGTGGGAATACCCGATTGCCCGCGCCTGGGCTGACTCACGGGTGCAGCGGATCTACGCCGGCACCAACGAGATCATGAAGGAGATCATCAGTCGCGCACTGTGATGATCGCGTAGAGACCAAGAGCCCGGCCATTGCCGGGCTCTTTCGTTCTCAGGGGGCGGGGTTGGGCTGTTCGCGATGAATGGCTTCGATGGCCTCCAGCAACTCCTGGCTGAGTTTCAGCTCAACACTGCCCAGATTGCTTTCCAGCTGCTCAAGGTTGGTTGCGCCGATGATGTTGCTGGTGACGAAGGGCTGGCGGGTGACGAAGGCCAGGGCCATCTGCGCGGGATCCAGATCGTGTTGGCGAGCCAGGGCGACATAGCGGCTGCAGGCGGCGATGGCCTGCGGATTGGTGTAGCGGGCGAAGCGGCTGAACAGGGTGATGCGCGCATTGGCCGGGCGAGCACCATGCTCATACTTGCCGCTCAGCATGCCGAAGGCCAGTGGCGAGTAGGCCAGCAAACCACATTGTTCGCGCATCGCTACCTCGGCCAGGCCCACCTCGAAGCCGCGGTTGAGCAGGTTGTAGGGGTTCTGGATGGAGACCACTCGTGGCAGGCCTAGGCTGTCGGCCAGTTGCAGGAACTTCATGGTGCCCCAGGGCGTTTCGTTGGACAGGCCTATGTGGCGGATCTTGCCAGCTTTGACCTGTTCACCAAGCGCCTCAAGGGTTTCCTGCAGGGCGGTGAATTCCTGCTCCTGGTGGCGATAGCCGAGCTGACCGAAGAAGTTGGTGCTGCGCTCGGGCCAGTGCAGTTGGTAGAGGTCGATCCAGTCGGTTTGCAGACGCTTCAGGCTTTCGTTCAGGGCCGCGACGATATGCTGGCGGTTGTGCTTGAGGTTGCCGCCACGGATGTAGTCGATGCCGTTGCCCGGGCCGGCAATCTTGCTGGCAAGAATCCAGTCGGCGCGATTGCCTCTGGCCTTGAAGTAGTTGCCGATGATGCGCTCGGTGGCGCCGTAGGTCTCGGCGCGCGGCGGCACCGGGTACATCTCCGCCGTATCGAGAAAGTTGATACCGCAAGCCTTGGCGCGATCGATCTGGGCAAAACCCTCGTTTTCATCGTTCTGCTGGCCCCAGGTCATGCTGCCCAGGCACAGGGCGCTGACACACAGGTCGCTGCGGCCCAGTTGACGGTATTCCATAACTGACTCCTCGTTCCCGGCAAAGGGGCGATGATAAAGCAGGTTGCTATTTTTTCAGCAATCGTCATAATTCCGCGGCTTTCCAAGCGGGGATGCCTAGCCTGCGCGGAAAGAAGGTGGGGATGCCTAGCCCGCCGAACCCCTGCCGTAGCGGACGCGCTGACCCGAGCCCCCGATAGCGTCTGTTTCCGGCTGTCTTTGACCTTGTCAAAGCAAGCACTATTCAGTAAGATCCGCCGTCTTATTTTCAGGGCGGCCCCTGAGGCTATAGCGAATGAAGACTTTTACTGCAAAACCGGAAACTGTTAAGCGCGACTGGTACGTCGTCGACGCTGCAGGTCAGACCCTGGGTCGTCTGGCCACCGAAATCGCCAGCCGTCTGCGCGGCAAGCACAAGCCGGAATACACCCCGCACGTTGATACCGGCGACTACATCGTCGTGATCAATGCCGAGCAGGTGCGTGTCACCGGTGCCAAGACCAGCGACAAGATGTACTACTCGCACTCCGGTTTCCCGGGTGGCATCAAGGAAATCAGCTTCGAGAAGCTGATTGCCAAGGCTCCCGAGCGCGTGATCGAGACCGCGGTCAAGGGCATGCTGCCGAAGAATCCGCTGGGTCGCGACATGTATCGCAAGCTGAAGGTGTACAAAGGTGCCAGCCACCCGCACACCGCTCAGCAGCCCCAAGAACTGAAGATTTAACGGAATAGTTCATTATGTCGGCGACTCAAAACTACGGCACTGGCCGTCGCAAGACTGCAACCGCGCGCGTATTCCTGCGCCCGGGTACTGGCAAGATCTCCATCAACAACCGCGCTCTGGATAACTTCTTCGGTCGCGAAACTGCTCGTATGGTCGTGCGTCAGCCGCTGGAGCTGACCGAGACCACCGAGAAGTTCGACGTCTACGTTACCGTTCTTGGCGGTGGTGTTAGCGGTCAGGCCGGGGCTATTCGTCATGGCATTACTCGCGCCCTGATCGAGTACGACGAGAGTCTGCGCAGCCCGCTGCGTAAGGCTGGCTACGTCACTCGTGATGCTCGTGAAGTTGAGCGTAAGAAAGTGGGTCTGCGCAAGGCGCGTAAGCGTCCTCAGTACTCCAAGCGTTAATTCGCTGCTGCGTTCAAAAGCGCCCAGTTCCTTACGGAGCTGGGCGTTTTTTATTGTTCTTTAATATCTCTGCGACAACCTGTCGCATTGGTAGAAAGCCCGATTTGCAAGGCTTGCGAGCATTTTGTATCCGGTAATTACCTTGTCAGAAAAGGGGCTTTTCTTTACCATTCTGCAAATTTTGTGCGGCCCGATTTATTACTTAGTAGAGGCCTGAACAACAGGCCATGAAGCTGATGGGAGACGACTGAATGAGCAATGACGGCGTGAATGCAGGCCGGCGTCGCTTCCTGGTAGCGGCCACTTCGGTGGTTGGTGCTGCCGGAGCGGTGGGTGCTGCGACTCCGTTCGTGGGGTCATGGTTCCCCAGTGCCAAGGCCAAAGCGGCCGGTGCACCGGTGAAAGTGAATATCGCCAAGGTCGAGCCTGGCCAGCAGATGGTTGCCGAATGGCGCGGTCAGCCGGTGTTCATCGTGCGCCGCACTGAGGAGATCCTGGCCAACCTGACCAAGATCGAAGGCAGTGTCGCTGACCCCGAATCCGCTGCCTCGGTACAGCCGGAGTACGTCGACAAGAAGACGCGCGCGATCAAGCCGGAAATTCTGGTGCTGGTCGGGCTGTGCACCCACCTGGGCTGCGCACCATCGTTCCGCCCGGAAGTGGCTCCGGCCGACCTCGGTCCGGACTGGGTAGGCGGTTATTTCTGTCCCTGCCACGGCTCCCGCTACGATCTTGCAGGGCGTGTCTACAAGGCTCAGCCCGCGCCGCTGAACCTGCCGGTTCCGCCGCATTCCTATGAATCCGATGATGTCATCATCGTCGGTGTGGACCAGGAGAAAGCATGATGGAAAAATTCATGGCCTGGATCGATGCGCGCTTCCCCGCCACCAAGATGTGGGAAGACCATCTGAGCAAGTACTACGCACCGAAGAACTTCAACTTCTTCTATTTCTTTGGCTCGCTGGCCCTGCTGGTGCTGGTCAACCAGATCCTTACCGGTATCTGGCTGACCATGAGCTTCACCCCGTCCGCTGAGGAAGCTTTCGCCTCCGTCGAGTACATCATGCGCGACGTGGAGTACGGCTGGATCATCCGCTACCTGCATTCCACGGGTGCCTCCGCGTTCTTCGTGGTGGTCTACCTGCACATGTTCCGCGGTCTGCTATACGGCTCCTACCAGAAGCCGCGCGAGCTGGTCTGGATCTTCGGCATGCTGATCTACCTGTGCCTGATGGCAGAGGCCTTCATGGGCTACCTGCTGCCGTGGGGCCAGATGTCCTACTGGGGTGCCCAGGTGATCATCTCGCTGTTCGGTGCCATTCCGGTGATCGGCGATGACCTGACCCAGTGGATCCGTGGTGACTACCTGATTTCGGGCATCACTCTGAACCGCTTCTTCGCCCTGCACGTGATCGCCCTGCCGATCGTCCTGCTTGGTCTGGTTGTGCTGCACATCCTGGCGCTGCACGAAGTGGGTTCGAACAACCCGGACGGCGTCGACATCAAGAAGAAGAAAGACGAGAGCGGCGTACCGCTGGATGGCATCGCCTTCCACCCGTACTACACCGTGAAGGACATCGTGGGTGTCGTGGTCTTCCTGTTCGTCTTCTGCGCCGTGGTGTTCTTCTTCCCGGAGATGGGCGGTTACTTCCTCGAGAAGCCGAACTTCGAGCAGGCCAACCCGTTCAAGACTCCTGAGCACATCGCTCCGGTCTGGTACTTCACGCCCTTCTACGCCATCCTGCGCGCCGTGCCGGACAAGCTGCTGGGTGTAATCGCCATGGGCGCCGCCATCGCTATCCTGTTCGTGCTGCCTTGGCTCGACCGCAGTCCGGTCAAGTCCATGCGCTACAAGGGCTGGATGAGCAAGATCTGGCTGGTGGTGTTCTGCATCTCCTTCGTGATCCTTGGCGTGCTCGGCGTGCTGGCTCCGACTCCGGGTCGTACCCTGCTGTCGCAGATTTGCACCGCGCTGTACTTCGCCTACTTCATCCTGATGCCGTTCTACACCCGGATGGAGAAGACTAAACCGGTTCCGGAAAGGGTGACTGGCTGATGAAAAAGCACTTTGCCGCACTGATTCTCGCTGTACTGCCGGGTCTGGCTTTTGCCGCCGGCAGCGGTTATCCCCTGGACAAGGTGGATATCGATTTCACTGACAAGGCCGCCATGCAGGACGGCGCGCGTACCTTCGCCAACTACTGCATGGGTTGCCACAGCGCCAAGTTCCAGCGTTATGAGCGTGTTGCCGATGACATCGGCATTCCACACGAACTGATGCTGGAGAACCTGGTATTCACCGGCGCCAAGATTGGCGATCACATGAAGATCGGCATGAAGCCGGAAGATGCCAAGGCCTGGTTCGGTGCCGCGCCGCCCGACCTGACGCTGGTCGCCCGCGTACGTGGTACCGACTGGCTGTACACCTACCTGCGTACCTTCTATGAAGATCCGAGTCGTCCGCTGGGCGCCAACAACAAGGTCTTCCCGAACGTCGGTATGCCGAACGTCCTGGCTAGCCTGCAGGGGCGCCAGGTCATCGGTTGCAAGCAGGTTCAGGTGGTCGAGGATGGCAAGAAACAATACGATCCGCTGACCGGTGCACCTATCACTCATGAAGCTTGTGATCAGCTGACCGTCGTGCCGAAGACCGGCAGCCTGACCGAAGAAGAGTTCGACGAGAAGATCCATAACCTGGTGACCTTCCTGGCTTACTCCGCTAACCCGGTAAAGCTGGAGAGTCAGCGTATTGGTACCTATGTGCTGTTGTACCTGGCTTTCTTCTTCGTGTTCGCCTACCTGCTGAAGCGCGAATACTGGAAGGACGTTCACTGATACATAGCGTTACTGCTGCAAACGCACGCGCCCTTCTGGGCGCGTGCGTTTTTCTGTTCCTGCAATTCTGAAAGTGAGGAGGGCGCCATGGCCGCGACCAACAAGCTGGCCTGCTATTCCGACCCTGCTGATCATTATTCCCATCGTGTGCGTCTGGTTCTTGCTGAGAAGGGTGTACAGGTGGACATCATCGATGTCCAGGCTGGGCACTGTCCGGCAAAGCTGGCTGAAGTGAACCCCTATGCGAGTCTGCCGACACTGATTGATCGCGATCTAGTCCTGTATGAGTCCACGGTGGTGATGGAATACCTCGACGAGCGTTACCCCCATCCACCGTTACTACCGGTCTATCCTGTGGCCAGGGCCAATAGCCGCCTGCTGATGCATCGGATACAGCGTGACTGGTGTCAGCTGGTCGATCGTATTCTTGAACCTCGCGGCAAGGAGGCGGACAAAGCACTGGCGCGCAAGGAGCTGCGTGAGAGCCTGACCGGCGTATCGCCGCTGTTTGCTGACAAGTCGTTCTTTCTCAGTGATGAACTGAGTCTGGTCGATTGCTGTTTGCTGCCGATTCTCTGGCGCCTGCCGCAGTTGGGGATCGAGTTGCCACGCCCGGCCAAGCCGCTGCTGGAGTATATGGAGCGGATGTTCACGCGCGAGGCCTTTCAGGCCAGTCTTTCCAGTGTCGAACGCAACATGCGTTGAGCCAGGAGGTATCTGCCATGAATTCCAGTCGACCCTATCTGGTGCGAGCACTTTATGAGTGGATCGTCGATAACGGCTGCACGCCTCACCTCTTGGTCAATGCCGAATACCCGAGCGTTCGGGTGCCGCCGGGTTATGCCAACGATGGCCAGATCGTGCTCAATGTGTCCCCCAGTGCAGTGCGCAGCCTGCATATGGACAATGAGGCGGTGAGTTTTGAGGGGCGCTTCGGGGGCGTCGCCCACCAACTGTACATCCCGACGGGTGCGATGCTTGCCATCTATGCCCGCGAAAATGGTCAGGGCATGGTCTTCGAGCTGGAGCCGCCGGTGGATGATGTTGAGGGCGAAGATGGCCCGGATGACGACGGACCGGGTGGTGATGAGCCTCCGCGTCCCAGTGGGCGACCCAGTTTGAAGGTGGTGAAGTAATAAAAAAGGCGATCCTCGGATCGCCTTTTTTGTATCTGGTCTGTGTCAGTCGGTGTACTGGAACAGTTTGACAATTTTTTGCACGCCCGAGGTGTTCTGCACCACGCGGCTGGCACTATTGCCTTCGGCACGGGTAACCAGTCCCATCAGGTAGACGATGCCGTTTTCGGTAACCACTTTGACCCTGGCGCTGGCTACTTCGCTGTCGAACAGCATTTGGGTCTTAATCTTGGTGGTCAGGGCTGCGTCGTTGCTGCGGGCGGCTAGGGAGCTGGGCTTGAGTACCTGCAGTTCATTGTGCACCTTGGTGACGCCCTGCACGCTGCGGGCGACCTCGCCAGCCTTGTCCTTGAGGTCGCTGCGCGGGGTTTGTCCAGCCAGCAGGATGACGCCGTTATAGGCGGTCACCACGATGTGTGAGGTAGGTGACGCGAGGTCTGCGTGGCTTTTCTCAACCTTGTTAGCGACTGCGGGCTCCAGGAACTGGTCGTCGATCTTGTTGCCGATGCTGCGATTGCTGCAGCCGCCCAGCACAACGCTTAGGGCGATCGTGGCAAGGATCAGGCGCTTGCGGATCATTCTTCACTCCCGAACAGTTGGCGGTCGATCAGGTCGCACAGGCAGTGGATGGCCAGCAGATGTACTTCCTGAATGCGTGCGGTGACCTTGGATGGCACGCGAATTTCGACGTCTTCCGGCAGCAGCAGCGAAGCCATGCCGCCGCCGTCACGGCCGGTAAGGGCGACGACCACCATCTCACGGTCGTGGGCTGCCTGGATGGCCTGGATCACGTTGGCCGAGTTGCCGCTGGTGGAGATGGCCAGGAGTACATCGCCGGGGCGACCCAGGGCGCGAATCTGCTTGGAGAAGACTTCGTTGTAGCTGTAGTCGTTGGCGATCGAGGTGATGGTGGAGCTGTCGGTCGTCAGCGCGATAGCCGGCAGGCTGGGACGCTCGCGCTCAAAGCGGTTGAGCAGCTCCGAGGAGAAGTGCTGTGAGTCACCGGCCGAACCGCCGTTGCCGCAGGCGAGGATCTTGCCTTCGTTGAGCAGCGAGTGAACCATGACCTGACTGGCATGCTCGATGAATGGCACCAGCACTTCCATGGCTTGCTGCTTGGTGTCGATGCTGGCCTGGAACATCTGGCGAATACGGGATTGCATATCCATGGAGTGTGACCTTAGGTGTGCTGGCTGAGACAGCCAGGGAAAAGCGAAGTTGCCTGCGCGGGGTTTTGCGTTTTACCCGAGGGTGCTTGGCGCGTCGACTAAAAATCCTTGATCGGGGTCATTCAGCTTTCGAACGCATTTCGCAGCCAGTTGGGCTCCTGACCGGGAGCCAGGGCGACCACGTCGAAACGACACGGGCTTCTCCCCCAACGGCTTTCGCGTTGCAGAAACAGTTCTGCGGCGAGGATCAGGCGCTGGCGCTTGCGTGCGTCGACGCTTTCCAGTGCGCCGCCCCATGCGGCGTGTCGGCGATAGCGAACTTCGACGAATACTACTGTATCGCCGTCCAGCATGACCAGATCGAGCTCGCCGCCGCGGCAGCGCCAGTTGCGAGCCAGCAGGTGCAGGCCGCTGCGCTGTAGCAGCGTCTCGGCCTGATCTTCGGCAGCGCGGCCGCTGTCCTGGCGACTGTTAATAGGTGCTGTCCGGCAGGCGCTGGACCTGGCCGCCTCGGAATTCGGCCCAGGGCAGTTGACGCTCGATGCGTTGCGCCTGGTTAAGGCTGAGGTTGCCGGAAAGTCCTTCCACGCGACTGTCGGGCAGCGCCTTGAGCTGGCTCAGGCGTGGCGCCAGGCGGAAAGCATCGGCGCCCATGGCGTAAAGACGGCCGAGGCTGCTGGCGGCCTGTGGCCACTGCTGATCGACCTGCTGGCGCAGGTTGTCGTTGGCATCCAGTAGCCAGGGGGTTTCACAGAAGCGGATGCCTTCAAGGTCCTGGAACTGGGTCGGATTGTGGCCGCCGGTGTAGAGGTGCGAAGTGGCGTAGACCGGCAGATCTCCCGCGTACTGGAAGGCCAGGGTTGGCTTGATCTGCTGTGCCTGTTGCGGGGTGGCAGCGAGGAAGATGAAGTCGATGTCCTGGCGGCGCGATGGCAGCGAGGCCAGTTGCGTGCCCAGGGTGCTCTGCAGGCGCTTGGCGCGTGCTTCACTCTGGCGCAGCTGCAGCAGATCGGCGATCTGTTGAGCGAGTTCCACGGGCTGGTCGACGTGTTCGGCGGCGATCAGCGAGCCGCCTGCTTCCTGCCAGCTCTGCTGGAAGGCGGCTAGCACGCGGTTGCCCCAGTCGCCACGTGGTACCAGGGCTACGGCGCTGCGCATGCCATCGGCCCATGCGCGGCGTGCTACTTCGCGGGCCTCGTCCTCTGCGGCCAATCCGAACTGGAACAGTTGCGCTGGTGCCTCACGGCCTGCGTCGCTGTAGTTAAGGGCGAGGGTGGTCAGCGGCAACTGCGGGCGCTCGCTGAGTTGCTTGACCAGCGGTTTCTCCAGCGGGCCGACCACCAGCTGCACGCCGTCAGCTTGGGCCTGACGGTAGAAGTCGTCCAGCGAGCTCATGCGCGAGCTGTCGTACAGCAGCACTTCCGGAGGGTTCTGGCCGGCCTGCTGGGCCTGATAGTGGGCCGCGAGGAAGCCATCGCGCAGTGCGCGGGAAACGGATGCCAGTTGGCCCTCTTGGGGTAGCAGCAGGGCGATTTTCTGCAGCGGTTGGCCGGCCAGCTCTTTGAGCTTGGTCAGCGGTTCTGGTAATTGCTGGGCTGCGGGGTGCTGCGGGTGCTGGTTCTTCCACGTGTCGATAGCGGCCAGCTGCTGATCGGGGGTGCCGGCGCTCTTGGTAGCCAGAGCCAGGCCAAGCCAGCCGTCGAGATCGCTGTCGCCAGAGCCGTTCAGTTGGCTCTTGGGCAGGCTGGCGACCAGTGCCCAGATAGTTTCGTGATTGGCTTTGGCGGCTTCGCCGCTGAGCAGGGGGGCGATGAAGACGCGTTCGCGTGCCGCGGCCAGGGTCTGGCCGTCGGCTTCAAGTGCGCCGGCGCTGACCAGCTGGGTGCGGATCTGCTGTTCCACCGGCAGCTCGGCGAGGTACTGCAGGCTTGGATGTTGCAACGCCTTGAGTGCGCTTTTGGGCTTGTTACGAGTCATGTCCAGCTCGGCGCGCAGCGTGCTGGCATAGATCTGCTGGGCTGGTTTCAGTCCAGCCAGCGGCACTGTATCCAGAATGCGAATGGAGCGGGCCACATCCTGCTGGCGGTAGGCCAGGTCGGCAGCGGATAGACGCAGCAGCGCTGCTTCTTCGGGTTCGCTGCTGGAGGCCTGTTGCAGTAACTGCTCGATGCTGGCCTGTGGCGTGCGTGGCAGTTCGCCCAGACTGGACGAAGGCGAGCTGGCACAGGCGGCCAGCAGGCCGGCGAAACAGAGGGCAGAGAGCGGACGCAAGCAAGCGATCATCGATACGTTCCCGGTACTGATCAGTAAAGAAGGTGCAATTGTACCTGCGCCCCGCGATGGGTGCGATGTCGGGGGTGGGAAACGGGCTACAATGCGCGCTTTGCGTAATTGTCGAGGTGTTTTCTTGAGCCTTCCCGCTGCTCCAGCCGCTACCGGCACCCTTTATGTGGTCGCCACGCCGATCGGTAACCTCGATGACATCAGTGCGCGGGCCTTGCGTGTGCTGGCCGAAGTGGCGCTGATTGCTGCCGAAGACACGCGACACTCGCAGCGCTTGCTTCAGCATTTTGGTATCTCGACGGCCCTGGCAGCCTGTCACGAGCATAACGAGCGTGATCAGGGTGGACGTTTTCTGGCGCGGCTGCAGGCGGGTGAGGATGTGGCGCTGATCTCCGATGCCGGCACGCCGCTGATTTCCGACCCCGGCTTCCATCTCGTTCGGGCCGCGCGAGCAGCAGGTATTCGCGTTGTGCCGGTGCCAGGTGCCTGTGCACTGGTTGCTGCACTCTCGGCTGCCGGTTTGCCTTCGGATCGCTTTGCTTTCGAGGGTTTTCTACCGGCCAAGACGGTGGGGCGGCGGGCGAAGCTGGAGCAGGCCCGAGAAGATGCCCGCACGCTTATTTACTACGAGGCGCCGCATCGCCTGCTGGAGTCCCTTGCCGACATGCGTGATGTTTTCGGTCCCGAGCGCCTGGCCGTGCTGGGGCGCGAGCTGACCAAGACTTTCGAGACGCTCAAGGGCTTGCCGTTGGGTGAGCTGTATGAGTGGGTGGCGGCCGATAGCAATCAGCGGCGTGGTGAATGTGTGATTCTGGTCGCGGGTTGGCAGGCGCCGGAAGGCGAGGATGCGGTCAGTGGTGAAGCGCTGCGCGTGCTTGACCTGCTCTTGGCCGAGCTGCCGCTCAAGCGCGCTGCGGCACTGGCTGCGGAGATCACCGGGGTGCGCAAGAATCTGCTCTATCAGGCGGCGCTTGATCGGCAAAAGGGTGCTTGAGCTTGTCCTGAGGGGGTTGTCTCGTTACCCTTGGCAGCGGAGAGTCGATCGGACAGTCGCTGCCTTCGTAAGAAGGGGGAGGAAAGTCCGGGCTCCATAGGGCGGAGTGCCAGGTAACGCCTGGGAGGCGCAAGCCTACGGAAAGTGCCACAGAAAATAACCGCCTAAGCGTTTCGGCGCCGGTAAGGGTGAAAAGGTGCGGTAAGAGCGCACCGCACGGCTGGTAACAGTTCGTGGCTAGGTAAACCCCACTCGGAGCAAGACCAAATAGGGTTCCATTGGCGTGGCCCGCGCTGGAACCGGGTAGGTTGCTAGAGGCGTACAGTGATGTGCGTCGTAGAGGAATGACTGTCCTCGACAGAACCCGGCTTACAGATCGACTCTCCTCTCTTCTCTTCTATCTGTTCCCCTCCGCAATACCGAAAAAATCTTACTCTTGAGAAATTACTTTAAGTTCGAAGTTCAGCTTCATGAGCTCGCTGAAATTCGCCTTTCGAAAAACTTCGTTTTCCTTCTTAAACCCCCCCCTTTAAATCGCTAAACCACCGTCCTGTAAGGATTTTTCCCTTCTGGCGCGCCTTGACGCTAAGGCGGCTGCATTCCTATAGTGTGTCGAAGTGGCACAAAGTGGAAAAAAGTGGGTCAGAAGGGCATGGAAAGCTAATCGGAGTGGGGAAGCGCAGACGTGTTTCGTGGAGCTAACGCCATCAGTCTCGACGCCAAAGGGCGACTCGCGATGCCAAGTCGGTATCGTGACGAGCTCGTTTCGCGTTGCTCTGGGCAGCTCATCGTCACCATCGACGCTGTCGATCCCTGCCTGTGCGTGTACCCCCTGCCGGAGTGGGAGCTGATCGAAGCCAAGCTCCGCGACCTGCCTTCCCTGCGTGAAGAAACCCGCCGCCTGCAGCGTCTGTTGATTGGTAACGCCGTGGACATCGAACTCGATGGCAGTGGTCGCTTTCTCGTGCCTCCGCGTCTGCGTGCGCACGCTGGCCTGGACAAGCACGCGATGCTGGTCGGTCAGCTGAACAAATTCCAACTGTGGAACGAAGATGCCTGGAACGCGCTTGCCGATGCCGACCTGGCTGCCATCAAACAACCCGGTGCTCTGCCGGACGACCTCCGTGACCTGATCCTGTGACCATGACCAGCAGCTTCCGCCATATCACCGTGCTGCTCGACGAGGCTGTCGAGGCTCTCGCCGTGCGCGAGAACGGCTGCTACTTCGATGGCACTTTTGGCAGGGGGGGGCACAGCAGGTTGATTCTGCAGAGCCTCGGGGGCAACGGCCGGTTGCTCGGGTTCGACAAGGATCCATTGGCAATCGCAAGCGGAAATGCACTGGCGGCCGAAGACGGCCGCTTCGTCGTTGTGCAGCGCAGCTTTGCCGAGCTGGGCGACGAGGCTCTGGTGCGGGGGCTGCAGGGCAAGGTCGACGGCATTCTGCTGGATCTCGGCGTGTCCTCGCCGCAGCTCGATGATGCCGCGCGGGGCTTCAGCTTCCTCAATGACGGCCCGCTGGATATGCGCATGAATCCGGATGCCGGTATCAGTGCTGCCGAATTTATCGCGACCGCCAGCGCCGACGAGATTGCCCGTGTATTCAAGGAGTATGGTGAGGAGCGTTTCGCCAAGCGCATGGCGCGCGCCGTAGTGGAGCGTCGCGCGCTCAAGCCGTTCGAGCGTACCGCCGATCTGGCTGCCGTGCTCACCGAGGCCAATCCGGCCTGGGAAAAAGGCAAGAACCCGGCGACCCGGGCGTTCCAGGGGTTGCGCATTCACGTCAACAACGAGCTGGGTGATCTTGAGCGTGGCCTCGAGGCGGCGCTGGAGACCCTGGCCGTCGGTGGGCGTCTGGTGGTGATCAGCTTCCACTCCCTGGAAGACCGCATCGTCAAGCAGTTCATGAAACGGCAGGCCAAAGGTGAGGCGGACAACCTGCCGCGTGACCTGCCGATCATTCCCAAGGCCTTCGAGCCGCGCCTGAAGTTGATCGGCAAGCCGATCTATGCCGGCGAAGCCGAGCTCAAGGCCAACCCGCGCTCGCGCAGCGCGGTGATGCGTGTGGCGGAGAAGCTGCGATGAGCCGCCTCTACGCCAAACCCATGCCGCCTGGCAGCCTGCTGCTGGTGATGTTGTTCGGCGCCGTGCTGCTGTCGGCCATTGCCGTCTCTTACTGTGCGCACTGGAATCGTCAGCTGCTCAATGCGCTGTATGCCGAGCTGAGCGTGCGCGATAAGGCGCAGGCCGAGTGGGGGCGTCTGGTGCTGGAGCAGAGCACCTGGACTGCCCATAACCGTATCGAGGCTCTGGCTTCCGAGCAGTTGCGCATGCGTATCCCCGAGCCGGCCGAAGTGCAGATGGTGGCGCCATGATCGGTCTCGAAGGCGCTCTCTATCCCTGGCGGTTCCGCTTGGTATTGGCCCTGTTGGCCCTGATGGTGGGCGCCATCGCCTGGCGTATCGTCGATCTGCATGTAATCGACCATGACTTTCTGCAGGCGCATGGCGATGCGCGCAGCGTGCGGCATATCCCGATTCCGGCGCACCGTGGCCTGATTACTGATCGCAATGGTGAGCCACTGGCAGTCAGTACTCCGGTCACCACCTTGTGGGCGAATGGCAAGGAGCTATTCAAGGCGCAGGATCGCTGGGCCGATCTGGCGGCAGCGCTGGGGCAGGAGCCCAAATCCTTCGCCAAGCGCCTGACCCAGGCGCAGGCCCGTGAGTTCATGTATCTGGTGCGTGGCCTGACTCCGGAGCAGGGGCAGAGCGTGCTCGATCTCAAGGTGCCGGGCGTGTACGGCTTGGAGGAGTTCCGTCGCTTCTATCCCGCGGGAGAGGTCACTGCGCATGTCGTGGGCTTCACTGACGTCGATGATCGCGGGCGGGAAGGTGTCGAGCTGGCCTTCGAGGAGTGGCTGGCCGGTGTGCCCGGCAAACGTCAGGTGCTCAAGGATCGCCGTGGCCGTTTGATCAAGGATGTACAGGTTACCCAGAACGCCAAGCCCGGTAAGACCCTGGCGCTATCTATCGATCTGCGCCTGCAGTACCTGGCCCACCGCGAGCTGCGCAATGCGCTGATCGAGCAGGGCGCCAAGGCTGGCAGTCTGGTGATGATCGACGTGAAGACCGGCGAAATTCTTGCCATGGTCAACCAACCGTCCTACAACCCGAACAACCGTCGCACCCTGCAGCCGGCGGCGATGCGCAACCGCGCCATGATCGACGTGTTCGAGCCAGGCTCGACCGTTAAGCCGCTGTCCATGGCTGCGGCCCTGGGGACCGGGCGCTGGAAGCCGGAAGACAAGGTCGAGGTTTATCCGGGCTCGCTGCAGATCGGCCGCTACACCATCAGGGACGTGTCCAGAACCCAGGGGCCGGTCCTGGACCTGACCGGCATTCTGATCAACTCGTCCAACGTCGGCATGAGCAAGATCGCCTTCGACATCGGTGGCGAAAGCATTCACGACATGATGAGTAAGCTGGGCTTCGGCCGTGATACCGGCCTGGGTTTCCCCGGCGAGCGCGTTGGCGAGCTGCCTAGTTACCGCGAATGGCGCAAGGCCGAGACTGCGACTCTCTCCTACGGCTACGGTGTCTCGGTGACTGCCATTCAGATGGCTCATGCCTATGCCACCCTGGCTAACAACGGTAAGGCGCTGCCGCTGTCGATGACGCGTGTGGATCGTCAGCCGGTCGGTGCCCAGGTGGTGTCGGAGCAGGTGGCCAAGACCCTGCAAGGTATGTTGCAGCAGGTGATCGAGGCGCCGCGTGGTGTCTACCGCGCCCAGGTGCCTGGCTATCACGTGTCTGGCAAGAGTGGCACCGCGCGCAAGGCCAGCGTCGGTACCAAGGGCTACACCGCCAACGCCTATCGCTCGATGTTCGCCGGTTTCGCGCCGAGCTCCAATCCGCGCATCGCCATGTTCGTCGTGGTCGATGAGCCGAGCAAGGATGGCTACTTCGGTGGTCTGGTCTCCGCTCCGGTCTTCAGCAAGGTGATGGCTGGCTCTCTGCGCCTGATGAACATTACCCCCGACAACCTGCCGCCGCCGGTCGATCCGGCCGCTGCTCAGCCGCAAACTGTTACTGCGGCCACGACTCCGGGAGGGCGAATCTGATGCCCATGCCCCTCAGCCAACTCTTGGTACAGGCCAGCAGTGCCGTACTGATCCGCGAATTGACGCTGGACAGCCGCAAGGTGCGTCCGGGCGATCTGTTCCTCGCTGTACCCGGCCTGGCTCAGGACGGTCGCGCGCACATCGCCGATGCCATCGCGCGTGGTGCATCCGCCGTGGCCTACGAAGCCGAGGGCGCCGCAGTGGTCAGCGCCAAAGGCGCCGAATTGGTGCCGATCAAAGGTCTGGTCGGTCAGCTGTCGGCCATTGCCGGGCGTTTCTATGGCGAACCCAGCCGCGCCCTGCGACTGGTCGGTGTGACCGGTACCAACGGCAAGACCAGCGTCAGTCAGTTGGTGGCGCAGGCCCTCGATCTGTTGGGTGAGCGCTGCGGCATTGTCGGAACCCTGGGTACCGGTTTCTACGAGGCCCTGCAGAGTGGCCGGCACACCACGCCAGACCCTATCGCCGTGCAGGCGACCCTGGCGGAGCTCAAGCATGCCGGCGCCCGCGCCGTGGCCATGGAGGTTTCCTCCCATGGTCTGGATCAGGGTCGTGTGGCGGCGCTGGACTTCGATGTGGCGGTGTTCACCAATCTGTCTCGTGATCACCTGGACTACCACGGCTCCATGGAGGCCTACGGCGCGGCCAAGGCCAAACTGTTCAGCTGGCCGGAGCTGAAGTGCCGGGTGATCAACCTGGACGATGAGTTTGGGCGCCAGCTGGCAACGCAGTCGCGCGAGTCGCGCCTGATCGGTTACAGCCTGGAAGATGCCTCTGCCTATTTGTTCTGTCGCGAGGCCAGTTTTGGCGACCACGGCGTGCAGGCCCGTCTGGTCACTCCACAGGGTGAAGGCCTGCTGCGCAGCCCGCTGCTGGGTCGCTTCAACCTGAGCAATTTACTGGCCGTGGTCGGTGCATTGCTGGGCTTGGGTTATCCGCTGGATGAAATCCTCTCGGTGATGCCGCGTTTGCAAGGGCCGGTGGGCCGCATGCAGCGTTTCGGCGGCGAGGGCCTGCCGCTGGTGGTGGTCGACTACGCGCACACCCCGGATGCTCTGGAAAAAGTGCTGGAAGCGCTGCGGCCGCACGTGACCGGTCGCTTGCTGTGCCTGTTCGGCTGTGGTGGCGATCGCGACCGTGGCAAGCGTCCCCTGATGGCAGCCGTGGCCGAGCGTCTGGCTGACGCCGTGCTGGTCACTGACGACAATCCGCGTAGCGAAGACCCGGCGCAAATCATCGCCGATATCCGCGCCGGGTTTGTTAAGCCCGAAGTCGTCGAGTTCGTGCATGGCCGCGCCGATGCCATCGCTCGGCTGATCGCCAAAGCTCAGGTCGGCGATGTGGTGGTGCTCGCTGGCAAGGGGCATGAGGATTATCAGGAGATCGCTGGCGTGCGCCATCCGTTCTCTGATCTGCAAGAGACCGCCAAGGCCCTGCAGGCCTGGGAGGACGCCCATGCTTAAGCCGCTGCTCTTGAGCGAAGTCTGCGCCGCTGTGCATGGTCGCCTGGTCGGTGCCGACGTGGCGTTTTCTGCGGTGTCCACTGACAGCCGCAAGATCGCGGCCGGCCAGCTGTTCATCGCCTTGGTCGGGCCGAACTTCGACGGTCACAACTACCTGGTGGACGTTGCTGCCAAGGGTGCGGTCGCCGCGCTGGTGCAGCGTGAGCTGCCGGACGCACCGTTGCCGCAGTTGGTGGTGGCCGATACCCGTATCGCACTCGGCCAGCTCGGTGCACTGAATCGCACTGCTTTCACCAAACCGCTGGCCGCCGTGACCGGCTCCAGCGGCAAGACCACGGTCAAGGAGATGCTCGCCAGCATCCTGCGCGCCGGCCTGGGCGGTCCGGTGCTGGCTACCCGTGGCAACCTGAACAATGACCTCGGCGCGCCGCTGACCCTGCTGGAACTGGCGCCCGAGCATGTTGGCGCGGTCATCGAGCTGGGTGCCAACCATGTCGGCGAGATCGCCTATACCGTCGGCCTGACCCGTCCGGACGTGGCCATCATCACCAATGCCGGACTGGCCCATGTCGGCGAGTTCGGCGGGCCGGAGAAGATCGTCCAGGCCAAGGGCGAGATCCTCGAAGGCTTGGGTGAGCAGGGTATTGCCGTGCTCAATCGCGACGACAAGGCCTTCGCCACCTGGCAGGCACGCAACGGCGGTCGCCGGGTACTGAGCTTCGCCCTGCACGATCAGTCGGCCGATGTGCATGCCAAGGAACTCTGGCGCGATGCGCGGGGTTGCGTCGGGTTCGCCCTGGCCGGCGTTGCTGGCGAGGTGCGTATCCAGCTCAACCTGCTCGGTGAGCACAGCGTGGCCAATGCCCTGGCTGCGGCGGCTGCCGCGTATGCCCTTGGCGTGCCGCTGGTCGGGATCAAGGCTGGTCTGGAAGCTTTGCAGCCAGTCAAGGGCCGCGCCGTGGCTGACCTGGCGCCGAACGGCGTACGGGTAATCGATGACAGTTACAACGCCAACCCGCTTTCCATGTGCGCGGCAGTCGATATACTCGCCGCCTTCTCCGGTCGCACCGTCCTGGTGCTGGGAGATATGGGCGAGTTGGGCGAGTGGGCCGAGCAGGGCCATCGCGATGTCGGCGCACACGCCGCCGGCAAGGTCGATGCCCTGTATGCCGTAGGGCCGCTGATGGCACATGCTGTGGCGGCTTTCGGCGAAAATGGCCGTCATTTTGCCGATCAAGCCAGCCTGATCGAAGCGCTTCGCGGCGAGTCGGGTGAAACCACCATTCTAATTAAAGGCTCGCGCAGCGCAGCGATGGAGAACATCGCCGACGCCTTGCTGCAACGGGCATCCGGGGAGGCTCACTAATCATGCTGCTGCTGCTGGCGGAGTACCTGCAACAGTTCCACACCGGCTTCGGGGTCTTCCAGTACCTGACCCTGCGCGGCATTCTCGGCGTGCTCACGGCCCTGGCCCTGTCGCTGTGGCTCGGCCCGTGGATGATCCGCACCCTGCAAATTCGCCAGATCGGTCAGGCCGTGCGCAATGACGGTCCGCAGTCGCACCTGTCGAAGAAGGGCACGCCGACCATGGGTGGCGCGCTGATCCTCACCGCCATCGCCGTCAGTACGCTGCTCTGGGCCGATCTGAGCAATCGCTACGTTTGGACAGTGCTGGCTGTGACCCTGCTGTTCGGCGCCATCGGCTGGGTCGATGACTACCGCAAGGTGATCGAGAAGAACTCGCGTGGCCTGCCGAGCCGCTGGAAGTACTTCTGGCAATCGGTGTTCGGCCTGGCCGCCGCCGTCTTCCTCTACATGACCGCACAGAGCCCAGTGGAAACCACCCTGATCGTGCCGCTGCTCAAGGACGTGGCGCTGCCGCTGGGCGTGGGCTTCGTGGTGCTGACCTACTTCGTCATCGTCGGTACCAGCAACGCGGTGAACCTGACCGACGGCCTCGACGGCCTGGCGATCCTGCCGACCGTGATGGTGGCCGGCGCGCTGGCGATCTTCTGCTACCTGTCGGGCAACATCAATTTCGCTCAGTACCTGCTGATTCCCTACGTGCCGGGCGCCGGTGAGCTGATCGTGTTCTGCGCCGCGCTGGTCGGTGCCGGCCTGGGCTTCCTCTGGTTCAACACCTATCCGGCCCAGGTATTCATGGGCGACGTGGGCGCGCTGGCCCTCGGCGCCGCGCTGGGCACCATCGCCGTGATCGTCCGCCAGGAAATCGTGCTGTTCATCATGGGTGGCGTGTTCGTCATGGAAACCCTGTCGGTGATGATCCAGGTCGCCAGCTTCAAGCTCACCGGCAAGCGTGTGTTCCGCATGGCGCCGATCCACCACCACTTCGAACTCAAAGGCTGGCCTGAGCCGCGCGTGATCGTGCGCTTCTGGATCATCACCGTAATTCTCGTCCTGGTTGGCCTGGCCACCCTGAAGCTGAGGTAATAGAGAGTGTCGCTGATCGCTTCCGACCAGTTCCGCATCGTTGTCGGCCTCGGCAAGAGCGGCATGTCCCTGGTGCGCTTCCTGGCGCAGCAGGGCGTGCGCTTCGCCGTGGCCGATACGCGCGCGAACCCGCCGGAGCTTGCGACCCTGCAGCGCGACTATCCCGAAGTGGAAGTGCGCTGCGGCGAGCTGGACGTCGATTTCCTCTGCCGCGCCTCGGAGCTCTACGTGAGCCCCGGCCTGGCCCTGGCCACCCCGGCGCTGCGTGAAGCCGCCGCGCGTGGCGTGAAGATGTCCGGCGATATCGACCTGTTCACCCGCCATGCTAAGGCGCCGATCGTCGCCATCACCGGCTCGAATGCCAAAAGCACCGTCACCACTCTGCTGGGTGAGATGGCGGCAGCCGCCGGCAGGAAGGTCGCGGTCGGTGGCAATATCGGCACCCCGGCGCTGGACCTGCTCAGCGACGAAGTTGAGCTGTACGTCTTGGAACTGTCCAGCTTCCAGCTGGAGACCACCGAGCGCCTTGGCGCCGAGGTCGCCACCTGCCTGAATATCAGCGAAGACCATATGGATCGCTACGATGGCATGGCCCAGTACCACCTGGCCAAGCACCGCATCTTCCGCGGCGCCCGTCAGGTCGTGGTGAATCGCGACGATGCCCTGTCGCGTCCGCTGATCGCCGACCAGGTGCCGTGCTGGAGCTTCGGGCTGGGCAAGCCGGACTTCAAACGTTTCGGTCTGATCGAAGAGCACGGTGAGAAGCAGCTGGCCTTCCAGTTCGAGGCGCTGATGCCGACCGCCGAACTGAAGATCCGTGGCGCGCACAACCAGTCCAACGCCCTGGCGGCCCTGGCCCTGGGCCATGCCGTCGGCCTGCCCTTTGCCGCCATGCTCGATACCCTGCGCGGTTTCGCCGGCCTGCCGCACCGCTGCCAGTGGGTGCGCGAGCTGCGTGGCGTGAGTTACTACGATGATTCCAAGGCCACCAACGTCGGCGCCGCCCTGGCTGCGATCGAAGGCCTGGGCGCCGATATCGCCGGCAAGCTGGTGCTGATCGCCGGCGGCGATGGCAAGGGTGCCGACTTCTCCGCGCTGAAGGCGCCGGTGGCCAAGTTCTGCCGCGCCGTGGTGCTGCTGGGGCGCGATGCCGAGCTGCTCGCCGCCGCCCTGGGCGATGCCGCGCCACTGCTGCGGGTGCAGACCCTGGACGAGGCCGTGCAGCGCAGTGCCGAGTTGGCCGAATCGGGCGACGCCGTGCTGCTGTCGCCAGCCTGCGCCAGTCTGGACATGTTCAAGAATTTCGAAGAGCGTGGGCGCCTGTTCGCCCAGGCGGCGGAGGCCCTGCAATGAGCCTGATCGCCCGCTTGCTCGCCGCCCCGTCGCCGCTGCGCACCTCGCGCGGCGTCGACCTCGACTTCCCGCTGCTGGCCGGCTGTCTGGCCCTGCTCGGCCTGGGCCTGGTGATGATCACCTCGGCCAGTTCGGAAGTGGCCGCGATGCTCTCGGGCAACCCGCTGTATCACATGATCCGCCATCTGATTTATCTGGCCATCGGCATCAGCGCGGCGGTCGTTACGCTGATGATTCCCATGGCCTTCTGGCAGCGCTATGGCGCCAGCCTGCTGTTGATCGCCTTCGCCCTGCTGATCATGGTGCTGATCCCGGGGATCGGTCGTGAGGTCAACGGCGCCAAGCGTTGGATCGGCTTCGGTATGTTCAACGTACAGCCCTCCGAGCTGGCCAAGCTGTTCACTGTACTGTTCATCGCCGGCTACTTGGTACGTCGCCAGGAAGAAGTGCGCGAAAAGCTGTCCGGCTTCCTCAAACCAATGCTGGTACTCGGTCCGATGGCCGCCCTGCTGCTGGCCGAGCCGGACTTCGGCGCAACTGTGGTGCTGGTCGGCTCGTGCATCGCCATGTTGTTCCTCGGTGGCATCAACCTGCTGCGCTTCATTCCTCTGGTCGGTGTGGTGCTGGCTGCTGGTGTCCTGGTGATGACCAGCCAGGCCTATCGCCTGGAGCGCCTGACCAACTTCGTCGATCCCTGGGCCGACCAGTACGGTGCCGGTTACCAGCTGAGCCAGGCGCTGATCGCCTTCGGCCGTGGCGAGTGGTTCGGCGTGGGGCTGGGCAACAGCATCCAGAAGCAGTTCTACCTGCCCGAAGCGCATACCGACTTCGTCTTCGCCGTGCTGGCCGAGGAGCTGGGCATGATCGGGGCGCTGGTCACCGTCGGCCTGTTCGTGTTCGTTGCCGTGCGCGCGCTGTACATCGGCTTGTGGGCGGAGAAGGCCAAGCAGTTCTTCTCGGCCTATGTGGCCTACGGCATCGCCATGCAGTGGATCGGCCAGGTGCTGATCAATATCGGTGTGAACGTCGGCCTGCTGCCGACCAAGGGCCTGACCCTGCCGTTCCTCAGCTACGGCGGCAGCTCGCTGATCATCTGCTGCGTGTCCCTGGCCATGCTCCTGCGCATCGAGTGGGAGCGCCGTACCTCGCTGGGCAGCGAGGAAATCGAATTCAGCGAGTCGGACTTCTTCGACACCGAGGAGGTCAAGCATGCGCGGTAACGTCCTGATCATGGCTGGCGGCACTGGCGGCCACGTGTTCCCGGCACTGGCTTGTGCCCGCGAGTTCAAGGCCCGTGGCTATGCCGTGCACTGGCTGGGCACGCCGCGCGGCATCGAGAACGAATTGGTGCCGGCAGCGGATCTGCCATTGCACCACATTCAGGTGACCGGTCTGCGTGGCAAGAGCAAGCTGGCCCTGTTCAAGGCACCGTTCCAGCTGGTACGCGCTCTGTGGCAGGCCCGCAGGGTGATGCGCGAACTGCAGCCGGTCTGCGTACTGGGCATGGGCGGTTTCGTCACCGGGCCGGGTGGCCTGGCGGCACGCCTGAACGGCGCGCCGCTGGTGATCCACGAGCAGAACGCCGTGGCCGGCACCGCCAACCGCAGCCTGGTGCCGTTCGCCGCCCGTGTCTGTGAAGCCTTCCCGAATACCTTCGGCCGGCGCGCCAAGCTGCGCACCACTGGCAATCCGGTGCGCGAGGAGCTGTTCCTGGAAACCCCGCGCGACGCCCTGGCCGGCCGCAAGCCGCGTCTGCTGGTGCTGGGCGGCAGCCTGGGGGCCGAGCCGTTGAACAAGTTGATCCCCGCCGCCCTGGCCAAGCTGCCGGTCGAGCTGCGCCCGCAGGTGTTCCATCAGGCGGGCAAGCAACACGATGCGATCACGGCGGAGCGTTATCGCGAAGTGGCGGTCGAAGCCGAGGTTGCACCTTTCATCAAGGACATGGCCCGTGCTTACGCTTGGGCCGATCTGGTGATCTGCCGCGCTGGCGCGCTGACCGTCAGCGAACTGGCCGCCGCCGGCCTGCCGTCCTTCCTCGTGCCGCTGCCGCACGCGATCGACGATCACCAGAGCCGCAATGCCGACTATCTGGCGAAGGAGGGCGCCGCCATCCTTCTGCCGCAACATGCCACTGACGCGGACAAACTCGCCGCGCAGTTGACCGAGGTTCTGATGCACCCAGAAAAACTCCAAGCCATGGGCCGCACCGCGCGCAGCCTGGCCAAGCCCGATGCCACCCGCACGGTGGTGGAAATCTGCCTGGAGGTGGCCCGTGGCTAAGTCTCCCGCTGCTGCCCGCTCCGAAATCCGCCGTATGCGCCGGATTCGCCGCATCCACTTCGTCGGTATCGGCGGTGCCGGCATGTGCGGCATCGCCGAGGTGCTGCTCAACCTGGGCTATGAAGTGTCCGGCTCTGACCTCAAGGCCTCGGCCGTGACCGAGCGTCTGGAAAAGTTCGGCGCGCATATCTTCATTGGCCACCGTGCCGAGAACGCCGAGCAGGCCGACGTGCTGGTGGTGTCCAGCGCCATCAACACCGCCAACCCGGAAGTGGCTACTGCCCTGGAACGCCGTATTCCGGTGGTGCCGCGCGCCGAGATGCTGGCCGAACTGATGCGCTACCGCCACGGCATTGCCGTTGCCGGTACCCACGGCAAGACCACCACCACCAGCCTGCTGGCCTCAGTATTCGCCGCTGGCGGCCTGGACCCGACCTTCGTCATTGGTGGCCGGTTGAACGCTGCCGGCACCAACGCCCAGCTGGGTGGCAGCCGCTTCCTGATCGCCGAGGCCGACGAGAGCGACGCCAGCTTCCTGCACCTGCAGCCGATGGTCTCGGTGGTCACCAACATCGACGCCGACCACATGAGCACCTATGGCGGCGACTTCAACGTCCTGAAGAAGACCTTCATCGAATTCCTGCACAACCTGCCGTTCTACGGCCTGGCCGTGCTCTGCGTGGATGACCCTGTGGTGCGTGAGCTGCTGCCGCAGGTGGCCCGCCCGACCGTGACCTACGGTTTTGCCGAAGATGCCGACGTGCGCGCCATCAACGTGCGCCAGCAGGGCATGCAGACCTTCTTCACCGTGCTGCGTCCGGGCCGTGAGCCGCTGGATGTGTCGGTGAACATGCCGGGCAATCACAACGTGTTGAACGCGCTGGCCACCATCGCCATCGCCAGCGACGAAGGCATCGAAGATGCCGCCATCGTCCAGGGCCTGTCGGGCTTCCAGGGGGTCGGCCGACGCTTCCAGGTCTACGGCGAGCTGCCGGTCGACGGTGGCAGCGTGATGCTGGTCGATGATTACGGTCACCACCCGCGCGAAGTGGCAGCGGTGATCAAGGCGGTACGTGGCGGCTGGCCGGAGCGCCGCCTGGTGATCCTGTACCAGCCGCACCGTTTCAGTCGTACCCGCGACCTTTACGACGACTTCGTCCAGGTGCTGGGCGACGCCAACGTGTTGCTGTTGATGGAGGTCTACCCGGCCGGCGAAGAGCCGATCCCCGGCGCCGACAGCCGCCAGCTGGCCCACAGCATCCGCCAGCGCGGCCAGCTCGATCCGATCTACGTCGAGCGTGGTGCCGATCTGGCCCCGATCATCAAGCCGCTGCTGCGCGCCGGTGACATCCTGCTGTGCCAGGGCGCCGGCGATATCGGCGGCGTGGCCCCGCAACTGATCAAGCACCCGCTGTTTGCTGTTCAAGGTGAGTCGAAATGAGTCTGCATTCCACCCTCGATCCCAAGGCCTTCGGCCGTGTTGCCGTGCTGTTCGGCGGCAAGAGCGCCGAGCGTGCGGTATCGCTGAAGTCCGGCGCTGCCGTACTGGAAGCCTTGCAGGCGGCGGGTGTGGACGCGTTCGGCATCGACGTGGGAGACGACTTCCTGCAGCGCCTGAGCGCCGAGAAGATCGACCGCGCCTTCATCGTGCTGCACGGTCGTGGCGGTGAGGATGGCTCCATGCAGGGCCTGCTGGAGTGCGCCGGTATTCCTTACACCGGCAGCGGTATCCTCGCGTCTGCTCTGGCCATGGACAAGCTGCGGACCAAGCGCGTCTGGCTGAGCCTGGGCTTGCCGACGCCTGCCCATGCCACCCTGGCCTGCGAAGAGGACTGCCGGGCTGCAGCTGCCGAGTTGGGCTTCCCGCTGTTCGTCAAGCCGGCGCACGAGGGCTCGAGCATCGGTATGGCCAAGGTGACCGATGTGGAGGCACTGATTGCTGCCTGGAAGGACGCCAGTCAGTTCGACTCGCAGGTGCTGGTCGAGCAGATGATCGATGGCCCCGAGTACACCGTCGCCATGCTGCGCGGCGAAGTGCTGCCGCCCATCGGCCTGGGCACACCGCACACCTTCTACGACTACGACGCCAAGTACCTGGCCTGCGATACCCAGTACCGCGTGCCGTGCGGCCTGTCGGCCGAGAAGGAAACTGAACTGAAAGAATTGACCGCGCGCGCCTGCGAGGCCGTCGGCACCCAAGGCTGGGCCCGGGCCGATGTGATGCAGGATGCCGACGGCAAGTTCTGGTTGCTGGAAGTCAACACCGTACCGGGCATGACCGATCACAGCCTGGTGCCGATGGCCGCGCGTGCGGCGGGTCTGGACTTCCAGCAACTGGTGCTGGCGATCCTGGCCGATAGCGTGGAGGCGAGGGGTTAAGCATGGTTGCCACTGTCCGTCACCCGCAGCCCATGGGAGGCGCTTCTCGGCGTCAGCCCATTGCCGCGCGCGGGGCGAGCCGGATGGTGCCCAAACAGCCGCTGTCTGCGCGTCTGCCGCGGCCGGATTTCAGTGGGCTCAAGCGCTTGCTGTGGCCGCTGATGCTGCTCGGCCTGGGCATGGGAACCTATGAGCTGGCACAGCGCCTGATTCCCTATGCCGACCGTCCGATTAGCCGTATCAGTGTGCAGGGTGAACTGAGTTACATCAGCCAGCAGGCGGTACAGGAACGCATCGCGCCGTTTGTATCGGCCAGCTTCTTTACCGTCGACCTGGCCGGCATGCGTGCCGAGCTGGAGCAGATGCCGTGGATCGCTCACGCCGAAGTACGTCGTGTGTGGCCGGATCAGGTGGCCATCAGCCTGCAGGAGCAGTTGCCGGTGGCGCGCTGGGGCACCGAGGCGCTGCTCAACAACCAGGGCCGCGCCTTCGGTCCGAGCGAGGCGGCCAATTATGAACACTTGCCCCTGTTGTCGGGTCCTAAGCGCGCCCAGCAGCAGGTGATGCAGCAGTATCAGGTGCTCAGCCAGCTCCTGCGGCCGATGGGCTTTTCCATCACCCGTCTGGAGCTGCGTGAGCACGGTAGCTGGTTTCTCAGTACTGCCCAGGGCGTGGAGATTCTCCTCGGCCGGGATCACCTGGTGGACAAGATGCGGCGCTTTGCCGCCATCCACGACAAGGTGCTGAAGCAGCAGATGACGAATATCGAGCGCATCGACCTGCGTTACGCCAACGGCCTTGCAGTGGCCTGGCGTGAGCCGGTGGCGCCAGCGGCGGCGGTTGCCGCGGCCGCACAATGAATCAAGGAGAACGTTAAGTCATGGCAAACGTGCAGAGCGGCAAGATGATCGTCGGCCTCGACATCGGCACCTCCAAGGTGGTGGCGCTGGTGGGCGAGGTGACGGCCGATGGCGAGCTGGATATCGTCGGCATCGGCACCAGCCCGTCGCGCGGCCTGAAGAAAGGCGTGGTGGTCAATATCGAGTCCACCGTGCAGTCGATCCAGCGCGCCATCGAAGAGGCGCAGCTGATGGCCGGCTGCCGCATCCACTCCGCTTTCGTCGGTATTGCCGGTAACCATATCCGCAGTCTGAACAGCCACGGCATCGTTGCCATTCGCGACCGTGAAGTCAGCCCGGCCGACCTCGAGCGCGTGCTGGATGCTGCCCAGGCGGTGGCCATCCCGGCCGACCAGCGTGTACTGCACACCCTGCCGCAGGATTACGTGATCGATAACCAGGAAGGCGTGCGCGAGCCCATGGGCATGTCCGGCGTGCGCCTGGAGGCCAAGGTGCATGTGGTCACCTGCGCCACCAATGCCGCGCAGAACATCGAGAAGTGCGTGCGCCGCTGCGGCCTGGAAGTGGACGACATTATTCTCGAACAGCTGGCTTCGGCCTACTCGGTACTGACCGAGGACGAGAAGGAACTGGGCGTGTGTCTGGTCGACATCGGCGGCGGCACCACCGACATCGCCATCTTTACCGAGGGCGCGATCCGCCATACGGCGGTGATTCCGATTGCCGGCGATCAGGTCACCAACGACATCGCCATGGCCCTGCGTACGCCGACCCAGTACGCCGAAGAGATCAAGATCCGTTACGCCTGCGCCCTGGCCAAGCTGGCTGGCGCCGGCGAGACCATCAAGGTGCCCAGCGTCGGTGAGCGCGCGCCGCGCGACCTGTCGCGCCAGTCCCTGGCCGAAGTGGTCGAACCGCGCTACGACGAGCTGTTCACCCTGATCCAGGCCGAGCTGCGTCGCAGTGGCTACGAAGACATGATACCGGCCGGCATCGTGCTGACCGGTGGCACCGCCAAGATGGAAGGTGCCGTAGAGCTGGCTGAAGAAATTTTCCATATGCCGGTGCGTCTGGGTGTGCCGCACAGCGTCAAGGGTCTGACCGACGTAGTGCGCAACCCGATCTATTCCACTGGCGTGGGGCTGTTGATGTACGGGCTGCAAAAGCAGGCCGACGGCTATCACACCCCCGGTATTCAGTTTGGCGATGAACCCAAGACACCTGTACTGGAACGGCTGAAACGCTGGGTCCAGGGCAATTTCTGATGTGTAACCCGCGGTAGTTGTAGGCGATAAAACTAAAAAGGAAGGAGAGGGGATATGTTCGAGCTCGTAGATAACGCGCCTCAAAGTGCAGTGATCAAGGTGATCGGCGTGGGCGGCGGCGGCGGTAACGCTGTCAACCACATGATCAAGAACAACGTCGAAGGCGTGGAGTTCATCTGCGCCAACACCGATGCGCAGGCGTTGAAGAACGTCGGCGCGCGCAGTGTGCTGCAACTCGGTCCAGGCGTGACCAAGGGCCTGGGCGCCGGCACCAACCCGGAAATCGGCCGTCAGGCCGCCATGGAAGACCGTGATCGCATCGCCGAAGTGCTGCAAGGCGCGGACATGGTCTTCATCACCACCGGCATGGGCGGCGGTACCGGTACCGGCGCGGCGCCGATCATTGCCGAAGTGGCCAAGGAAATGGGCATCCTCACCGTCGCGGTGGTGACCCGTCCGTTCCCCTTCGAAGGTCGCAAGCGCATGCAGGTCGCCGACGAGGGTATCCGTGCCCTGTCCGAGTGCGTCGACTCGCTGATCACCATCCCCAACGAGAAGCTGCTGACCATTCTCGGCAAGGACGCCAGCCTGCTGTCCGCCTTCGCCAAGGCTGACGACGTGCTCTCCGGCGCGGTGCGCGGTATCTCCGACATCATGCAGCGTCCGGGCCTGATGAACGTCGACTTCGCTGACGTGAAGACCGTTATGGGCGAGATGGGCATGGCCATGATGGGCACTGGCGCCGCCAGCGGCCCGAACCGTGCACGTGAAGCCACCGAAGCGGCCATCCGCAACCCGCTGCTGGAAGACGTCAACCTGCAGGGCGCCCGCGGCATCCTGGTCAACATCACCGCTGGTCTGGATCTGTCCCTGGGCGAGTACGCCGCCGTAGGTGAGATCATCGAGGCGTTTGCCTCCGAGGCCGCCACCGTGAAGGTCGGTGCGGTGATCGATCCGGACATGCGCGACGAACTGCATGTGACCGTGGTGGCCACTGGCCTGGGTGCGCGAATCGAGAAGCCGGTCAAGGTTATCGACAATACCGTGCAGGCTGCTGCACCGTCTGCCGCCGCTACCCTGAACGCTGCCGCACCGCGTGCTGCCGAGCAGCCGGCCGTCAACTACAAGGACTACGAGCGCCCGACTGTTCAGCGTCAGAGCCTTGCCGGTAGTGCCGCAGCAGCCAAGCTGAATACTCAGGATGACCTGGACTATCTCGATATTCCGGCCTTCCTGCGTCGTCAGGCTGATTGATGCTGTCTATCAGGAGTATATCGGTGATTGGTGTTCAGCAAAGGGCGGTTCTGCTATTATCGCCGCCCATTGTTGAAAACAGTTCGCAACAAGCGCACAAGCAGCCAAAACCATGATCAGACAACGCACCCTGAAGAACATCATCCGCGCCACCGGTGTTGGCCTGCACTCTGGGGAGAAGGTGTACCTGACCCTCAAGCCAGCCCCTGTGGATACCGGTATCGTGTTCCGTCGCACCGATCTGGATCCGGTCGTGGAAATCCCCGCCCGCGCCGAGAATGTCGGTGAGACCACCATGTCGACCACGCTGGTCAATGGTGACGTCAAGGTGGATACCGTTGAGCACTTGCTTTCGGCCATGGCAGGCCTGGGCATCGATAACGCCTACGTCGAGCTCTCGGCATCCGAAGTTCCGATCATGGACGGCAGCGCCGGTCCCTTTGTATTCCTGATTCAGTCCGCCGGACTGGAAGAGCAGGACGCCCCCAAGAAGTTCATCCGGGTACTGCGCGAAGTGAGCGTGGAGGAGGGCGATAAACGCGCCACCTTCCTGCCCTTCGACGGCTTCAAGGTGAGTTTCGAGATCGATTTCGATCATCCGGTGTTCCGCGGTCGTACCCAGACCGCCAGCGTCGATTTCTCCAGCACCTCCTTCGTCAAGGAAGTCAGCCGCGCACGCACCTTCGGTTTCATGCGCGACATCGAATTCCTGCGCTCGAACAACCTGGCGCTGGGTGGTAGCGTGGATAACGCCATCGTGGTGGACGAGTTCCGCGTGCTCAACGAAGACGGCCTCCGTTACGAGGACGAGTTCGTCAAGCACAAGATCCTCGACGCCATCGGCGATCTCTATCTGCTGGGCAACAGCCTGATCGGCGAGTTCAAGGGCTTCAAGTCCGGGCACGCGCTGAACAACCGCCTGTTGCGTACGCTGATGGAGCAGAAGGATGCCTGGGAAGTGGTGGTGTTCGATGACGCCAGCACTGCGCCGATTTCCTACATGCGCCCGGTTGCGGCCGGCTAAGTGCAGGTATCTTTCGCGTAGCCAAAAGGCCACCTTCGGGTGGCCTTTTCGTTTCTCGTTACTTGGCGTTACGGGCCAGGCGTTCCAGTGCTGCGCGTAGTTTCGGATCGCGGATGCCTTCGGCTGCGCAGTTGAGACTTTCGGCAGCAGACTGGGACAACTCGACCGTGTGCCCCTGGTAGGCTACCTGGGTATTTGGGGGGCGTACCTTCACCTGAATCTTCTGCAGTTCAGCGAATTCCGGCAGTTGCTGCAGAGCGCGCTGTAGCCGGCGCTGCTGATAGTGCAGGCGAGTCGCCCAGTGGCCGTTGCTGGTCAGTAGCAACAGGCAGCCGGCTTGCCAGCTGGCCACCAGGCAATGCTCGCGCGCCGCGGGTTCCAGCTGCGTTTCCACCAGTGCCTGTAGCTTTTCCAGACGCTGGGCGGCGCTGAACAACGCCTGCAGCGGGCGGTGCTCGCGTAGCAGGGTGCTGGGAGTCTTGGCGACAGGTGGACGCGGGTTCATTGATTGGGCTCGATGGAGATGTTCGCCATCTTAGCAAAGGCCCTTGCAGCTGTCGGCGCTCGTCCCCATATAGAGTTGAACGGTCTGCTGGCAGTATGCGGCAGTGGTGTGGGAGTTCGCCCTTTTCTCACCAACGTTTCCGGGTAGAATGCCCCCTTTCGCACGCAGCCGAGCTGGCTGCCGGGTCGTGCTCAGGCACCGCTCTCCATCCCCCAGCGTGGAAGAATCCGTCGATATGTTTGCGCCACTGTTGAAGAAACTTTTTGGAAGCAAGAACGAGCGTGAAGTCAAACGCATGCTCAAGACAGTGACCGCGATCAACGCCCTGGAAGAGCAGCTGCTGTCGCTCTCCGACGAGCAACTCAAAGCCAAGACTGAAGAGTTCAAGGCGCGCCTGGCCAAGGGAGAAACCCTTGATCAGCTGCTGCCGGAAGCGTTCGCCGTGGCGCGGGAGGCCGGCAAGCGCGTGATGGGTATGCGCCACTTCGATGTGCAGCTGATCGGTGGCATGACCCTGCACGAAGGCAAGATCGCCGAGATGCGCACCGGTGAGGGCAAGACCCTGGTGGGCACCCTGGCGGTGTACCTCAACGCACTGTCCGGCAAGGGGGTGCACGTGGTCACGGTGAACGACTACCTGGCTCGCCGTGACGCCAACTGGATGCGTCCGCTGTATGAGTTCCTCGGCCTGTCGGTCGGCGTGGTCACCCCGTTCCAGCCGCCGGAAGAGAAACGTGCCGCCTACGCCAGCGACATCACCTACGGTACCAACAACGAATTCGGTTTCGACTACCTGCGCGACAACATGGCGTTCAGCCTGGAAGACAAGTTCCAGCGCGAGCTGAATTTCGCCGTGGTCGACGAAGTGGACTCCATCCTCATCGACGAAGCGCGTACCCCGCTGATCATCTCCGGGCAGGCCGAAGACAGTTCGCGTCTGTACATGGAGATCAACAAGCTGATCCCGCGCCTCACCCAGCACATCGAGGAAGAGGAGGGCGTCGTTACTCAGGAAGGCCACTACAAGATCGATGAGAAGGCCCGCCAGGTCGAACTCAACGAATCCGGCCACCAGTACGTCGAGGAAATGCTCACCGCCTCCGGCCTGCTGGGCGAGGGCGAGAGCCTGTACTCCGCGCACAACCTCAGCCTGCTGACCCACGTCTATGCCGGCCTACGGGCGCACAAGCTGTTCCATCGCAATATCGAATACATCGTGCAGAACGGCCAGGTGATCCTGATCGACGAACACACCGGCCGTACCATGCCCGGTCGTCGTCTGTCCGAAGGCCTGCACCAGGCCATCGAGGCCAAGGAAGGTGTGAACATCCAGGCCGAGAGCCAGACCCTGGCTTCGACCACCTTCCAGAACTATTTCCGCCTGTACAACAAGCTGGCCGGCATGACCGGTACTGCCGACACCGAAGCTTTCGAGTTCCGCCAGATTTATGGTCTCGACGTGGTGGTGATTCCGACGCACCGTCCGATTGCCCGTAAGGACTACAACGACCTGGTCTACCTGACCCAGGAAGAGAAGTACCAGGCGATCATCACCGACATCAAGGAAAGCCAGGCTCAGGGCCGGCCGATCCTGGTCGGTACCGCGTCCATCGAGACTTCCGAGTACGTGTCCAAGCTCATGGAGCAGGCCGGTATCGAGCACAAGGTGCTCAACGCCAAGTACCACGAGAAGGAAGCCGAGATCATCGCTCAGGCGGGTCGTCCAGGTGCCGTGACACTGGCTACCAACATGGCCGGCCGCGGTACCGACATTCTCCTTGGCGGCAACTGGGAGGCCGAGGTGGCCAGCCTGGAGAACCCGAGTGAAGAGCAGATCGCACAGATCAAGGCCGAGTGGCAGAAGCGCCATCAGCAGGTCATCGAAGCTGGCGGTCTGCATGTGATCGCTTCCGAGCGCCACGAGTCGCGCCGTATCGACAACCAGCTGCGTGGCCGTGCTGGCCGCCAGGGTGACCCGGGCTCCAGTCGCTTCTACCTGTCGCTGGAAGACAACCTCATGCGCATCTTCGCCTCCGACCGGGTGAAGAACTTCATGAAGGCCCTGGGTATGCAGTCCGGCGAGGCCATCGAGCACGGCATGGTGACCAACGCCATCGAGAAGGCCCAGCGCAAGGTCGAGGGACGTAACTTCGACATGCGCAAGCAACTGCTCGAATACGACGATGTGGCCAACGAGCAGCGCAAGGTGATCTACCACATGCGCAACAGCCTACTGGCGTCCAGCGATGTTGGCGAAACCATCATCGAGTTCCGCGAAGAAGCGCTGGCCGCCACCATTGACGCCCATATCCCTCCGCAGTCGTTGCCCGAGCAGTGGGATATCCAGGGCCTGGAAGCGGCGCTGAACAGCGATTTCGCCATCCAGCTGCCGATCCAGCAGTGGCTCGATGAAGACGAGAAGCTGTACGAGGAGACCCTGCGCGAGCGCATTCTCCAGGAGCTGCTGACCGCCTATGCCGAGAAGGAGTCCCTGGCGGGTGCCGAGGCCCTGCGTACCTTCGAGAAGCAGATGCTGCTGCGCGTGCTCGACGACCTGTGGAAAGACCACCTGGCGACCATGGACCACCTGCGCCACGGCATTCACCTGCGCGGCTATGCGCAGAAGAACCCCAAGCAGGAATACAAGCGCGAGTCCTTCACCCTGTTCCAGGAGCTGCTCGACTCGATCAAGCGCGACACCATTCGCGTACTGTCCCATGTTCAGGTGCGTCGCGAGGATCCGGCCGAGGAAGAGGCGCGTCTGCGTCGTGAGGCCGAAGCCATGGCCGAGCGCATGCAGTTCCAGCATGCCGAAGCTTCGGCCATGCCAGGAGCCGAAGCAGCGGAGGCCGAGGGCGACGTGGCAGTGGCCAGCGCGGTACGTAGCGAGCCGAAGATCGGTCGCAACGAGCCCTGCCCCTGCGGCTCCGGCAAGAAGTACAAGCACTGCCACGGTCAGCTGAGCTGATCCAGGCCGGGCCTGCTATATAGACAACGCCGCGACCGGCTCTGCCGCTCGCGGCGTTTTTCCAACCTCAGCCGCGTGTCGCGGCATCTGCACTGCCTTCGAAGGAGCGTTCCACATGGCCGTCGGTCTTGGTCCCCTGCCTACTCTGCACCCGGTTCCCGGTTTCGAACTCGGTATTGCCTCTGCCGGCATCAAGCGCCCCGGGCGCAAGGACGTGGTGGTGATGCGCTGCGCCGAAGGTTCGCGCGTGGCCGGGGTGACCACCACCAATGCCTTCTGCGCGGCGCCGGTGCTGGTGACCCGCGAGCGTATGCAGGGTGAAGTGCGTTACCTGCTGACCAACACCGGCAATGCCAACGCCGGTACCGGCCCGGACGGGCTGGCCAATGCCCGCCGCACCTGTGCCGCCCTGGCCGCGCTGACCGGCGTGCCCGAAGGCGCTGTGTTGCCGTTCTCCACCGGGGTGATCGGCGAGCCGCTGCCGGTGGAGAAGATCGAAGGCGCCCTGCAGGCCGCGCTGGATGACCTGGACGAGAATCATTGGGCCGAAGCGGCTACCGGCATCATGACTACCGATACCCTGCCCAAGGGCGCCAGCCGTCAGTTCGTGCATGACGGCGTGACCGTGACCGTGACCGGCATCAGCAAGGGCGCCGGCATGATCCGCCCGAACATGGCCACTATGCTCGGCTACATCGCCACCGATGCCAAGGTGGCGCGCAGCGTGCTGCAGGACCTGGTGCGCGATGCGGCGAACAAGTCGTTCAACCGCATCACCATCGATGGCGATACCTCGACCAACGATTGCTGCATGCTGATCGCCACCGGCCAGGCGGCGCTGCCGGAAATCACCAGCGCTTCCGGCGAGCTGTTCGCCAAGCTCAAGCAGGCGGTGTTCGAGGTGTTCATGGAAGTGGCGCAGGCCATCGTCCGTGATGGCGAGGGCGCGACCAAGTTCGTCACCGTGCAGGTCAATGGCGGTGGCACCCACCAGGAGTGCCTGGATGTCGGTTATGCCGTGGCTCACTCGCCGCTGATCAAGACCGCACTGTTTGCCTCCGATCCCAACTGGGGGCGCATCCTCGCCGCCGTCGGCTATGCCGGCGTGCCGAGCCTGGACGTGAGCAAGATCGACGTGTTCCTCGGCGAGGTGTGCATCGCCAGCCAGGGCGGCCGCGCCTCCACCTACACCGAGGCGCAGGGCGCGGCGGTGATGGCGCGCGAGGAAATCACCATCCGTATCGAGCTGGGTCGCGGCACCTGCAGCGAAACCATCTGGACCACCGACCTTTCCCACGAGTACGTGAAGATCAACGCGGAATACCGCACCTGATCCACGCGTAGCGCTGGGTGGTATCCGGATTCCCGGTAGTCATGGCCCCATGACTACCGGGAATTTGCTATTGGCCTGTGGCGCTCTTAAGGTCGGTTCAACCCACCTGATTTGGAGAGCTCCATGTCCCTGATCCTGGTCATCGGCAACAAGAACTACTCGTCCTGGTCGCTGCGCGCCTGGTTGACGCTGGAGCTGGCTGGCGCGCCCTACGAGGAAGTCCAGGTCTCGCTGTATGGCCCCGAGAGCCGGCAGCATTTGCTGCAGCATTCGCCTACCGGCAAGGTGCCGGTACTGAAAAGCGAAGACGGGGTGATCTGGGACTCACTGGCCATCGCCGAGTACCTGGCCGAGCGTTTCCCCGAGGCGCACCTGTGGCCCCGTGGTCAGGCGGCCCGTGCCCTGGCTCGCTCGGCGTGCGCGGAGATGCACAGCGGCTTCGTCGCTCTGCGCAGCCATTTGCCGATGGATCTGAGCCGTGATCAGGCCCTGGCCGAGGTGCCAGCCGAGGTGCAGGCGGACATCGCGCGCATCTGCGCCCTGTGGCAGAGCTGCCGCGAGCAGTACGGTCAGGACGGCGCCTTCCTGTTCGGCCAAGCGAGCATCGCCGATGCCTTCTTCGCTCCCGTGGCGGCGCGCCTGCGCAGTTACCGGGTGGTGCTGCCGCAGGAGGCGCAGGCCTACGTGACGACAATTTATCAATGGTCGGCCTTTCAGCGTTGGTATCAGGCCGGTTTGCAGGAAATGGAGAACAAAGCATGAAGCGAGTGCATGTGGCTGCCGCGGTGATCCGCGGCGCCGATGACCGCGTACTGATCGCCAAACGGGCTGCCAGCCAGCACCAGGGTGGCCTGTGGGAGTTTCCCGGAGGCAAGGTGGAGGCCGGCGAGCAGGTGCGCAATGCCCTGACACGCGAGCTGCACGAGGAACTGGGTATTCGCGTCGAAGCGGCCCGGCCGCTGATTCAGGTGCACCACGACTATCCGGACAAGCAGGTGCTGCTGGATGTCTGGGAGGTGAGTGCCTTCAGCGGTGAACCTCATGGCGCCGAGGGGCAGCCGCTGGCCTGGGCCAGCGAGCGTGAGCTGCTCGACTATGAGTTCCCGGCCGCCAACCAGCCGATAGTGGCTGCGGCGCGCCTGCCCGACAGTTACCTGATTACCCCGGACGGCCTCGGGCCGGCCGAGCTGCTGCGTGGCGTGCGCGCCGCCCTGGCGGCGGGGGCGAAGCTGATCCAGCTGCGCGCGCCGAATATGTTCGACCCGCAGTACCGTGACCTGGCAGTGGACGTACAGGGCCTGTGCGCCGGCAAGGCGCAGCTGATGCTCAAGGGGCCGCTGGAGTGGCTCGGCGATTTTCCGGCCGCCGGCTGGCACCTGACCGCCGAACAACTGCGCAAGTACGCGCCCCACGGTCGGCCTTTTCCGGGCCAGCGCTGGCTGGCGGCGTCCTGTCACGGTGCGGAGGAGCTGGCGCTGGCGGCGCGCATGGGCGTCGACTTCGTCACCCTGTCACCGCTGCAGGCCACGCAGACTCACCCCGAGGCGACACCGCTGGGCTGGGAGCAGGCGGCGAAATTGCTGCGCGAGAGCAATATTCCCGCCTATCTGCTGGGTGGCGTGGGGCCGGACGACCGCGAGCGCGCCTGGCAGATCGGCGCTCAGGGCGTGGCCGGTATCCGCGCCTTCTGGCCGCTTTAAGGTGATGTGTCGGCTGGGTTGAGCGCAGCAGCAGAGTTACCTGCTGGCTCGCTTGTTGGGCTTCGTTGCGCTCAACCTCCGTGGCCCGACCCAACCTAGGGCTTCTCTGCCGACGTCCAGAGGACCTCTGCGATGCCCTGGCGGCGCGCGATCAGGCGCGCGGCGACGAACAGCAGGTCGGACAGACGATTGACGTAAGCCATGCCCACCGGGCGCAGCGGCTCCACGGCATTGAGATGCTGGCAACGGCGCTCGGCGCTGCGCGCCAGGCCGCGGCAGACGTGAGCCTGGGCGATCAGTCGCGAACCACCGGGCAGGATGAAGTTGGTGAGCGGGCCGACTTCCTCGTTCCACTGGTCGATGGCCACTTCCAGACGCGCCACCTCGTCTTCCTGCAGCGCCTGATACTCGGGCATCGCCAGTTCGCCGCCGAGGTCGAACAGGCGGTGCTGACAGGGCGACAGGACTTCGATGATCTCGCCCAGGCCGGGACAGGTGACCTGTTTCTCGGCCAATTCGGCGAGCAGCAGGCCGATCTGGCTATTGAGGTTGTCCAGCTCGCCCATGGCCTCGATCCGCGGGTGGTCCTTGCTCACCCGCCGGCCATCGGCCAGCCCGGTCTCGCCCTTGTCGCCGGTTTTCGTGTAGATCTTGCTTAGTCGGTAACCCATTTCAGTGACTCATCTGTTCGGGCGCTGCCGCCAGTGGCAGGCGCAGGGTGAAGCAGGTGCCCTGGCCAGGGGTGGAATGCACCTCCAGCTGGCCCTTGTGGTTGTTGGTGACGATGAAATACGACACGGACAGGCCCAGGCCGGTGCCCTGACCCACTTCCTTGGTGGTGAAGAAGGGCTCGAAGATACGCTTGCGCACGCTTTCCGGCATGCCCACGCCGTTGTCTTCCACCTGGATTTCGGCCCAGGGCGGGGTGCGCCGGGTACGCAGGATGATGCGACCCGGCTCCTGGTCGTCGTCGCGCAGGTGAATGGCCTGGGCGGCGTTCTTCAGCAGGTTGAGCAGGACCTGTTCCAGTTCGTTGGCGGTGGCCGGCACCGGCTCCAGGCGCGGGTCGAAGTCGCGGACGATGGTCAGCCCCTTGAAGTCGAAACTTTCCGTGAGGTCGAAGTCGTTGCCGGCGATTTCCAGGGCCTGCTCGATCAGCTGCGGCAGCTGGCAGGGCGCCAGCTGGCGATTGCTGCGCCGACTGAAGGCGAGCATGTGGCTGACGATCTTCGCCGCCCGCGAGCCGGCCTGCTGAATGCCATCGAGCAGCTGTGGAATCTCCCGCGCCTGCAGGTAGGCGTTGACGTCGTCCAGGGCGATACCTATGGCGCGTGCCTGTTCCTGGTTCTTTGCCAGCTCGGTGGACAGGCGCCGGCGCACGTTCTGCACGTTGTGCAGGATGGCGCCGAGGGGGTTGTTGATCTCATGGGCCATGCCGGCGGCCAGGCCGCCGACCGAGAGCATCTTCTCCGACTGCACCATCATTTCCTCGAGGGACAGGCGCTGGGTGATGTCGTCGATACGGATGACCGCGCCGCGACCACTGGCCCCCATCAGCGGGTAGAAGGTCAGGGCGTAGTGATGGGGTTCGTCTCCACGCAGCCAGGTGACGCGTTCGACCTTCTCTACCTGATGCTGCTCGGCGGCTCGCTTGAGTTGTGGCAGAAAGGGCTTGAGCGGTGGAAAGGCGAGAAACACCGGCTGGTTCAGCGCCGCGTTTAGTGGCGTGCCTGAGAGCGCGCTGGCCTCCTGGTTCCACTGGGTGACGTAGAGCTGATCATCGACGGCGATCAGCGCCGAGGGCATGGAGTCGATGATGTTGTTGAGGTAGTTCTGGAAGCCGGTGAGCTTTTTCTCGATCTTGCTGCGTACCTGCACCTCCAGTTCCAGCTTGCGATTGGAGTGGCGAGTTTCCTCGGCCAGGCTCTGGGCCTGGGCGAAGGCGCTCTCGGCATCGTCACGGGCACGCTTGAGCTGTTGTTCGCGGGCCTCCATACGGCTGAGCATGGTGTTGAAGGCGTCCGCCAGGCTACCGATCTCATCCTGGTTGCCGCGGGCAGAGCGCAGCGCATAGTTCTCCTCGCGGGTGACCTGGCGCGAGAGCTCTTCCAGCTGGCGGATGGGGCGGGTGATCAGACGTTTGATCTGGCGCGCGATCAGCGCCCAGAGCATGACGCTGATGACCAGAATCACGCCGCTGGCGGTGAGCGTGCCGGTGTAGAAGGCACCCGGCAGTTCGCTGGAGGCGACCAGCAGCAGGCGTCCGGGAGGTTTGCCTGCCTGGGGCAGGTCGATGAGTTGGGTGGTGCGGAATTCGCCCTGGCGCCAGTGCTCTAAATCTTCGCTGTGCGCAGGCAACTGCAGGGGCTTGCCCAGTTGTAGTTCGGCCAGGCGTTGGCCGGCGCTGTTGTAGAGGGCTGCGGCGCGCAGTGGGGTGTAGCTGTCCAGGTGTTCCAGCAGTTGCCGGGCTTGCTCCGGCGAGGCCAGGGCGGCGTTGCTGATGTGCGAAGTGGCGATCAGCCTGCCGAGTGTCTGTAGAGCCTGCGGTGCGACACTTTCCTGGGAGATCCAGTAGGCCGCGCTGATGAAGGCCAGGTTGGCCACCAGCATGACGGTGGCCAGCAGTACCAGCAGCGCGGCAAGCAGCTTGCGGCCAACCGGCAGGTTGTCGAGGCGCTGGCGAAGACGGCTCAAGGGTGCGGCTTCCAAGCAAGAGGGAAGGGCAGGTTAGCCTCGCTTCAGGTCAGGGGCAATCCGCGGGCCTGCAGTGCGGCCAGCAGACGCTGCTGCAGGCTCTTAAGTTGCGGCAGGCTCAGGCCCAGGCGTTCACCTTCATGACAGGCATAGCCAAGCAGGAAGCTGATCTCGGTGCGCCGCCCAGCCTGAACGTCCTGATACATGGAGGAGTAGTTGGCCGCGGTGTGCTCGATCACGCCCTGCACCTGCTCGTGCAAGCCGCTGGCGGCCTCGGGCTGCCCCGCGCGCAGTAAAAGTTCGCTCAGCTCTCGGCAGAGAGTGGCGACTTCTTCGGGAAAGTCGCGCAGTCCGCCATTTTGGCAACCGTGCAGCACGGTCAGTGGATTGATGGCGCAATTCAGCGCCAGCTTGCGCCATAGCTTGCCCAGGATGTTCGCAGTCCACTGATGAGGGATGCCTGCCTGGCTCAGTTCGTTGAGCCAGGCAGGCTCCGCCGATTGGCCGGGTTGCCCCAGCCAGGTGTGGCCCTGGCCGGCGAAAACCGTGCGAAACGGGCCGTCACGAAAGGCGCCCTCGGTGCTCGAGGCAAAGATGCAATGGGCCTTGGGCAGCCGCTCGGCGACGGCCTGCTGGCTGCCGAGGCCATTCTGCAGCAGGATGATCTCGGCGCCCGGGCTCAGGCGCGGAGCGAGGCTGGCCGCCGCTTCTTCGGCATCGTAGGCCTTGCAGGCCAGCAGCACGCGGCCGATTGGTGTGCTGCCTTGGGCCGTTTCCGCTGGGATGGGGTAGAGGCTGGTCTGGCTATTTTCCACCAGGCTCAAGCCACCGCCACTGCGGTAGCGGCTCAGGCTGGTGCTGTCACGCAGGAGCAGTTTGACTGGCAGGCCTGCACGGGCCAGGCGCGCGGCCCAGAGTGTACCCAGGCTGCCGGCACCGAGGATGTACCAGGTATTCACTGTGGCAGCGGCAGGCGCGCCGCGCTGACTCGGCCGCTGACGTAGGACTCGGGCAGCAGGCGGGTGGCCTCGGCAAACAGTTGGCGCGGTTCGACGGGCAGGGACCTGGCGTCGAGGCCGACCAGGGCGATGCCGGCCTTGAGGCTGATGAAGCCTTCGCTGGTCTTGAACGCCTTGAGGTTGAGGCCGTCATGCATGCGCTTGAAGCTGCTTGGCGAGCACTCCTGCAGGTCTTCGATCAGGGTGACGATGCCGAAGTGGTTTTCGTCCACCCGGGTCAGCACGTCCAGCGGCCGTACCAGTTGTTGCAGGCGCCGGGCGACGCCATGCAGCACTTCGTTCCAGAAACCGTTGCCGTGCTGGCGACGCAGCGCGTCGCCTTCCTGCAGGCCAATCAACAGGTAGCACAGGGCGCCGCCACGCGACTCGACCTGGCGCAGGCTGTCTGCCAGCTTCTGTTGCAGGTAGCGCGGGTTGCCGAGGCCGGTCAGCGGGTCGACCAGGTTGCGCTGCTCAAGGCTGGCGATGTTCTGCGTCAGCATGCGGTTTTCGTTGAGCAGGCGCTGCAGGTTGTTGCACAGGCGGTCGGCGGCATACACCCGGGGCATCAATTGCTCATTCATCGAGGATTTGCTGATGAAGTCATCAACACCTCGGTCGAAGGCCTCGGCCAGTACGTTGTCACCTTCCTTGCCGGTGAGCAGGATGACGTAGGTGTAGTGCTCGGCGGTTTCGTCCAGCTGGCGTACGCGTCCGGTCAGCTCCAGGCCGTCCATCTCCGGCATCAGCCAGTCGGCCAGCAGTACGCTGGCGGGGCGTTTCTCCAGCTGGCGCAGGGCCTCGGCGGCACTGTTGGCGAAGCGTACGTCCTGGTAGCCGGCCTGGCTCAGGGCGCGGCCGATCATGGCGCTGGAGAACTTGGCATCGTCCACTACCAGGATGCTGAGATGGGGGTTGGGCATTGCTGGCAGCTCGACTGAAATAGAAGGGGGAAGGCGCAGCGACGAACGGTGCGTATCAGACTGGTTATAATGGGCGCGCCATTTTTATCGTCAAGTCAGGCGTGCTCACTCCGTGCGGAGGATCGCGCCGTCCATCAGGAGCTAGCTCATGCCTTCGTTCGACGTCGTGTCGGAACTGGACAAACACGAACTGACCAATGCGGTCGACAATGCCATCAAGGAGCTCGAACGACGCTTCGACCTGCGCGGCAAGTGCAGCATCGAAAGCAAGGACAAGAGCCTGACCCTGACCGCCGAAGCCGAATTCATGCTGGAGCAGATGCTCGACATCGTGCGCAGTTGTCTGATCAAGCGCAAGATCGATTGCCAGTGTATGGAGACCAAGGATGCCTATGCCTCCGGCAAGGTGATGAAGCAGGAAGTGACCTTCCGCGAGGGCATCGACAAGGAGCTGGCGAAGAAGATCGTCGCCCATATCAAGGACAGCAAGCTGAAGGTTCAGGCGGCTATCCAGGGCGAGCAGGTGCGCGTCACCGGTAAGAAGCGCGATGACCTGCAGGAGGCCATTGCAGCCCTGCGTGGCAAGGAGTTCGGCATGCCGCTGCAGTACAACAACTTCCGCGACTAAGCCAGCCTGGCGGAACCCTGACGCCTTGCCGGCGTCCCTATAGAACACCCTTCACCGCCATGGCCCGCCATGGCGGTGGCGTTTTAGCTGTCCGAAAAAAGGAGTGACCCCCCATGGAGTTCAATCTCGACGAGATGATCAAACTGTCCGAAAGCTGGCTGCCGGTGGTGCTGGAGTACAGCGGCAAGCTGACTCTGGCGCTGTTCACGCTGCTGCTGGGTTGGTGGCTGATCAATCGTTTGACCCATAGGCTGCAGGCCTTGATGGGCGGACGGCGGGTGGATGCCGCGCTGACCAGTTTCATCGGCAGCCTGGCCAATATGGGCCTCAAGGTGCTGCTGGTGGTCAGCGTTGCCTCGATGATCGGTATTTCGACCGCCTCCTTCATTGCTGTGATTGGTGCGGCGGGCCTGGCCATCGGCCTGGCGTTGCAGGGCAGCCTGGCGAACTTCGCCGGTGGTGTACTGATTTTGCTGTTCCGTCCGTTCCGCATTGGCGACTGGATCGAGGCCCAGGGGGTGGCGGGCACGGTCGACAGTATCCAGATCTTCCACACCGTGCTGCGCACCGTGGATAACAAGACCGTGATCCTGCCCAACGGTTCGCTGAGCAATGGTGCGATCGTCAACAGCTCGCACCAGGCCACGCGCAAGGTGATCTTCAATATCGGCGTGGACTACGACGCTGATCTGCAGGCCGCGCGCGAAGTGCTGCTGGGCCTGGCGCGGGATTCGCGGGTGCTGGCCGAGCCTGCGCCGGAAGTGGTGGTGACCTCGCTGGGCGACAGCGCAATCACCCTGTCGCTGCGCCTGTGGGTCAACAACAGCGACTATTGGGGCGTCATGTTCATGCTCAATGAGGGGGTGCGCGATGGCCTGCGTGAGGCGGGCATCGACATTCCGTTCCCGCAGCGGGTGGTGCGCATGATCAGTTCCGAGGCTTCGGCCTGAATCACACCTTGCTCGGCTCGCTCACCAGCGCGCCGCCGCGCCGCCACTGCAGGATGATCAGCAGCAGGGTGGGGATGCCGAGCAGGGCGGTGGCGAGGAAGAACTGCGCGTAGCCCAGCTTTTCCACCATCACTCCGGAGTATCCGCCGACCAGGCGTGGCAGCAGCAGCATGATGGAGCTGAGCAGTGCGTACTGGGTGGCGGAGAACTTCAGGTTGGTCAGGCTCGACAGATAGGCGACGAAAGCCGCCGTGGCCAGGCCCGAGCTGAGGTTGTCCAGGGTGATGGTCAGCACCAGCATCAGCATGTGCGGGTCCAGGGCTTCGATCAGCTCCCAGGCCGTGCGTTCGGCGTAGTCGAGGGGGGCGGCGATGACCCCTAACCCGGACAGGCTGGCGAACAGCAGGTTGGTGGCCGCAGATGCCGCGCCGCCCAGCAGCAGAATCGGCAGGATGCCGAAGCGCACGATCAGCAGGCCACCGAGGGCCGCCCCGAGCAGGGTCATCACCAGGCCGAACAGTTTGCTGACGCTGGCGATCTGGCTCTTGGCGAAGCCCATGTCGATGTAGAACACGTTGGCCATGACGCCCATCACCGTATCCGACATGCGATAGGTGGCGATCAGACCCAGCAGCAAGAGCGCCTGCCAGCGGTAGCGCAGGATGAAGTCGTTGACCGGCGTCAGTACCGGAGCCAGGCCGCGACGGCCCATACGCGACAGGCACAGGCTGGTGAGTACCAGGTAGAGCAGGAAGCGCAGGAAGGCGCGGTCGTCGCGAATCAGCTCGACCAGCCCCGTCTCACCCTGCAGCGTCAGCCATGCATCGCTCTGGAAGAGCTGGGTGAACATCGCAGGCACCGAAACCAGCAGCACGATCAGTACCAGTACCGACGCCAGCTGACGGTATAAGCCGTAGCGCGCCGCCGCCATCTGGGTCTGCATGGGCACCGGCGGCTCGCGCATCCACAGGGTGGTGATTACCCCTGGCAGCATCAACAGGGCAAACAGCAGATAGGTGCTGGCCCAGGCCCCATGCTGGTAACCGGTTCCCGGCGTGCCGAACCAGCCAGCGAAATACAGCGCGCCGGCCGTGGCCAGCAGGGCCGCGACGCGGTAGCCAGTCATATAGCTGGCGGCCAGGGCGGCCTGACGGCTGTCGTCAACGATTTCCAGACGGTAAGCGTCTACCGCAATGTCCTGGGTGGCCGAGGCAAAGGCAACCACCACCGCTACGGCGATCAGCCAGGATAGATGTTCCTGCGGGTTGCACAGCGCCATGCCAATCAGGCCAAGGGCGACCAGTACCTGCGACAGCACCAGCCAGGAGCGACGCCGGCCAAGGCGACCCAGGACAGGTAGGCGCCACTGGTCGAGCATGGGCGCCCAGACCCATTTGAACGCGTAGGCCAGGCCGATCAGGCTGGCATAGCCGATGGTCTGGTGCGCCACGCCGGCCTCACGCAGCCAGACCGAGAGGGTGGAAAACACCAGCATGTAGGGTAGGCCGGCCGCGAACCCGAGCAGCAGCAAGGCCAGGGCCGCCGGGTGGGCATAGGTGGCAAGGGCGGCGCGCCAGGTTTTACGAGGCATGGGCGTGTTCTGCTGCGGGCTCGGACAAAGGGCGCACTCTAGGGGCTGTGGGTATTGCTACGCAAGCTGTGTGGGCGGGTCGTCGCTATTCCAACTTGTCTGCGGGCTCATGCGGTCGCCAGCCGTGGCGGCGCATATCGACACGCTCATTGTTAATAGTCAGCCCCTCACTGCGCAGGCGTGCGCGCTGCTCTGCGCCGGATGCGCTGCCGGCGGGTAGGCTCAGGCGGCCGCCAGCGCCGAGTACACGATGCCAGGGCAGGCGCGTATCTTCCGGCAGCTGGCTGAGGGTGCGCCCCACCCAGCGTGCGGCACGGCCCAGGCCGGCCATCAACGCCAGCTCGCCATAGGCGATCACTTTGCCTTCCGGAATTGCCGCCAGCACCAGGTAGAGCGCGGCCCGTCGCTCTTCGACGCTTGCCGTGGAGGGCAGTGCTGGGGCATGTTCAGGCTCATTTTTCGCCTGCCTACGTGGTGCTCCGCTCATGTCTTTGCGCATCCTGCTACTGGTGTTGTTGTCGGCCCACTGGCTTCCGGCGCAGGCCGATACCGTGTGGTTGAACAATGGCGACCGCCTGAGCGGCGAAATCCTGTTGCTCGATGGCGGCAAGCTGGTGTTGAAAACCAAGTATGCCGGGCGTGTGCTGATCGACTGGAAGGATATCGAGACACTGAGTGCCGACAAGCCCCTCATGCTACGGCGCAACGGCCTCGACAGCGAGCAGAGCGAACGTCTCAAGCCGGCAGGCTCCGGCATGGTTCGCCTGGTCAATGGCCGCGAGCAGGTGGTGGCGATGGCGGAGATCGATCGTCTGGTGCCACCGCGTCCGGTGCTCAAGGATCGACACTGGGAAGGCAACCTGGATGCCAAGCTGGATATGGAGCGCAACGAGGATCACACCGATGAGTGGCGGCTCAAGGGCGACACTCGGGTTGAGCATGGTCGATGGCGACATGTGTTGCGTGGTGAGTTGGAGCGCGAAACCGAGAATGGCGAGAAGTCCGAGGACAACTGGGAGCTGGAATACGACCTCGACCGGTTCTTCAGCGAACACTGGTTCTGGCGAGGTGGCTACGAACAGCACGATGACCAGTTCGAGGAGATCAATAGCCAGCGGGTGCTTGGCACCGGGCCCGGTTATCGCTTCTGGGATGACGAGCTGGGGCGCTTCGACCTGGTTACCCAGCTCAATCGGGTGCGTCTCGAAACCTCCTACGACGCGCTGGAGTTCGATAGTTGGTCGCTGGAGTGGGACTATAAGCGGCTGCTGTGGGGCTCGCGGCTGGAGTTCTATACCAATGCCGAGGTGCAGGTGCCGCAGATCGAGGAGATTGACTACGTGCTCGATGGCGAGATGGGGCTGCGTTATCGCGTCAACGAGTGGGCGCGGCTGTCTTTGCTCTATGAGTTGAATCAGCTACGCGGCTTGGGTTCGACTATCTCCGATAAACACTATTTGATCGGTATTGGCGTGGGCTGGTAAGCGAATCGCCTGAACTCCATGGCTGTGTGGGGGTCTGTGCTTGCTCCGTAGGTGCGCATCCGGATAATGCGCGCCTTTGTTCGCAACCAGCCCACTGATGCCTATGAAATTCTCTCATTCCCTGCTCTATCTGGCGCTTCTCGCCAGCTCTTCTGTTGCGTTGGCCGATACGGTCTGGCTGAAGAATGGTGACAAACTGACTGGCAGCATTGTGCTCTTTGATGGCGGCAAGCTGCTGCTCAAAACCGACTATGCCGGCAACATCACCCTGGATGTGAAGAAGATTGCCACGCTGGAAAGCGAGCAGGCGCTACTGGTCAAGCAGGACGACTTCGTCGGTGAGCACGCCAAGTCGATTCGGGCGGCGGGTGAGGGGCAGGTCGAACTGGTCAATGGCACTGAGCCCAAGGTGGTGGCGTTGACCTCAATCAGTCAGATGCTGCCGCCCAAGCCGCTGGTACAAGACCTGACCTGGACGGGCAATCTGGATTTTTCCGCCGACTACAAGCGCGCCGAGAACGATGTCGAAGACTATGACATCGACCTTGATACCAAGGCTCGGCACGGCGCCTGGCGTCACGGCATTGCGGCCGAGTATGACCACGAGACCAAGGACGGCGAGCGCAAGACCGACCGTGTCGAGCTGAACTACGACCTCGACTACTTCCTCACCCAGCAATTCTTCTGGCAGGGGCAGCTGAAATACACCCACGACCGTATCGAGGATCTGGAAACCCAGCGCACCGTCGGTACCGGCCCTGGCTACCAGTTCTGGGACAATGAGCTGGGCGCGTTTTCCATGGCCGGGTTGTTCAACCGCAACGATTATGTATTTGCCGATGGCAGCAGCGAGCACTTCAACTCGGCCGCCCTCGAGTGGGACTACAAGCGTTACCTGATCGGCAAGAGTTTCGAGCTGTATACCCAGGGCGAGGTGGGGGCTCCTTTCGTCGATGAGATCGATTACATCATCGATACCGAGGCGGGTATTCGCTACAAACTCAACAGTTGGGCTGCACTGAGCCTCAAGGCAGAGTGGGACAAGGTCGCCAGCGTGTATGGCGACACCAACGAGCGGCGCTACCTGATTGGTCTGGGCGTGGGTTGGTAGAGCTCTTCCGGCACCTGGTGGCTTCATGCCCTGCCAGGTGCCATTGTCTTTCGGGCAAAAAAAGACCCGGCAAAGTGCCGGGTCAATAACCGTGATTAGCCTGATGAGGAGATAATCTGAAGAGTCCGACTGAATGGCCTCTCAGCTTACCGGCTGATCTCGCGACCAGTTGCGGTAATAATAACAATTCTCATTTTTGAGTCAATGGTTAGATGAGAATTATTTTCGAAAAGATGAGGCGGCTACAAAAACAAACCCCGGCGTCAGGCCGGGGTTTGTTTTTCCGGGACCAGGAGCTCAGTTCGCTTGCGTCTGGGCACGCAACTGAGTGACTTCCTTGTTCATCAGGTCGATGCGGCGCGCCATGCTTTCGATCAGGCTGTGAGCGATGCGCGGGTTGCTCTGCATCAGGCTGAGGAACTGATCCTTGGGGATGACCATGACAGTGCACGGCTCGCTGGCGATCACTGTGGCGCTGCGTTTCTCGCGGGTGAACACGGCCATGGCGCCGAAGATCTCGTCTTTTTGCACATCGCCGACTTTTTGCCCATCCACATAGGCATCGGCATGGCCCTCGATGATCACGAATACATGGTCTGCATCGTCGCCCTGCTGGATCAGCTCTTCACCGGTGGCGAAGTGTTGAAAACCGGTTGCCGGGCGTATTTCCGGCTGTTTGAGGCGGGCCAACGCGTCGGAGAGCAGGGCCGTATGGCCGATCAGGTACTGGATGAAGAGCTCCTGGCGCTGCTCGCTGGCATAGATGTGCTGGAACACTTCACTGCGCGAGTAGGGGATCAGGGTCAGTTGTTCCTCGCTGCTGTAGCGGCAGCTGGGCAGGTCTATGCCCTGGCGCAGACCGACCAGGTCACCTTCCTGCAGGTAGAACAGCGGGCGCTCATCGACCTGAGCATGCAGCAGGCCGTTCTCGATGATGTACAGCTGGTTGCCAGGCAGTATCTTGGCCAGGTCTTCAACCTGCTCGAGGCGCAGCGGTGCTCCGCTGGACTGCAGCCCGTCCAGTAACTGGGTGGGAATGCTCTGCAGGCGTTGGATCAGCTGATCGGCGTAGGCCGGTTGCTCCCCGAGTAGGTACATGACGTTGGTTCCTTGAACTGGCTGGGCTGACGATAAGGCACGTCGCTAGTGGCAACAATAGGCGGCGGCGCGATGCAGGTAAATCCCGCCGCTCGGAGGTTGTGAGCTAGCTCTTGTTGCCTGGCCGCTGTTCGTCCAGTTGACCATTGAGCTGGGCCTTGAGGTCAGGCGACAGTTCGTTCCAGTGAACATCGAGCAGCGCGCCCTCTATGGCGTAAAGCAGTACCTTGGAGGCGCGAAAACCTCGCGCGCGGACCGCTCTGTAGGCGTCCACCGAGCCGAGGCGCCGCAGGTCGCTGGCGTTGTGGATACCCACGGCATGTAACCATTGTGCCGATGTCTTGCCCAGATTCCTCAGGTGTTGCAGTTCATCATTCATTGCGCCTCCTTTCCTTGCATTGCTGCGCAGTCACGAATGGGTGTGCAGGGAGTCCCTGCAAGGAAGTGTAGCGGCCAACGTATAAATCGTCTCTGCTGCCCGTCGCCCCAGGCCTTGCTCAGTTTGGGCGCGACCTCTTGCAGTGGGGCGCGGCCGCTGGCGTGGTGCAGTTTCTGCACAGCCGACCAGGTGCTCAGGTAGCCCAGTAGTTGATCGAGGTTCCAGTACTGTTCGATGGCGAGCTCAGGTGGATTGAGTCGCGCAAAGGGTGGTTCTATGTCGCTGTAGCCGGCATCCACGCTGGCGCGGCCGCTCGGCCAGTAGGCGCCGAGTGTGTTCCAGTAGAAGTCGTCAATCAGCGGGTCGAGCGTTTCATCTATGCGTAGCAGGTTGTAGCACCAGGCGCAGAACAGTCCGTGGGGTTTGAGCAGGCGACGCACCTCGGTAAAAAAAGCGGGTGTGGCGAACCAGTGCAGGGCTTGGGCCACGACGATCAGATCGAGGCTGCTGTCTTCCAGTGGCTGCTTGCAGGCGTCGGCCACGAAGCTATCGATGCCTTGTAGGTCAGCGGCACGCAGTTGTTCCAGGCTTGCGTCGCAGGCCAATACCCGGTCGAAGTGGCGCTGCAGCAGTCGGGTCGCTTGGCCGGTGCCGCAGGCAATGTCCAGTACGCGTTGGTGGCCGGGGCTGTGCTTGGCTAGCCAGGTGAACAGCGCGTCCGGGTAGCTGGGGCGGAAACTGGCGTAGGCGCTGGCGCGATTGCCGAACAGGCGGGCAACTTCGCTCATGCGGGGCGATAGCGCATGCGCGTGCCGAACTGCATGGAGAGCAGGATTTCATCGGCGCCCAGCTGTGCGGGGAAGTAAGCCCCGGAGATCTGCGCATGGGCGATGCTCGCGCCCTGCAGATTGGCTTCGCGCAGATCCAGACCACGCAGGTCGGCACCGCGGAAATAGGCGTCGGTAAAGTCGATGCGGCTGGCGTCCAGTTGGCGCAGATCGAGGCCACGCAAATCTGCTCCGCGCAGGTCGATGCTGCCGTCCTTGGGCTTCTGCTGGTTGAACTCGCTGACTTTCTCGTTACGCAGCAGGCGGTACAGCGGCGAATCCAGTTGCTGGGGCTGGCTCATGGGGTGCCTCCGTTCAGGGCCTGTCGGCAGTATAGACAGGCCCTGGGAGGACGTTTCAGAGCCCCGGCAGGCGTTGGCGAATGCTGTCGATCAGGCTGTCCAGGCTGGAGGCCTGGTGCGTGTCGACGCGACGGCTATGAGCCTGTTCGTCGGCGCTCAGTTCTTCCCGGCCAGCCAGCTGGGCTTCGATCACTTCCAGGGTGGCATCGGAGGGGTCGCTGCCCTCGGCCTGGCGCTGCTGCAACCAGGCGGTAATGACGTCCAGAGGGGCTTGGCAATCCAGAATCAGGAAAGGTGCACCGTTTTGCTCGGCAACCTGCCAGGCCGCGGCCCGCTGGGCATGCTTGAGGTAGGCGGCGTCCAGCACCACCGGGAAGCCTGCATGCAGAGCACTTTCCGCCAGTTGGTGCAGGTGTTGGTAAGTAGCTGTAGTGGCCTCCGGGCTATAAATGCCGGCACGCAGGGCGCCTTTGTCAGCCTCCGCCTGTTCGCCGAACAGGCGCTTGCGCTCCATATCAGAGCGGATGCGGATAGCCCCCAGAGCCTCGACCAGGCGCAGCGCAACATGGCTCTTGCCAACGGCGGACACGCCGCTGGTGATGGCCATGAAGGGTGAGGGGATGGCGCTGTAGCTTTCCGCCAGGTTGGCGTAGTTGCGGTATTGGCGCAGGGTGGCCGCTTTCTGCACGGCATCGCTCTGGTGTGCCAGGCTGAACAGCGCGACCTTGGCCCGCACCAAGGCGCGGTAGGCTTTGTAGAAGTTGAACAGCTCCAGTGCCGCGTAGTCGCCGCTGTGCTCCAGCCAGGCGCTGACGAAGCGCCGCGACAGCGCCTTGAGGCCGCGGTCTTCCAGGTCCATGGCGAGGAAGGCGGCGTCCGAGGCGATGTCGATCAGGCGGAACGGCTCATTGAACTCGATGCAGTCGAACAGCACCACGGAACCGTCGAGCAGAGTGGCGTTGCCCAGATGAATGTCGCCGTGGCACTCGCGGATCGAACCATTGGCGGCGCGCTGTGCCAGCAGCGGCTCCAGGCGGGTGATGTTGGCCTCGGTCCAGGCTTCCAGGGCGTCGACCTGGCGCAGGTCGGCGGCGTCGCTGAGCAGTGGGCGGATCTGTTCGAAGTTCTGGCGCATCGGCGCGACGATGGCCTGCGCCGAGCACAGCGGATGATCCGCGGCCACGGCTGGGGTGCGGGCGTGGAAGTCAGCAATCTGCCGGGCCAGGGCGTCGATGTGCACCGGGGTCAGTTCGCCGCGGGCCTGCACGGCGCTGAGCAGCTGGCTCTGCGGGAACTGGCGCATCTTCAGCGCGTACTCGATGGTTGTGCCGTCGCCGCCCAGCTGCGGGGCGCTCTCGCTGCCGGTGATCGGCAGTACATCGAGGTACAGCCCCTCGGTGAGACGCTGGTTGAGGCGCAGCTCTTCGCCGCAGAAGTGCTGGCGCTGTTCCAGCGTGGTGAAGTCGAGGAAGCCGAAGTTCATCGGTTTCTTGATCTTGTAGGCGAAGGGGCCGGTGAGCAGCACCCAGGAGATGTGCGTCTCGATTACCTGGAAGCCTTCCACCGGGTGGGGGTAGAGGGCCGGGTTCTGCAGGGCGGCAATCAGGGCTTGGCTCACGGTCTTTCCTTGCATTCTGAAGTCGGTAAGAGGCGGCATTATGGCCGCTGTGCGGCACTCTGCAAACCGCCGGAGCGCGCCTGGCTGGGCTTGCCAAAGTGCGTATAATCCCGCGCCATGACTCGATCCCGTACTCCCCGTAAAGGCGCCAAGCGCCGCTCCGGCAGCTCCCGCTCCTGGCTGGGCTGGCTGTTCAAACTGTCGCTGGTCGGCCTGGTGCTGCTGGCCGGCTTTGCCGTTTATCTGGATGCCGTGGTGCAGGAGAAATTCTCCGGCAAGCGCTGGACTGTCCCGGCCAAGGTCTATGCGCGGCCATTGGAACTCTTCGTCGGACAGAAACTGAGCAAGACCGACTTCCTCACCGAACTGGATGCCCTCGGCTATCGCCGCGAGGGTGCGGCCAATGGCCCGGGCGCGGCGGCGGTCAACGGCAACCTGGTCGATCTGCATACGCGCGGTTTCCAGTTCTATGAGGGTGTTGAGCCGGCGCAGCGAGTGCGGGTGAAATTCTCTGGTGACTACGTGGCCGGGCTGACCCAGGGCAATGGCAGCAATCTGGCTGTGGCGCGTATGGAGCCGCTGTTGATCGGCGGTCTGTACCCGGCACATCACGAAGATCGCATCCTGATCAAGCTGGATCAGACGCCGCCTTACCTGGTGGAAACCCTGGTTGCGGTTGAGGATCGCGAGTTCTTCAACCACTTCGGCGTATCACCCAAGGGCATCGCCCGCGCGGTGTGGATCAACGCGACTGCCGGTCAGCTGCGTCAGGGTGGCAGTACCCTGACGCAGCAGCTGGTGAAGAACTTCTACCTCACCAGCGAGCGTAGCCTGACCCGTAAGCTCACCGAGGCCATGATGGCGGTGCTGCTGGAGCTGCACTACGACAAGCAGGAAATTCTTGAGGCCTATCTCAACGAGGTGTTCCTTGGTCAGGATGGCCAGCGTGCTGTGCATGGCTTCGGTCTGGCTAGCCAGTATTTCTTCAGTCAGCCGCTGGGCGAGTTGAAGCTGGAGCAGGTGGCGTTGCTGGTCGGTATGGTTAAGGGACCGACCTATTACAACCCACGACGTAATCCGGAGCGTGCGCTGGAGCGCCGTAACCTGGTCCTTGATCTACTGGTGCAGCAGGGTGTGGTCAGTGCCGAGCAGGGCGAGGCCGCTAAGAAGAAGCCGTTGGGCGTGACCAAGCGCGGCAGCCTGGCGGATAGCTCCTTCCCGGGCTTCCTCGACCTGGTCAAGCGTCAGCTACGCCAGGACTATCGCGAGGAAGACCTGACCGAAGAGGGGCTGCGTATCTTCACCAGTTTCGACCCGATCATCCAGCTCAAGGCCGAAGCCGCACTTGGCGAAACCCTCAAGCGCTTGTCGGGGCGCAAGGGTGTGGATGAGGTCGAGGCGGCCATGGTGGTCACCAATCCGGAAACCGGTGAAGTGCAGGCGCTGATCGGCAGTCGGCAACCGCGTTATGCCGGCTTCAACCGGGCGCTGGACGCCAATCGGCCCATCGGCTCGCTGATCAAGCCGGCGATCTATCTGACAGCGCTGGAGCGACCCAGTCAGTACACCCTGACCAGCTGGCTGGAGGACACGCCGTTCTCCGTGAAGGGTCAGGATGGCCAGGTCTGGCGACCGCAGAACTACGACCGCAAGGCCCACGGCACCATTTATCTCTATCAGGGGCTGGCCAATTCCTACAATTTGTCGACGGCCAAGCTCGGCCTGGAACTGGGCGTGCCCAACGTACTCAAAACCCTTGCGCGCCTGGGTGTCGAGCGCGAGTGGCCGGCTTATCCCTCGATGCTGCTGGGGGCTGGTGCCCTGAGCCCGATGGAAGTGGCAACCATGTACCAGACCCTGGCCAATGGTGGCTTCAATACGCCGCTGCGTGGTATCCGCAATGTGCTGGCCGCCGAAGGCGAGCCGCTGAAGCGCTATCAGTTCCGCATTCAGCAGCGCTTCGACCCTGGTGCGATCTATCTGGTGCAGAACGCCATGCAGCGGGTGATGCGCGAGGGTACCGGACGCTCGGTTTACAGCCAGTTGTCGTCCAATCTGACCTTGGCGGGCAAGACCGGTACCAGCAACGACTCGCGCGATAGCTGGTTTGCCGGCTTCAGTCAGGATTTGCTGGCGGTGGTCTGGCTCGGTCGTGATGACAACGGCAAGACGCCGTTGACCGGTGCCACCGGTGCGCTGCAGGTTTGGACCGGCTTCATGAAAAAGGCCGATCCGCTTCCGCTGGACATGCCGATGCCGGATAACGTGACGTCGGCCTGGGTGGACGCAGCCAGTGGCCAGGGTTCTGCGGCGGGTTGCCCGAATGCGGTACAAATTCCTTACATACGGGGTAGCGAACCCGCTGCGGGCGCCCCTTGCGGTATGGGTGTCCCGGCGGACTCGGTCATGGACTGGGTGCGCGGTTGGCTCAATTGATTGCGGAGTGAATGTGCATGGCTAAGTGGTGGGTTGCGGTAGTAGTGGCATCTGCGGTGCTGACGGGTTGTGCCGGCGTGCAGCAGGGCTCCATTCCCGTGGTGGACTCCAGTGGTCGTCTGCTCGATGACGAGCAGGGCGGTGGTTATGGTTCGCCTGCCGCGCCGACAGCGCAGGCACAATCGCAGAATCTGCCGCAGGACTCCGGTGTCGTGGTGATGGTGCCGGGCGGTGCGGGCTCGGCGCCCCTGCAGACCTTTCCGGATGGCAGCAGTGCCACACCCTCGACTTTCGAGCCGGCTCCGCTGAGCAGTGCGCCGTTGCCTGGCAATGGTGATGTCTACCAGCAGCAGCCGATGACTCCCAGCGCGCCCAGTGGTATCCCCAGTGGCACCATGCTGGCTGCTGATGAGCAACTCGATGGTCCGGTGCTGGCGCTGCTGACCAGCGCCCAGCAACAGCAGAGCAGCGGTGATCTGGACGGTGCATCGTCCAGCCTGGAGCGCGCTCAGCGCATCGCGCCGCGTGAGCCCCAGGTGCTCTATCGTCTGGCCGAGGTGCGCCTTGCTCAGGGTGATGCCGCCCAGGCCGAGCAGTTGGCTCGCCGTGGTCTGACTTACGCCAATGGCCGTCCGGCTCTGCAGGCCGGTCTGTGGGACCTGATCGCGCAGGCGCGAGAGCGCCAGGGTGATCCTGCTGGTGCTGCGCAAGCGCGCGAGCGCGCTCGGGTCAATCTCTGATGGACTCGCGTCTGTCTGCACTCGCCGATCAGTTACTGCTGATCGAGCGGGAGCTGCGTGTACTGGGGTTCTGGTCTGTGGAGGCGCCCAGTGCAGAGGCGCTAGCCAGTGTCCAGCCGTTCTGCGTCGATACCATGAGTTTCGAGGCCTGGCTGCAGTGGCTGTTTTTGCCGCGGATGAAGGTGTTGCTGGAGTCGGGAGGCCCTCTGCCGACGGCTTCGGGGATCCGCGAGATGGCCGATATGCGCTATCGCGGTCGTGAAGCGGAAGTGCTGGGGTTGTTGCGCGAGCTGGAGACGTTTGATCGTCTGATCAAGAGCGCTCACTGAGCGCTCTTGAGTAGAGCGGTTGGTTACTGGCAGTTTTCCTTGATGGAGGCTTCGCTCTTACTGATGCGTTCCTGGCGCTCTTCTTCGGTCAGCCGGCGCAGCTCGCCACCATCCTCGATGCGAACCCGCGGGTTGGCTTTCATCTGTGCCAGGTCCTTGCGGATGCGCTCGCAGTAGACTTTTCTCTCTGCTTCATTCTTGGCAGCGTCCTCGCGCGCCTGCTGGTCGAGCTTTTCTTGCACGGCGTCTTCGCTATCTGCTGGCGTGGCGGTTACCTGTGGGGCGGGTGACTTGGGTTGGGAAATATTTGGGTTCACCTCAGCTGCCTTCTGGCCCTCTGGCGGCTGCGAACCAAAGTGAACATTGCCCTGCGCGTCCACCCACTTGTAGATCTGGCCAGCACTAACGGTGGTGCTCAGGGCGAGCAGCACACTGCACGCGAGAATCATGCGACGCATGTCATATCCTTCTTGATGTCGGCAGCAAAAACCTGCCGGTTACTATAACCAAATCCCGTGAATCTTCATCCTGCGCCAGGTCACAAGCCGCGATTGCAATAAACTGCGTGTTACAGCTTGACTTGCCGTTCAGTAATCCGAACAATCGCGTCTTCCTGCTGTAGTGGAGTCCGCCGCAAGCGTCCTTCAGCTCAGTGGAAAAAGGCGCTATCCGTGCCGACCCCCGTTACACCCGCAACGCGTTACCTCGCGCTGGGAAGGAAAGGCTCCGCAAGATTGGGCCGTTCCGCTACTCGTCAAGCAGGCCCCTGCACTACTCGCGACCACAGTCGCGCTCGTCTGCCGACCAGTAAGACCTACTTCAAGGACCACTCGTTGTCGGGTGGTAATCTGGCGTTTTAGAGGTGAACAACGTGGAGCTTTTATCCGGCGCTGAAATGGTCGTCCGCTCGTTGCGTGACGAAGGCGTGAAGTACATCTACGGGTACCCGGGCGGTGCCCTCCTGCACATCTACGATGCTCTGTTCAAAGAGCCTGAAGTGACCCACATCCTGGTTCGTCACGAGCAGGCTGCTACCCATATGGCGGACGGCTACGCCCGCGCCACCGGCAAGGCCGGCGTGGTGCTGGTGACATCCGGTCCGGGGGCGACCAATGCCGTCACCGGCATCGCTACCGCTTATATGGATTCGATTCCGATGGTGGTCATTTCCGGTCAGGTGCCCAGCACCGTGGTCGGCACCGACGCCTTCCAGGAGACCGACATGGTCGGTATCTCCCGACCGATCGTGAAGCACAGTTTCATCATCAAGCATCCTTCGGAAATCCCCGAAGTGATCAAGAAAGCTTTCTATCTCGCCCAGTCCGGCCGTCCCGGTCCGGTGGTCGTGGATATCCCCAAAGACATGGGTGATCCGACCCAGAAGTTCGAGTACAGCTACCCGAAGAAGGTCAAGCTGCGCTCCTACAGCCCCGCCACCCGTGGCCATTCCGGGCAGATCCGCAAGGCTGCCGAGATGCTGCTGGCGGCCAAGCGCCCGGTCATGTATTCCGGCGGTGGCGTGGTCATGGGCGGCGCTTCCGAGCAGCTCACCGAACTGGCGCGCATGCTCAATATCCCGGTGACCAACACCCTGATGGGCCTTGGCGCCTACCCGGGCACCGACCGCCAGTTCGTTGGCATGCTCGGCATGCACGGCAGCTACACGGCCAACCTGGCCATGCACCACGCCGATGTGATCCTGGCGGTGGGCGCGCGCTTCGATGACCGCGTGATCAACGGTGAGACCGGTGCCAAGTTCTGCCCGAACGCCAAGATCATCCACATCGATATCGACCCGGCATCGATCTCCAAGACGGTCAAGGCCGACATCCCGATTGTTGGCCCGGTCGACAGTGTGCTGACCGAGATGGTCGCCATCCTCAAGGAAATCGGTGAAACCCCGAACAAGGACACCGTTGCCAGCTGGTGGAAGCAGATCGACGAGTGGCGCGGCAGTGGCCGTCTGTTCCCCTACAACGAGGGTGACGGCAGCATCATCAAGCCGCAAACCGTGATCGAGACCCTGAGCGAAGTGACCAAGGGCGATGCCTTCATCACCTCCGATGTCGGTCAGCACCAGATGTTCGCGGCGCAGTATTACCGCTTCAACAAGCCTAACCGCTGGATCAACTCCGGTGGTCTGGGCACCATGGGCTTCGGTTTCCCGGCGGCCATGGGCGTCAAGCTGAACTTCCCGGATGCCGACGTGGCGTGCGTGACCGGTGAGGGCAGTATCCAGATGAACATTCAGGAACTGTCGACCTGCCTGCAGTACGACCTGCCGGTGAAGATCATCAACCTGAACAACGGCGCGCTGGGCATGGTTCGCCAGTGGCAGGACATGCAGTACAGCAGCCGTTATTCGCACTCTTACATGGAATCGCTGCCTGACTTCGTCAAGCTGGCCGAGGCCTATGGTCATGTGGGCATCCGCATCACTGACCTGAAAGACCTCAAGCCGAAGATGGAAGAAGCCTTCGCCATGAAGAACCGTCTGGTGTTCCTCGATATCGCGGTGGATACCAGTGAGCACGTGTACCCAATGCAGATTCGCGGCGGTGCCATGCGTGACATGTGGCTGAGCAAGACGGAGCGGACCTGACCATGCGCCATATCATTTCCCTGTTGCTGGAAAACGAACCGGGCGCACTGTCGCGCATCGTTGGCCTGTTCTCTCAGCGTAATTACAACATCGAAAGCCTGACCGTGGCGCCGACCGAAGACCCGACCCTCTCGCGTCTGACGTTGACCACCGTAGGCCATGACGATGTGATCGAGCAGATCACCAAGAACCTCAACAAGCTGATCGAAGTGGTCAAGCTGGTGAACCTGTCGGAGAGTGCCCATATCGAGCGCGAACTGATGCTGGTGAAAGTGAAGGCCACCGGCGCCCAGCGCGCCGAGGTCAAGCGAACCACCGACATCTTCCGCGGGCAGATCGTCGACGTGACCAGCAGTGTCTACACCATCCAGTTGGCCGGAACCAGCGACAAGCTGGACAGCTTCATCCAGGCCATCGGCACTGCGTCGATTCTGGAAACCGTGCGCAGTGGTGTCACCGGTATCGCGCGTGGCGACAAGGTGCTGAGCATCTGATCGGCATGTTGTGAAAAAGCCCCGCCCAGTGCGGGGCTTTTTATTTCTGGCGGTTCCAGAACGCGGCGATCAGCGGGTCCTTTAGGCGTTTCTGTAGGGCAAACAGGCCGATGTCATAGGCGGTCAGAGGCGGCTGGATATCGTAGAGGCGGATGCGTGCGGTCAGTGGGCTGTTGTCCAGCACGATCTGCGGTACCACGCCGATGCCGAAGCCCAGGCTGACCATGCTGACGATGGCCTCGTTGCCGCTGACCTGGGCGTAGATACGCGGCTTGATGTTATGGCTCTTCAGCCAGCGGTCGGTGCGCGCCCGCGCCAGGCCCTCTTCGGAAAGGATCATTGGCACGTCCTGCCAGCTTTCCGCGCTGGGGTGTTTCAACTGCTCGTCGCTGAGCAGTTGGGATGACTGCGGGCCGATAAAGCGCAACTCGGAGCGGGCTATGGGTTGGAATTCGATGTCGGCCGGCAGGGCTTCCGGGCGAGCGCCGATGGCGAGGTCTTCCAATCCCTGCTGTACACGTTCAACCGCCTTTTCCGGATCTCCGGTGTGCAGCTTCATTTCGATACGCGGGTAGTTTTGCCGGAAGCTGCTGAGGATGTCGTACAGGAAGCTGTAGCTGGCCGTGACCGAGCAATACAGGGAAAGCTCGCCGTGCAGGATCAGCTGATCCTGCTTGAATGTCTGACGGATAGCTTGCCAGCCGTTCATGACTTCCTGGGCGTATGTGCGGAACTGCTGCCCTTCCCGGGTCAGGCGAACCGAGCGGTTGTCGCGCAGAAACAGCCTGGCGCCAAGTTCGTCTTCGAGCTGCTTGATGCTGCGGCTGAGCGCCGAAGGGCTGACATGCTGCTCGCGACTGGTTTTGCCGAAGTGCAGGTTGTCCGCCAGGGCGAGGAAAAGTCTGAGTGCGTGGCTATCCATTGTGTTTCATATATCGGCATGTTGTGTTGCAAATATATCATTTTACGCAATAGGTGTGATCGCTTAAGGTGCCTCTGTAGCGGTGCTGTGCACCTCACCCCATTCGATCTACAAGAGCCAAGAACATGAAAGTTTATTACGACAAAGACTGCGACCTCTCCATCATCCAGGGTAAGAAAGTCGCCGTGATCGGTTACGGCTCCCAGGGCCACGCCCAGGCGTGCAACCTGAAGGACTCCGGTGTGGACGTCACCATCGGTCTGCGCAAAGGCTCCGCTACCGTTGCCAAGGCCGAGGCCCATGGCCTGAAAGTCACCGACGTGGCCACTGCCGTTGCCAACGCTGACCTGGTCATGATCCTGACCCCGGACGAGTTCCAGGGCCGCCTGTACAAGGACGAGATCGAGCCGAACATCAAGAAGGGCGCCACCCTGGCCTTCTCCCACGGCTTCTCCATCCACTACAACCAGGTTGTTCCGCGTGCCGACCTCGACGTGATCATGATCGCGCCGAAGGCCCCGGGCCACACCGTGCGTTCCGAGTTCGTCAAGGGTGGCGGTATCCCTGACCTGATCGCTGTTTATCAGGACGCTTCCGGCAACGCCAAGAACGTTGCTCTGTCCTACGCCGCAGGCGTCGGCGGTGGCCGTACTGGCATCATCGAAACTACCTTCAAGGACGAGACCGAAACCGACCTGTTCGGTGAGCAGGCTGTTCTCTGTGGTGGTTGCGTGGAGCTGGTCAAGGCCGGTTTCGATACCCTGGTCGAAGCCGGTTACGCCCCGGAAATGGCCTACTTCGAGTGCCTGCACGAGCTGAAGCTGATCGTCGACCTGATGTTCGAAGGCGGCATCGCCAACATGAACTACTCGATCTCCAATAACGCCGAGTACGGCGAGTACGTGACCGGCCCGGAAGTGATCAACGCCGAGTCCCGCCAGGCCATGCGCAACGCGCTGAAGCGTATCCAGGACGGCGAATACGCCAAGATGTTCATCAGCGAAGGCGCTGCCAACTACCCGTCCATGACCGCCTACCGCCGCAACAATGCCGCACACGGCATCGAAGTGGTCGGTGAGAAGCTGCGTGCCATGATGCCGTGGATCTCTGCCAACAAGATCGTCGACAAGACCAAAAACTAAGGTCATCTGACGCTCGAAAAGAACGCGGCTTAGGCCGCGTTTTTTTATGCGTCGGGTGGCTTCTGGTATAAAGCCTTCTCGCTGAACGGCGTTGCCAGCGAACCTCGAGTGCTGGCGCCGGTCGTAATCGTATTTAACCGCTGCAAGGTATTGCTCATGAACGAACGCCCCGAGGACTCTGCCAAGAGCTCCGAAGAAGAAAGCCTGCTGCCTATCGATGAGCATGTCGAAGAAGGGCATGACGACGAAGGCCGCAAAGTGCGCCATCGGGGGATCTACCTGCTACCCAACCTGTTCACCACGGGCAATTTGTTTGCCGGTTTCTTTGCCATCGTCAGCGCCATGAACGGCAAGTTCGAATATGCGGCTGTCGCGGTTTTCATTGCCATGGTGCTGGATGGTCTGGACGGGCGAGTTGCCCGCCTGACCAATACCCAGAGCGCCTTCGGCGCCGAGTACGACTCGCTGTCCGATATGGTGGCTTTTGGCCTGGCTCCGGCATTGCTGGCATACCAGTGGGCGTTGTCCGAGCTCGGTAATGTCGGTCTGACCGTAGCGTTCATCTACACGGCTTGCGCAGCTCTGCGTCTGGCTCGCTTCAATACCCAGATCGGCAAGGTCGACAAGAAGTGGTTCGTTGGCTTGGCCAGTCCCGCGGCGGCTGGTGTGGTGGCCGGCATGGTTTGGGCGCTGAAGGACTTTGGTGTCGACGGCGTGGATATGCCGGTGCCGGTGGTCATGCTTTATGCGCTGCTGGTGGCGATGGCGGGTGTCTTGATGGTCAGCAATATCAAGTTCTACAGTTTCAAGGATCTCGACTTCAAAGGCCGCGTACCCTTCGTGGCGATTCTGGTGGTTGTGCTGGTCTTTGCAGTGGTGTTCAGCGATCCGCCCCGTATCCTGCTGCTGATCTTCCTCGCCTATGCAGTATCCGGTCCGGTGCAATACCTGCTGCAAATGCGTCGCCGCAAATCGGTCGAGTGATGTAATTTTTCCCCGGCTCTGCAGTCTATTGGCGCATCAGTTGTCAAGGTTGTGGAGCCCGCTATGCTCATCAAGACTCCTCTCGTCTCCGCTGCGCTCGAATCCGAAGTCACCCCCGAAGCTGTTTATCTGTCTCGTCGCCGTTTTCTGTCTGCAGCTGCTGGTGCGCTAGCTGCGGGGGCGACGACTGCCTATGCAGATGAGTCGCGCTATGCCGATGTCGAGGCAGGCGCTTCACCCGCATGGTTCGCCAGCAAGCTACCCCAGGTGCACTGGCAGGCGGTCACTGCAGGTGACGAGGCGCTGACGCCGTATTCCGACGTTACCCGTTACAACAACTTCTACGAGTTCGGCACTAACAAAGGTGATCCTGCGCGTTATGCAGGCAAGCTGGAGGTGGAGCCGTGGTCGGTAATGATCGATGGTGAGGTCGGCAAGCCGGGCGTGGTTTCTCTGGAGCATTTGGTTCAGCCGCATCGCCTGGAGGAGCGGATCTACCGATTGCGTTGTGTCGAGGCTTGGTCGATGGTCATTCCCTGGTTAGGCTTTCCGCTGGCCGAGTTGATCAAGCACGCCGAGCCTACGGGCGCTGCGAAATACGTGCGTTTCGAAACGCGAGTGGCGCCAGAGCAGATGGCCGGAGTCCGCTCGGGCTTCTCGCTGATTGACTGGCCTTATGTCGAAGGTCTGCGCATGGATGAAGCCATGCACCCTCTGACGATCATGGCTGTGGGGCTCTATGGTCGCGTTCTGCCTAATCAGAATGGTGCGCCGTTGCGCTTGGTGGTGCCATGGAAATATGGCTTCAAGAGTATCAAGTCCATCGTGCGTATCAGTCTTGTGGCGGAGCAACCCAGGACGACTTGGGAGAGTCTCGCGCCCGACGAGTACGGCTTCTATGCCAACGTCAATCCGCAGGTGGATCACCCGCGCTGGAGTCAGGCGACCGAGCGGCGCCTGCCCAATAGCCTGTTCAAACCCAATGTAATGCCGACTCGGCTGTTCAATGGCTATGACGAAGTGGCATCACTCTATGGCGACCTCGACTTACGGAAGTATTACTGATGCGCTATTCGCTCTGGCGGGCGGCTGTGTTTTTGGTGGCATTGTCGTTCCCTTTGTTTTGGCTCTACCAGGGAGTGATGCAGTTGACGGGGCCGGATCCCGGCAAGGTCCTTGTGGATAGGTTGGGGCAGGGTGCGTTGATTCTGCTGTTGTTCACACTGAGCATGACGCCATTGCGGCGTTTGACTGGCTGGGCCGGCTGGTTGGCTGTTCGTCGACAGTTGGGCTTGTGGTGCTTTGCTTATGTCCTGCTGCATATGGCGGGCTACCTGCTGTTCATTCTTGGGCTGAACATGGAGCGGTTGCAGGCTGATTTGAGTGAGCGCCCCTATATCATTGTGGGGGTGATAGCGTTGCTGGGATTGTCCGTGTTGGCGCTGACGTCAAATCGGTATAGCCAGAGACGCTTGGGGACTCGCTGGCGTCAGCTGCACAAGAGTGTCTATGTGATTCTTGGGTTGGCGCTGCTACATATGTTGTGGGTTGTCCGCTCAGATATTGCTGAATGGTCTCTATATGCGGCTTGCGGAGTTGTCTTGCTGTCGCTACGCCTACCTTCGTTCGCAGGGCGTTTGTTGGTTGCCGGGGCCAAGATGACAAAAACTTTTCAAAAAGCCATTGACGGGTAAGTTCGAAGGCCTATAATGCGCGCCTCTTCCGGCGCAGTCTGATCTGAAAACTCCTTGTTAATCAGTGAGTTAGATGAGTG
>NZ_JARPUS010000040.1 GCF_029537485.1 Pseudomonas sp. GOM6
CCCAAAGGAAATTCGTCATGGCTCATCAAATCGAACAAATGGCCTACGTTGGCGCTACTCCGTGGCACGGCTTGGGCAGCAACCTGCCGCAGAAACAGCCCATCGAAGTCTGGCAACGCGAAGCCGGTATGGACTGGCAGATCATGGAAAGCCCAGTGCACTTCAAGTCGGACGCCATCGGCCATCTGGGCGCGATCCACTCCTTCCCCGAGCAGAAGGTGCTCTACCGTTCGGACACCAAGACACCGCTGTCAGTGGTCTCGCAGCGCTATCACACCGTGCAGCCTCGGGAAGTGCTCGAATTTTATCGTGACCTGACCGAGGTCTCCGGCTACGAGCTGGAAACCGCTGGCGTGC
>NZ_JARPUS010000041.1 GCF_029537485.1 Pseudomonas sp. GOM6
CGGCCTCGATGGCGGCGCAGGCCTTCTGCTGGGAGGCGGCGGCGAAGGCGTCCTGTGCCTCACGGCTAATGCCGTATTTCTCCACCAGGTTCTCGGCGGTGATGCCCATGTGGTAGTCGTTGAAGGCATCCCACAGGCCGTCCTGAATCATGGTATCAACCAGCTTGCCGTGGCCCATGCGCTGGCCGGTGCGGGCGGCGGGCATGACGTAAGGCGCCAGGCTCATGTTCTCCATGCCGCCGGCGATGATCGCCTCGGCGTCGCCGCAGCGAATGGCCTGGGCGCCCAGGTGCAGGGCCTTGAGGCCGGAGCCGCAGACCTTGTTCAGGGTCATGG
>NZ_JARPUS010000042.1 GCF_029537485.1 Pseudomonas sp. GOM6
AGGGGGGCTGGCCGCCGAGGAAGTTGGTGATGGACTCTTCCAGCACCTGCGGCTGTTTGCCTTCGTGGTGAATCTCATTGAGCAACCACAGCTGGTTCCAGTCGCTGCGCGGATGCTCGCCGAGGTTGAGGAAGTGTCCCGTGCGCAGCAGCGGCTGGTCGCTCTCGCCCTCGGCCAGCTGATGGTCGCTGCGATGACGTTCCAGGGCGCGCTGGGACAGGTGCTTGCCGCGGCCACGCTCGGTGAAGCGGCCGGGGTAGTCGTAGTCTTCCTCGCACAGGCGCTGGATGAAGTGCAGGTCCGTCTCGTCGTACTGCACGCAGTAATCGCGCTTGGGATAAATCGCGCCGAGCTGAAAGCGCTGGCCGCTGCCGTCGAGGATGCCGTGCTCGCTCAGTACCTGGGCGACGATCTCCGGCACCGTCAGGTGCTGGAAGATGCGCTGGTTGGTGCGGTGGCCGAGCCAGGCCAGCCGTGGGCGCAGGGTCAGGTGGTAGCGGGTCAGGCGCT
>NZ_JARPUS010000043.1 GCF_029537485.1 Pseudomonas sp. GOM6
GCCATTTGATGCGCAACGCGCTCTTGCTCACTGAGGGGGAAGACGGTATCTACGGTGCGTGCAGAGAAGGTGAAGCGAGTGGCGTTCGCGGGTTACACCCGCCCTGCGCTCAGGCGCGCTCGATCGCCAGCGCCACACCCTGCCCGCCGCCGATGCACAGTGTGGCCAGGCCCTTCTTGGCATCACGCTTGAGCATCTCGTGCAGCAGGGTCACCAGCACCCGGCAGCGCAGCTGGTGGTGTCGTCGGCCTGGCCTTCGCGGTCCCAGTGGAACTGAACTTTGACCCGGCCGTACTGATCGCAATGGATTTCTTCACCCTGCGGGCCGGTGACCACGGCGCTCTGGCTGCCGAGGATGCGCGGCTTGGGGTGCTGCAGCGGCGGGCGGTAGGGGATGTCCCAGGGGGTGGCGGTGAAGCGGTTGCGGTAGCCCTGGTTGAAGTCGTC
>NZ_JARPUS010000044.1 GCF_029537485.1 Pseudomonas sp. GOM6
CGGCGGTCACCGTGCCGTCCTTCTTGAACGCCGGCTTGAGTTTGGCCAGGGATTCAGCGCTGGTGCCGGCGCGCGGCTGTTCGTCGGTGGCGAAGCTGACCGGCTCGCCCTTGCGCGAGGGGATCAGGATCGGGGTGATTTCATCATTGAAACGCCCGGCCTCGATGGCATGACGCACCGACCATCACCGTTACCGCCAACGACTTCACCGAAGACAGTGGCGTACAGGTCGGCGACGTCGCCGCCACCTACGTCACCGCGGATGCCGAAAATGATGCCGTCACCGTCAGCTTCAACACCAACAGTG
>NZ_JARPUS010000045.1 GCF_029537485.1 Pseudomonas sp. GOM6
GACATCCACACCAGCCTGGGTCAGGACAACCTGGCCATTGCTCAGGATGTAGTGAGCACTGTTGGTGTTGAAGCTGACGGTGACGGCATCATTTTCGGCATCCGCGGTGAACCTGCGCGTCACCCAGAACAACGATGCCACCAAGACCGGCACCGGCAGCGACACACCCGTCGTCACCGCCGTCGATGACGCACCGACCATCACCGTTACCGCCAACGAGGGGGGGGGGGGGGGGGGGGGGGGGGGGGGGGGGGGGGGGGGGGGGGGGGGGGGGCGGGGGGGGGGGGGGGGGGGGGGGGGGGGGGGGGGGGGGGGGGGGGGGGG
>NZ_JARPUS010000046.1 GCF_029537485.1 Pseudomonas sp. GOM6
AGTCGTTGGCGGTAACGGTGATGGTCGGTGCGTCATCGACGGCGGTGACGACGGGCGTGTCGCTGCCGGTGCCGGTCTTGGTGGCATCGTTGTTCTGGGTGACGCCACCCGTCGTCACCGCCGTCGATGACGCACCGACCATCACCGTTACCGCCAACGATTTCACCGAAGACAGTGGCGTACAGGTCGGCGACGTCGCCGCCACCTACCACTGTTGGTGTTGAAGCTGACGGTGACGGCATCATTTTCGGCATCCGCGGTGATGTAGGTGGCGGCGACGTCGCCGACCTGTACGCCACTGTCTTCGGTGAA
>NZ_JARPUS010000047.1 GCF_029537485.1 Pseudomonas sp. GOM6
CCAACAGTGATCACTACATCCTGAGCAATGGCCAGGTTGTACTGACCCAGGCTGGTGTGGATGTCATCAATGCCGGCGGCACGCTCGACACCATCGTCACTACATCCTGAGCAATGGCCAGGTTGTCCTGACCCAGGCTGGTGTGGATGTCATCAATGCCGGCGGCACGCTCGACACCATCGGACATCCACACCAGCCTGGGTCAGGACAACCTGGCCATTGCTCAGGATGTAGTGATCACTGTTGGTGTTGAAGCTGACGGACGCCACTGTCTTCGGTGAAGTCGTTGGCGGTAACGGTGATGGTCGGTGCGTCATCGACGGCGGTGACGACGGG
>NZ_JARPUS010000048.1 GCF_029537485.1 Pseudomonas sp. GOM6
CTGACCCAGGCTGGTGTGGATGTCATCAATGCCGGCGGCACGCTCGACACCATCGACCTGCGCGTCACCCCGGTGATGTAGGTGGCGGCGACGTCGCCGACCTGTACGCCACTGTCTTCGGTGAAGTCGTTGCGGTGACGTAGGTGGCGGCGACGTCGCCGACCTGTACGCCACTGTCTTCGGTGAAATCGTTGCGGTGATGTAGGTGGCGGCGACGTCGCCGACCTGTACGCCACTGTCTTCGGTGAAATCGTTGTAGGTCATCGTCAAGCTCCTATCCCAAACCCCCGACCCGCTCACGCTGGTCGGGGGTTT